>NZ_SMYZ01000073.1 GCF_004919685.1 Mesorhizobium norvegicum | reverse complement strand
GGTCGGGCTCGAGCTTGTTGGCACGCCGACAGCAGCGGTCGTGCGGGTTTGGGATACGGGACCCGGCATTCCCTTCGAGGAGCGGGGCAACGTGCTCCGGCGCTTCTATCGCCTCGACCGCAGCCGCCATGATCCGGGATATGGGCTCGGATTGAGCCTTGTCGCAGCCATAGCGCGGCTGCATCAATTTTCATTAAGCCTTCGCGATCACGAGGGCGGCGGACTGAGTGCTGAACTATCCTGTCCGGCAGCCCGAGTGAGTAATAGGCTTTGATAAAAAGGGCGATGTGATGGCGACGTCAAGTCCGGGCTTTTAGAGCCTCACTTTCGGCAGAGTCGGCGTAGTGCGGCCATGGACATCCCGGCGTCTCCTGGGACCGTGTTGACGTGAATTTCGGTCGGCACGAAGGGTGCGTTTACCATCCGCTTCATTGGGCTCTCGCACCACCAATGCGCATGCGACAATCGCGCCCTCCGCCAACGACGGCGCTCCCCAGCCGTAGGGAATCGCTCTGTTGTCTGAGGGGATCAAACGCGCTTTGACCTATTTCGGCTTTCCGTCCAACAGCCATGCGCGACACTCCACGCAGCAGGTCGTAACCAGCATAATATCACAGCGAATGGAACGCCAACGCGCAAATTTTCCTTCCGAAAATCCTGGATCGACGCAGGCAGTAATCCCGTTCGCCGCCGCTATCCCCTTGTGCACTCGCCGAGCGTGTTTACTGTAATCGGTTCCAGGTCTGAGGAAGGCTATTGCACGAGGTGCCGGAACGCAGCCACCACATCCTCATAGACCTTGCCCTTGAACGGCACGATCAGGCCCGGCAGATCCTGCATAGGCCGNNGCAGCGGCTCCTCGCCCTTGTCGATGCCGCCTTGCGGCATTTGCCACAGTTGCGTTGCACCGGCATATTCATTGTCCTGTTCTGCATTGCGGCGCCCGACCAGACCAGGCCGTCGATACTGAGGATCATCAACCCGACACAGGGACGATAAGGCAGCGTTTCGCTGCGCATTTCGCAAAAGCCGGACAGTGATTCCGCTAAGTCGCGGACAGCTGTTTCATTAAGTCGCGGACAGTTTGGCGGTGTCGGTTCTCGGGTGCCTTGTTGCGTTCATGGATGATTGATTTCGCCGTTTTCGGCGCCGGTCAAGAGGGGCGCGGCTTTTTGCTTTCGCATGCTGTCGCCCTGGAGCACGATGCGGTGGGCGTTGTGGACGATCCTGTCGAGAATGGCGTCGGCGACGGTGGGGTCGGCAATCAGGTCATGCCATTTGGCCACGGGGGCCTGGGCGGTGATCAGGGTGGATTTGCGCCGATAGCGTTCCTCGACGATTTCGAACAGATGGAAGCGCTGCTGGTCGGTGAGGGAGTGGGTCCCGAAGTCGTCGAGGATGAGCAGTTGCGCGCGGGTGAGCTTGTCGATGAGGCGTGGGAAGCGGCCATCGAGACGGGCGAGCGCCAAATCCTCGAACAGGCGCGGCACGCGCACATAGAGCACGGAATGATCGAGCCGTGCCGCTTGCCGGCCGAAGGCGCAGGCCAGCCACGACTTGCCGGTTCCGGTCTGGCCGGTGACGATCAGGTTCTCATGCGCCTTCAGCCATTCGCCCTGGGCGAGCGCCATGGTGCCGCGCCGGTCGAGCCCGCGCGGCGCGGCAAAGTCGATGTCCTCGATGCAGGCTTCGGGAAAGCGCAGCCTGGCTGAGGCGAGCCGGTTCCGGACGCGCTTGTCGGCCCGCATGGCGACCTCGCGGTCGAGCATTAGGCCGAGCCACTCGTCACGGCTGAGCTCGTTGGCGTTGTTCCGTTCGGCCAGTTCGCGCCAGGCGGCAGCCATGCCGGCCAGACCGAGGGCCTGCATCTGGTCGAGGGTGGGGTTCGTCAGCATTCTTTCTTCCTTTCCTTCACTGGTAATAGGTGGAGCCGCGGATGTTGGCGTGCTGGGGTGTCGGCTTTGCCGGTTCTGCGGAGCTGGCTCGGTCGAGGCCGGCTTTGAGGATGGCGGTGACGGAGGAGTAGGCGATCGCGTTGATCAGCAGCGCCCGCTCGCAGGCGGCATCGAGACGCTCCGGCCCATAGCGCGGCGCCAGCGACAGGATGCCCATGGCCGAGCGGTATCCCTGCTCCGGATGTGGCCGGTCGTGCATCATGCGCTCGACCAGGACGGCGGCGTTGGGGCCGATCCTGGCCGCCCGGCTGATCAGGCTGGCCGGCGTGGTGTTGGCATAGCGCTGGTGCGCCTTGGGCATGTGTTCGTTGACGGTGACATGGCCGGAACGCTGCGAGCGACGCACATGGCTGGCGACACGCTGGTGATCGTGGAAGATCTCGACCACTCGATGAGTGAGCCGCACCTCGACGGTGCGCCCGATCAGCCGGTGCGGCACCGAGTAGAAGGTCTTGTCGACCTCGACGTGGTAGTCAGGATGGACCTTCGCCGACTTCCACTCGGCGTATTCGAACGGTGCCGCCGGCAGCGGCTTCAAGGCAGCCCGCTCGATCTCCTCGAACAGTTCGCGGCGGCTTTGGCCGATATGGCGCATCGGCCGGTTGTTCAACTCCTCGAGCAGTTCGGCGATCGCCGCGTTGAGCTCGGCGATCGAGAAGAAGGATCGATTCCTCAGCCGTGCCAGAATCCAGCGCTCGACGATCAGCACCGCGCCCTCGACCTTGGCCTTGTCGCGCGGCTTGCGGCTGCGGGTCGGCAGGATGGTGGTGTCGTAGTGCTCGGCCATGGCGGCAAAGGTCGCGTTGAGCGTCGGCTCGAACCACAGCGCCTTGACGACACCGGCCTTCAGGTTGTCGCACACGATCGCTCTGGTGACGCCGCCGAAGAAGGCGAGCGCTCGTACCTGGCCCTCGATCCAGTCCGGCAGCTTTTGACTGGAGCTGGCAAAGGCGAAGGTCAGATTGGATGCGCCCAGCACCGCGACAAAGATCTGGGCGGCGTGGATGACGCCGGTAGCAGGATCGATGATCGGCACCGTCTGCCCGGCATAGTCGGTTTGCATCACCGCGCCCGCCGCATGCCGATTGCGGAACGTTGCGCTCGTCCGACGCTCGAAAGCGGCGAAGTGCTCGCAGAACCAGGTGTAGCCGTAACCGTCGGGATGGGCAGCGCGATACTCCTGCCACAACAGCGTCAGCGTCACGCCCTTGCGCTTCAGCTCCCGGACGATCAGCGCCCAGTCGGGCTCACTCAGATCCTGTGGCGGCCGGCCCATCCGGCGGAACAGAAGCCGCTCGAGCGCCGCATCGTCGTCGTAGCCGGGCGGCAACGGCCAACGCGAAAGCCCCGCCTCGCTCGCGCGTAACAGATAGGTCGAAACCGTCGTCTTGCTGATCTTCAGCCGTTCCGATACCGCACGCACCGAAAGGCCATGCTCATGCGTCAGGCGCAAGATCGCTCGGATGTCCTTCACCGTCGTCTGTCTCGTTTGCTTCCGTCTTGGCATGGCCCCTCTCAACGTCATCGTGAGAGGTCAAAATGCCAGAACGGCGCAGCCGAGAACCGACCGTCAAATCCGCCCCGGAAACTGTCCGGGACTTAGCGGAAATGCTGTCCGCGACTTACTGAAATCACTGTCCGGGACTTAGTGAAATCGGCGTCCGGGACTTACCGAAACACGCATTTCGCGATCGACGCGAAGGGGCGGCGTGTCGTCAGTCCATGTGCCGCTGCTTCTTGCGGCTGTTGGCTTGCGAGAACAGCCTCCCCATCAACTTGATAAACATCGTCACGGAATCATCGGTAAGCTTCTGGCCGAGTTTGATGACCTGCGCCACGATCAGGGCGTGCTGACGGCTGGCGTTGAAGTCGTTGGCCAGCCATGCTGGCGTGGCATTGCCTTCGTATATCATCTGATCCCAACGTCCCGAAGAAATGCGGACATGTAACGCGGGGTCGATCTCCAGCGTCGGCAGAAACGTGATCCGCTCGGTCAGTCCAACCAGGTTTGACGCTCCAGGCGCTTCTGACGCTGATCTCAACCAATGAAAGCGCGTTTGACTGATCGTCGGGTCGACCTCCAAACACACGTCCAACGATGCAAGCCGATCAGCTGGTATCGCTTCGATCAGTGGCCCCTCTGCCCGTCGCCGGGCAATGGCCCGCGCCGTGATCCCCATCCGCTCAATGATGTTGGCTGCCGGGAGCAGCGAATTTCGATTGCGGAACTCCGCTGCGATGACGCCAGCTATCGAAGCACCCGCGTCTGTTGTTGAGGCTTTCTCGATTGCCGACAGCAATGCGGCACGCCGATCTTCGGCTGTTGCGTTTCGCTTCTGCAAATAACCCAGGAGGTGAGCAAGGTGATTGCTGCGGGTTTCCTCACGACGAGCATACAACCTGAACATGCAAAGTTGGATCGCAAAGCCGAGCTGATTGTGTTCACGGCGCCGTAGCTGGATTTCCATCAAATCGGCCGGCGAAGGAGAATAGTGGAGGGTCAGACTGGCTTCACCGGAATGTCGAATAGCGCTTTTCGCTCGTGTTCTTTGAGAAGCGCTCGTCGGGCCACTTTCCACTCCACTCCAGAACGGTCGTGGCAAAGCCTCTGTCCAAAGCGGCGTAACGGTACAAGACGCAAATGGCGTATCGACAGCGAGCATCCGGGCGTTCACTCTCCGTTCGACCTTAGCGCGTTGTTTAGCGTACTTTCAACGTAATGCCCTCGTTTAGACTCGGAGCTGATCCTTCCCGGTCTATCACCAGGATTTGGCTCGCGACCCGGCACCGGCGGTTCGTCTTTGTGCGGCGAATCCTCCTGTGTCATCCAGGCCGCATCAACTCGGCCATCAGGCTTCTCACGACTTATGCATGCGATTCCCACTTTTTATTAGCATTCGGCGCGAACCCGCACGCTGCGCTAAACCTGCGAAAGAACCCTTGATTGTTGCCGCTAAAGCTTATTGTCCTCTTGAGCGTTCTCTGCTTCTCGTGGAAGACGCTAAATCCGCTCGTGCGTTATTGCCGGCCAGCAAAGGCTGCGGGTCGGCGGTGAGGGTGTCGAGGGGCGGCGGGCGTTCCCCTTCACTCAATGGTGCCGCCGGCGCCTGGATGATTTCCACGACGCCGCCCCCGCGATCGTAGCCGTTGTTATGATCATCGTGCATGCGCTGCGGTGTTGGGGACATGCTGATGGCTGTGCCGGAAGCACCGGAGACACGTGAACCCTCGGCAGCGGGCAGAGCGGCTTCTCTGTCGCTGCACAGGAAAGCGTAGAGTTCCTTCACGCAAATGCGGGCGTCCTTCTTGTCTTTTTGAAAGGGCGGGACGAGGGGCAACCTGATATCGGCCTTTTGGTAGGACGGACTGCGCTCTTCGTACAGCTGGTCAACCTTCTGCTCGATGTCGGCGCCTTGCAGCAGCGGCCGGCTGGTGTCCTTCTTGAGGCGCCTGCGGAGCTCTTTCAGATCGGTGTCGAGCCAGATCGACCTCGCCTTGTTAAGAATCAGGGCTTGATTGGACTCCTTGCCAAAGCAGCCTCCGCCGCTTGCGATGACGATGGACCCTCTCTCCAACTGCTTGGCGAGCTCTTTGGTCTCCAGGTCCCTGAAGTGCGCCTCGCCGCGGTCAGGGTCGGCGAACATCTCCATCAGATTGCCGTGCTCGGCGACGATACGCTTATCGATGTCGACAAACTCCACCCCCAACTCCTTGGCAAGCTGAGCGCCGATGGTCGACTTGCCGCTCGCCGGCATGCCGACGAGCACGACCGGCCGCGTACCGAGGGCCGCGAGGATCTCGCCGGCTTGCGGCGAGCGAGCGACCGCAATCTGTTGTCTTGCGACGGTGGGCGATCTGGAGGTCCCTGCCGCCCTCGACCTGCTTTCTCCTGACGAGCTCCAGTGTAATATCTCCCAGGCACCACGGGGAATGGGGACCTCCTTGCATTCGCCCTGCGCGCGCTGCGCGAGCTCGGCCTGGTAACTGGCCGGCGTATGGAACTCGAGCTCGAAGCGATAGTTCTGCGCGGTTCTGAACGCCGTGTGAACGCCGCGTAACCCCGGCGTCTCCTTCCTGATGAACCAGTTGGTGGTCTCGACCTCGCTGCAGTCCCGCTCCTCGAAGGTCAGTGCCGCCTTCCTGAAGGCGCGCGTAAAAGCCTCGTCCGGGATCTCGAAGACATGGCGCACGGCATTGGTGACCAGTTGGGCCTCCGGCGCGTTCACGCTCTGATCGGTCAACTCGTCGGCTATCCAGACCTGCCCGCGCGACCGTTGATCCAGATGCGGCACCTTCACCTCGATGCCGTCCTGCCGCAAAAGCTCGGCAACCGCATGCACAGTTTCGTTAATCGCGCTTTCTTGCGCTTCGGCGGGGGCGGCTTCGAGCCTGGCGCGCTCCTGGGCCTGTTCGCTGCTCAGCGTTATCCTGCTGGCGCGGTCGTCGTCGGCCGAGATTGCTAAGGCGCTGGGCAGGATGCGCTTTTCGACGGCGAGGCTGATCGAGGCCTCCATGACCGAGGCCGCCAGCGTGGGGTTGTCCTTCAGATTTGCCAGGCTGCCATCGACGTCGAACAGGCCCTGGTGGAGCTTTGCCGCCTGCGCCTTGACATAGGGCGCCGACTTGAAGCCCGGCCTCCGCTCCAAGAGCCGCTGCAATCCGGTGGTTTTTTGCATGAACATCCGCGCACCGGTATCGGACTTGTAGGCGTCAGTGCCGACCTTGATGCCGACGCTCAACAGACTGATGGCGCTTTCATGCAGATCGTCCGGTTTGTAGCCGTCGGGCCGCGGATCAATGCGCGGCTGGTAGCAGTTGAGCAGGAAATCGATGCGCTTCCTGGCGTCAGCGGTTGCCGGATAGGATTCGCTGAGTTGCGGGAAGAGCGCGCCGGCGTCGGCGCTGACGGCAGGCTTCGCGCCGGTTGAGGCCACGGATAGCGCTAACTGCTGCTTGACGTCCGACTGCTCATGAGCCGGCTCGCTATTGAGCTGCAGGTTCCAGTCCTGGAGCTCAGCCACTAGCAACCCGGCCAGTTCGCAGGCCACCGGATGCCTGGCGGCCTTTCTGTCTTCCCCCGCCCTGGCGATGAGGTCACGGAGGGTCTGGCCATCTGGCCGATCTTCCTGCAACAGTGCGCGGATGTCGGCCTTGAGCTCATGATGAATTCCCTCGTAGGTGCCGAAGATGGCACGCTCGGCAAACCAGCGTTGCGCCTCCAGCGGCTGCGCCAGCAGGTCGCGCTGCAGGCAGCTGTAGGTCTCCAGCACCAGCCCGGTGGCCGACAGGATCTGCTTGGACCGGCTGAACTGGTAGCCGCCTTTCTCAATGGCCGGCGTGTGCGACTTCGGCGGCTTCATCGAGGCGATGCCGCGCGCCTGCAGCTGCGCGTCGAACTGGCGCACATGCTCGTAAAGACGAGGCTGGTCGCCGATGATGACGACCGGGTCGCCGTCAAAATCGCCGTCGAGCATTTTTTGTTCGACGCTCGGAACCGCAACCAAAGAGCCGGGCGCGAACACCTCCGTCGCCTGCAGGATGCCGACGCACTCGAGCGCGGTGTCGGCCTTGACCCGGTCCTTTTTCTCCAGCCAGCGCGAATGGCACTTTACGTCCTCGGCAGACATCACCACCCCGCGCTCGGCGAAGGCCGCTGGCCACATTTCGTCGGGCACAACGATCAAGATGCCTTTGGCAAAGAAGGTCGGGTCGTCGGCGGCAAGCCCAGCCCCCGACCTGTGCGCGACGTTGAAGCTGTATTGGAAGGCCACGCACCGATCCAGGAACGCCGCGGTCCGATCGCCATCGCGCGCCGACCTGACCCGGTCGGCGGCGAACGGGCGCAGGTTGGGCTTGTCATAGGGGGAGCGTCCGACAAGCACGCCAGCGTCACGGGTCAAGGTCTTGCTCTTGCCGGTCGGCACATGCAGGCATTCGTCGCTGGACGGCACGGCGATAGCGCCCGGACCCTCGATATGCCCGCCCGTGACCGTCCGGAACAGCTCCTCGGCGGTGAGGCTTTGATGGGTTTCGAGCCAAGCCAGAGCCTTCTCGCGGGTCTCCTGTGCCACCTCGACGCTGCGCGGATAATGTTGCAGCGCCGAGGGCGGTACCGCCGATTGCTTTTTATCGGCATAGGCAGGCATCCGCTCGGGAGCGTCGTGGCGAGCCCGGGCAATGGACGGCATGCGCTCGGCCAGTGAGGCCCTGATGAAGCCGCAGCCGTCATGCGGCCGCAAGGCGATCTCGCCGTCTCGCCCCTCTAACCGGAAGGGATGCACTGCTCCTGCGGGGCGGTCGGGCAGAAGGGACAGCTTGAAGCACCCTTCCAGCGCATAATCATGCGGGCCAATGTCGGGGATGCCCGGCGGCGCAGCAAATCCGCGGCGCTGGGTATAGTAATAGGCTTCCTTGAACGGCGCCCAGTCCCGCGACAGCTGCTCAAAGGCCGTACCCGGAGCCGTCTCGGCATAGGGGATCGCCAAAAGCTTGCCGCTTGGGGCCTCTGCGGCCGTGAAGGGCAGGTGAGAGGCAAGCTGGTTCAGGCTCTTTTGCGGCGGCTTCAGTTTGCTGCCGCCGAACAGGTCCATGCGGTAGGGCACGCCCTCCACGGTGAACGTGCGTGTCAGCATGGCGCCAGTCGGAGTTCCCTTTAGCTGCACCGCCAACACCTTCACCGAGCCCGAGGTCAAGCGGTGGAAAATGGAATATCGCAACTCGGCTTCGCTGGCCAGCGGCCGGCCTTGCATGTCGACCACCGGCAGCCGCATCAGTCCGGCATCGCCTTGCGGCGGTTTCGGCTCGTGGTCCATGGCCTGAAGGACGCCATGGACATCGAAGCTGGCGGCTGCATGCTGGGCCTGGATCATCGATGCGTTCTGCGCCATGAAGGTGTCGAGCGCTTCGAGCGGCTCCTTCGCCTCGATCTCGGCGATCACGCTCCAGCTCATGTGGGAAAGGTCGGCGTAGATGAGGGCGCGGGAACTGTCCAGGATCTGCCTGGTCTTGCCGTGCAGCTCTTCCTGCCTGGCCTGCAAGGCGCGCTCGTCGCCGTCGACATAGGGCCGCCGATAGAGCGTCTCCAGCACCGCCCGGGTCTTGAGCACCTGATAGATCGAAAGCGCCGGGCAGCGGCTTGAATTGGCGTCGCTGGTGCGCTCGGCCTGGCCTCGTTTGAGATGGGCATCGATCTTGTGTTCCACCACCGGCTGGATGGCGTTGAGCAGGTTCAGCGTCGATTTGCGGTGCCAGCGCAACATCGGCTTCGGGCTGCGAGCTAGTGGCAGCAGGGAGGCGCAAAGATTGCCCATCGTCTCGAGGTTGTTGTCGAGCTTAAACCCGGGAGCGGCACGTAACACCTCGAGCCTGTCCAGCCCCCGCTGTGCCAGCGCACCGAAATCGTCCGACAACTGCGCCTTGCCCAACGCCTTGAATATGCTCGCGATGGCATGGACATCGGCCTGCTGCAGCCGATCCTCGGCATATTGGAGGTAGTGCGCCAGCTGATGCAGCCGGTCCTTCAGCAAGGCGGGTTCCGCGACCTCGCCGGCGGTCTCTCCCTCCTCGATACCGCGCGACAGACCGTTGGCGATCCTGGCTAGCGCAGGCGTGCTGAAAGTAGTGAAACGACGGCCCTTGGAACCGAGCTCGCCGGCGATGGCAACGATCCCCTTGCGTGCTTTTTCTTCTTCCGGCCACTTGCCGAAACCGTTCACCAGATTGGCCAATTTTTGATCCGCGAATCCGTCGAGATTGCCGTCGCGGGCAACCACCGCGCCGGCGATGGCAACCGTCGCTTCACGCGTCTTCTGCTGGTCCGGCCATCTGCTGAAGCCGTTCACCAAATCGGCCAACTCTGAATCCGAAAATCCGTCGAGATTGCCGTCGCGGGCAACCACCGCGCCGGCGATGGCAACAGTCGCTTCGCGCGTCTTCTGCTGGTCCGGCCATCTGCTGAAGCCGTTCACCAAATCGGCCAACTCTGAATCCGAAAATCCGTCGAGATTGCCGTCGCGGGCAACCACCGCGCCGGCGATGGCAAGCGTCTCTTCGCGCGCCTTATGCTGGTCTTCGCGCGCCTTATGCTGGTCCGACATTGCGTCGGAGATGCGATGCGGGCCTCCTTCGCTATCAGGACGCCCTTCTTGTCCGACCAACTCTCCGGTGCTGCCCATATTCCCTCTCCGATCCAGCAAAACGCATCGCCTAAAGCCTGTGAACAACAGGGCATCATTGGTTTGAGGGCGGTCACGCGAGACTGCAACGGCATGCTTGAAAGCCGCAGCATTCACGCAGCGGCAACTGCCTCGACAACGCCGCAATGAAAAGCTTCTTCGCCACTCGATCGCTTCGACATCAGGCTGAAGCTCAAAGGGCTGAGCCCTGTACAAAGGCCCGTAAATCACTGTGAACCCTACCGCTTTACGGGGAGAATCTACGGTTTTTTCATTGCGGTACAGATTGAGCGATATCGATCAGGCAGCGTTCGAAATCCAGTTCAAAAGAGCTGTCTTCGGTTTGGCGCCGACCAAGAAATCGGCCACTTCGCCGCCCTTGAAGATCGCGAGCGTCGGAATGGAGCGCACGCCCAATTGGGCGGCGAGTTCCGGGTTTTCATCGATGTTGAGCTTGGCGACCTTGATCTTGCTTTCCATCTCGACGGAGATTTCCTCGAGGCTCGGAGCAATCATCTTGCAGGGATCGCACCATTCGGCCCAGAAATCGACGACGACGGGTGCTGCGGATTCCAGAACTTCCGACTGGAAGTTATTTATATCGACTTTCACGGTAGCCATGGCTGCTCCTTCTCATCGGCCGCTCCAGTTTGCGCTTCCTCTACCGGAGCTGAAGTTCCGGCTTCAAGTTGGACCCGACACTGATCCTGATCGGCAAGATCGAGATATTTCTCGCCGTGACCGAGAGCAATGGGATCCGGGGGGGAAGTATCTGCTTCACAAGCGGCAAAATACCCGCCGTTATCAAGAAGCGTACTCAATCCACGTGATAGCCGAACGCTGTTTCCACTTTGACTGAACCTCGGGTGAGATGATGTAAGTTTTCCGAGCGGCACGTGGACCTCCGTTCAATATCGAATGCGCCGATTTGAGCGTGTCCTTTAATGAAGATCCAAAATTCTGAAGCGTCAACGTCGAAACGGGTTACACTCGTAATATGGATAGATCGGACATGCTGGACTTGGCTCGCAAGCATGGGATCTCCGAAGCGACGATCTACAATTGGAAGGCCAAATTCGGCGGCATGGACGTTTCCGAGGCGAAGCGGCTGAGGGCCTTGGAAAAGGAGAACGCGAAGCTGAAGAAGCTTCTGGCTGAGCAGATGCTCGACGCGGCCGCCCTTCGCGAGCTGCTTTCAAAAAATGTTGACCCGCCCTGTGTAAGGGTCGTTTCGATCAGGACGATGCAGTCTGCACAAATGTATCCGGCCTCTTGCAAGTGGGCCGCTGTCGCGGCCAGGCCATGATGAGATCCGCCCGTGCGGTTCCCAAATAAATGGTCGGGCTCACAACCCGCTTTTTTGCACAGGGCTTATGGCGCGCCGATCGACTGTCTCGTCCTCACTTTCACGAGCCTCGCAGTCTGGAACAAATGGGATCAGCTAGAGGCCGGATCCCGCCGTTCGTAGCTTGCGCCGGGCTTAGTCATCACTACCCATGCGATCCGCCCAATCTTGGCCGCCAAGGCGACGGTGACCTTGTTAGTGTGCATGCGTGCCTGAAGTCCATCAAGCCAGGCGCCAAGGTGATATCGCGAGCGATCAAGGTGTGTCACGCAGGAGCGGGCGCCATGGATGATCATCCGGCGCAGATATCGGTTGCCGCGCTTGCTTATTCCCAACAGCTTCGTTTCTCTCCCGTAGAGTATTCTCTGGGAACAAGACCCAAGCTGCCATATCGCGGGCCTCTTTGAACTGTCGGGCAGATCCAGCTGCTGCCAAAAGCGCCCTCGCCGCGAGTGGACCAATGCCCGGGATAGTCATTAATCGACGTGCGGTATCGCTTTGAAAGGCAATCGCCTCGCGGTTGACTTCAGCAATCCGCAGCTCCATCTGCCGCAGCTCGTCGAACGTGTAGATGCAAGAATGCGACGCATACCCGAAGCTACCCCAGAAGAGATGAACGGGGCTGACTTTGCCCAAATATGAGGCCCGGAACCTTTGGAGCACTACCGACACTGATATGAACGCCCTAAAGACCGCGCGACAGCCTCGCTGTCATAGGGCCGCTCGATCAGCGAATGCGACGCGTGCTGTCCGTCCATCGGTGGATGTACCGACAAGCTGGTGATCGACAAGGTCGAAGCTCAACTCGATCTCACCCACGCTATCCGGCACCAGGCCGGTGGTGAACCCACGGGCGTTCGGGTAGAACATCGCATGCCATGAGTGGTTCACCCACGGTGTTCGCGCGAGCCGATATTTGCGCACGATCTGTGCGTAGAGCTGCAGCGCAGGGCTGTATCGCGCCACGGCAGATATGGGATATCAGGCCACCTCTCATCCATGTCTCACTCCATGTCTCCGCCGTGAATAGAGAATCGATCCATTTTGCGCCCCATTTACAGGTCCCGACCTGACCGCAGCCTGCGTTCTTAGGCACCTGGATACGCCCAAATGGTGCATGATCGGACTGACGATGAACGAGGCCGCGAGCTCCTGCGCAGTCGGACCGGCAAACACTTCGGTGACGGCGATCGTTCGAGGCTCTCCCGATTTGTGAAAGCAATCGAGGAGACAATCCGAGCCAAACTCGGAAATAGTCGGATCGGCCCCAGAGATAAGGTTCAGGAGCGATGGGGCTGGGGGAATGGCAATATTCGGGAACAGAACCAATCCACAGAAGAATTTTGTTGGTATTTCTGTTGGCTTGAGCGGCCGTCGGCCAGCGCTAACCGCTTAGAACTAAGTCCAGATTTCCCCCGCTTGGATTCCGCCTGGGCGGGTGAGCCCAATGCGCATATTGACCGATTTCAAGCGTCGCATTTCAAAAGATTGCTTCGCTGTGGCCTAGACCCTGCCACGGTGTCGATGAGGCTGCGAAAATCCGGTCGACCTTCGCTGCGATCTGCAACGTGCGACCGGAGGCCACAAGCGCAAGGCTGTGCCAGTACGCCTGATCTGAAATTTCGCGGGAGGGCCGAGAGCTGCCTCGATTATGCCGAACGATACAAGCGAAAGACCACCAGTTCTCTTCTGAAATCCTGATCACGACATCGTTGCCGCTCTGTCATCCGGCGTGCCAAAATGAGGGCGTCGTTCGAACGATATATGCAGCCCGCTCTCCGACAAAAACTGACGTGCGCGATCGGTGTCGCGCTGGCCAACCCGAGATACCCAATCGGAAAACAAGCGAACCGCGCGCCGGTTCATGTGCCTGGAAGGACAGACCAGCCAATAGCCGGGAAACTCAATGACGTCGAACTCGGTCGATACCGGCACCAGGGAACCCGACACGAGATCCTCGAACGCGATTGTCGTGCTTTCCAGGACGACACCTGCTCCGTCCTTCGCCAGCTGAACTGACATCGATGAACGGTCGAAACGATAAGGGTAGGTCATCCGAGCACCCTGGATGCCGTTGCGCGGCAGCCAATAGTCCCAGCGGAAATAGGCCTTCACGCTGTCAATCAGTCTCGCATGACGAAGCTGCTCGCGTGGATCGACTGACAGTTCGCGCAGCTCGGCCAGATAGGATGGCGAGCACATGGGAAGGATGAGGTCGTTGACGACGCAATCCGAATAAAGGCCAGCCCAGCCGCCGTCGCCATAACGAAGATCGAGATCGATGACCTCGGTTTCGAAGTCCGAGAAATTGGGCGTCGCGTCCACTCGCAGGTTCCAGCTCGGATAGTCCTTGCTGAATTCAGCCAACCGGGGCGCCAACCACTTCTCGCCGAAAGAAGGACTGACGCGAAGGCTGAGCTGGAAGCTTTCGCGCTGGCGAACAATGGCGTTTCGCACCTCACGAATGGATTCGAAGGCCTGGGTCGTGGTCTGGAAAAGTCGTTCGCCGTCGATGGTCAGCGAGAGATGGCGCTTTTCTCGCTGGAAAAGCCGCACGCCGAGTTGGTGTTCGAGCAACCGCAGTTGCTGGCTGACCGCTGAAGGTGTCACCTGCAACTCCTGCGCAGCCTTTGCCACGCCGCCGAGCCGGGCGACGGCCTCGAAATGGGTCATCGAATTGAACTTGATATCCGACATCTTTCTGGTCAGTTAGTTAAGTTCAGCTACACAGAATGTTAAGAAACGAGAATTGAGCCGAATGTCAATCAGTCGCATGATCCTGTCGTCTCGGGAGGAGATACAGGATGGAACCGGGTTCAACCCAAAGCTTGGGTAGCGCCGGCAACGTGCCGGGAGTTGGACAGGTATCGACCAGGAAGCCCCTGATCGAAGCTGCCAATGTCGAAAAAAGTTATGGCGCAACCCGTGTCCTACGGGGTTTAAGCTTTCAGGTCCGGGCTGGCGAAATCCACGCGCTCCTGGGCGGTAACGGCGCCGGCAAAAGCACTCTCATCCGCATCATCACGGGGCTGACATCACGCGATGCCGGCGAAATTAACGTCGCCTCGTCGAAGGCCGGCCGCACCAGCCCGATCATCGCGGTGGTGCATCAGGAGCTGGCGCTGTTGCCCGAGCTGTCGGTCGCGGAAAACATCGGCATCGTACATGCAAGGTCGGGCTCGTCGCAGATCAGCCGTCGCCGCATGCGTGAAATTGCCCTTAGAGCGCTCCAGCTGATCGACCCGGCGATCGGCGAAGAGATCATCGATCTGCCAGCACGCAAATTGTCGCTTCATGAAGGCCAGATTGTCGAGATCGCTCGTGCCCTTTCCACTGGAGCGGAAGTCCTGCTTCTCGACGAGCCCACGGCCAACCTCACCGCCGGCGAGACAGCCAAACTCTTCTGGGTGCTCAAGCGGTTGGTGCACGAGGAAGGCATCGGCATCGTCTTTGTTTCTCACCGCATGCGGGAAATCCGCGCGCTCTGCGATGTCTGCACGATTTTGCGCGATGGCGTCACGATCGCCAATGCCACGTCACTTGCCCTGCTTAGCGACGCCGAGATCGTCCAGCAGATGGGACAACCCGCACAGGGTCCGGCAATGCACCGCAACCCGCAAAAACGCCGCCGACAGGGCGCCCCCGTCGAACTCCTTGGCCCTGGAGATGTCAGGATCGCGATTTCGTCTGGCACCATCCTGGGACTGGCCGGCGCACCCGCGGGTCCGACCGGTCTCATAGCTCCCCTTGTGGGCGCCGGGCTTGGAGCTGGCTGGCGCCTTTCCAGAGAGGGTTTTGCCGACCGGTTCTCGTCTCCAGCGGCAGCGGCGCGCGCAGGCATTGGCTTCGTCTCGGGCGACCGGGCAACCAAGGGCATCCTTTCTCAGCTTCCCATCGTCGACAACGTGCTTGCAGCACGCAGGGTTCGCGAGAGGCGGCGGATCGTTGCCGCGGCGGAGAGGCAGGAATGTCGCGATCTCGTTTCGGCGCTGAAGTTGAAAGCCGCCTCGATCTGGGACCTGCCGCTTCGCTGTCCGGCGGCAACCAGCAAAAGCTTCTCGTGGCACGCTGGCTTGGGTTGCCGCTCAGGATGGTGGTGCTGGAAGAGCCGACGCGGGGCGTCGACATCGGCACCAAGCATGACATTTACGGCTTGATCCGGGAGATGGCCGACGCCGGCGCGATCATCATCTGGTGGTCGACCGAGAATGTCGAACTGCTCGAGCTTTGCGATGCCATTTTCGCCTTCGACACCGATGGGCAGCCAAAGGGATTCCTGCCTGAGGAGCACTACACCGAAGACGGGCTCGCCGAACTGACGGGGATGGCGGCATGACCGACGCGACCAACGGCAACACGACCACCAGCAAACTCCGGAGCGCCACGTCACGCGTCCCAGCAGTTCTTTTGTCCTACCGCACGGAAGCCGCGATTGCAGCGGCAATCGTGGTCCTGCTGCTGGCCGTTGGCATGTTCGTGCCCGCCGCACTCAGCATGGGTAATTTGCAGAACATCGTCCAGGCCGCCGCGCCTCTCATCATCATGTCGCTCGGTGTTTTGCTGGTCGTGGTCACCGGCGGCATCGATCTTTCGGTCGGTTCAATCTTTTCCCTGACCGGGATGGTGACCGCGCTGGCGATGGCCAATGGCGCTGACGGACTGACCGCCAGCGCCGCCGGCCTGGCGGTCGGCTTGGGGTTCGGCGCGATCAATGGTCTTCTGGTCACGGTCGTCGGGCTCGCGCCTTTCGTCGTCACGCTCATCACCTACGCGGTGGCGGGCAGCCTGGCCTTCATCGTCACCAACGGCCGTTCGATGCCGATCGGCGCACCGGATTTCTGGCTCCTGAATTCCGGCGAGATCGTCCCCGGCATGCCCAACCATCTCGTGGTCTGCATCGTACTGATGGTCGCGCTGGAATATGTGCTGCGCAAGGTCGTGGTCGGACGCTGGTTCTATGCCGTCGGCTCGTCGGCAATTGCGGCACGGCTGCTTGGCATCCCGGTTCTGCGCATCAAGTTCGCGGCCTATGTCGCTTCGGGCCTGCTTGCCTCTTTCGCGGGGCTGCTGACGGTCAGCTACATCCTCAACGCCGAAGCCACGGCAGGGGCGAGCCTGATGCTGCAGGCGATTGCCGCTGTGGTCATTGGCGGGGCCAGCCTTTTTGGCGGAACCGGCAGCGCGATCGGTGCCGTGCTGGGCGCGCTGATGATCACCTGCATCCAGAACGGTGTGAACCTCATTGGCGTGAACAGCTTCTGGCAAGGCTCCGTCACAGGCGCCGCAATCCTGCTCGCGGTTTTGATCGACCGCTTCAGCAACAAGAACCGCATCTAGATCATCAACGGGAGGAACCAAGATGAAGTTGAAGAGCATCCTGATTGCAGCTTTGGCGACGGCCGCCTTGTCAAGCGCGTCGTACGCCGAAGACAAGAAGACCGTCGCCTACATCGCCCCATCACTCGACATTTCCTATTGGCAATGGGTCGGCTACGGCGTGAAGGAGAAGGCCAAGGAACTCGGCATGGACTATGTCGAGTACACGTCGGAAAACTCACCCGCCAAGCAGATGGACAATGCCAGGACCGCGGTGACCAAAGGCGTCTCGGCCATCGTGATCGGCCCCGTCAGCTCGACATCGACACCGCCGCTGCTCGACTATCTGGCGAAGCAGAAAGTGCCGATCGCATTCGCCGGCATCGGGCCGCAGCCAGGCCTCACCAACTACACATGCTCGGTCACCGCCAACAACTATGAGACCGGCAAGGCGCAAGGCAAATTCACCTGCGAGCTCGCCAAGGAGCGTGGCGGCAACAAGGTTGGCATGCTGTCGCTGCCGCAGGATCGGGAGAATGCGCAGAAATATCTCAAGGGCGCCAAGGAAGCCTTCGCCGCCAACGGGTGCGACCTCGTCCAGATACTGGAAACACGCGGCCTCACCATCAACGAAGCCGTCACCCAGGCAAACGACCTCTTAACCGCCAATCCCGACGTCAAGGCCATTTACGGTATGTATGACGAAGCCGGCACCGGCGCCGCCAAGGTTGCCGAGACCCGCGGCCTGACCGGCAAGATCGGCATTACCGTTGCAGACGGCTCGCCCACGACGATCGCGCTGCTCAAGAAGGGAGCGATCCAGGGCATCTTCTTTCAGGAGGCGGTCGGCCAAGGCATCGACGGCACCCAACAGGTCTACAACGCCTTGACGGGCGCGCCGGTGACCCAGGACCTGGCCCTGGTCATGCCGCTCGTTACCGCCGACAAGGTCGACAGTCCCGAGGCCAAGAAGGTCATCGCCCGCGTCTTTCCCCCGAGCAACTGACCGCCACCCTCTGGACCCGCCGGCAGAGGCCGGCGGGTCCAGATCCCGAGCGAGGAATCCTGACCGTGGCCGAGCTGCCGTTCATCGATCCGCACCATCATCTCTGGGACCTGGAAGTTAATTACTATCCGTGGCTGACCGACCGGGTTAAGCCGTCGGCCTTCGGCGACTACGAAGCGATCCGCAAGAGCTATCGTCTCGACGACTATCTTGAGGACGCCAGGAACCAGAACCTCGTGAAATCGGTGCATCTGGACGTTGGGTTCGATCCCAGCGATCCGGTCGGGGAGACGCGCTGGCTGCAGGAAATCGCCAACAAGCGAGGCTTTCCGCATGGCATCGTCGGCTATGCCGACCTGTCCAAACCCGATGTCGGCGAACTCCTCGACCGGCACATGGAGTATCCGAACTTCCGGGGTATCAGGCAGTCGATGAACTATCATGCAGACCCCGCCAAGACCTATCAGGCGCGGCCAGAGGTCAGCCGGACGCTAGAATGGCGGCGCGGCTTCCGGGAACTGGCAAAGCGCCGGCTAAGCTTCGACTTGCAGCTCTATTATCCGCAGATGGAAGAGTTTCTCCAGCTCGCGCACGACTTTCCCGACGTCCAGATCATTCTCAACCACACCGGCATGCAGGTCGACGGCCCTGAGCATTTCAACGCCTGGAAAAAGGGCATGCACCGATTGGCGCAAGCGCCGAACGTCGCCTGCAAGATCTCCGGTCTCGGCATGGGCGACTGGTCCTGGACCACGGCGTCGATCCGCCCCTATGTAGAGGAGGCGATCGCGGCCTTGGTGTCGGCCGCAGCATGTTCGCGACTAACTTTCCGGTCGACAAGCTTTTCTCGAGCTTCGACGCGGTCGTGAACGCCTTCAAGGAGATCACACGATACTACCCGCACGAGGAGCGGCTTGCGTTGTTCCATGACAACGCAGCCCGGTACTACCGGCTCTAGATCATCCGCCGAAACAATTGAAACAGCAGGAGACTTTGACATGTTGCTGAAGGGCAAGGCCGTGGTGATTTCGGGTGCCGCGAGCCCCCGGGGAATTGGCCGCTCCACGGCAACGCTGATGGCGGAGCAAGGCGCGCGCATAGCTATTCTTGACCTTGATGAGGAAGAAGCCCGTGACGCCGCCGCGTCGCTTGGACCCGAGCACATCGGCCTCGCCTGCAATGTCGCCGACCTCGATGCCTGCAAGAGGGCTGCGGCAGAAGTGACCGAAGCGTTCGGAAGGGTCGAGGTGTTATGCAACATTGCCGGGATCACGCAGCCCGTAAAGACACTGGACATCGGTCCGGCCGACTGGGACCGCATCCTCGATGTCAATCTGCGCGGCGTGCTCTATCTCAGCCAGGCCTTCATCCCGCATATGCGTGAAAATGGCGGCGGCTCGATCATCTGCATGTCGTCGGTTTCAGCGCAACGCGGCGGCGGCATCTTCGGTGGCCCGCATTACTCAGCCGCCAAGGCGGGTGTGCTCGGGCTCGCCAAGGCCATGGCACGCGAATTCGGGCCTGACGGCATTCGCATCAACTGCGTCACGCCCGGCCTGATCCAGACCGACATAACCAGCGGCAAACTGACCGATGCCATGCGCGCTGACATCATCAAGGGTATCCCGCTCAGTCGCCTGGGCGATGCGCGTGACGTGGCGGGCGCCTACCTCTTCCTCGCCTCCGATCTGGCCAGCTACATCACCGGCGCCGTGATCGACGTCAATGGGGGGATGCTGATCCATGGCTGACGGGACAACGGAATTCGAGATGCCACGCGCGGGCAGCAATGTCAGCCTTGCCGAACGCGCCTATCGCATCCGTCGACATGCCGTGCGCATGGGCGAAGTCCAGGGCCAGGGCTATGTCGGGCAGGCGCTCGGCGTCGCCGATGTGCTTGCGGTCGCCTATTTCCATGCACTTCGCTACCGGCCGGACGACACGCTGTGGGAGGGACGCGATCGCTTCCTCCTATCCATCGGACACTATGCGATCGCACTCTACGCGGCATTGATCGAAGCAGGCGTGCTGCCGGAGGAAGAGCTCGAGACCTACGGTACCGACGACAGCCGCATGCCGATGTCCGGCATGGCGCCGTACACACCTGGCATGGAGATCACCGCCGGCTCGCTTGGTCACGGTCTTGGTATTGCCGTCGGCATGTGCCTGGGACTGAAACGCAAGCAGAGCGACAGTTTCGTCTACAATCTCTTGTCCGACGGTGAGCTCGGTGAGGGCTCGACCTGGGAAGCAGCGATGTCTGCCGCCCACCACAAGCTCGACAACCTCATCGCCATCGTCGACTTCAACAACCAGCAGGCCGACGGCCCGTCGACGGCCATGCTGTCTTCCGAGCCGGTGACCGACAAGTTCGAGGCCTTCGGCTGGCACGCGCAGCGCGTTGACGGTAACGACATCGAGGCCCTCCGCGCTGCGTTCGACAACGCCCGGGGCCTCAAGGATCCGCGTCCGCGGATCATCGTCTGCGACACCCGCATGGCGAAGGGTGTGCCGTTCCTGGAGGCTCGCGACATCACGCATTTCATCCGCGTCGAGCCCTATGAGTGGGCTCTGGCGCTCGAGGCTCTGGAAAAGGGACGTCCGCAGTGAGGCAGTCAAAATTCGCGCGGCGCCACGCCGTCAACGCGGGTGAGCGCAAGACCACCTCGGCGATGATCGCCTCGATCGCGCCCAATGGCGTTCCGACGCGCAGTGCTCCGTTCGGACACACGCTTGCAAGGCTAGCCCATCAGCGGCCCGGGATCGTGGGTTTGACGGCTGATCTTGCGAAATACACCGACCTTCATGTGTTCGCGCAGGAGCATCCGGATCGCTTCTATCAAATGGGCATGGCCGAGCAGGTGCTGATGAGTGCCGCCGCCGGCCTGGCGCGGGAGGGTTTCACGCCCTTCGCCACGACCTACGCTGTCTTTGCCTCCCGACGGGCCTACGATTTCATCTGCATGGCGATTGCCGAGGAGAAGCTCGACGTCAAGATCGTCTGCGCCCTGCCGGGGCTGACCACCGGCTACGGCCCCAGCCACCAGGCGACAGAAGACATCGCGATCTTCCGCGGCATGCCGAACCTGACGATCATCGACCCTTGCGACGCGCTCGACATCGAACAGGCCACGGAGGCAATCGCGGACTACAAGGGCCCGGTCTACATGCGGCTTTTGCGCGGCAAAGTTCCTGTCGTGCTCGACGAATACGACTACACGTTCGAGATCGGCAAGGCGCGGCTGTTGCGCGATGGGGCGGACGTGCTGTTCATTTCCAGCGGCCTGATGACCATGCGCGTGCTGGAGGCCGCGAAGGCGCTTGAAGCAGACCGCATCGACTGCGCAGTGCTGCACGTGCCGACGATCAAACCTCTGGACACGCAGGCGATACTTGATGGCGCGCGCCGTCCGGGACGGCTGGTGGTGGTGGCGGAGAATCACACCATCATTGGTGGCCTAGGCGAAGGCGTTGCCGCGTTGCTGATGCGGGAGGGCGTGGCCCCAGTCTTTCGCCAGATTGCCCTGCCCGACGAGTTCCTCGATGCTGGCGCACTGCCGACGCTTCATGATCGCTACGGGATCTCATCGTCCGAGCTCGTGCGTCGTGTCCGCAAATGGACAGAGTAAAAGCAAAGCAGGAGCTCGAGCTAATTCTTCGCGGTCGCATGTCCGCTTTCGGCAACGGGCCAGAATTGGTGTTGATCACCGACATGCTACGCAAAGCTGCCGTGTTGACGAGCGGTCTGTGGATTGGTTCGGTTCCCGAAAATTGCTTATCGCTCCGACGCCAGGCGACGCAGCGTTGAATGACGCGTGGCGCGACGAGCCGCGCTGCCGATTGTGGGAACCCAGACGTGGTCATTGCCGAGATTGTCGAAGATTGGGATCGAAACAGCCTTGCAATTTGAACGGCGGCGGTTGGCCCCAGGGTTGTATCGGTTTGCCGCAAAGATGTTGCCTCAGGAATGGCATGGCGAAGCATCGTGAGCGGTGGGACGCCATAGAAATCGGCATGGCGCGTGATCCACGACGACAGGAGCTCATCTGGGACGGGTTTGAGAATGACTGAAAGCGGCCGTGTGCCGTTGAGCTCTCGGATCATGCGTATGCTGTTTCGGTAACTGGCGGCCGTCAACTTTCCACAGCTTCATCGTTGATATGCTCTAAGCCGCTCTCGATCGACTCGGCTGCCAGGCTCGTGATCGCCTGGAAAATATTTGCAGTGATGCCGCCGCTGATCTGCAGAATTCGGCGTAGAGATTTCGGCGTCAGCACCGTCGGTCGGCGAAGCGGCATATTCCGCAAAATGGACGAAACTAGTTCTTCGAACTGTTCGTTGGCCGCCCACCTATTCAAGGTCAGCTCGCCGAATCGGCGGGCAAGCTGTACGTCGCCACTTATCGCTTCGCGCGCTTCGATAACACCGAAGCAAACGAGGGAGATCTGAAGCCGATTGCTGAGAAATCGCAGCGTGTTCAGCACGACCCGCTGTTCGCGGTACGAGCCGGCGAGAATGTTATGTACTTCATCGATCACAAGAACGTGGACGCCGACCGTTCTCAGAAGCCGCAACGCCGCTTGCTCCATCTGCACGATGTCGGCGCGGGGTGCCTGTGGCGCGCCAAGTGCAGCCAGGATCCCGGCATATAAACGGCGCTCACCTGGCTTCCCGGTCATCTCGATTGCCAGGACCGGTATAGCCTGTACGCCGGTCGTCGGATCAAAACGGGAGGGGTTGTTGTCGCAGAATTTTTCCAGGATCATCGTCTTGCCCATACCACTGTCGCCGTAGATGGCCACCGAGGGCATACGCGTGCCGCGAGGATGGTCGACCAGCAGGTTGAGACGATCGAGCGCCTGCTTGGCGCGCGGATAAAAAATCCAGCGGCGAGCCTGAATTGCGCGAACTCGCACAATATCAGGCTCGCCCAGGAGGTCTTTGGCCGCCTGCGTCAGATGGACGTTATCCGTGCTCAAAGGGGCTCAATCCAGATCTTCAACGGAGGGAACAGGTTTGCTTGAATCGACGCCCCGAAGCGAGCCCACTTCATCGTCATCCACATTCGTTTTCGTAAGCCGCAGACGCCCTTGTGTCTTGTGTTTCGCCTCCTCGATCAGTTCGCGCTGCGAAAGCGCAGTACGAACAAGGACGTGCATGTCAATTTCGCGTTTGCCCTGAGCGTTGAGTTTGCGCCGGGCAGCCTGCGCCTCCGACAGCGTAATGGGCGCGAGCGTCACATCGGCATAGCGAGCCTCAACAAAGCTGCCGGAGTGACGCCTAACAAAAACGCGCGACAAATCGCGGGGGTCGTATTTCACAATCAGGCGGGCCTTGGACCGTCCGATATCGGCGGCCAGCGCGGGAGACCAGTAGCGGGTGTTGAAAAGATGGATGCCGGTCGGGCGCAACGTTCTCTCTGCCTCCGGCAGGAAGGAGATCCAGAATTGCATACGATCGTTCGGCAGGCGCAACACCAACTCGCTCTCCTGCTGCCGCCAGACCGCAATCGGTGGCCGACGGAGTGCGCCATGGATAGCATGATGGTATTGCCCGACGATCTCGAGTGCGATGTAGCGCTCAAGCTCTTGAAGCGTCAGTGTCGCATGGCGTTTGGCATCGTACTCGCGCCGTTCCTCGATGTTGCTCGAGGTCGATCCTGGCAGCAGGTGAACCGCGCCCATCTGCGTGCCAATCAACCGTTCGATGTGGCCGCCGAAATGGGGCGTCCCCGGCGGACGCCAATCGATCTGTATGCCGTTGTCCCTGCAAGCACGTTCGAATGCATGACTACGAAAATCCGCGCCGTTGTCGACATGTATCGTTCCCGGCAAACCGGCCACTGGCCACGCTTCATGGGTACCCCTCTCCTGCAACCACGGGGTCTTGTCGAACACCGAGTGCAGTATGCATAGGCTTGCGATTATCGCGAGAGGCCCGTCACCATCCGAGAAAAGACGTCCAACGCTAGTGTCAGCCAGGGCCGTCCGAGCGGCCGACGCGTTTCTTCGTCGACTACGAAAACGTCAACTTTGGTATGATCGATTTGCACAAGTTCAAGCGGCCGCGACGCCGAAAGGGCACCTGGCGTGGCCGTTGTAGCTTTGACGACCTCGCTCTCGCCGCGCTTACGCCCCCTCACCCGTAGATCGACTTCTTCAACCCGAGATTTGATGGTGCGCCAGTTTGGTGGAGCAAGGCCGGCCGCTGCGCAGGCGATTTGGACCTGACGAACCAGCTGCGCGAAGGACGGGCGTGTCGGCTTGAGATAAAAGCCTTCAATCGTTCGTCGCACGAGGGCTTCTCGATCTTTGTTGAGGGCGCGATGTCCCTGGCGCCGACCGCGCTTTCGGTCCATCAGTGAACTTACAGTGCCACCCGCTCTAAACAGCCTGATCATCCTGTAGAGAGTGGCCCGGCTGAGGTCCAGTTCCCACGCCAGATCCGCTACAGCCTGTCCGCTCAGACCTTTTGGATAGCGCTCCACGAGCTTGCGGATTGCCTCTTCGCGCCGGCACGCCTCGTTCCAACGCGCTCTCTCTCCGTAATCATCATTGGTGTCGTCGCCCATGCCGCCTGCGAACAATTCAAGCTAACGTTAGACCGACTAAATCTTACGTTAACTGCAGTGAGCCAAGCGCGAATCTCAAATTAAATGCAAATTCTCAATTTAAGTACAAGGCTAAGGGCTTGATATCATTAGGCGAGAAGTCTCACCTTTAAATACAGAGCGACAGTGGTGACCTCGTTGAATCGGCTGACGTCGACTTCGAACTTCGTTGCACACGTTGAGGCGCCCAACCCGAACATCATCATGAGGCATTCGACCTCGGAAAGGACCATGACCCCGGCGATGACAGAGCGAAACTCGGATTGACAATCACCCGCAATTAAAGGGCCGATTCACACCTAACGCCCAATCCGTCGTTAACGATCATCTCCGCGCGTTGGCCAGCCCGGGCGGGAGCCCGGACGCCCGCGTCCACCGCTCCCGCGTCACCGCAACCTAGCGCGGGTCCTTCGCGAAGTAAGCGTGCTCGATGAGTAGGACCTGCAGGCCTCTCCGCCGGACGCGCGGTTGCTCGCCATAGGGTTCGGGCTTCCGTCGGATCAGCTCTCTCCGTTGCCTTTGTTCGCTCCTCCGCAAAAGGAAGTCCAGGCTCCATCGAGCGCAGCCAGGGGTTCGCCGCAGCTAGACTGGCCCGTTCCGTGCAGCTGAAGTCGAGCTGGAATCATGCCCTCTTGTTTGTGCCATGCTGAGCATAGCTAACTTCCTCAACCGAGCCAATTTGAACGGTTCTGCAGATACGATCGGCCTTTGGTCCGTGACCATATCAGCGACTAGATGGGCCGCCCCCGGCCCGATCCCAAATCCATGGCCCGAGAAGCCGCTGGCGATTACCAAGCCCGAGATTTCGTCGACCGTATCGATCACGGGCACCGCATCCGGCGTGACATCGATAGCGCATCCCCAGCTTTCCTCGACTTTGGCATCGGCAAACTCTGGGAAAACTTTCCTTAGGTTGTTCAGCCCCTCGCTAAGAATTTTTTTCGAAGGCTTTGGGTTGAGAACCCGCGTCGTTTCAAAGGGAGTGACCTCATCCGATCGCCACGTCTTCGGGGTGTTCATCTCCCTAAAGAACTGACTGCTGAAGCGCAGTCTTATTTCATTCCCTTCCGACCGAAAGGCGGGAAGGAACTGGAAGAACAAACGGAAGCTATCCGGAACGATTTGCGCAATGTTCGCGTTTTTCTGAGCAATCGTATAGCCACCATCAAGGCGCTTGCGAAAAGCGAAATCCCGACCGGCGACCGCACACTCAGGAGGTCCGTCGAGCCGCTGCGTGCGCATGACCGATCCGATGACTTTCAATTGCGGGAAATCGAAGCCCAAGTTGCCGCAGAATAGTCTCGTCCAGGCGCCGGTCGCCAGGACGACGGACTTGCAGCGAATCTCCCCATGCTCCGTTACGACGGAATGTACCGAGCCCGCCGCTGTTTCAATGCAACGCACAGCACAATCTTCAATGATCTGCCCGCCGCGCGTGCGTAATGAAGCCGCCATGGCTTGCGTCGCCATGGAAGGTTCCGCGCGTCCATCGCTTTTGGTAAATAGCGCACCCTCCCAATGACCCTTGAGCGTTGGGAACCGCTCTTTCAAACCACTTTGCCTAATTAGGGAGGAATCGAGATCATGCTGCTTGGCGAATGCTAGCCATTCTTCGTACTTTTGGATGTCCTTCTGGTCTTTGCACAAATAGTAGATGCCGGTTTCGCGGAATCCTGTCTCGATGCCTGTAAACGCGTTCATCCCAGCCCATAGCTTTGCGCTGGCGATAGCCATGGGTATCTCGGCTGGATCGCGCCCCATCTTGCGCACCCATCCCCAATTGCGGCTGGATTGCTCGCATGCGACATGACCTTTTTCACACACAACGACAGACAGCCCGCGTTGTGCAAGGAACAGGGCGGTGGCAGTTCCGATGATTCCGGCGCCTACCACGACAACATCCGCTCTCGCGGGTATCGGCCTAGGCATCTGATTTGTTTGGTGAGAAACAGAGGAAAATTCGGTGCTCGGATAGGTCATTTGTTGGATCCGCCCACTGCTCGATCAGACAGCGACCCTGCCATGGCCGATATGGCAACATGCAATGCAACCATTCCCGGATCGTCGGTTCCGACCCCTTTGGATGGCTCAAGCCGCAGCCTCCCCATGATTGCCGGGCAACCGCGAAACTCCGCCAGCGCGTCAGCGGTCGCTTGTTGCGCTGTGGCTCTCATCTTTTCTGTAGTTGAGATCCCCTCGATGTCCCTTGCTACCCGAGCTATTCCATCAAGCACCGTCTTGTCGCCAAGTCTGGCCTTTGACCGGGCCTGCATGGTCTCAAGGGCATTTGACAATGCGGGCGCCATCTCGATCCAGGCAACTTCGTGTTTCGCCGACCAAGTCTTTCCCAGTGTGATCAGTCCCGTCATTACTACGGCACTCAGGCTTGAGCCCGAGGTCCGCGCGATGGTTTTTGCAATCCGCATTACGCTCTCGCCCACGTCATCCGGGTAAAGGGTCTCATCGGCAAGCAACGCCTGTGAAACTGTCGCCAAGGTAGTGCCCATGTCACCGTCACCACCCGCAGCATCAAGCTTGTTAAATCGATCTTTGTTCTCGACGAGCGCTAGTGCGACGCGCCGCATGGCTGCGCCGACATCCGTTCCCGTGAAGACGGTCGCCATCACGCTCTCCACAGGGGACATTGGGCAGGGGCATTCAACAGACCGAGCAGTTCATCGTCGACCTGCATAACGGTCACCGAGGCGCCCGCCATTTCCATTGAAGTCGCGTATTCACCAGCAAGTGAGTAGGCGATTTTCAGACCCGCTGCCTCGAGCAGCTGGGCTACTTTGCGGTACAGGATATAAAGTTCTTCCAGCGGTGTGGCGCCAAGACTGTTGACTAGTACCGCTACCTCGGTCCCCGCTACGGGTTTGAGATCGTTCAGCAGTCGCTCGACCATCTCTGCGGCAATTTCGTCAGCGGGTTTAAGCGCACCGCGCCACAATCCTTTCTCCCCGTGAATGCCCATGCCCATTTCAATGGCATCTCCTTCAAGATGAAAGGTCGGCTCGCCCGCCTGCGGTACTGTGCAGGCCGATAGCGCTACTCCTATGGACCGGCAACCAGCCATGGCCTTTTCAGTCACAGCTTTCACCTCAGGTAGACTAAGTCCCCTTTCCGCCGCGGCTCCAGCAACTTTGAATGCGAATATGATCCCGGCCACACCGCGACGGGTCTCGGCTCGATCCTTGTCTGCACTTGCAACGTCATCGGCCACAATCACGGTGGCGCAGTCCTTGCCCTCAGCGGTCAACGTGTCATTGACCATGCCAAACACCATAGTGTCGCCGCCATAATTGGCAATGACCGACAGCACGCCGCCGCCGCGGTCAGCAGCGTTCAGGCTCTCGGATATATCGTCGTACGACGGGCCGGCGAACACATGCCCGACAGCACAGGCATCCAGCAGTCCTTCTCCGACATATCCGGCAAACAGCGGCAAGTGGCCAAAGCCACCGCCGGAAACAACTCCAACTTTGCCTCCGGCCTTTTTCTTGGCCCGTTCAACGACCCGGCCGTTGCTGCCGGAGATTTTGTAGGCACCCTGGTGCGCCAAGCTCATCCCCGCCAGCGCTTCATCCACATATTTCTCAGGACTGTTGATCAGCTTCTTCATGTTCTCGCTCTGCCAGTCTATCGCTTCAGTACTTGTCCGGCGGGGCCACAAGCCACCTGCAGTGTTTTCAAAAGCCCTCGCAATCCGGTTGGGCCCGGTATTGGCATGGGTAAATGAGAGAGCTCGCCAGGTTGTGGAAATCAGCCATGGACTTCATTGGGCCAGCAACCCCGGCGCAGGCACAAACAGGCCACCACGCTCACGTTCCAACGTCCGTCCGATGCGAAGTGCCAAGGCATCGTCGAATTTTCTGACAACAATCTGCAGGCCAGCTGGCAGGCCATTTGATGTCAATCCGACCGGGACTACTAGGCTGGCGAGATCGAGATAGTTCACCAGTCTTCCAAAATGATTGGGAGGCTGGCTTTCGTCTACCTCGCCAAGCGGTACTGGACTTCGATGCGAGCCAGGCGCGACGAACGCGTCAAATCCTGCTGCCGCTTCCTGAAAGCCGATCTGCGCCAGCCGGCGGGTTTCGAGAAGGCGGTAGTAAGCCGGTCCGCTGATGTCGCGGCCGCGGCTGATGCGTTCTGCAATGACCGGATCCACCGGGCTGTCCGGATGTTCGACATAAGCGCTGAGAAAGGCATAGCTCTCGACGCTCATAATGTCGCCGCCACGGCCGAGATAATCGCTGATGGACAATGGCAGAGCGATTTTGTGGAATTGGGCGCCAAGAGCTGTCAGATCGGCGATTGCGCGATCATGCAGCATCCGGATGTCGGGCTCGACGCCTGCCAAATCCCGCTCGTGGAGCATTCCGATCCGCAGGCCCTTCACGCCGTCCTCGATCGTGGTAAGGGAACGCACGGAGGGAACGTGCCACGTGGCGACATCGCGAGGATCCGACCCCACCATAGCTTCCAACAGAAGCGCGGCGTCACGGACGGTACGGGTCATCGGTCCGACGCTGTCATGTGTCGGGCATAGCGGCACGACACCGCCGCGCCCGACTAGCCCGACTGAAGTCTTGAGGCCGACGATTCCGCACCAGGCGGCAGGCGTGCGGATCGAGCCGCCAGTATCGGTACCCAAAGCGGCTGGGGCGAATCCACCAGCGACCGCAACTGCCGAGCCGCTGCTTGAGCCGCCTGCAACGACATGAGTGTCCAGACCCCAAGGATTGCACGGCGCGCCCTGAACTTGGTTTGTTCCCCATCCGCCATAGGCGAACTCAACCATGTTGGTGCGGCCGATGGCGATCATGCCTGCGGATTCGAGCTTTTCGACGGCATTTGCCGATCGGATTGGCAGCCTGTCATTCAGAGCGTTGGAGCCAGCATGCGTGCCATGCCCGGCCTGATCGAAGATGTCCTTCACGGCTAACGGCACGCCGAGCAGAGGGGACGTGGAATTTCCGTTAGCTCGTGCTTCGTCCGCGGCTCGGGCGCGTGCCAGCGCGCCGTCCTCATCGACCTGACAAAAGGCGTGCAGCCGGCCATCCAATGCCGCTATGCGCCTGACGAGCTCCGTTACAGCTTCCACGGACGACAGTTCCCGCCGAGCGAAGCGTTCCGATAGTTGCTCGATTGACCAGAACGGGTCAAATGTCATTGAACAAATCCTCTGGTGTGCCGCTAGGCGGCCGATCCGCGACTTCCGATCACCGCGTCAACGACCAAGACTGCCGCTACGTTGACGACGACGATGAGCGACGACACGGCGAACACCGCCGGGCTAAAGGATGTGTTCGCCTGCTGGAAAAGCCAGATGGAGAGCGGGAAGACATCGACGGAGTAGAGAAAATAGCTGAGCGTGAATTCATTGAAAGACAAGATGAAGACGAGGATGGCGCCGGAGGCGATACCGCCGCTGGCAAGCGGCAAGACAATCTCCCGAAAGACCTTAGGCGCGGAAGCGCCAAGCGTCATCGCAGCCTCCTCCAACATCGGATCAATGCCGCGCATCGCCGCCATGCAGTTGCGCATGAGGAACGGCAGTCCGATGATCGAATGGGCAACGACGATCTGAAAGATGCCAAAATCGAGACCGGAGGCGCTTACCAGAACCAGCAACGCAATTCCAAGCACAACGGCTGGAAATATCACCGGCAGACCGATCAACTCTTCGATAAGCGTCTTGCCGGCGAAACGATATCGCACCAGCGCATAGGAGGCCGGGACACCAGCAAGCACGCACACAAGCGAAGTTAGGGCCGCGATTTCCAGGCTAACAAGCAGTGACTCCCGCAATCTCCCGATCCCGGCGTCCGGGCCGACCAGCATTGTCCAGACCTCCTGATACCAGCGCAGTGAAAGCGCCGGCGGCGGAAACTGCAACGTCTCGCCGCTGGTAAACGAAATCACCAGGACCATACAGATTGGTGCAAGCATCAGCGCCAGCAGCATGCAAGTGATGCCATTGACAAGCTGCCACTCGATTCCGAAGCGCCCGGTTGCGGTCGGCATGCTCATCCCTTGATCTCCACGTTGGTGCGGACGATGAGGCGGTTGAGCGACTGCACGGCGAGTGCCAACAGGATCAGCAAAACCGATAGCGCTGCACCGAGCGGCCAGTTGGAAAGCGAGCCCATCTGATCGCGGATTACGACCGCAATCGTCGTCACCTTCAACCCGCCCAGCAGCAACGGCACGACAAACGCACCCGTGTTGAACCCGAAGACAAGAATGGCTCCCGCAGCCATGCCCGGCCAGGCCAACGGCAGAATTATGTGCCGATAGGTTCTGATCCGGTTTGCTCCAAGAACATTTGCTGCCTCTTCAAGCGATAGAGGAATTGAGCGCAGCGCGGCGGCGGCGGGCAAGACGGCGAGCGGGATGCTCGTCTGTACGAGCCCGAGCATGACACCCGCGCGGTTGAAGAGCAGCGAAAAAGGCCGTTCGATTCCGGTTGCGGCTGAAATCGCTTGGTTGAGGAGCCCATTCGGCCCGAGAATAGCCATCCAGCCGAAGCTTTGCACGAGCAGGCTGATGATCATCGGCAAGAGGATTGCAATCAGCACGAGCCGTCGGGCGATTGGCGATGTCGTCCGTGTCAGGAAAAGCGCGATGGGGAAGGCTACGAGCGTCGTAATCAGAGCGCTCAGCAGCGCCATCCAGATAGTGTCTATTATGATGCCGAGGTTTCTGGAGCTGGCCAATTGCATGTAGGCCCTCAAACTCCAGCCTGTCCATTCGGCATTCCGCTCTCCGACGCTCATGCGCAGGACGACCAGGGCGCAGACCAAGAGGAGACCGATCAGCGTGCCAGCCGGAAGAAGAAGAAGCCTGATCGGCGGCTTGCGGATCGGCGCGTTTTTTTCCTTCGACGGGAGCGGAGCGACGGGGTTCTCGATCGCGGTCATTGGCTAACGATTCTCGCTTTGCCGGAGTCAATCGTAACCCAAGCGGTCTCGCCGGCGGATGAGGCAAGTCTGTTTTCGGTCGACTGCGCAATGAGCGTGTTGCCACCGGGAAGTGCGATCTGCCAGCGGTGGAGACCGCTGCGAAATTGCGACGACACCACCCTGCCCTCAAAAGCGCCGCCGGGGTCGGCGGAATGAACGATTGTCTGCTCGGGTCGAAAAATCACAAACGCTCCTTCAGCTATGTCGCTGCAGTTTGCGACACGAATTGCCAGCCCGGCATCGGTCTGTACCAGCGATGTCCCGTCCGCCTGATCGAGCACGCGCGCGATGCGAAGGGTGTTGGTGTCGCCGAGAAAATCGGAAACAAACCTAGAATTCGGTGCCTCGTAGATTTCCTCCGGGGTCCCGGCTTGCAGGATCTTGCCGGCACTCATGATGATGACGCGGTCCGACATCATAGAAGCCGTTTCCTGGTCGTGCGTAACATAGACTGCCGCAATGCCGAGCTGCTTTTGGATAGCCCTGAGTTCGACCGCCATGTAATCGCGAAGGCGCCGGTCGAGTGCCGCCATTGGCTCGTCGAAAAGGACCAGCGCCGGTTCAGTCACCAATGTCCGTGCCAAAGCTACCCGCTGAAGCTGCCCTCCGCTCAGCTCGCTTGGCCGTCGTCCTGCAAATCTTTCCGGCGAAAGCTGTACGAGTTCCAACGCTTTGGCGACTTTGGTTTCGATCAGGTTGCTGGCGAGACCCTTCATGCGCAGGCCAAAGGCGACATTCTGTTTGACGCTCATGTGAGGAAAGATTGCCAACGACTGGAAGACCAAACCGACATTGCGCTTGTGCGGCGGCTTTCCCGCAACGTCTTTGCCGAGAATGCGAACCTCTCCGGAAGTCGGCGAATCCAATCCCGCAATGATGCGCATGATCGTCGTCTTGCCGCAGCCGGAGGGACCGAGGATTGACATGATCTCGCCCGGTAGCACGTCCAGATCGATATGGTCGACTGCCCTCACAGCACCATGAGCAAAGGTGCGTGAGAGGTTGCGGATCTCAAGGACAGGATTCTGTTCCATGTCACCTCAGAAGATTGCACTTGTGAAAGATGATGCGGGCCGGTGTTGGGCCAAGTGGCCGACCCAACACCGAACCTGATCTTACATTACTGCGTCCGTGTAGCGCTGGATCCAGTCGTCACGCACCGAAGCAAGGAAGCCAGAATCCAGCCTATTGGCGCGTTCCTTGATCACTGCGGGGCTTGGAATGAACGGGCTCTGTTTTGCCTTGTCCGACAAAATTGCATCTTGGTTGATTGGACCGTACCAGACCTCTTCGGCCATCTTACCTTGCACCACTGGATCAAGAGCGTGATTAAGAAATGCATTCACGGTTGCAGCATCGCCTGGGTGGCCTTTCGGGATGACCATGTACTGAAGATCCACGAAGAAACCTTCGGCGAGATCATACGTGCCACCAATGTTGAACTCCGGGTTCGGGATGAATGTCGAGAAAGTTAAAGGAGACATTACACCTGCTGCATTCACAGCGTCCGAACGAAACAAGTCGGCGATTTGGTTCGAGTTCGTTGTGACGGCCAAGGCCTTACCCTTCATCTTTTTCAGCAGTTCAAATCCTGGGTCAGGATTCTTGAGGTCACCGCCAGCGGCCTTCGCTGCGACAATTATTAGTTCAAGCGCACCGAGATTATCCGGTGTGGGAAGTACGATCTTACCCTCATTGGCCGCGTTCCAGATTACATCGTAGGATTTCGGTGGGGTGGTATAGCGGTTCGTATTGTAGATAAGGCCATCACTCCAAAGGAAGTAGCCGATCCCATGACCATTGGCACCGGTTTGATACTTGGGATCGACCCGGGAAAGGTTGGCGATTGCGCTAGTATCGGGCTTTTCTAGAAGCCCGGCTTCGGCCAAAGAGTCCGCGCCAAACCCCGATAGGACGACGACATCATATTGCGGCTTGGATGCGGACGCCTTGATCTTCGCAATCATATCTGATGTGCTACCGGTAAGGTCGGCAATGACCTTGGCGCCGGTCTTTGCCTCGAAGGTTTGCATAATGTTCTTTACGGCGGCCTGGCCAGTCGGATCGGACCACGTAAGGACCCTAATCTGCTTTCCCGCAAACTCCTGTGCAGAGGCTGATCTGATCAGAGGTGATGGCAGCGTTGAAGCTGCAATTGCAGCCGAGCCAGCAAGAAAGCTTCTGCGGTCAACGCGGATATTGAAGATTTTGTCTGTCATGCTCTTTACTCCCTTTGTTAGGACCCCTCTTAGTTTCTGATCACTTGATCAGAAGTGCACGCCCGTTCGAACCGGTGAGGCGCTCAACCCCATTGCCCGTTACGACGACAGTTTCACTGATGCCAAACCCACAGGCCAGCGCCAGCATGTGGAAGGCCATGCCTTCCTTTAGTTCCCAATCTTCCTGTTCATTGAAGTCGAGCGCTTCCCACTCTGCAGTCTTCGGCGGGAATCCGATGCCGGTCGAGTAGCCAGTTCGGTTGTAATATTCCGGCCGAATTTTGCGGATCGGCTTTCGCACCAGCGCGTCGACTTCCCGAGCTGAAGCACCAGGCTTCATCGCAGCGATGCCGGCATCCTGAGCCGCTATAACGATATCGGCGGCTTGCCTTACCTCATCCGACGCGTGGCCGATGGCCACCGTGCGCATTTGGGTTGCATGATAGCGCTCCAGACATCCGTAGAGCTCGAAGAGCACCAGTTCGCCACGCCGGATGATCTTCGGGCTCCAGTTCGCGTGGCACACATTGTAGCGGTATCCGGACATGATATGGTGTGGCAGGCCGGTGTATTCGCAGCCGGCGTTGACGCCTGCCGCGAAAACCGCCGCTGCCACTTGGGCCTCCGTGGCTCCGTCGCAAATCGTCGCAAACGCGACCTGCTGCTCGATCTCAGCGATTTGTGCTGCACGTCGGATGTAGCCGACCTCGGCAGGTGATTTGATCACCCGCACGCGATCGACAAGCAGGCTCGCATCAACGATGGTGGCCTCGCTAAGTCCACAGGCCAGTGCATCTGCGATTGCAGATGTCAAAAACCAGCATCTCTTCTCTAATCCGACGCTTTTGCCGGCGGCACCGAAATCGCGCACCAGGGCGAGCGTTTTTTCCGCGAGGTCGTCGCCCTCCTTCCAGGTGGAGGCGTCCGAGAGCCACGAATATTCGTCGACATTGCCCTTTTCCAGAAGGCGCAACAGCAGTTGCGGGTCACCGGACTGAGCGAGCACGGCGGTCTGATAGGCGAAATAACCGGACGTCTGGTGGCCGGTGAGGTAGTAGATATTCTCCGGAGCGTGCAGCAAAAGAATATCGATGCCCCGCACCGACATTTCTGACTGCACCCGCGCCACGCGCGCCTTAAATTCTTCGGTTGTAAACGCTTGCCGTTTCCCGGTCATGTGCTCATCCCATGTATGTGCATTTAAAGTGCCGAAATAGAGAGCTGAAAGTGGCGGCCTTCGCGAAACGAGGTGTAGTCGGCGGGAGGGTGCCGTCCTGACCATGCGATCCGTGAAGGCCGCCTGGGCCGCTGCTCGCCACCGACGAGCACCCGGCCTGATCCCGGTTGCGCGACCTGGGATAAGCTTGTCGTCCGAATGTCTCAACTTCATCAATGGCGACCGGATGCTGGTCAGAGGCAGCAAAGGACACCCGGAACCCTTCCGACTGCTTTAAAGCGCCATCTGCCATTGGTCCCACCCAGCTAGCTCGACATCCATCCTTAATCCATACTTCCACATTATGGGATTTACAAGCATATTCTTTCATATAATGATGTTTGCGATCAAAAACGTTCATTCGTGTTCGCAGGCGGCAGCAGCTCCATGACCATTGCCCGACATTTTGCAGATTTCCTTTTCGACGTTCGCGAGATCAAGGGCCCCGCTACGGAACAAGCGAAGGCGGCGGTTCTGGATTTGGCGACTGCTGCGCTCGCCGGCGTCAGTGAAGATGCGACGGTCGCAGCACGAAACGCGGCCTTCATGATCTGGCAGCATGGAAATGCCCCAATTTGGTTCACCAAGCACCGCACCAGTGCGGCTGGCGCGGCCTTTGTTAATTCAACGAGTGCGTCGAGCCTTGATCTCGATGATGGTCATCGAGCGGCGGCTGGACATCCCGGGGCGTCGATTATTCCCGCTGTTATGGCCACAGCAGCGGAATGCAAATGTGCGACCAACCGAATATTACCCGCGATCGCGCTCGGCTATGAAATCGCGGTCCGCGTGGCTGCCTCCCGGGATTTCGCGACCCTGACGACACTTGTTTCAGGCCCATGGGTTGGCTACGGGGCTGCCGCTGCAGCAGCGTGGTTGCGCGGTCTTGAGCCCCGCGCAATCGAGCAGGCCATTGCTATAGCGGGCTCGACCGCGCCGAACCTTTCCGCGATCGCATACTCGAAGGTGATGGGCAACCACGTGAAAGAGGGTATCCCATGGGCAACCGCTACAGCTCTGGTTGCGGTCGAACTCGCGGCCCAGGGCTTTACCGGGCCTGACGACCTACTGGACAACGAAAGGGTCTTCGACCGCGGTCGCCTGCTCGATGGGCTTGGAACCGAGTGGGCAATCAACGGCATTTATTTCAAGCCTTACGGTTGTTGCCGTTGGGCGCATTCTGCGATTGATGCGGTCCTGGCTCTTAAGGCTGAGTATGGGCTGCATGCCACCGAAATACAGGCGATAGAAATAGAAACGTTTTCATGGGCACTTCGTCTGAACAACGAAGTGGCGCCACGCACAACAGAATCCGCCCAGTATAGCGTCCCCTTCTGCGTGGCTATGGCGTTGACAAAAGGAGCCGAGGCGCTTTTGCAGATCACGAACAGGGACTTAGCTGATTCCGGTACGATCGCACTTGCGAGGCGAATTCAGTTGCTGGTTGATCCCGGCTTTGACGCGATATTCCCGCAGTCCGTTCCAGCACGCGTGATAATAAGGACGAAGAACGAACGGCTGCCTAAGGAGGTTCTCGCCCCACTGGGTGAGCCCACAAATCCGATGGGCTGGGCTACCTTGGAGAACAAATTTCGAAACGTGGCACGGCCCAGACTGGACGAGCAGCATCTGGAAAAGTTTCTGGTGGCATTTCGGGATCTTCGAGATGGCGAGCTAGGGAGCCTGATGGAGACGTTGCAGCGACCAATTCCGCGCTTTTTGCCGATAGGTGAGCCCGCGCTCGAGGCGAAGTGCCAATAGCCCTGTCGCTAGCCACGTTGAGAGCGGTCGTGATAGTTGGGTGACGATCTTGCGGATTGTTTTGATCCGTCGGCTGGTTGATCGAGGTGCACGTGAAGACGACGAACGAAAGCGAGGAGAAGGCGACTGGAACCCAATTGCTGGACCGTTCCATCGCTATCTTGAATCATCTTGGAGAGCTCGGCCGTGGCGGTGCGCGGGTTTCCGAGATTGCTGAAGCCTTCGGCCTAAACATGTCGACGGCACATCGCATCATCACCGGCCTTGAGCGGCATCGCTACATCGAGCGCGACGACACTACAAAGCGGTACAGACTGGGGCTGGCCCTGTTTGCGCTCGGAGCCAAAGCTGCGGACACGACGGGTATGCGACGGGTTTGTCATCCTGCTTTGCTGCGGATTGCGGCCGAAACGGGTGATACTGTCTTTCTTATGGCTCGCAACGGCTTCAACACCGTCTGTGTCGACCGACAGGACGGCGGCTACCGGATCGACAGTCTCACCGGACAGGTCGGTGGCCAGATACCCCTTGGGGTGGGTCCCGCCAGCCAGGCGATCTTGGCCATGCTGCCACCAAACCAAGCCGAGGTCATTCTAGAAACCAACGCACCACAATTCGAGCGCTACCATGGATTGACAGCGGACGAAATCCGGCATGCGCTGCCAGAGATCCGCGGGCGCGGCTATGCCGTGGATGACGGGCACCTTGTGGAAGGAATTTCAGCGATAGCGGTGCCAATCATCCTAGAAAGCGGAAATGTAGCAGGCGCGCTCGCCATCAACATGACTAGCGCAAGGCTGCGGAGGTGCAGCGTAGGCGACTTCGTTCAGATTCTGCGACGTGAAATCGACGAAATCGAACGCACGATGAACCCACACGATGTTTCGATTGCCAGTTAAGCTGGCAACCTTGTCAGAGCGGAGAGATATGGAGATGGAAGCCCCTGTTCACTACAATTTGATAGGAGACACAGGATCGCGAGCCCCTGCAGTACATTGAGGCTGTGCGGGCGGCAATCACCCAGCCCCTGGAGCACGAGCCCGGTCGAAGGCCAAGATCAACCGCCTCAAGACGATCGATGTACGGGCGCCGCCGATCCACTTCTCAGGAGCCGACTGCTGGAAGCGGCTTGACCCAACTGGACAAAGAGACACCGAAAAAGTAGTCCCCGCATAAAATATGCGGAACAAGCCAGATAGTCGGGCCAGAGGTCAGGCGGAGCTATATCGTGTCTAGGCTTAATTCGTGACAACGAAAACCAGCGCGGAGATGCTTCCCAATGATTTTGAGCACACATGCAGTCGTTGGCGGCGCGATTGCCAGTCTATTTCCTTCCGATCCCATCCTGGTAGCCGTGGCTGGCTTTGCGAGCCATTTTGCGATCGATGCCATTCCGCATTGGGACTACCCGCTTCGGTCGATCTCAGTTGGGGAGGGTGCCGACAATCGGCGCCTTAGATTGAACCGAGACGTAGTAATCGATCTGATCTGCATTGGTGTTGACGCCTGCGCAGGCCTAGCGCTCGCGATGTGGCTGTTTGCTACACCTTCTTCAGCTTGGGTTGTCTCGCTCGGCGCCGTCGCCGCAATCTTGGCGGATCCGCTGCAGTTCGTGCATAGCATCCATCCACGAGAGCCCCTTGTGTCACTCCAGCGCTTTCATGAGTGGATCCACTCCAACCGTAAGTTGGGTTGGAGGTTAGGGATCAGCTCTCAAATAACTTTCGCCGCCGTGGTGTCTTCGGTGGCACGCGCCTTCAATTGAACAAGCAGTTCCGTTAATCGGCAGGTAGATTCCGAAGTGAAAGCACAGCGGCTACGCCGCCGGCCTTTCATGGCTCGGGAGAGAGAACCTTGAGCGTTGTCTTTGACGACGGAGCATCCACGATCGATCGAATCCGCCATAACTTGGTTGGCTGAAGATGCCGCGCTCTGGAGGCGCTCGGTCATGTCGTGCGTCGTCCCGACCAGGGAATTCTTGGCCTCGGTGGCCCTTGACATCCTGTCATCCGAAGAACTGGCACTGCGCGAGAAGGGCGAACAGCCGAACCGAGGGGGCGCCGCGGATGAGCTGCCTTCCCGCCATCAAAACACTTATAGGCCTCGGTGTTTTAATCGCGCGACTGCCAGTTCGTCCTCATCCCCGCCGCCCAGTCCGCTTCCTTGGGCCGGCCGGAACCCGCAAGAGGCACTTGGGCGACAGCCCGCGGCATCGGCATCGAGGCCGTGTTCTTTTGCTCATGCTGATCCTAACCTGCTGGGACTCCATGGCTCGGGCAACCAAAGAGCAGTTCTCCGTACATGGCTAATCGATCCACACTGCTAAAGACAACTGCATTCTGTTTTTGTCTGCAATCTAACGATGTCGAATATGCGACACGGCAGTTATGGCGCTATCGTTCTGATACAAAACATTTTTCCCTTTGGCACGGAACATGCTTGATTAGCAGCAAATGCATCGCAGTAAGGGACTAGGTTTTGCACTGAACCGCATGATAGCGGTCCGCACGAACGAAAGGCTGACAAGTGGTCTCAGCAGTTTCTTGAAATTGGGTTTCAGCTTATTGTAGGTCAGAGATGGTGAATACAGCTCTAGTTACCGGAGGTTCGGGATATTTTGGGGAATTGTTGACCAAACAGTTACTTGAGCAAGGAACCCACGTTCGCGTGTTCGACCTAAATTTCCCTGGCTTCAGTCATCCTAATCTGGAATTTTTCAAAGGCACGATCCTGGACCGTAACGCGGTCAAACAAGCAGTCTCCGGCGTCAAAAAGGTGTTCCACAACGTTGCCCAAGTGCCTTTAGCCAAGGATGTGGACCTATTCTGGTCCATCAACAAGGACGGTACTCAGATCCTTGCCGACGAATCGGTTGCGGCAGGAGTCGTGAAGCTGATCTATACTTCTTCCAGCGCTGTTTTTGGCGTCCCCAAAGCGAATCCCGTCACAGAGGATACAGTGACCAATCCTGCTGAAGACTACGGACGCGCAAAATTGGCAGGAGAAATGATTTGCAAGGAGGCAATGCAACGCCATGGTCTGGATGTGGCGATTGTGCGCCCGCGGACCATTCTCGGACACGGCCGCCTTGGCATCGTCCAAATTCTCTTTGACTGGATAGAACGGGGCCTCGACATTCCAGTTTTTGCTGGCGGGAATAACAGATATCAGTTCGTTCACTCGGATGATTTGGCCTGGGCATGCATTGCAGCATCGGATATGCGGGGATTTGCGGAATACAATATTGGGGCGGCCGAATTTGGCACAATGCGTGAACTTCTGCAGACGGTAATTGACCATACTGGAACCGAAAGCCGTATCAAGTCTATTCCAATGAGGCCGACTGCCCTTGCAGCGAATTTAGCAAGTACGCTCGGGCTTTCTCCCTTGGGTCCCTACCATTCGCTTATGTACGGGCGCTCGATGTATTTCGATATTTCGAAAGCGCAGAGAGAACTTGATTTTATGCCGAAGTATTCTAATTCTCAGATGATCATCGAGACTTATAATTGGTATCAGGCCAATAAGGCCTCTCTGAGCAAAGGCGGAGCGTCACGCCATAAGTCGCCGGTCAAGCAGCAGATTCTGGCACTGGTTCCTTACGTATTGCGGATGGCCCCGGGATGAATACGCCACCTGTGATCATGGTTCTTGCTGCGGGTTTGAATTCCTGTATCGGCAATATGTTGCTGAAATGGAGCCGGATCTCACTGCCTACCGACGCTGGACCAACCGATAAGTTTCTCTCAATTAGCTTTATAGGCGGATTGCTATTTTACGGCATCAACGTGGTGTTTTTTGCAAAGGCTCTCGACTCCATGGAGGTGTCCGTCGCCTATCCGATTTTGGCGGGTTCCGCGTTTGCGATGCTGGCGGTTGCATCATACTACATTTTTGGAGAACCGTTCCATCTGTCCAAACGGATTGGCCTCAGTCTTGTCTTGGCCGGTATTATTCTTCTGGCTCGAGGAGACTGAAATGGTATTCGATCGAGTGATTGTGGCAACACTGATACCTGCGTGGCCACTACTCGACGGAGAAGAAAAATCAGCCGTAGTAACTGAAGTCGTACCGAGCGTCACCCGAGCCATTGCAGGTGCGCCCTTTCATATTCGCTTGGCGGTTCGAAGCGTTTCGATCTTCCTGAGCCTTTGCGTCTTAGTGATTTCAGCCGGCGCGGGCGGTCCGTTGGCAAGCGCGCTTCGCGCAGACAGGTTTTATAATCTTCTGCAGAGATCGCCCGGTCCCATGACATCCGTCGTGCGCCTTTATCGATCGATGACGCTGCTCGCATTTTATGAGCAGATGCCCGTGGCGGCAAGACTGTTATACGTACGGCCTGCAGGGAATTAAGGCTTTGACATGAAAGGCCGTTTTCAACCGGGCAACGCACTGCAACTGGAAGCAGATGCGGTGATTATCGGCTCTGGCGCGGGCGGTGCCAGCGTAGCAGATGTGCTGACAGCTGCTGGCATTTCTGTAATCATGCTTGAAGAAGGTAAGCATATTCCGTCATCATCAGCTTCTCCTATCGCAAGCGAGGCATTTTTAGCAGCCTGGCGCAGCGGAGGACTAACCGCCGCGATTGGGCGCCCCCCCATTAACTATGCCGAAGGCCGCTGCGTCGGGGGAGGAACAGAAATCAACAGCGCTATTACCCAGCGAGCCGATAGCAATCTCATTGATCAATGGCGCGAGCTCTATAAGATCGAGAATTTTACGCCGGATGAATTGGCGCAATATTACGAGCGCGCGGAGACGGCGGTAAATGCAAGCTTGACCCCCGGTCCGCTCGGACGTGCCACCGACATTCTGCGGAAGGGGGGCGAAGCGCTCGGCTGGAAAGTGTCGGAACTGAAACGGGGGCAACGTGGCTGCAAGGGCGCCAACCGCTGTTCTTATGTTTGTCCGAACGGCGCCAAGCAGTCCATGGCGGTTACCCTTCTGCCAAAGGCAGTGGACCGCGGTATGCGTCTGCTGACGCAAACGCGGGTGGACAACATACGAATTGAAAAGGGCCGTGCCACAGAAGTCCTTGCCCGTTCACGCGATCCAGGCGGACATGCCATGGCAGTGCGCGTAAAAGCCGGCATGGTGTTCGTGTGCGCAGGTGCAATTCACACCCCGGCGCTTTTGCGCCGATCCGGCCCGCGCAAATGCATTGGCAATACGCTGCGCGTTCACCCGACAATCAGGGCAACGGCGCTGTTTGATGAGCCGGTCGATGCGCATCAGTCGCGGCTCCCTCTGACGGCGATTACCGAATTCATGCCGGAACAGCGGATCGGTGGATCAGTATTTACGCCCGCGATCTTTGGCCTCTCGCTTGCGGAAGACTGGACCAATCGCGGCGATCTGATGCGGAACTGGCGTTTTTGCGGCTCATATTACGGCATGATACGGCCTCGCGGAGTTGGCTCGGTGAGGCCGCTTCCCGGCATCAATGAGCCGCTTGTTGGTTTCAAACTCGCCCCTGACGACTGGATCGCTTTGTGCCAAGTTCTCACCCGTCTTGGCCAAGTCATGTTTGAGGCCGGCGCCCGCAAGGTGTTCCCGGGCATATCCGGCCATGAAGGGTGGACGAGCCCTAATCAGGTGCATGAGTTCTGGAACAAGCCTTTGCCCAAACAGGCAACCAACCTGATGTCCATACACCTGTTTTCGAGCTGCCCGCCTGGCGAGCATCGGGATGCTTGCGCGGTCGACAGTTACGGACGGGTGCGTGGCGTCGAAAACCTCTTTGTCGCTGATGGCAGCCTCATTCCGGAAGCGCCCGGCGTCAATCCTCAAATGACCATCATGGCCCTGGCGTTCCGGGCCGCGGAAGCAGCACTCTGTCATTCCGCACAAGAACGCGCCCGGTCAGCCGCAAGAGACAGAAACTACAACCTGCGGTAACCGGGGCAGATTTCCGGGCAGTCAGGCTTGAGCGGCTTGCCTAACGAGATCCGGGAGCGGTGGAATCGGCGATTGTGCGTGTATGCCGAGGCGGCCGCCGAGATAGCGGAGAATGAGATGTCGAGCTTGATGCAGGTCTTCATCAGGCCGAGCAGGACGTCGCGGGCGTTCTTGCCTGCCTCACTGACGGTTCCGCCGGAGATCTTGCGCTTGGTGACGAAGGCGCGGATGTCGTTTTCGGACCTGTGGAGTGGGATCTCGAGACGATCGAGAACGCGCAGGAGTTCATGCTTGCGGCGATGCAGCCGGGCCAGCGTTTGAACAGGTGCTCGAAGCGGGCCCCGCAGTGCGGCTGCCCTTGGGGGCATGGATCAGCTTGGTAGCTCTTCAGGTCGCGATAGAACCACCAGATCAACTGGCGCATGATGTCGACGACGCGGCGGCGGTCGAGGTTATGGGTATTAATTTGTGGACGAGCCGCTCGGCGTGGACCCAGCACAGCGCATGCTCGCCAATGCGGAACTGGCCGGCATCATCGGATACGACGACGGTATCGGCGAGAAGCCGTGGTGGCGGATCGCCCCCCACATCGCCCCTTCGGTGGCGATCCTGACCGGGTTTGAAGACCGCGCACTTCGCCGATCAGCGCAGCAACCAGCCCGTGGAGCTGAGCGAGCGACAGGCCTTCAAGCGAATCAGTCGGTGGTAGCGTCACGCAGATGGTGAATCACGAACGTGCTCGCCCGCAAACCCCCTCCACCCGGAAATCTGCCCCGGTTACTCCGACAGAATCACAACCCGCTGAAATCACTCACCTCTTGTTGGAGCAGACACTAAGACCGGCCAGATTGCCGGTTTTAAGGCTGAGAAGAGTGTTGGGAGTGCTGACGCAGCATTGGCGAGCCTTGCAGGTAAGACCTTATGTCCTTTCTGGCTACCGGCTGTGAGGTGGTTCGCGGAGCTACGCCAACGCTTCCGCGACCTCGGTCACCGACGACCCCGCCGCACTCGCCAGGTCGACCAACGCCGCTTCTCGTTGCAACTCCACAGCCTTCGTTGCTGCACGCGCCCGGGCACCGTTGCAAGATCTTCGGCCGTCGCGGCCCCGCTTAACCCGGCGCCCCGATCGTCCCTTGCATGTTCCAATGTCATGGCTCGAAAACTCCATGTTCATCGGCCTATTGCAAGGTGCCTGGGCGCATCGCTTACCTTTAAAGGCGTATTATCGATAAATCCGCCACTTCCCTTCTTTCTCGGACACGAGCTTGTATACTGAACTGTTGTTCAGCTCCGGTTTATCCCATAAACCATCTCGCGCTGTAACCACAAGAGTCTTACAAAGATACTTTTCTTTCATAACTCTAAGATGACTTTCGGAAACCTCACCTCTGAACGCTTCGACGAAGAGGTTGTAGACTTCTGATGCCTGATTTGGCGTAAGTTGAGCTGCATAGGAGCGCAAAAACCCCAGTGTCGTTGCGCAATTTCGCCTTTGTGACAATGTTGCCCAAGAAATATTCCCTGGTCGATATGTCACGTTTGCAAAATCGAGCGGATTGTTGGCGACCGCTTCATCTGATGGCGTTAATTGCCGAACAGCTTTCCACATTTCAGGAGATGCTCTGAAAGCTGTGCCCTCTAACGTTTCGGGTCCTTGAACTCGAAATTGGAAGTCGGACAAGTATACAAACTGAGCGCCGGCCAAAATTGAAGGCGCCAGGAATACAATTGCTGTTATAGTCGTTAGACGACCGGTTAACGTGCTTTCGCCAATTTGCGAAGAGAACAGCGCAGCTGTAACCGCGATCATAACTAGCAATGATGGAATTATCACACGCCACCCCAAGTCATTATACAGAATGACGCTGTGCATAAACTGGGCGCAAAATAGTGGCGCCAGAACGGTGACAAAGATCGCCCGGTCGATGTGGGAGTATGCTGCGACATCGCCAGGGGATATCGATAATGTCCAAATAAGAAATGAGGCATACAGAATACTGAGGTCGATGATAATCAAGAACAGCCAGAAGCCTGGAAGATCCATAAGCCCGTCCATTCCCACGAATATGGGAAATATCCAAAATGCCACGGCTTTTCTGGCATTTAATATGACAGCCTGTTCGTAGACCAATACGCCCGCGCAGAGTACGGCTATGCTAACAGCGACTGAAAGTAATATGAGAACTTGAAGCAGCCGTTTGGCCCTTGCAACATCCGAAATCGACAGCCCCCCCACAATGGGTAATATCAAAAGCAGTGAGAGGCCGCCTGCCCACATGGAGCTGCCATAAGCAGAAGCAAGCATCGCCCCCGTAAACACTGCCAAGCTGACATCACGCCCGGCGTTACAATGTAGAATTCGTATGTATGCCATGATGGCAATTAAGGCTATGGATCCAGAAAATACGTGCTGGGGTGCCCATGAGGTTTGAATAATCCACGCGTCGAAACTGTATTGCTGTACCATCCATGTGTCGAGCCACGTACCAGAGACAAATCGCACGATTGGCTTAAGGGAACTGGCAAGCAAGAGCGGGAGTACCCACCAAGCGGCATCTGAGCTTCTGCTTCGTGCCACTGCCAGCCACGTTACGACAAACGTCGAGAACAACGCCGTCATGCCGGTAAGAGCAATATCGGCCTCCCAGCCGCTAGCGCCGGTGATGACTGATGAACATGCCGCGATGAAGTGCCAGACGTAGTAGTAAATAAGTGTGCTGGGAGTACCTGCTTCGGAATAGTATGGATTGCCGGGAGGCAAGCCGTTTTGAGCTATTTCATTTATAATAGCTATTTTAGCATGGTCCCAGATCGGGTCACCGACGCCGGCACTTTCCCCATAATGCTGCGGAATGATCGCGAAGGCTGGCAAAAGGCAGAGGAGAAATGCAACAGTTAACCAGGAAAAGCCAGGATTGGTCGGGGAGCGCAACAGCGGATCGACGGCGCCTTTCGATAGCCAGAGTGCGACAGCGAACAACGCAAGGACGATCAGAATAAGATTGACCGCGGTTAAAGGTAACAAATGAAAAATGGAAACACCTGCAGCGCCGAATATTCCAAGTCCGATGACCGGCGCGATAAGCAAGCGCATCCGAATATTGTTGTCGAAAAACTTCGAAACCGGAAACCCTATGGCATATCCTATGGCGCTCGAAACGAGAGCACTGGAAATAACGGAAGAAGTTTGTACTAACAATGGCGATCTCCGAATTCTTCGGCAAGCCTTAATTAAAATGCCTGACCGTTCTTCATGCACCAATCGACCGAACGTCGCATGCCTTCGCGCAAGGCGATTGTGGGCGCGTAACCGAGCACTTTTCTGGCTTTGGTGATATCGCAGGCAATTGTCTTGTTCATTTCGGACAGCACATGGATTTTCTGGTGATAGACGCCGGCATACTGGAGAGTCGCATCAACTATCGTTGCGACGTCGCCGAGGATGTCCGGCAGATGGAACTTGTTGGGCTTGACCGTCATGCCGAAATCTTCGTGCAGGACCATGCCGGCGACCTCGACAATTTCTTTCATGGTGTACGGCGTCTCGTCTGCAAGCCAGAATATCTCTCCTACCGCCCGCTCGTGAACTGCGGCAAGAAGAATGCCCTGCGCCAGGTTGTCAGTGTAGCCCATCGAGCGGCGGTTCCGCCCCGATCCAACGATTGGAAACTTGCCATCCTTGACCATCTTAAAAAAGAGCGTTTGCCTTTGAGGCTGGTTGGGACCGTAAAACCAGGGCGCGCGGACGATGACGACTTCCATCGGGCTGCCAGCAGCAAGTTCCGCACGCAGTGCCTTTTCCATCAGCATCTTGGAACGGCCATATCCCATATAGGGGTTATAGGGGCTTTCCTCCGTGAATCTGTGGTCCGGGTGCGGATTGCAGCCGATCGGCGAATTCGATGACATGACGACCGCGCGCCTCACACCTGCCTTTTGCGCTGCCGTAACCAGATTGATCGTGCCCTGTGTGTTGATGGCTTCAAATTGGGCAACCGTTTTGGGATGAATGATGCCGGCCAGGTGGATCAATACGGCGCCCTCGGCACCAGCCACGAATGCGCGGACAGATTCCATGTCCCGGATATCGCCTGTCACGATATCCAGGCCTTGGTCGCGCAGCTGCGATACGTCTTCTCCCGCAGGAACGAACGCCCTTACCCGGAAGCCGCCGCGTGCGAGAAGTCCTGCTTCCGGCAAACCCGTCGTCAGCGCCGCCGCGACGCGCCCGCCCAACCAGCCGGCAGCTCCAGTCAGGAGTACGAGGGGCGCATTCAGGGTTACTAAGTTCGTCTCTTGCATATTGGCAACCGCTTTGTTTTACGCAGCCAACGCAAACGCCAGTGCGATGATGGCGCCGATCAACAAGCTGGTCTTGTCCTTGAGCGCAAAGACAATAGGATCGTCGTGCAAACCCATGCGATGACTCAGGAGCCATATCCTTTGCAGCCACATGAACACGCCCGCCGGCGCAACATAGAGCCATGCTGGATTGTGATATTCTTGGGTGGCTCTGGCTTCGAGCGCGATGAAAAGCAGCATGATGACGATTGAAGCCGAGGCGGAAGCAAGGCCATAGCCCAAGGTGAGCGGCCAATCGTCAGGCAAGTATCCGCGACCTTTGATGGCGTCCCTCCCCTTTGAGCACGCGCGCATTGCTTCCACATGACGCTTTGCCAGAGACAGCGAGAAGAAGAACATGGCTGAAAAGGACAAGAGCCAAGGCGAGAATGCCAGATCATTTAGCACCTGACCCATGACAATCCTCAGTGTGAACAACGCTCCGATGACCGTCACATCGAGTAACGCGTAACGCTTCAAGCGGAATGAATAGGCCAGCGTCAGCACCAGATAGGCTGCGACAGCCAGTGCGAATTGAGGGTGCAAAAGTAAGGCCACCCCAATGCCCGCACCCAGCATAAAAATGCTCGCCAAAAAGCCGTTTATAACGCTTATTCTGCCTGCAGCAATCGCCCGGAAGCGCTTGGTCGCATGCGCCCGGTCCGCCTCCAAATCAGCCAGATCGTTGATGATATAGGTTGCCGAAGCAATCAGGCTGAAAGCAACAAAGGCGACTATTGTCCTCAGCACTGCATGCAAATCGCCCGCAATATGGCCGAGAAACAGTGGAACGAAAATCAGCACATTTTTTGACCACTGGTGTACCCGGAGTTCAAACAGCCAGTCCTTCACCGGATTGGCTTTTTCAGGACTGATCGCCCTGACCTCAACGCCAGCTTTACGGAGCTGGCTTGCGTATTTCACTCCGTTGCCAACCAAAACCGCTCCGGAAGCCGCCTCCCAGATTGGCAGGTCGGCGGCACTGTCGCCCGCATAGATGAATCCCTCTGGGAAGCTAGCCTGAAGCCATTTCAACTTGTTGCGGCTCTTCAGGTTCAAAGACCCATCACTTCCCTTCGCGCCGGCGAAGCCGCCAAGGTGACAAATGATACTATCCGCTATGCTCTGATCCGCTGCCGTAACGAGATAAATTTCACGCCCGTCAGCTTTCGCGCCACGCATCAATTCCAACATCTCTGCCCGATAGGGAAGCGCCCGCGGCTCAATCGAACAAACGTTTGCCAGCGTTTCCTTCAACGCCGCGCGGCCCTTGAACCAACTTGGAAAAGTGCGAAGCAGGTGCTGTGGCGAATGAAAGAAGGCTTCAAAGAAGCTCTCGTGGAAAGTATCTGATCTTATCAGAGTGCCATCCAAGTCACAAACCAGGGGCAACTGACGGTCAAAGCCGTCCAGATCAAGCATCATCATCTCATCCCCCAAATCAGGTTTGTACAGCTTCATCGCTGCGCCTTCATCAAAGACGAAATTATTATCGGCGCCGAAGGTCCGATACGGGCAAAGGATCACTACCGCGCTTTGTGCTGGGCCGTCAGCCACCCACGCCAATAGGTCGGCAGCTCCAGCTGCGTCGCGAAAAAGGAGCATCAAAAGTCGTGCCAACTGTGCCCAAAAAGCTCCAGAAGAGAGTTTCTGCGTGCTGTTCAATGACATGCGTGAGATTCGGCCAGAGATTCTGCCTAATTAGACTGTGTCGCGGACTGGGCAAAATCGACAAAGGTGTCGTTAGTTGGCCTTCCCGTTCGCGACGCGGTCCACGTCAATTCGATGGAAGGTTTCAATTCCCGCGTCCGGCGCACGATGGTTGGCGTCTTTCACCAGATCAGCCCGCCACATGCCGCCTGTATTTCCATGAAATCGGGTTAGACTGGTCTCAGCGCGTCGCGTCTGGAAGCGCCGTTCGCAAAACTCGGCACGGCCGGGAAATCGTGCAAACTCTCTGGTGCCGCCAGCGCTGCAACTGCCGACTGTCCTTCGCGCTGCCACGGGACGTCAGATGCGCCAAAGACCGATGGCGGCATCACCATCAAGCTGGCCGTAGCTGTCTTTGGTTGATAAAGGCCATGTCGGCAGAGGACAAATCGACACCAACCGACGACGGCATCGAAAGTGTGGAACACCCGCCAACGGGAATGACGGTGCGGCTGCCACCGCACGCTTGCGCGCCGCATGCATCAGGTCGCGCGGCAGATATCCATGGACCCAGACGACGGGATGGAACTGTGAGACCTGTCGGTGCGGTCGGACAAGAAACAACGACTGTCGGGTATCTCAAGCCGACCTAAAGCGGGCGGCTTTTGGACTTTGCAGATTGGTGAGAGCAATCAACTTCGCTCATCGCAGAGTCCGATTGCATCTTTCCTCTCCCCTGACGCGGATGAAAAAGAGCCGGGTCATCGTCAAACGACTGGATCGGATCGACGGTTGCCTTCAGCGGCTGGAGCGAGATCTGGAAATCGCGAGCGCGTTGTTCATCCGGTTCTGGCTGAATTCCGCAGTTCCATTAACAGAGACAGCGCAGGCGGCCGCTCGAGTTAAGGGCGGAGAGCGCAATAACCAATTTATTGAGGCTCTCGGCCGCCTGTCCCGGGCCGAAGCTTCAGCACGAAGTATCTGAAGAGCTTGCTGAGGAGTAAGAAAATGCTGGGGAATGAAGTGGTGATTTCTCCATCCGCCGTTCAATCGAGATGTTGGCAAGAGGCTCTTCGTTTTATCGTAGAGTTTCTTCATATATCGTAGAGTTTCGTCACATGATGCGGAGTTCGTTCGGACTTGTCCAATGGGGCATGCCGACCACCAGGATGAACACCTGTTCAAGGCCCGCCAACGGCGTCAGGAAGTCGAAACAGCCCCAGTGCCGTCTCATGAGCAAGCTCGGAGAGCTCGGCAAGCATGGCGTCGCTCGTGTGCCGTACCGCGATCAGTCCGCTCACGCCGATGGTGACGGCTTCTCGCGCCATCCCAAAACTGTCGACCACAGCGATCGCACCGAACCCCTTTGCGACCGCCGTACGCAGTAGATTGATTTCGGTCCTCACACCGTATCCCAAGTCCTCGAGGCTGACGCGCATTTCGCCGTCGATTGCGGTCACGCTCGGGAAGTTGACGACGCCGGGGCATCTGGCCGTCCCAAGGGCCTTCAGAATGTCCACGTGGCGGCGGAATGGATCGAGAGCAAGCACACCTGCGAACATCTGGCTCCCGTGTAGAATTCCGTTCCGGAGCTCTGCCAGAAGACGCCCGTTTGTGTCGTGAATCGGAAGGAGCACGAGGCTGTCATAGGCGCTGCCCTGTAGTCCTTCGCAGGAAGGGCAATAGAGCGTGACGGACCGAGGCCGCTCGTCGGAGATAGCTGCCAAGTCCGTCACGATCCGCACTGATGGAAGAGTGGAAGGAGAGTGCATTTTTCACCCATGAAAAGATTTACCCAATTTTACCCAAAACATCGGTCTGCGCCAATTGATTTGCTACAGGCGTGACGTTTAGGGTTTTTCAAGTGAAGACGATCGAGTGAGCCGACCCCGGGAGAAGAACGATGACAAAAATCTATGTAGTGGGCACTTGCGATACCAAAGGCAGCGAACTGCGCTATGTCCGCGACCTTATCCGGGATGCAGGTTGTGACGTCGTCCTGGTCGATGTTTCGCTGTCCGAGTTTCACAGCGAAGCCTTGGATGTCGACGTCCAGCCGTCGGAGGTGGCACGCTTTCATCCGAATCCGAAAGCCGAAAAGCTCAAGGACCGTGGTAAGGCAGTCGGCGCGATGTCGCAGGCGTTGGTGGAGTTTATTCGATCGCGCAAGGACGTCGACGGTATCATCGGTGCGGGCGGCTCGGGTGGCACCGCCCTAATCGCACCTGCCATGCGCGCGCTCCCGATCGGAGTGCCAAAGGTGCTCGTTTCGACAGTCGCCTCCGGGAATGTCGCCCCCTATGTGGGGCCGACCGACATCAGCATGATGTATTCGGTGACGGACGTTTCCGGACTGAACCGCATCTCGCGGGTGGTCCTCGCCAATGCTGCCCATTCCATTGCAGGAATGGTCCTCAACAGGGTTGGCGCCACAGCCGACGAAAGGCCCGCAATCGGCCTGACGATGTTTGGGGTCACGACGCCATGTGTTCAGGCCGTGGCCCGGTCGCTGGAGGCAGCTTTCGATTGCCTGGTGTTCCATGCAACCGGAACAGGCGGGCAATCCTTCGAGAAGCTCGCCGATTCCGGTCTGCTGGTCGGCGGGATCGATGTATCTACCACCGAGGTTTGCGACTATCTGGTGGGCGGCGTTTTCCCCTGTACGCCCGATCGCTTCGGGGCCTTCGTTAGGACGGGACTGCCCTATGTCGGTTCCTGCGGCGCTCTCGACATGGTCAACTTCGGGGCCATCGACGCAGTCCCGAATCAGTTTCGCTCGCGCCGGCTGTACGTCCATAACCCGCAGGTCACGCTGATGCGAACGACGCCGGACGAATGCAACAGGATCGGTGAATGGATCGGAGAGCGGTTGAACCTTTGTGGGGGGCCCGTTCGCTTCCTGATTCCGGAGCTGGGGGTGTCGGCGATCGACGCGTCGGGTCAGCCCTTCCACGATCCCGAAGCCAATGCTGCGCTATTCGCGGCGCTCGAACGCACGCTCCGTTGCACTGACAAGCGACAGCTGACGCGCGTCGCCCTTCACATAAATGATCCGCAATTTGCGGAGCACCTCGTTACCAGTTTCAAAGAGGCCCTTCGTGAGCACTGATCCCGCCTTCAAATATCCCACCCGTTCGGAGCTGATCGAGCGCTTCCAGAAAAAGATCAAGGCCGGTGAGCCGATCATCGGTGGTGGTGCCGGTACGGGCCTTTCCGCCAAGAGCGAGGAAGCCGGCAATATCGACCTTATCGTGATCTACAATTCGGGCCGCTATCGCATGGCCGGCCGCGGGTCCCTTGCCGGGCTTCTCGCCTATGGCAACGCCAATCAGATCGTCGTCGACATGGCGCGCGAGGTTCTACCCGTTGTGCGGCACACCCCGGTGCTTGCCGGCGTCAATGGCACGGACCCGTTCATGGTGATGTCGACCTTCCTGCGCGAACTGAAGGAGATCGGCTTCGCCGGCGTGCAGAATTTCCCGACCGTGGGTCTGATCGACGGGCTGTTCCGTCAGAATCTCGAAGAGACGGGCATGAGCTATGCCCAGGAAGTCGAGATGATTGCCGAGGCCCATAAACTCGATCTCTTGACGACACCATACGTGTTCAGCCCGGAAGATGCGGTAGCGATGGCGAAAGCCGGAGCTGATATTCTCGTCTGCCACATGGGACTGACGACGGGTGGCGCGATTGGTGCGCGTTCGGGCAAGTCGATGGACGATTGTGTCTCGTTGATCAACGAGTGCATTGAAGCCGCTCGAACGATCCGCGACGATATCATTATTCTGAGCCATGGCGGCCCGATCGCCAATCCGGAAGATGCCCGTTTCATTCTCGACTCCTGCCAGGGATGCCATGGGTTTTACGGCGCAAGCAGCATGGAGCGGTTGCCGGCGGAGGAGGCGATCAAGTCCCAGACACTCGCCTTCAAGGCGATCCGCCGCAAGACAGCCTGACAGTAGAAGGGGAAGAAAAAGATGTCGGTTTTCAAAAGCGGAGAAAAGCCACCCACTTGGTGCGAACTCAGGGGGTTCGAATTCGTAGACCTTGCCAACCAGCCCCTATCGCTTCCGCTCTCCGGCAATAGGCAGCGGCTACTCGTCACACGTGGATCGTGCCGCCTGACGAGCGGGAAAGGGGCACAGGTGCTCAGCGAAGGCCAGTTCTGGGACTTGGATGCGGCCGACGGTCCCTTCACAGCGGATGCCGGCGATCGCACGGGGCAGGTGCTCATTTTTTCCGGCAAGTGGGGCACCGAGCTGGGTGGGTGCGGCATCTTCGAACTCAGTTCCAGCACCTTGGTTTGGTCAAAGGGTGACCCAGTCACTTATCCTAAGTCGACCAACTTTGACTCTCACTACCATGATTGCGACGAATACTGGGTGATCATCGAAGGAGCAGGCACGGTCGTTATCGGATCGCGCAGTTTCGAAGTCGAGGTTGGTGATTGTGTCGCCATCGGCATGGGACACCACCATGATCTTCCGCAGGTTCGCTCAAACGTGAAGGGTGCCTATTTCGAGACGACTCTCGAAGGCAAGAAGCGCTTTGGCCATCTTTGGGAGCACAAACACGGCCCTGCCGATTTTCGCCCCGAGCGGGTGTGATTCTCGCCTAAATTCTGCTCATCTGAAGGGAAAATCCATGACGTATAAAGTCCTACACGTAGGGGCAGGCGGCTTCGGAGAGCGCTGGTGCGACACATTTTTGCCGTCGAACACTTCAGACGGGACGATCAAAGTGGTCGGTTTGGTGGATATCGATGCCAAAGCGCTCGAAATCGGCCGGAAGCACCTCGGATTGAAGGCGGAGCAGTGCTTCACCTCGGCCGCACAAGCCTTCCAGGCGGTAAATGCCGACTTCTGCACCATCGTAATTCCCCCCGCTCTACACGAGGAGATCATCGACCTGGCCCTTGCACGCGGCATGCATATCCTGTCCGAGAAGCCGATCGCCGATACCATGGAGGCCTCCGTCCGCATCGCTGACAAAGTGGCAGCGGCGGGCCGCAAGATGGCGGTGACCATGAGCCACCGGTTTGATCAGGACAAGTCGACACTGAGGGCACTCGTGAGTGACGAGGCCCTCGGTAGGGTTAATACCGTGTCATGCCGCTTCGCCGGTGACTACCGCGCCTACGATTCCTGGGGGCGTTTTCGACACGAAATGATTCACCCGCTGTTGATCGAGGGAGCGGTCCACCACCTTGATATCATGGCCGATCTGGCCGGGGCACCCTGTACGTCGATCTATGCTCGCTCTTGGAAGCCAGAATGGGCGGCGTACAAGGGTGAGACTGACGTCATGGTATTGATGGACTTCGCCAACGGCGCTCATGGAGTATATGAAGGGTCGTCAGCGCAAGCCACGGGGCTCAATGACTGGACGTTTGAATATGTTCGGGTGGAAGCAGCGTCCGGGACTGCAATCCTAGATCATAGAGAGGTCGAAGTGTTCCACAGGGATCCGAAACGGATCTATCAAAAAAACCGACATGGAAAGGGGCAACAGGTTTCGCTGCTCGGGGGGAAGAAGTGGAAGAATTCGCTGTTGATCGAGCAGTTCTGCCATTGGCTCGACGGCGGACCGCCGATGGCCACTAACGTCGAGGACAACTTGCAGTCTGTTGCGCTGGTATTCTCAGCGATCGAAAGCGCACGCCTCGGCCAACCCGTGAAAGTACAGGAATTCCTCCAGTCCTTCAGAAAGAGCGCTTCGATCGAGACCCAATAGGATGTAGTTTGCCTCACAATGGCTGAACCGATCGCTCATTCTGCGAATTTTTTTTCTGCATTCTCCGCCCCCGCCCATGTTGGACCGGAGATCGTTGCGGGCCTCAAGGCTACGCTGAGAAAGCCCAATTCGACGCTCGTGGGTGCCGCAATCGGCACGGGCATGGCCGCCCAGGCGGCCTCACGCGGCGGCGCGGACTTTATCCTCGCGTTGAATGCGGGACGATTGCGGAGCATGGGTGCCCCATCCATCTTTTCCCTGCTCGCGTTGCGCAAGAGCAATGACTTCGTCCTGGATTTCGCCCAATCGGAAATCCTGCCCTTTGCCAAAGTTCCAGTCTTCTTCGGCGCCTGTGCTTTTGATCCCCGGTGCTCGGTAGAAGCTGAACTGCAGAGAATTGCTGACGCCGGCTTCGGCGCCGTCGTCAACTTTCCCACGTGCATCTTCCTCGATGGACGCTTTCGGGCTGACATAGAGAAAGCAGGGGTGGGGTTCCAGCGTGAACTCGAAATGCTCCGGGCCGCGCAGAACAGAAGCATGGCGACCCTCGCCTACGTTCGAACGGTGACAGAGGCACAGCAGGCGGCCGAAGCCGGCGTGGACATCATCAATCTCAATCTCGGCTGGAACGTCGGGGGAACCGTCGGAGGCCGCTCGGGGCTCAATCTGACGCAGGCGGCCGAGTTTGCGAAGATCGTTTTTCGTCAGATACGCGGCATTTCGGAGGACACCCTATGTGTTCTGGAGGGCGGCCCCATCGTCAGCCCGGACCAGATGTACGAGGTCTCGGCGGCTTCCAAAGCGGACGGATATATCGGCGGCTCCACCATCGACCGAGTGCCCCTCGAGGCCTCGATGGAGCAGATCACATCGGCCTTCAAATCCGTCGGCACGTTGCAAAAGCGCATTGATGAACTGGAGCGCCAACTCGAACATGTGCAGCGCGAATACTGGATCGTCGGGCGGTCGCCGTCGATCCAGCAGATCAAGCAACGGATCAAACAGCTCGCAGCCTCTCCTCTCCCGGTCCTGGTTACCGGGGAGGCCGGAACGGGAAAGAGGCTTCTGACACGAGGCATTCATGAAGCTGCCGGACGGCCTGCCAGCAAGCTCATCAGCGCGAGCACCCTCGAGCCAAGCGGAGAGTCGCTGTTCGGCTTTGCCCCCCCCGAGGGCGGCCGCAAGGTGCTTGGGCTGTTTCAGTACCATCCCAAGGCAACCTTGCTGATCGAGAATTTCGAAACACTGTCCGTTGACGCCCAGGAACGGCTGGTGGAGGTCATTGAAACAGGCGTCTACCGGCGCCTAGGCGATAGCGACAGAGGGCGATTCGAAGGACGCCTCATCCTGACATCAGGGCGGCCGCTCTCCCAGCTCTGCGCAAACGGGTTGCTGATACCTTCGCTGGAGGCGCGCCTCGCCCCCGGACACGTCTTCCTTCCCAATCTGCGCGATCGCCTTGAAGACCTTCCCCTTCTTGCGGAACACTTCCTCCAGGCTCTCCGAAAAGATCGTCGTAGCCGCAAACTGTCGGTTCACCACTCGGCCTACCGCGTTCTCATGACATATGGCTGGCCCGAGAACATCCGTGAGCTGCGCTCCGTGATCGAGACCGCCGCCATTCGGTGCGAAGGGGACTGGATCAAAGCCGAGCATCTGCCGCCCCTGAGCGATGCGGACGCGCCGCAGCCGAAGCCGGCAGACGAACGTGAATGGATACTCGACGCACTTCAGCGTCATCGTTTCCGTCGCGGAGAAACAGCGCGCTATCTCGCGATTTCGCGAAAGACCCTTTACAACAAAATGCGTGCTTGCGGCCTAACTTTGCAGCCACGGACAAACGCGTAGGCCAAGGACCCCTGCCTCATCTACAGGACACTTTCAATTTATCGCGAACCGCTGCATTCTTCCGCTGATTGTGAATACCTTCTAAGCATCGCAGTGGCGTTGATGCCGCGCACGCTGACTCTCACCCGCCGAATGTTCAACATGCAAACGGCCGCAGCGCGGGCAAGTGGCTGAAATTCGCGACTTGGGTGTCCTTATGTTGGTTCCAGCTTGTGAGGACGGTGCAGCGCCCTGCCTGGGAGAGGTTGCCGGTGATGACGGGCACACTTTGCGGGACCGGCTCCGTTGGCTTCCGAGCGGGCCGGCGCGATGCTGATGAATGGAAGGAGACGCCCCTGCTTCATGACGCCGCAAGGCTTCTTGAAAAAAGTCGAGATGCGGTTACTGCTGGTCGTAGCCCATCATCTTATGTCGCGCCAGATGGGGTGAGCTTCACGCTTACCCTCAAGCGGCGCCAAAGCCACAAGAACGCGGCACCCTGGATCAGGATACCAATCCCAGTTACCATGGAGGCGACGGCCGCGATGCTGGGCGTAATCTCGAGATTGATGGAACGCCACATCAAGCTCGGAATAGTGAGTGTTCCGCCTTGTCCGACAAAAATGGCAATGACAGCTTCGTCGAACGAGTTCACGAACGCCAGCGCCGCGCCCACCACGATTGCAGGCACTACAAAGGGAAGCAAGACGGTCCGCCACGCGTAAGAACGCGACGCGCCAAGCGACTCCGCAGCTTCGATAAGCTGATCATCGAAATACTCGAGCGCGGTGGACACCGACACGAACACAAATGGCATGACGAGCAGGCCATGCCCAATCGCCACACCAAATCGCGTCCCTACAACGCCGAGTTTGGCCAGCACGAAGAAAAGGGCGATAGCAAGTACGATGACAGGGACAATCATAGGGCCTGCGGCCGCCGACCTCACGAATGCCCGCCACCTAGGTGGAGCGTAATGGTTCGCGAGGGCCAGTCCGAGGCCGGCGGGAAGTGCAATAGAAACCGCGAGCAATGCTATTGAAAGAGAATTCAGAGCGGCTTGGCGCCACTGCCCGTTGGTAAGCACTTCTTGGTACCATCGAAGTGACAGTTCCTTGGGCATCGTGAGAAACTGCCCTGCAGAAAACGACATAATGACAATCACGGACAGCGGCAGCAAAAGGAAAAGAATCGTCATGATCGTCCAGAGGATCAGGAATCGCTCGCGCCATCCCTCTGCATCGAACGACCGTCTCATTGGTTTTCTCCGTGCGTTTGGCAGAGCTGCCGAAGCGTCGGCCGATTCATGCTGGTAGGATAATTTCGGAGATGTGCTGAGTGACATTGTCGAGTGTCCTATCGTCTAGGATAGCGAAGGCAGTGGCAAGCCGGGCTGCTTTGGAAGGACCGTAACCAAAAGTGCAGAGCCTCTCAAATTTCTCCAAGAGTTCGGAGCGGGTCATTGCGTTGTCTGGCTCTCCCTTTGGGAAGTCGACTTGGTGTTCATAGACGCCTGATCGCGTCTCCACGACCAACCGGGCGCTAGTCTGAGCCGGGAAAAGGGCGTCGAGTTGGGGATCGATCCTTAGGTCGACCTTCCGCGCGAAGCTGATGAGATCCGATCGGTGAAGGACGGCAGGATCGGGCAGGACCAGGGCATTACTTCCTTCAATCGCTGCCACCGCAAGGCAGAATGGAACACTGAACTGGGCCTCGAAATGTGCCGATGGATCCGGTTTGTTGTTCAACCGGACCGCGGGTCCGATCGTATGGACCTCTACGCGTGAGATGTCACGTGCCAGCACCGCCTCGCGATCCATGATAATGCGCAGAGCATCAATGGCTGCGTGAATCCATCTGCAACACGAATAGGGCTTCGTGTAGGTGCGTTCGATCTCGAACACCTCTCCCCAGTCGCGATGCAATGCGCTCCCATCGAAAAGCTCTGGTATATCGAAGACGTCGAGCGATGCAGTGAATCCATTCTGTGCAAGGTCGACCGCCACGAAGCCGGTGAAGGAAGCCCAAGCTATTCCCTCCTTAGCGTGTCCTAGCTGTTTGCTGGTCCCACTTGGCAGTTGCGCTGGGCGATGGGTCGCGGCTATCGCCAAGGCCTGCGCAAGGCTCGCCCTGTCGAGGCGGCGGAGAAAGCCAAGCCCCGCAGCAACAGCGACCGGTGCCCACCGCCCCGTCGCATAGAGGCGGCTATCCTGTCTGTTGGACTGGGCTGAGGCGACACGGATGCCAGCCTCATATCCGACAACGATCGCGGCGAGCAATTCCTCGGAACTCGCGCCGCGTGCTTCCCCTTCAGCGATCATGGCCGGAATGATTGCCGCACCCGGATGCCCGATCGCTCGCCGGTGTCCATCATCAATGTCGAGGGCAGCTGCAGCCGCGCTATTTGCAAACGCAGCGGCGGCAGGTGAGAGCCTTCTGTCAGTGAACCAGCACAGTGCCAAGCCGGGAAAGAAGAGGCCTTGGCACACGGCGCGGGTTGCAGCGGCGGCCTCGGTGCGAGCGCCGGCCGCGGCGGCGCCAACGATGTCAATGACCAGATCGGATACCTTTCCACGCGTGGCCTGCGAAATGACCGAAGGATCAAATTCGGTGATGAGGCCCGCCAATTTTTCGGCCGACCACATCAGAGAATCCCCAATTTGCGTTCATCGGCCCGCGACCTCGCCGAGGTTTCGTCAAGGCTCACCCACCTCCGTTCCGCGAGCGAAGTGCCGATGGCTTTGAGGGCGCGCTGGCTTTCGAGTCCGTCGTGAAAGCCCGGAGAGCGCCTAGGAGCCCCTGCGATCTCGGCGGTGAACTGGTGGGCGAGGCCGTTCATGAAGCAAGCACGCCACGATTCCGCCCAACCGACACGGTCGGTATAGCGCCGGTCGATCTCGACCGGCTGCATCTCTCGCGTGGGATCTATACTTGACAGAACCTGGCAAAACGGCCAGCTCTCGGTCTTACGCCAACCTAAAGCTCCTTTCTGACCGAAGACCGCGAACTCGACGCCAAAGCTAAGACTCGAACTCCAGCTGACGTGGAATAGGCCCTCCGCCCCTCCGGAAAAGTTGGCAAGCCAGGAGCAGACTTCATCCACGTCGACCTTCTGCATGGCGCCTCCGACATCCGGCCGTTCGGGAACAAGCGTGCGTGCATTGGCGCACAATTCTGTAATATCTCCGGCCACGTATCGAGCGAGGTCCAGACCATGGCAGCCGTATTCGACTGAGACACCGCCGCCGGTGCGTTCGGCGTCCATTGTCCAGTGGCACGGCGTCTGCGGATCGAAGAACTGAGCAAAATGCGAATGGTAAAGGACGCTGTGAATTGGACCCACAGCACCACTTTCAAGCAGCTCTTGCAACTGAAGGAAGGCTGGGCTGAAGCGCAACATAAAGCCCATGCAATCAACCAGTCCGGCTGACCCGGCCATCTCCTTCAGTGCCGCAGCTTCGTCAACCGTGCGCGCCAGTGGCTTTTCGCATAGTACATGCACCCCCCTGCGCAGCGCCGCAGACGCTATCTGAAAATGCTGGTCAACAGGCGCCGCAATCGTGACGGCGTCCACACCGCCGGCAAGCAAGTCCTCATGATTATCGTAGACGCTGGGTATACCAAAACGGTTGGCGAGCTCCCGCGCTCGATTGGTATCGGGGTCCGCGATGCCGACGATCTTCACTCCGCTGATGCGGGCAAATGCCGGCAGATGCGCTCGCTCAGCCCAAAGGCCGGCCCCCACGATGCCGAGCCGAATCTGTTTTGAACTCATTGTCTTTGCCCCGCTTTGGAGACCCACTGCACCGCACTGAGCAAGAAAAGTGTAATCACCATCAGCAGGACGCCGGCCGCCGCCGCAAAGCCGAAATCACCGAACTTCGATATGCTGATGGCGATCAACTGCCCCAGCATCATTTCGCTTGGACCGCCAAGGAGCGCAGGGGTGATGAAGAACCCCAGAGCAATAACAAAGACTAGTGACCCGGCGTTGATGATGGAGGGCAGCGCAAGCGGAAAATAAACGGTACGTAGCGCGTACCAGCGCGATGCGCCAAGACCTTCAGCTGCTACCACCAGATCAAAGGGCATGTTGCGAAATCCCGCGAAAGCGGTCAGCGCGTAGATAGGAAGGAGGAAATGAATCATGCCGACAACCACTGCTACCTGGGTTGCGAGGAGGGTATGTACATCCAGCCCGGCTGCGTTGAGAATTGCCACGATCGGCCCCTGTGCTCCGAACAAGATCATCCAGGCGAACGCGCGTATGAGCGAACTCGTGAGAAACGAGAGCCCCAACACGGCGAGGGTAGCGACGACCAAGGCGCGACGCTTCGAATGGGCAATTGCATAGGCAACGGGCGTGCCGATGAGGACGCACCCGGACATTGCAAGGAAGGATATCCAGATGGTGCGCCACCCCACTCGTAGGTAAGTCTGGGACCCTAGTACCGCTTTATAGTTACCCAAGCCAAACTCCGGGTCTGTGAGACTGCGAACTGTTAAGTTGGCGAGCGGAATGGCAAAGAAGATGAGGAGCAGAGCAATTCCGGGGGCAGCGGCGAGAACTATCGGATTGATTTTGATCCGGTGAGCTGGCATGGCAATCAACCCGCTGGCAGAACGATTAGATTTCCGGCGCGCCAGGCAACGTCTACTGACTGGCCAGGCGCATAGTCGTTGTTCAGGTGAGCTGTGATTTCCCCATGCCGGGTCGAAAAAACCACCTGGTAGTGCGTACCCATAAAGGTCGTGCTCAACACCGGCCCGGACATGGCGACCACGCTCGTATCGATCCGGTAGCCAGTCTCGGCTTTCTCCGGTCGTAATAAGAGAAGCGATTTTTCGCCCACACCAAGCCGCTCAGTAACACCTGCCGGAATGGGAACACCGACCTCCGTCCCATCCCCGAGCTTGACCGTTGCGAGCCGCCCATTGCGAGCAGTGACGGAGCAACACACGATGTTGCTGTTGCCGATGAAGCCCGCTACAAAGCGAGAATTCGGTTCAAGATAGATCTGCTCGGGTGATCCCACCTGCTCCAGGCGACCATCACGCATAATGACCACCAGCGATGAAAGCGCCAGAGCCTCAGACTGATCGTGCGTAACGTGAACAAAGGTAATGCCGAGGTCTCGTTGCAACTCCTTCAGGAAGTCCTGCATCTGCCCGCGTAAATGTTTATCGAGCGCGCTCAGAGGCTCATCGAGCAACAGAAGCTTGGGTCCGTAAACCAGACTGCGTGCCAAAGCCACGCGCTGCTGTTGTCCACCGGACAACTCGCGCGGATAGCGATCGGCCCACTCTGCCAGGTGCACCCGCTCCAGGTATTCCAACGCACGTCGGCGTCGCTCCTCGCGCGGCAACCTGCGGACTTTAAGCGGGTACTCAACGTTTTCTCTCGCCGTGAGATGGGGAAAAAGGGCATAGTTTTGGAAGACCATGCCGACATCCCTGGCGCGGGCAGCTCTGTCGGTTACGTCGACACCTGAAATGCTGACTGTCCCCTCACTAACACTGGCAAAACCAGCGATAATCCTGAGGAGGGTCGTTTTTCCAGAACCGCTCGGCCCAAGAAAGGTTGTGTAGGAACCTTCCGGAATTACAAGGTCGAGACCTCGCAACACTTCCACTGCGCCATAGCACTTCTTCAGTCGGCTGATCTGGATTGCGGGTGGCGACCCGCAATCCTTACTGGCGTTGGACACTATTGTTACCTCATTGCTTGCTATCGACCCGTAGGCGATCGAACTCGCCTACTTGGTGAGCCATTCATTAAAACGCGCGGTGACGTCCCGTGCGTTTTTTGCCCAATATTCGTCGTTCCACACGACGACGCCCTTCAGATTATTCGGGTCGACAGTGAACTTCTGATTGGCAGGCAGCAGGTCGTACGCCTTACGAAGGGCTGGAGCGTAGCCGATGCAGGTTGCGAATTTGGCCTGTCGTTCAGGGTTGTCGATGAAGGCAAGAAAACGAGCTCCGAGTTCGGAGTTGCCCCCCTTTGGCAGAATCCAAAGATCCGGCTTAACGATCGCCTGCTCAGTGGAGAATTCGATCGTACCGCCGTCTCGCTGAAGGGCTTTCACTCGGCCGTCCCAGCCGGCCCCGATCACTGCGTCGCCCTGTTGCAAAAGCGCGACTTGCTGAGTTCCAAAATCATACCAAAGGATGTCGCTCTTGATAGAGTCCAACTTCTTCAGCGCACGGTCTATATCCAGTGGGTAGAGATTTTCAGGCGCGACCCCATCGGCCAGAAGTGCAACTTCCAGCACACCGAAGTCGACGGGGACGTTGGAAAACAAACGTTTGCCCGGGTACTTTTTGGCGTTGAAGACATCAGCCCAGGTCTTGGGCTTGTCGCCCTTAAAAGCCTTGGAATTGTAAGTGACGACAGTCGAGAAAATTTCGGTGGGTAGAGCATAGATCTTGCCATCAAACTTGGGCACGAGGCCCGGAAAATCGACGAGGCCTCCATTTTTATTAGGGAGTTCTGGATCAATCGGCATGACCCACCCATTTCGGACCAGCTGGCGCAACTGGCCGGGGTCCGATGTGGCAACGTCCCACTCGGTCTTCCCGGTCTCCTGCTGTGCCCGCCAAACACCGAGGTCCCATGCCCCACCGCCTACAACGACTTTAATGCCTGTCTCTTTCTCCCACCCGTCAAGATAGGCTGCCTTGACGCAGGCGTCGTATGACCCCCCCGAAGCAGAAATCGTAAGCGTCTCTTGGCTCTGCGCATGCGATACATGGAGCAGCAGAGTAGCCACAATTGCTCCAATTGAAGTCTTCGAAATCATTCCTCTATTCTTCATGTTGTCCTCCCGGGTTGCCTGAACTGAGATCAGTTCAGGTATACGTTCCATTCTTGATTACGATTTTGACCAGCGGATGGTCGATCAAGCATGGGATTTTCTCGATATGACTGAGCCTCAAGGACGACGAAATCGGCGGTTTCGTCCTATTTTTTTGGCGGCCGGCCGCCTCTTCGCGGGCCGAGAGCACACGCCGCGCTGCAGTACCTACTGCGACCCCGTCATCGATCAGCGTTCGCCTGTCAGCCAGCTTAGGTGCCAATATGTAGTGGTGGGTTACTGGTGTCAGCACAGCGACTTTATTCCCCTTTGTTGAAGTTGTTAATTTATGTGCTTGCCGAAGACAGCGCCATCCTTAAGCGTGCATCGGACAAGATTTTGGTCGATCAGATATGGCAGATCTCGATAGGTCGGTGCCTCAAGGACCACCAGGTCGGCTGGCCGCCCAACCGCGATCTGGCCGGCGGTTGAGGCCGCTCCGATAGCGCAAGCAGCATTCCAAGTAGCCGCAACCAACGCCTCAGCGGGGTCCATACGCAACCAGGAACATGCCAGGCCCATGACGAATGGCATCGAAAGAGTTGGACTGCCTGGCCCATGATCTGTCCCGAGGGCAATCGGTACTCCGCTTTCGATCAGTTGTCGGGCATCCGCAAACCTGGGAGCAAGCAGATAGTGACACGTAGCCGGAAGCAAGACGGCAACCGTTTGTGCTTTGGCCAGGGTTAGGGCAGTATCCTTTCCTAGGAAGCACAAATGATCGGCTGAAACAGCGCCAAGCTCCGCTGCGAGTTCGGCCCCGTCGGCGGCGGAAAATTCATCGGCGTGAATCTTGAACTTTAAACCGCGCCTGCCTGCTGCTTGCAATATTTGCCGCGCCTCATTGTCAGCGAAGGCACCGACATCGCAAACAACATCGCAGAAGCGTGCATACGGAGCAACGGCCGGTAGAACGTGGTCGATGACGTATCTGGCATATTCTCCAGCTCCCCCAAATCGTGCCGGCGTGCCCAACGCGACATGGAAGGTTTGAACGAGGTCGACCGGCTGAGACGCTGAGACTTCGGCTATGATATCCAGCGCGGCGCATTCTCCTTCCGGAGCGACCCAGTAACCGGATTTGATTTCCGCAGTCGTTGTACCATTCAGCAAGGCTTTCTCCAGCCTCGCCCTCAACGCCTGCTTCAGTTCGCTTGAGGTTGCGCCGGTGCTTTCGCGAATTGTGCGGGTGACGCCGCCGCCGCTGGAACTGATTTCACTATAACTAGCGCCTGCGACCCGCATTGGGTACTCGTCGGCCCGCGAGCCGCTATAGAGCAGGTGGGTATGGCAGTCGACGAAACCAGGTACCACCGCGCCTCCGAGCGCATCAAGAACTCTAGGCACTCCTCCCTTCGGCAATCCGGCCGCAACTCGTTCGGCAGGCCCAAAATCCCTTATTCGCCCGTCAACGACATGGATTGCAGCGTTCTTGATCGACTTTAGGTGTTTCAGGCCACCTCTCTGAGGACCCGGCCCAAATTCATCAAGGGGTGTTAGTTCCGCAATGTTCGTGATCAGCAGCCCGGCAGCTTCGCCTTTCCCAAGATTGGAATTCGGACCGGAAGTGGCGCGGATCGACGAGGTGGGATTATTGGGCAATGTAGAGCTCCCGCGGCAGGGATGTCAGGCGTTCCGAACCCGTTTCCGTCACCAGGATAGTCTCGCTGAAAGAGATGCCGTTGGCATTGACAAGCATGTGAAAGATCATTCCCGCCTGGAGCAGCCAAGTATCGCCCGCCATGAAGTCGCATACTTCCCACTCACCAGAAACTGGCGGGAAGCCGATGCCCAAGGAATAGCCAACTCGCGGGTGATAGGTTTTCCGAAGTCCCGCCTCTAAGACCGGTTGGCGTACGGCCGCGTCGACTTCGCCAGCAATTGCGCCTGGCTTCATGATGCTGAAGGCATGGTCTTGGCAGTTTATCAGGAGATCGGCGGCCCGAGCGATTTCGGTAGTCGGCGCCCCCATCACCGCAGTACGCATCATGGCTGCACTGTAACGCTTCACGCAGCTAGTAAGCTCGAATTTGAGGACGTCGCCGGCCTCGATCACCTTCTCGGTCGGCGTGGCATGACCGATCCTCATTCTATAGCCAGATGAGAGATAGTTTGGCAGGCTTGTGTACTCGGAACCGCCTAGGATCTGCTGTTCCTGGATCGCCGCTGCGATTTCGAGCTCTTTTTTCCCGACAGCGAGAGCTTCAAGTCCTGTACGCATCGCAATGTCGGTTATTTCCGCAGCTCGACGCGCATAAGCAATCTCCTGCGACGATTTAATGAGCCGCACACGACCGACGATACCCGATCCGTCAACTACTTTATTGGGCCTCGCAGCATGGCAAAGCTCCTCGTAGTCTTTTACTGCCAAATTGAAGCAGGTTTTTTCGACGCCGATTGGGTCGCTGGCCGCCGTCCATCCAAGCTCAGCCAACCACCGACCCGTCACGGAAGCCGGATCTTCGTTGTCGAGATAAACAGCCTGCCGGTCTAGAGCCAGCCATGAATACTCGTCTGCATTGGTTCGTTCCAGTTCACGGACCAATAACAGAGGCTCTCCTTCGGCCGGGACAAACAAGACCTGGTAAGCGAAAAAGCCGGACGTGTGATAGCCGGTGAGATAGCAGATATTATGCGGCGAATGCACAAGCAGGCCAACCATCCCGCGCAGTTGAATGGCTTTTTGGACTTTTGCCAGCCTTTCTCGATATTCTTCAGGCGAAAACGCCATATTCCGTCCAGCCACGGCTTTATCTTCTCTCTAAATCTGCGGCGCTGTGTCGATCACGGGCCTTGATGCCTCCTATGGGCGCACGACTCGTTTTTCTTGTCAAGAAAATTCTTGCGCATCCTCTGCCGCCTGTATTTTCCTATAGGAGTATGTTAGGGGTACTGAACGGCCCAGAGATTTCCCCTGCCTTCCCCACCCGCCTTAGGTGCAGAGTAGCGGCCGCGATCGAGGCAAGCGCGCAGGAGCGGTAATGGACGCAAGATCCGAAGTGGAAAAACAGATCAATGGCTTGGTTGGAAAGCGGCTGCGCGAGGCCCGGAAGGCCAAGAGCCTTAGTCTCGAGGCGCTGGCCGGAAAGGTCAGCATGTCTGTGTCGCAGCTGTCGAAGCTTGAAACGGGAAAGGCCCCGGCGTCGATCGCAGCTTTGGTGCGTTTCGGCCTGGAATTGGATCGGCCAGCGCAATATTTTCTTCAGTCGGATTCCGAGATGCCGCGCTGTTTGGGCACTCTGGTGCCGTCCTGGGATCCTGAGGGCAGAGCTATCGAGATGTTCTCGTCCCTAGTCAGCGAAAAAACTGGATACGATCTTGCGATTTCGGTCTTTCCCGGGGGGCAACTTGGTCCCGCTGAAACTCAAGTGCGCGCCCTCGTCAACGGAATTATTGACATTTTCGTTGAAAGCCTGGGGTTTTTTCAGCACTATTCGGATCCCGTTAAACTAGCATCACTCCCGTTTTGTTTCGACGATGAAAAGCATCTAGAACGATTCTCGGAGAGTTCCTTGTTCGATCGAGAAGTCAGGCAGGCCCTCCGAAGCAATTCGGTCGAACTTCTAAATCCGAGCTTGAAGTGGAAGCGGGGTCCTTCCCTAGTTTTGTTATCGCGAACCCCTATCTTATCTCCGGATGACCTAAGAGACTTGCCCATAAGGTGCCCTGAAAACGATACCATGTTCCGTTATCTCGAGATTATGGGGTGCCGACCTGTCGTCGTTCCGTGGAATGAGGTGGTGGACGCGTTCCAGGACGGCAAATTTGCAGCGATGATTACCAATCTCAGTCATGTTGTGAGCATGCGTTTCACGCGATTTGCTCGGTTCATGACGGCATTGGACTACCGGCCGCTCGACCTGACATTTGCAATGAACCTACAGCGTTATCAAATTCTCGCTCCACACATTCAAACCGGGCTGGAACAAGCTGCCGTCGAGGCTGCGGAATTTTGTTCGAATTTGCTTGGACACACGCATGATTTTTTGCCTGACCTATTGGAGGAGGACGGAGCGGTTCTCTGTAACGTAGGAGTGAAGGCGTGGCGGGTAAAGTCGCGCCAGGTTTTTGAAGAGATGGAAAAGGAAGGCGCCTGGCGCAGTGGCCTTGTCAAGGAGATTAGCGCCTTGGCCGGGGTCTGAGACGGTGCATGAATTTTCTTGACAAGAAAATCGTGTGGCCTAAGAGGGGGCCATAATTGTCTTTGTCGCAAAGGTCGCAATTGCGATGGCGTCTGCGGAACCTATCCCAATCATGGTACTGTCGGGCTCTCCATATGAGCGTGGCTTTCAGCATGGCAATCGGTTCGCCGACGCAATCGGTCAGGCCCTCGGCCGTCGTTTAGCATCCTTGTCAGCCGCGGATCTGTCCCAGGCACACAGTCGCGCCAGCGATGTTCTGGCGACGATCGAAGTGATGGCTCCTCATGTCGGAGCCGAGTTGCGCGGAATCGCGGACGGTGCCGGCCTCGAGGTGTCGGGTATCGTCCTGCGTAGCTCATTTGAACTTCTTTCGCCGCCTACGGCGACGGGCTGCAGCGGTCTGGCAGTGCAAACGCGTGAGGGAGCGCTGGTTGCACAGAACTGGGACGGGCCGCCCGGGAGCGATGCGGAACAGGCTCTTTTCGTTCATGTAGGAACAAGTGGCTTCGAATTCGCTACCGTGGCAGCGGTAGGTGGCCTCGGTTGGTTAGGGGTCAACCGAGCCGGCTTTGGGTTCGTCAACAATGACCTTGTCTTGAAGTCATGTTGCGACGGAATTCCAAGCCAAATCGTTCGCCGCGTTTTTCTTGGCTGCCCAGACGCCAATGCAGCAATCGAAGCGGCAAAGTCTCTGCCGCATATGGCTGGTCGGGCATATCTTTTCGGCGATGCGTCAAACCAAATCGCCTCGATAGAGGTCTCTGCGAGACATGGCGTGTCGGTGTGCAGATCGGGTTCATTCTTTGCCCACACCAATCATGCCTTGAATGATCAAATTCGCGCTGATGAAGATTCGGAGCTTTTGGCCAGGCAATATCCGTCGAGCCAGAAGCGCCTCGAGGTTCTGAAAATACGAGAAGCAGGCTGCACAGACGCCTGCGAGGTCATGGATATTCTTCGGGATCGGACAAATGCACCTGACTCGGTCTGCAAGCAGACCTCGTTGCGTGAGCCGACTCAGACGGCCTTTTCGGTCGTCATGCAGTGCTGGAACAGAACCTTGTTTCTGGCTCGAGGAATGCCCTCAGCTACCGAGTATCAGCGCGTCAGCCTGTAAGATAACATATTGCGAGGCGACTATGAAAATTACCGGTGTAAATATCTATTTGCTCAAATCTGGGCGCCTCCATCCTGTCTTAGTTGAAATCTCGACGGACGAAGGCATAACGGGGGCTGGCGAGGCGGGAATAGCCTACGGCGTTGGCGGGACCGCAGCGGCAGGGATGATCAAGGATCTCTCGGAGAGATTCTTAATCGGCAAAGACCCATCTCGGATCGAAGAGCTGTGGTCAACAATGTACGATCATTCGTTCTGGGCAAAGAATGGTGGCGCGATTATCTTTGCCGGCATCAGCGCGATAGAGCAGGCTCTCTGGGACATCAAAGGCAAATGTCTCGGGGTCCCCGTTTATGAGCTTTTCGGCGGAAAGATCCGCGACCGGGTGCGCGCCTACGCGAACGGTTGGTACGGTGCGGCTGACACGCCGGACGATTTTGCCCGTGCGGTAGAACGCCCTCTAAAGGAGGGATATGGGGCGCTCAAATTCTACCCTTTGGCACAGCGGGTCGGCTCGGCTTTGCAACACGTAACTCGACGATCGATGTCAGCTGAAGCAATTGAGATTGCATACCGCCGGGTCAAGGCAGTCCGTGATGCGGCCGGGCCCGAAATTGAGCTCATGGTCGATCTCAGTGGGGGCTTGACTACCGATGAGACGATCCGGTTTTGCCGCAAAATCGGTGAGCTCGATATTTGCTTTGTTGAAGAACCCTGCGATCCATTCGACAACGGGGCGCTGAAAGTAATTTCGGAACAAATTCCCTTGCCGATAGCGGTTGGAGAACGTGTCTATACAAGATTTGGGTTCCGTAAGATCTTCGAGTTGCAGGCTTGCGGGATTATCCAGCCTGATATTGGGACGGCCGGAGGCTTGATGGAGACGAAGAAAATTTGCGCGATGGCAGAAGTCTACAATATGCGTGTAGCTCCACATGTGTGCGGAAGCAGTCTAATCGAAAATGCAACGCTACAGATTGAAGCCAATATCACGAATTTCATGATCCATGAGCATTATCCGGCTTTTAAGGAGGATGATGGATATGTTGAGGTTCTTGAGAATCCGCCGTCGATCAGTTCCGGATATTTCGAAATTTCTGATGCGCCCGGAATGGGAGCAGTTCTTATAAAACGAAACATCGAACCGTACCTCTGGGCTTCATGCACATAGGTATCCGCTCCGATAGACTTCCGCGAGTCCGGCTTTCGAGATTATGCTACCCGTGGCCTCATCGATAATGACTGTCGAGGAGTCCAATCGTTCACCTGCGGCGACCCTCGAATTGCTCTCGCCAGCAATCCATCAAGTTCAACCTGCTGCGTAGACGCTTGAGAGCGTGGCCGAGTATTCAGCCGCGGTGGAGATGATCCGGGCGGCGTCGTGAAAAACTCGATATTGACGCGCGCACCGTGGTTGTCCAAATCCGTCAGCTCAGATTCTCAAATCGAGATCATCCTTGAAATCAATTAACAGCCAAGGGTGGTCATTCTCGTCACCTTTCCTTTCCTACCACCTAAAGAGGGAAGCAGCGAACGTGGGAACGACTGGTTCTCCGGCAAAGAACTGTTGGAGCAGCGCACTGGGGAATATGCCTGCTTTGAAGTCACCAGCCGCGTCCCTATGTATGCCGCTGGCAATGAAGAGCACGTCCATACCCTCGTTTCGACCACCCGCAACGTCGGTCCGTAGCGAATCACCCACTGCGAGCACTTCATGTCTTTCGTAGCCGAGGAGGTCGAGTGCACGTCGGTAAGCCGATGAATACGGCTTTCCATGGTAGAAAACCTCTCCATCCAACGCTTCGTATTGCTCGGCGAGCGCCCCCGCACAAAGAACAAGTTGATCGCCAACTAAAACGATCAGATCGGGATTCGCGCAGACCATTGGAAGTTTGCGCAAAGCACATTCCTTCAACAGTGCCGCAACTTCATCTGGCGGCAGAGCGCTCCCTCCGGTGGTTAAAATAAAGTCGGCTTCCCGAGGTGAAAAGACCTCGAACCGATGTAACCCCCGGAGCAAGCCCGCCAGCTCAGGTGGTCCGATGTGGAAGTAGCGAGATGCTAGTGCTCTATGCCAGTCGTCTGAGACATTTTCTAACGCCTTGTAAACCAGCTCTCCAGACGTCACAATATAGTTATATTGAGATGGCTCTATTCCCATCGACCGTAAGTGTTTAGAAACTTGGTAGGCGCGACGGGGAGAGTTCGAAAGGAGGCAGATAGCAAGCTGCTTGTTTCGCAAAGCATTCAGGGCAGTGATCGCGTGAGGAAAGGCCACTTTCCCGTCGTGCAAGACGCCCCAAAGATCCAAAATGACGGCGCGATACTTTTCTATAATCTCCGCAATGCCTTCAATTATGATTGGTGGTTGCAAATTATCCATTGAGCTTAGCTCCTTTTTTCACGCCTTCCTGCAACTCCTGAGACAGCCGACCGTCAGCGCTACGGCGTGCCGCGAGTCTGGCCATCCCTAGAAGGTATCCAACTGTTGATGCGGTAATGATCCCACCCCCAACGAGGGTCGACAGGGAGGGTGTTTCGCCGAATGCGAGCCACACCCAAAACGGAGCGAGCGGCGTTTCTAGCGCTCCAATCAAGGAGGCTTGCGAAGCTGGAACGCGACGAGCGCCAGCCGAATAGAACACAAAAGCCAATCCCACTTGCACTAGGCCAAAAAGGGCAAGATAAACCAGATGTCTCAGACTTGGTAATAGCGGCGCGGTGAAGCACGAGCTGACCAGTGAGACGAAAACGTTGGCCGCGCAGATAGAAGCCAGAAGGGATTCTTCGCGGTACCGGCGGATACACACAGCAACAAACGCGGTCATGAAGGTCATGGCGACGGCAAGAGCGTTGCCAACAAACTCGGAGTCGAGACTTGTGCCCCAGACGAGCACGCCGGTGCCTGCAGACATCGTTACTATTGCCAACATGGTCGCAGGACGAATTGTCTCTCCCAGCCAAAGCCACCCCAGGATGGCCGTGAAGATCGGTGTCGTCCCATAGAGGACTGCTACGTTGGCGATCGAGGTCAACTGACACGCTGGGATGAACGCTAGCAGGGCGATTGCCAACGAGGCTGCAACAATCATCCCTCGCCCCGTTGGGCGGAGGCTATGTCTTGGCCCATCTACAAAGAGATGAATTGCCAGGAACGCCGCTGCAAACAGACTGCGCCAGAACAAAATTGTCCAAGCGTCAAGTGGCAGAACCCTAACGAACAGCCCTGCGGTGCTCCACGCGACTGCAGAGATCGTGACAAAAAGAAGCCCTTTCGAATAACTATCTAGAAGCAAGGCAGTCGGGCCTCTTCGCTCTACCCGCGCGGATCGTGGCGAGGGCCTGCATTAGTCAAATTGCCCGGGAACCTCGCAGATGCGAAGAACCATCCAAATACCGCCTTGCGCAACCGACACCAAGCCGCGTGAGCACTTCTTGTGGATGAACGCCAGCGGTCGCGGCAAGGTCATCGACCGTGAAATCGTCGCCCAGCAGTTCCACATTCGTACCCGGACCACAGAGCGTTTCAGGAACATCCGTTACATCAATCGTTATGTATTCCATGGACACCCTTCCGACTAAAGGAGCAGAATATCCACCAAACCGGACGGATATCTTGTTGGCGCAGCCCCATGGAAGCCCATGCTTATAGCCGATCGCGACGATCGCTATGCGGCTGGCTCGGGCCGTGCGAAAAGTCGGACCGTATCCAACTGCCTCCCCCCTTGCTACCTTGCGCACCTCGAGTGTCTTTGCCGTGAGGCTGGCAACGGGCTTTAGAGGATTTGGCCGGATGCCGGCATTGTTAAGTCCATAAAGGGCCGAGCCCACGCGCACCATATCGAAGTGATAGCGTTCCCCTAGCCACACACCGGCGGAGGCCGCGAGGCTACGAAGTGTCGGTTTAAGCAGATCTGACGTCGCCCGAAAGCGGTTCCTTTGTAGCAAATTCATTGCGTCCCCAGCGCGTTCGCTGCATGCGAGGTGGCTGAGTACGACCGAAGGCGGACGCCGCTCGAAGATACCATAAAGATACTTGCGCCGTACGTCGTCGAAAGCGAGACCAAGGCGAGAAAGTCCAGTGTCCACGTTGAGGAAGTATGTTTGCGGCTCCCGTGCGCCGCTAATGGCATCCAATTCGACACAATTGTTCACAACTGGTATAAGGCCGTTCGATCGATAGTGTCCGCCGTACCTCGCAAACTCATCGCAAAAAACCGCAACTGCCGCGCCCCTGTGGGAAGACCTCAGAAGCAGCGCTTCGTGCAGATTGCCGACGAACAGCAGATCACATCCGGCGTCAATGAGCGCGCCTGCAATCTTAACCAAGCCAAGCCCGTAGGCGTCGCTTTTGACGACCGCGGCTACCCTTACCTGTGGCCCAACGAGGGCCGATATGGTCTGAAAGTTCGCCTGAATCGCGCTGAGATCGATTTCGAGTACAACATCGGCAGGTGGTGCCGAGGTCAACATGTCTTGCTCTCCACCATCGTCGGCCCGCCTTTCGAAGCACCGCAAATTTACCGGGCGGCATGTAGACCGTCACATTGCTCGGCCGCACTCCATACCTCTTGCCGCACGTCAGTGAGTATTGATATAGGTATCGAATAACAGATAAACTGCTCAAAGCATAGTAATGACACTATAATTAATGTAAAACTTATATTACAACTTGTTTTCACACGTGTAACATAAAATTCACAGAGCTCTCCTTCCATCCTTGCTGGCTCCACGTTACAACATTCTTCGGCAACGAACCTGGAGATCTGCAGTGAATGGCCGCGTAAAGATCCTGATTGTTGGGCACGGCGTACTTGGTGGGGCCGTTCTTGATTTTCTCAGCCAAAGTGGCAGACCTTACGATCTGCATGTTGGAGCGCGAGATCTGCAGCGGGCCTCGTTGAGGGTCAACCTCGCGAAGTACACCGCCGTAAACCTCGGGCTCTCTCCGGCCATCGAGGTAGTTCCGCTGGATTTGATGAATACGGAGGCTACAGCAGAGCGCCTAGCGGCCCTCCGTCCTGATATAATTTTTAATGCCACGACTTTGCATTCCTGGTGGCGGATAACTCAATTGCCGACCGATGCATATCAGCAGATCGATCGAGCACGCGGCGGCGTATGGACGCCTATGCATCTAGTGCTCGTACGACGCCTCATGAGGGCCGTGCGGGAAGCCGGTGTGGAGAGCATCGTCGTAAACGCATCCTACCCTGACGTGACGAATGCCGCGCTCGCGGCCGAGGGTCTCTCGCCGACTATTGGGATCGGTAACATCGCAAATGCCGTGCCGGGCATCAGGTTGGCAGCCGCACATCTTCTGGGTTGCGAACTGAAAGCGGTGGATGTGCAGTTTTTTGCCCAACATTATGTCAGTTATCGTATGCCGAGCACCGGTTCCACGGACGGGGCACCCTATCACTTGACCATATATCGGAGCGGCCAGGAAGTTAAGCCACAGGACCTGGGGCACGATGAGATCTTCGCGAATGTAGCCGGACGTTTCCGCCGGGTGAAAGGCCTAGCGGGGCAATCCGTCACTGCTTCGTCAGCGACAGCGACTCTACGTGCCTTTGCCGATCACTTGGACCGCGTTGTTCACGCGCCGGGACCACTAGGTCTCGTGGGAGGCTATCCCGTCAGGATTGCTCCAACTGGTATTTCGATCGAACTGCCTCAAGGCTTGTCATTGGACGATGCGGTGGAGATCAATTCGCAATGCCAGACGTACGATGGGATCGAGGCGGTCGAAAGCGACGGTACTGTGCGCTTCACAGGAGAATCGGCAGGAATCCTGCGTGATCTGCTCGGCTACGATTGCGAAGCAATGGCACTGGATGAGTGCGAAAAACGCGCAGAGGAGTTGGCAGCCAAATATGCGGAATATTGCTGTCGCCTTCAATCAGGCGCCACTCACGCCCGCCTGATTTCATAACTCGCGGCCCGGCCTGCCAATGTACAGCTGTTTGTTCGATCTGAGCCCTGTCACCCCACCGAACGCCTGTAGGTTGTCTGCCACCGCAAGCGTCTCGCCTGATCGCAAAAAACAGCCGGCCTCCGGCAGTACTTGGCACACCGTTTTTTCCACTGAGTACCCTAGCAGTCGACCGGTTTTGCAACCTTGAGGCGTACCATCGTGAGAAGGCAAATCAATAAGGCTGAAACAGAAGAAGTGAAGGGCGCACAGCTTCTCGACCGCTCAGTGGCTCTTCTAAACTATCTTGCCGAGGTGGGGGACGAAGGGGCGCGCGTGCACGAAATGGCGAAAACTTTCGGCCTCACCATGTCAACAACGCATCGGATCGTTAGCGCGCTTGAACGGCATTTATTACTTGAGAGAGATCCCTCAACGAGGCGTTACCGCTTGGGTTTGTTATTATACACGCTCGGAGTCAGGGCCGTTGAAAGCACGACTTTACGTCGTTGCTGCCGCCCCGCGCTATTGCGGCTGGCAGCCAAAACGGGGAATTCTGTCTCTCTGGTGGCGCGAAGCGGCTTCCATAGTGTGTGCTTAGACTGGCAAGAGGGGACCTACCCCATTGACCGCGTGGCCCGTCACATGTGGAACCAGGTGCCGCTGGGGGTCGGTTCAGCAAGCCTTGCAATTCTGGCTTTTTTGCCGCCTGAAGAAGCCAATGAAATCATAAGCGCCGACGCCCCCCTGTACCACGCTTTCAACGGCCTAACAGCAGAGGAAATCCTGCACCAACTGCCGGGCATCCGTAAGTTAGGGTATGCTCTAGATGGGGGCCATCTCGTAGCTGGAATTTCATCGCTAGCGTTGCCGATCCGACCGCCTGGCAAGGATGTCGTGGGGGCCTTGGCTATCAAGGCGACAACTGCACACATGCCGCAAGAGCGGATTCCGAAGCTCCTGAGGTGGATGAGGCGCGAGATTCAAACCATACAGCAAATTGTGATTTCTGCCCGCCCCAAGGAGCAGTAGCAATGAATGGCGCGATATCATTCACACAGCCGAAGCTTGCCGGTCGCGGCATGAGCGACAATCCGCGCCTTCAGATCATCGCCGGTTTCCACGACGAGGCTCGACAACTTCGCATCGCCCAACAAATCCCTCGCCATCCAGGATGCCAAATCTCCAGCTCCTGCCGAAACCTTCTGGCAGAAACCTCAATGTTCAGAAACACGCGGAATCAATGGGCTGTAGGCGGCGCATACCTATCAACGAGGAGACTGCGGAGTTCTTCTCGAACGTGATACCGGCTCTCCGAATTCGGCTGCAAGCGCCTCGCGAAACCGCTGCGTGAGATGCATGGGGAGGCGGAGAATTTCGCCTCCGCGTCCTTCAAAACTGACGCGCTGCTCACTGAAGGCTGTAGCAGAGCGCCTTCGCTCGCTGCTGCGTTATCTCCACATCACAGGTCGCGTCACGACGGACCTGTCAGGGCACGTCATAGCCCCGACGCTTTATGCAATACGAAGGAGTGCCGTCAGTCCTGGACCGCGGCCAGATAGCCGCTGTGCTGGAGAGCGCCAAGAAGGACAAGACATCGGCGGGGTTGCGAGACCATGCGATCCTGCAACTCCTTGCAGCATATGGTCTACGGTCTGGAGAGATCCGCCATCTACGGATCGAGGACATCGACTGGCGAACGGAAGCCATCCATGTTCGACACTACAAGACACGACCCACCACATTCCTGCCCCTGCTTGAGCCGGTCGGCGAAGCGGTGCTCGCCTATCTGCGTTCCGGACGGCCCGTGACCGATGCCAGGGAGATCTTCATCCGCACGCGCGCGCCCTATCGCAAGCTCGACAAGCTTTACAGCGTTGTTCGCCGGCGGCTCCGTGACGCTGGCGTCCAACCGCCAGGTAAGTGTGGACCTCATATCTTCCGTCATGCGCGCGCGGTCGAAATGCTGCGGGCCGCGGTGCCTCAAAAGGTCATCGGCGACCTCCTGGGACACCGTTCGACAGGATCGACGGCTCCCTACCTCAAGCTTGCTACGGAGGACCTCCGGACTATCGCGCTTGACGTGCCGGGCATGGAGGTGCTGGCATGACCGCCCGCTGGCCCGATCCCGACCGCGCGAACATCGGCCGTTATGTCGCGAGCCTTGATCTGCGCAGCATGAAAAGCCGAACCTGTTATCGGCAGGTCTTGCATGGCTTCCAGGATGTCGCCGAACGTTACGAGGCACTCAATCAGGAGGTGCTGCTGGCCTGGCTACGAGAATCAGCCATTCGTCGGGCGGCATCCACGCTCTTGCACCGCACCCGCATCATTGACCGGTTCCTCGAACGCCTGGTGGAAATCGGCGCGATCGAACGCAATCCCGTCGCCGCTCTGCGCGATGAGTGCAATATCAAGCAGAGCATGCCGATCTGGCGGGCATTGGCGTCGCGGGATCCGGAACAGGCTCTTGCCGAACTGCGCCAGCCCAGGCCGTTTCGGCAGCGTACTGGGAAAAATGATGGCCGAGCATGTCGCGATGATGCGGCGCAGAGGATACAAATACACTTCGCAGCTGTTGCTCTTGCGGTTCGACCGGTTCCTGCAGTCGCATCCCGGACCGGAAACCGAACCGCTGAGCGCCATGATCGATCGATGGGCGGCAGCGAATGGCACGCGTCACCACGCGGAGGAATGCGAAAAGCTCAAGCGCGTCTTGGCGAAAATCCTTCGTCACCGCGACCCGTCGATGCCTGAGCGGCGACCGGACCCGAGACCGAGGAAGCAGGCCGCCAGCCAATGGCGAAAGCCCCATATCTACTCGCCTGCCGACGTGCGACAGATGCTCGACGTCGCACGTACCTATCCGTCGCCACGGGTGCCGCTTCGACCGCTGAGCATGTACACGATGCTGCTGCTGGCTTATTGCGCAGGCTTACGGCGCGGCGAGCTTGCCCGTCTCGATCTTGGTGACGTCGACCTGCGGGACGGTACGATAACCATCCGGCAGACCAAGTTCTTCAAAACCCGGATTCTGCCGCTACCCGACAGCGTTGTAGTCGAGCTCCGGGCCTACATCGATGCGCGGCGGCGTGCCGGTGGATCACAGGACGCGCGCTCCGGCCTGTTCTGGCACGAGCGAGGCGACGGCCATTACACGCCGGAAATGATCACCTGGCTGCTTGCCGATGTCATACGCCGCGCTGGGTTGAAGCCATTGCGAGGAAAAACGGGCCCTCGTGTTCATGATCTGCGTCACTCCATGGTCGTGAACAGAATCCTCGAATGGTACCGGACGGACATCAATCCACAGGATCGCCTGCCGTTCCTCGCGACCTACCTCGGCCATCGGGACATCAACTCTACCCTGGTCTACATCACGGTGACGCAGGACCTGCTGCATTATGCAAATGAGCGGTTCCGGGCAGTTGGCGCACCATGCCTCAATCTGCGGCAGGAGGTCGGGTCATGAGCAGGGATGATCGGTTCCCGGTCCTGCTGCGCGCGTTCTTCTATGAATGGCTGGTCGAGCAGCGCAACGCGTCCATCCACACAGTCCGGTCCTACCGCGATACCTGGCGGCTGCTGCTTCGGTTCGTTGCGCAGCGTGCTGGGAAGAAGGTGGCTATGATCACGCTGGCCGATCTGGCCGCCAACGAAATCGCCGCGTTCCTCCGCCACGCCGAACATGAACGTGGCGGCTGCGATCCGCAGCTTCTTCAACTTCGTGGCCACCAGGGACCCCGCATCGATCGCGCAATGCGTCGAAGTCCTCCACATCCCGATCAAGCGCGCTCCGGTGTCGGAACCTTGCTATCTGGATCCGGCGGAAGTGACCGCGATCCTCGCTCAGCCAAATCGTTCGACCGTTGAGGGCATGCGCGATCATGCGCTGCTCTCGTTCCTCTACAACAGCGGCGCACGAATACAGGAAGCGCTTGACCTATGCCCCGAAGCAATCCGGTTCGAAAGCCCGAACTGCGTGCGTCTGACCGGCAAGGGCCGGAAGGAACGTATCTGCCCGCTCTGGCCGGAAACCGTGATGTTGCTGAAGAAACTGCTTGAACGGCGACCGCGAGCGCCCGACCAGCGGCTGTTTGTCAACCGCTATGGTGAGCCGCTCAGCGCCTCAGGGGTCCGGTTCAAGCTCGCCGCCTACGTGAGGGCGGCGGCCGAAACCATGCAAACGCTGCGTGCCAAGCACGTAACGCCACACGCCTTCCGGCACGCCACCGCCGTGCACCTCATCTCGGCGGGCGTCGACGTTACGGTCATCCGAAGCTGGCTCGGCCATGTGAGCCTCGACACGACCAACCACTATGCCAGGGCCAATCTGGAAACGAAGCGGAAAGCCTTGGAAAAGGTCGCCGCTCCAACCACACCCGGCGGCCAGCCATCTTGGAAGCGCGATGCGAGCGTGCTCGCCTGGCTCGACACGCTCTGAAATAATGCGGAGGAACATGGACAAAAACGGCGGGAACCTGCCGATCAGACCGCGCTCCTCCGCATTATGGTCACCTGACGATTATTGAAGCGGCAGAAAAACGACGCAACGGATGCGGAAGCGATCGTGGAGGCGGCCAGCCGACCGGCCATGCGTTTTGTCGAACCGAAATCAGCGGACCAGCAAAGCCTGGCAATTTTGTTGCGCGCTCGGGAACGACTGGTCCATCAACGCACTGAACTGGTCAACGCACTGCGGGCCTGCCTCTATGAATACGGCCACGTTGTTCCGCAGGGAATTCGCCAGATCAAGCGGATCGAAGAGATCCTGGAGGCATCGAACAGCGACTTACCTGACTTGTTGCGTGAAGAATGCCGCGACTTGCTGGAACAGATCGCCGAGAAAACGGTGCGCATCAATGCCAGGACTGACACGATCAAGACGCTGGCGGCTGAGGCTGACACGGCGCGGCGACTGCAGACCATGCCCGGCGTTGGCCCCTTGACCGCCCTGGCATTCGAAGCCTTTGCCCCGCCAATGGGTAGCTTCAAGTGCGACTTCGCTGCCTGGCTCGGCCTGGTTCCGCGTCAATTCTCCTCCGGGGGCAAAGAACGGCTCGGGCGCGTTTCCAAGGCAGGGCAAGCTGATCTGCGTAGATTGTTGATTATCGGCGCAATGTCCCGTCTGAACTGGATGGGTCGTAAATCGATCCCGGAAGGTTCTTGGCTGGCGCAGATGATGGCGCGCAAACCACGGATGCTGGTTGCGATCGCGCTCGCTAACAAGATGGCCCGGACAATCTGGGCCATGCTGACAAAGCAGCAGGATTACCGGGTTCCGGCAGCAGCAACCGTAGCCTGATCAAGAGGCTGCGCAAGGCTGACGCTGGCAACGGGGAGGCGAGAAGGCGACGTCCTGAATGGGCAAAATGATCGAACAGATCTGGATCGGGAAAACCAGATAATTTCTCCGAGCCTGTGAGCTCGTCCCAGAGATATGGACCCGATCCGCGGATCACCATACCGGCCAGCGGCTTCTGAAAGGGCCGCATTCAAAGGCCTTACAGAAGACCGCACTCGATCACCACTCCATAAGGATCAAAAACTTCTTGCATCACAGGCGGCAACCACAGAAGAAGTTACCGGTCTCGATATCATTAGGCGAGATGTCTCACCTTTAAATGCAGCGCGACATCTAGCTCCCCCTGGGGTCCAGTTTTAAGCGGATTGTGCCGATCGCCTTCATGATGGTGTCGGCGGCATGCCGGTCCAGCGCGATGTCTAGTAGGCCTTCAGTTGTCCGGATCGAGAGAATGCCAAGGGTGCCTTTCTCGTCCATGACCGTGCCGACATGGATTTCGGTCGGCACGAAAGGCCGTGCTTTTTCCACACGTTTCATGGTTACTCGCGTCGCTTGGGCGGCTTCCGACAATCACGCGCGAGCTCAAGCTTATGGTTAGACAGGACCCATTTCTTGTCTGGGAACGTCATCTCATGGCCGTAAATTGCCGCCCGATCTGAACGACACAGCGGTAATGCTCTCGTCGAGGCAGACCGGAACCTAAATATGTCGGCGCGTGTGGCGAGCATTCCGGTGTTTTCAAGACGGTTCCAGTGTGCCGTCCGGAATTATCTGTCTCTCTCCGGAATTAAGCCAAGGTTAGAAGATCGTGTCGGTATTGCGCGCGCCCGGTCAAACCGGGTCGATTTGCGGCGTGGCCGACGTGTCTCACGCTAGTGCAGGCGGCGTCGCACGCTGTTCCCGATTGTCGCCCGAATATCTGCTTACTGGCGACAGTGAAAGCGCAGAGCTGGACCTTGGTCGAAAGGGCTGCTCCGGTTTACCAATCCTGTCGTCTTGAGGTTGACCAATCCGTTGTCGACCGTGAGCGGGTTTACCAATAAGGGCGGCTATATTCTACGCAAATCCAATCACTTAATGCCAATCCATAATTAACTGTCATTGAGGCCATTGGTAAACCCGATCTTTGGATCGGAAACCCCTACCCTCAGCCAGAAAACACTCCTGTTTTCAATCGCATAGGCCACCCACAAGCGACCCATAATTCCGGACTGGTAAACCCCGTGAAATGCCAAATAATTCCGGACGTCACACCAGACTGCCAATCATGCGACTTTTCGAGCACAGACCGGGAACATCTGACCGTTTGCATTCATCGCCCAAGGCCAGTTTAGCGCCGGAAAAGCCAAAGTGTGGGAGTTCAGAAATGACCGCAACTGGGCCGGAAGCGGACGGGCGGCTCTCGAGTGCCGATTAAATAGCTGCCGTTGTGTAACCGGCTCAAAATAGGCCGCGCCTACATTGCATCAGGTGTTGACGGTTCTGCAGAGCGTTTGCGCAAAACCTCACGGCGGCAGGAACTCACCCCCTGGCGCGTCGGGGAAGTTGAAGGATGGGTTCGCGCTGTGGAGTCGCCCGCCAGGCAGAGGCACCGCACGCGGCCGTTGGCACGCTGGTGAAAAAGTTAGGCGCGAGGCTTCGCCGCGGCCAGTTGCGAAGAGAAATCGATCGGTGGGGGCCGATGAGCCAACACTGCGGCAATGAAGGACGAGCCCGCATGCTTCTGATATTCGCCCTCGGCGAGGCCAAGGAGGGTGGCCCGCCGGTCAGGCGTGGCGATGTCCATGCCAAGGTCGACGGCCTGATCGGCCGAAGGCTGAGCGTCGATGCGCAGATAGCGATCCCCCAGCTGATGCCGTAGCATAAAATCAACCATCTGTTGCTGCGAGGAGATGATCGTGGAGATCAGCCGTTCGTTGGTCAGCCAGTCCTTGCCAGACAGAGACCTTCCGAGGGATTTTGGAAGCGAAAACCCGGTTGTGGTGGTTCCGATGCTCAACACGCGAAGGTCCTCGGCTTTCTGGCCGCAAAAATTGATCGCCTCGTGGACCGCGCAGAGGTCGGGCGAGTTGGCGACAAGACCACCGTCGACGTAGAAACTATCACCCATCGACGCCAGCGGGAAGTAAAACGGAGCAGCCGACGTCGCCATGGCGACTTCGGCTGCGTTGCGAACCAGATCGATCACGAAATTGGGGTGATGCGGCGTCTTGAACATCTGGACGCTGCCCTTGGTCATGTTCACCGCCGGAATGAGCAGACGGTTTTTGGCTTCGCCAAGCAGGGTATTGGCGCCAACCACCTTGTCGACGGTCGCCTTCAGCGGGGCTGGATCATACTTCGGCCCGCTGCTGTACATGTCGTACTTGGCCCGATACTCGCCAAGGAACGTCCGCGGAGGCGCGCGGTAAGGGAAGATTTTCAAACCCGCGCTTTCGAACGTTTCGAGGATCTCCTTGGCTGTTTTTCCCAGCCCAAGACCGATTGCGATGATGCCGCCGATGGACGTGCCGGCGATCATGTCGAAACACTCGCCGATCGGCCGTCCAAGCCGTTGCTCAAGTCGTTCGAGTACAGAAACCGTGAAAAGGCCGCGATAGCCGCCGCCACTCAAGCTGAGGATATGAAACGGCAAGGTTTTCCGCCCTCCAAGGTTTTCCACACGGTTCCGATTTTGTTCTTGTCGCGAATCCTAGTAGAATCGAACCCTGATTCCCACATGACGATTCGATTGCTAGATTTCAAGGGACGGGTAATTCTATGGCCAATGTTTCGAAGCTTCTCTACTCCAGTACCGCGTCGGCACCGCATTTTCTCACCAACATCAAGGCCGAGGACGACGATTTGCGCCTGGCCCGGCAACTGATCCGCGACCACCTGCGCGCCGCCTTCGAAAAAGGCGGCGTCGCTGCATTCGGGTTGGCGATCAGGCCGCGCTTCTTCACGCAGGGCAGCCACGCCTATAAGACGCTGAACGATCCGGCTTGGACGCCGCCGCAGCAGAAGGACTTGGACGACGGTTGCTACCTGCCCATGTCCTTCGTGAAGGGACCGGGGCCAGTCGGTCGATCCAAGCCCTCCGTGGCGGCCGATGCGTTCTTTCAGTTCGTCGACCAGGCGCTGATCGAACTCACCGCCCAGCACGACGGCTGGCGTTTCGTCAGGAAGCCGACCTGTGCGCGCCTGATCATTTCCAAGTCGGCGCACGTCGATGTTCCGCTCTACGCCATTCCGGATGCGGAATTTGTTCAGCTTCAGGAGCGCGTCAACAAACATGTTCTCGCATCCGAGGACGCGAAGCGGCCGGACCGTTGGGACGCGCTGCCAGAAGATGCCGTCTTGCTGGCCCACCGTGAGGAAGACTGGATCGTTTCGGATCCGCGCAAAATCCACACCTGGTTCCTCGAGGCGGTGGACACGTATGGCGAAGTGCTGCGTCGCGTTTGCCGTTACCTGAAGGCCTGGCGCGACCACCACCAGCCGCACCTTGACAGCGTCTCCTCGATCCTCCTGATGGCCTGCGCCTTCATGGCCTTTGAGGAGAAGACCCGCCAGTTGCTGCCGAGCCGCGAGGACGAAATTCTCCTGCTGGTCGTCAAGAGGCTGCCTACCCTCCTGAACCAGGACATTGCCAATCCGGCCGTGTCTTCGGAGAACCTCAATCGGATGGCAGCCGAGCAGCGCAAGCTTGCCGTATCCAAGGCGGAAGAGTTCCATACACGCCTGTCCCATGCGGTGACGACCAGTACGGTTGCCAAAGACGCGGTCGCCAACATGGTGTTCATCTTCGGTGAACGCCTGCCGGACCGTCCTGACCTCGTGACCATCGCCGAAACCGCAACCGTGACGATTCTGTCCCAGCCGCGCAAGGAAGTTGCCGCTCCCGTGGTCGGACGCTCGACGAGTGGCTGACCTGCGCCTCGTTAGGGTTCATGATGCCCTGACCCAGCGGGGGTTCAAACGGAACTGGCAGCTGCCGGAACGGTCTGTGTACTCCGGAATTTTGGACACCGGTGGCCTCGATATCCCTGTCGATATCGAGGTCACGGACCTTGATTTCGTCACCTATCCGTCGATTCGGTTGCATGCCTCGTGGAAAGCACCGGCGCGCAAGCTGCCGCATATCATCGGCCCCAATTACCTAGTGTGCTACTATGCCCGTGGCGCTGTCATCCTTGACCGCTACAATCCCGGCGGCACGGTCCTGCAGTGCCTCGACCAGGCCGAGCGCGTGTTGCGTGACGCCATCCGGGGTCGCTCCGATGGCGATTTTGCCGATGAATTCCAAGCCTACTGGGGCACCGTTGCCGCATATATCGACCTACCGGACGGATACGAGGGCCCGGCCACTGTCAAATACATTACCCTCGTTGACGATGGTAATCCGGTTCCGGTCGTCGCGACCGACCGATCGTGGCTTGTTGAGCGCGACCGCAGGCGCCATGTCGACAAGAGCGATGGCGAACGGGTCGAGGTGATCCGGATCGACAGTCCCCTTTCGGTCGACCCGGCCTTGCCGTGGCCGCCGACCTCGTTGCTGGCGCTTAACAAGTGGCTTGAAGGCGCCGCGCCCGAAGCCCTCGGCAGGGTCGAACGCCTGTTTGCGACCGGCAGCGGTTCGCTGCGCGCGGTCGTGCTCTCAGCCGAAAACGGCCATTTCTATTATCGGGCGACGCTGCCGACACGTTTCCGCACCAAGGAGTTCCTGAACAACCGGCGCGTCGCCCTGCCGCGCATCCTGGCGCAGGCCGCGAAGGACGTCGAAGTCGACCAGGCCGGCGGTATCTTGGCTGACCGCGCACATGTTTTCAGTCGCAATCTGGGTGGGGCCTACAACCTCTCCGATGCGCGCATCGCCCTCATCGGTTGCGGCACGATCGGTGGGTTTCTGGCCCAACAGCTGGCGCAGTGTGGTTGCGGCTCCGGAAAGGGTGGCCTGACCCTTTATGATAGCGAGAAGCTCAGCCCGGCCAATCTTGGCCGGCATGTGCTCGGCGTGCCTTTCATTGACCGCAACAAAGCGGTTGGGGTGGCGGAATTCCTCAAGACCCAGCTGCCGCCACTCGACATGACGGCGCGTGACCGTGACTTTACATGGGACGACCTGACCCGTGGCAGCTACGACTTGGTTATCGACGCGACCGGCGAGGAAGCGTTTTCGATTGCGCTCAACGCGCATGCGGTCCAGGGCCGCCCTTATACCCCGGCCGTACTGTTCGTGTGGCTTGCCGGGAATGGGGCTGCAGCCCGGGCCATCCTTACTGGTTCACCCGATCATGCGTGTTTCAAATGCTTGAAGACAGACCTGATCGGCGGGGAACGGTTCCCGACACTCAAAGCCGGCGTGGAGGTCGCACTGTTTAACGTACGGGGTTGCGGCGACACCGCCTTCGCGCCCTTTCCTGTGACCCGTGCGGTGACGGCTGCTGCGATGGCATGCGACATGGTCCTCGACTGGTCGAATGGCGGCGCATTCCACCATTTCCGGGCCCAGATTTTTGATGAACGTCTTGCACGGCTCACCAAGAGCGGAACCCCAGGACCGCTTGGCCAGTGCCCGGCCTGCGGGGCGCACCATTCGTGATCCGCGGATGGTCACAACAGCGTTATGCGATGGTTGCGCCCGTGGTCTTGGCCACGATCGGCACGTTTCTTATCGGTGATGAACGGCGCAGCGAGGCCGGGGGTATCCTGATCGGCAGCTATCGTGGGAGCCATGTCGAGGTCGTGGGGTGCACGGTGCCGATGCCGCTCGATTTGCGCAGCCGCTACTGCTTCGACCGGCGGGATCCCGGCCACCAAGCCGCGGCGCTGAAAGCATGGCATGCGAGCGGCAGGACCGAAACCTTTGTTGGTGAGTGGCATACTCACCCCGAGCCCCACCCTACGCCTTCTGGTCGCGATCGACAGACGTGGGCCGATATCATGAAGAAGAACTCCAACCCGTTGGTCTTCCTGATTGGCGGATGGGAGAGCTTCTGGTGGGGGGTCGGCGAACGCGGCTTGATTGTGGAGGCCGTGCCTCTGGACAGCGAGCCTAGCGCATTCTTGGCCGCGGTAGGGAGCCTGCCATGAAGAATTGCCCGCGTAGGGGCCCTTCGTAGGCTATGTCATCCGGCTCGACCGGCGGGCTGTCGAACCCAGCCACAGCAACATGTCCGCGCCAGCTGTCCCACAACCCCGCGCCAACCCAAGACCCTCTGATAGTCAAGATGGCGTAACCCTCGAGCTTAAAGACGGGCCACCGGGGTGGAAGATTAATGAACTACCTATGTTTCGATTAAGCGCTCGCAACTGACTTCCGCATATACAAAGGCGTCAAGTCCACGACATCGTCAGGCCGTGAACAAATTAATCGAGATGGACGATCACGCGATTGCGGCCGCCAGTCTTGGCTTCATACAGGGCTATATCCGCGCGCTTTATCAATCCGGCAACAGTATCGGCCCCCACGAAGATAGAGGACACGCCAATGCTGACCGTGACTTCGATCGCTTTGCCATCATAGCCGACGGAAAACGGCATTTGGGCGATTTCGACGCGAATGCGTTCCGCAACCTTTTCCGCCACCGCACAGTTGGTATCCGGCATCACCACGACGAATTCGTCGCCCCCGTATAGACATGCAAGATCAATACCGCGCACATTCTTGTGCAGCCGGCGCGCGCACTCGCGCAAGACGTCGCTGCCTGCATCATGACCGTACGTGTCGTTGACCAACTTCAGGAGGTCGACGTCGGTGATCATCACCGACAGAGGCCGCCGCCGCGCCACGGCGCGGTCGAATAGCGTCTGCAGATGGCTGTCGAGGTAGCGGCGGTTGTGCAAGCCAGTCAGCCCGTCGGTCACCGCCATCTCGATGGTCTGGGTGACGCTGGCGCGCAGCTGGTCGTTGTAGCGCTTGCGGCGCACCTGCGTGCGCAGCCGCGCCATCAGCTCGTGCTGATCGATCGGCCGCATCAGATAGTCGTTGATGCCGAGTTCGAGGCCGCGGATAATGCGGTCCTCCTCGCCTTCTTCGGCAAGCAGGATGATCGGCAGGAAGCGGGTGCGGTCGAGCGAACGCAATTGCGAGCATAGCCGCAGCGGATCGAAGTCGGCAAAACCGGTCGAGATCAGCACGCACTCATACGGCGCCTCGGCGGCCTGGAAGAAACCGGCATGCGGATCGGTGGCAATGTCGAGCTCGGCGCTGCCGCGCAGCATTTTCTGGATGCGCTCGAAGGAGGATTTGCGCTCGTCGATCAACAGCACCTTCGGCGTCGCATCCTCGGACGTGAAGCTACGGCTCAACAGCGCCTCGATGCCGATGTTGCGGGTGGTCGAGGCGCGCAGACGGAGTTCGTCGGTCAGCGACTTCAGCCTGACCAGGCTCTTCACCCGCGTCATCAGCTGCAAATCATTGACCGGCTTGGTCAGGAAATCGTCGGCGCCGGCCTCGAGGCCGCGCACCCGGTCCGAAACCTGGTCGAGCGCGGTGATCATGACCACCGGTATGTGCGAAGTCGCCGGACCGCTCTTCAGTCGCTTGCAGACCACGAACGCGTCCATGTCGGGCATCGTCACGTCGAGCAGTACTACATCAACCTTGCCGTTTTCACAGGTCTCGATGACATCAAACTCATTGGACGCCGTCAGGACCTCAAAATATTCGGCCAATAGCCTGACCTCGAGCAACCGCACATTGGCAGAGATACTGTCGACGACGAGGATTCGCGCGGTCATGACAAGCCCGGACTAGAGTTTAATTTAACACTATCGACTACAATAGATGCAAACACCGAGCACTAGACGTGCGTTCGGCCAACAAGGTGTTACCACCATCTCCCGTGCCGTATTTCCAAAAATAGGATTGCCAGTGCCATGGCGCGTGGTGTCAGCTTTGAGGCTGCGGTAGTGATTACGTCAATGGCCGAAAGAAGGCGCAAAACTGCCGTCCTCTCAGCAACAACCCCGACCATCAGTGATATCGGTCCTCACTGAAAAATCGAATTGAACTGCACTAATTCCCATACTCGAGTTTTGGGTATATTTGTTGGGCGGGAGGACTTGGTACGTGGGGGCGGCGCGCTTTTTAGGACGGGCAACAATCGAGATTCCACAAGACTTTCAGCGTTTTGTGGAAGGCGCGTTAATGCGACTACAAGTCCAGTATCCGTCGCTGCGGTTTTCGGCCTCCAGTCAGGGCGTAGCGGTAGAAGAGCTTCCGCCGGACAGGCTAGACGATCTGCGAAAGAACGTCCTTCACGCCATCTATCGTGAGAAGATTTACTTGGAAACGCTTCCGCTACGACATGCGTTGATCGGGGCGGTCACCGCCAGATGACCGTGTGGCCGCTCAAATTTAGAGATCTCCCGAACGGAACGCTCCTGTTTAGCGACGATGCCGGTGGGTTCTTTCTCGGAAGCGGCGAGTTTCTAGGGAGATACGCACGCGATGCGCTCTCACCCGACGACCTGAGATTTCTTCGAGGCAATGGACATACGTTTGAACGCGAAGGCGATCCTGATTGGACATCCTTTGCCTATCGTTGGGCGGGCAGGCAATCGAAGCAGCAAGAGCTCTCGTATCTCATTCTCGTCCCGACTTTGCGTTGCAATCTTACATGCGGCTATTGCCAGGTTTCCCGGGCCCCCGAGGCCGCGCGCGGCTTCGACTGGTCCAACGAAACATTGAACGCCTCCCTCGACTTCATCGGCAATTTGAAAGGCCCGGACATCAAGATCGAGTTCCAGGGGGGAGAACCATTGCTTCGCGTTGATCTCCTCGAGCAAATTCGGGCTTTCACCCGTTCGAAATTTCCGCGCAGCCAGTTTGTCGTTGCACCAACCTCCAGCGCATGGGCGAGGTGGAGTGGGCCTTTCTTGATCAGCCGGACACGTTCGTCAGCACGTCATTGGACGGGAACCACGAGACGCATACCCGGCAGCGCACTGGCGACGGCTTGGCTACCGACACCTTCTTCGGAAACATGGCTGAAACTGTGCGGCGCCTCGGTCCCGGCAAGGTGTCCGCCCTACCAACCATCGACGTGGAGCGTCCGCCAGATTTCGAAGACCTGGTAGAGAACTTCGAGCACTACGGGATACAGTCGATCTATCTGCGACCCATAAACCACCAAGGCTTTGCACGTCGCCGCAAAAACGAACCGAATGCGATCGCCCGATGGAATGCGCTCCATTCGGATTTCGTCGATTTCCTCATAGACCGTAATCACCGAACCGGCCGATACGTGGAAGAGTACTATTTCAGCCAGTGCCTGCGGCGATTTCTGCGATCAGGGACCGACGATCATGTCGATCTTCGCAATCCGAATTTCTTCGCGTCCGACTACATCGTCGTCGACCATGATGGGCAGTTGTACCCGACGGACGAAGCCCGGATGTTGTCGCGCATCGGGCGTGTCGACCTGTCGATCGGCACGGTGGCCGGCGGCGTTGACCAGAAGAAAGTGCAGCTTCTAAATAGTGCATCGATCAACAATTTCGATGCCGACTGCATCCACTGTGTTTATCAGCCTTTTTGCGGCACGGACATTGTCGACGATTTGTCGCGCGCCGGCCATATCGATCTCATTCGCAGTGAGACGTGGTTCTGCAGACGGCATATTTCTCTATTCGACAAAGTCGTAGAGGTGATGACGCGTCGCGACGACGCAGCTCGGCAATCCGTCGCCAAATGGGCCGGAGTTCCGTCCTGGGGAGATCACATGGTCCCGGTCCACGCATGATCCCGCTTCGCCTCAAAATCGAGACTGACGCGATCGATCCATATGTGGTTCGGCTCCGGTCCTTCGAGGGCGTTGCCCACGACACGCCAACGCTCAGCTCGTTCGATGCCGTGCTGGGTTACGCAACCGGCGAACGCGCAGACTTTTCGAGCGGAGCGGGAACCCTCCGGGTCTTCGGAATAGACGCCAGTGATGTAAATGGCGACGTGCTGTTCGTTGTGCCTCGACGTGGGACTGCACACCGTCTTATCCGGGCAAATTCCCGTCACAACACACTGCTGGTCACTGAACGGTGCGACCAGCTTTGCTTGATGTGCTCGCAGCCACCGAAAAAGCAGCATGTCGACATGTTCCCGTATTTTGAGACGGCAGTCCTGCTCTCGCCAGAAAACGCAACGATTGGTCTATCCGGCGGAGAGCCGACGCTGTTCAAATCGGAGCTACTGGAATTCCTAGGACGAATGCTAGCAGCGCGGCCCGACATCGATTTCCACGTTCTGACCAACGCGCAACACTTTGACGGCGATGACCTGGCTAAGCTCGGCGAGCTGGATTTAGATCGTGTCCTTTGGGGTGTTCCTGTCTACTCGAGCGACCATTACGTTCATGACCGGATCGTGGCAAAGCCGGGCGCGTTCGACAAAGTCAGAGAAGGCTTGTCAATCCTTTGTCAGGCCGGCGCAAAAATCGAATTGCGTACGGTGCTTATGAAGCCGAATGCAGCCGGTCTGGCGGATCTGGCCGGGTTCGTGACGACATCGCTGCCGTTCGTCGACAAGTGGGCGATCATGCAGCTTGAGAACATCGGCTACGGCAGGCAGAACTGGGACTCGTTGTTCTTCGACAGTTCCAGAGGTTTTGACACGGTTGGAAAGGCTCTCGATCTCGCCATCAGCCGCGGAATCAACGCCATGCTGTATAATTTCCCACTATGCACTCTTCCGCCCAACTACAGAACATTTGCTCCGTCGACGATTTCAGACTGGAAGCGAACCTACGTCTCGGAGTGCGCTGGTTGCGGACTGCGTGACGATTGCGGCGGCTTCTTCGAATGGCACCCGAAAGCGCATGGGTATGAAAGGTTCGGCGTCACATGAGAAAGCGGCTCTTTACTATCCCGTCGTTGCTCGCAGCCGGCTTCATGCCAATCGAGAGCACCGCAATGCCGATCGCTCCATTCAATGATGGAGGCAAGTCGAAATCATTGTTCGACATTTTCAAGCTGGATCACAAGTTCACATTGGCCGGGCATAGGTCGCACTCAAGCCACAGCTCCCACAGCAGCCATCGATCCTCTACGGGAGGCGGCACCTATTACCCGCCGGCCGCACCCGTCTATCAGGCTCCGGCACCAGTGTATCAACCGCCCTCGCCAATCTACCAGGCGCCGACCGCCACTGCGCCGGCTGCAGCACCTCTGATCGTGCTTCCCGGGAACGCTGCCAAGTTCAAGGAGATCGTCCTCCAGGTTCAGTTCGCGATGCTGTCGTTCGGTTATTACAATGGCGAGTTGGATGGAAAGATGAGCCCTGCGATGCGATCTGGGCTCCTGAAAATGCAGTCGGATTACAATCTGAAGGTAACAGGCACCATTACGCCGGAGACACTGAACGCCTTGCGCATTACAGCGGATTAATTTCACCGAACGATTCATGTGAGCAAACAGCGGGACTACCCCGCACTGGCGCCCCCGTCATTCTTCGGCGGATAGATCCACCCACCAAATTCCGACGATGCTGGCTTTAGCAAACCGCGAGACTGATCCCACGGCCAACACAAACGGCCTGCTTTCGGCAGGTGGGTAAGTCGGAAGGAATGATCGAGATGAGGCGCAAAGCGGTCATGCGTAGCTTCAGCTGCGGCTGTTCGAGGGATGGGGACATCACACAAAACCGTTACTTTTATTGTCTGATGTCAGACAATATGTATGAGGTTGCTGTATTTTTCGATAACCATCTTTCTCTTGCATCCTCAGAACGGGCTTCCGAACTGGTTCTCCCATTGCGTCAGTCTCGCACAGGCCTTCTGAAACGTCCGTTCGTCTTTGACGTATTGCAGCGGGCCCCCGATATCGTCTTCGCGTGCCCTTAGAAACGCGACCGCATCCGCGGGAGAAAGTCGGGCTTCGGCCAGCTCGCGAATCTTGTCCCGATAGTACGCTTTCTCGGCCGCGGCCTCGGCTTCCTTACGGCGCTGCCTAACAAAGACCGACAGAGCCTCCCGCGCGCGGGTCAATCCGGAGTCGCTGTCTTCCGCGTATTCCACGGGCGTCATGTCGTTCATGTCCGCGCGTTTGGTGTGCAGGAACGCGCTTCGATCCTCGCCGTTCAATTCCGTTTCCGCATCGACGCATAAACGGTCACGCCGCGAGTGACGAAGGCGACTTGCCTCCAGCAGCTGCCGTTGGCGGCGTACTTCGGCCTGTCCTTCCATCTTGGCTTTGCGGCGGGAAATCGCATTGCCGATAGGCAGCCCGGCACTCCCATAGAAAAGAGGACCGTTTCCTTCCAGCATCTGCACAATGGTTGCGATTTCGCCGATGATCTTGGGAGCCTCGACCTCCGAGCGCAGTGCCTTGTCATAGGTCAAACCGGATTCCTGGTGGATCGATTGCAGCCACCGCTCGACCGTTGTGGCGGCACGTTCGTCTTCGGGAAGCTCGCTAAGGATCCACCCTACTCGCTGCACGGTCTCCTGGATCAAAGCGGTTCTTTGGTTTTCAGCGAGGGTCCTCGCATTCCATGGTTTGGCGAACGCCGGCGCGAGTATGACGCCGAAGCCTTGTGGGGTAAGAACACCCTCGCCGAGCAGATATTTCAAATAATTGTCGACCGCTTTCCAAGCCGGGGCAAAGCGGGGCTCGATCGCGGTGGCGTCATCCGCCACCTCACTGGAAACACGGAGAAAGGGTTTCTGAATCAGCCGGCGTTTTTCCAAATGGTTGACGATCGGTACGGGTTTACACTGGGCGTTGCCGAGGCAGCGATCATGAAAGACCTCGGCCAGGATGATGGCTTGCCATACGGCTGGCGGTTCGGAGAAACAGGCGAAGCCCGGGACGTCGCGGCCGACAAACTTTGTAAGACCGATCGCTTGAAGCTCAACCTGGCGTGGGACAACGAAGTCTCGGTCGACCGGTTTCGCCAAGACCTGTCTGTATGCTGCCGCAGTTTCCTCGATGCGGCTTCGGTGCTTTGCCGTGGCGGCAGCCTCACGCCTGCCCCGTTCTTGCTGCCATTTGAGTTCATCCGCGTCTTGCTTGACCCGCGCAGCTTCGATGCCTGGATGATAAAGCCACCGACGCGTTGCGGTTTTCAGCACCGCCTCGCTGATGGCATCCCTTAGCGAGTCACGCGGAAGCTTGGACAGATCGATTTCGACTGCGGGGATATTGTGTTTCTTGAGGCGCTGTATCTTGGCGGCGTCCGCGAAATGGGTGACGGCGACCTCGACGAACAGATCATGACCGAGCGCGCGCACGTATAGGTCTGGAATGATCCTCTTGGGGTCTGTGTACTCCATGCGAAGGAATTCTGTTTTTACCTCGCGCGCAGGCTTCATCACGACGCGCTTGTTCTCAAGCCCGGCTCGCCCGGGCAGCATCATCGTCAGATTGCTGCGAAACGCTTCCTTCGCCAGCAAATGCAAAACTGTCTCCGGCCCGCCGCCACAGGCCTCGCCGTCGTGGTGCGCGAAATGCGCCACCCGGTGATCCTCCTTCAGCCGGGCAACCAGTCGACCATCGCAGGCCGGGCAGACACAGCCGCAAGCCAGCCCGCGCGCGACGTCGCCTATATGGGCGAATGTCCCGTCAGGGCGCTTTCCGTAGACGAGTTGCGCTCGATCGCTGCCATAGGATTTCTGCGCTTGCTCGTGATCCATGTTGGTAGCCTGGTGGTGTTCCATTCGATCAGAGAGGTTCAAGTTCCGCCAAAAACGCCGGCATTTCCTCGGATATGCGGTTGTAGGCGACCTCAAACAGTCCGAGTGAACCCACAAGTGCATTGGCGATCATCTCGACGATGCCGCTTGTATCTCTCAGCCCACGACCGAATTCCGTCAAAATCCGTGTTGTGTCTGGCTTCGAATACAGACCCGCAACACCTGACCAATTGGGATGCGCGATTTCGCTCAGGCTGTGGTAGCTGGCACGCACCCCCGGCGCCGACTTGTCCATGCGGTCAATGCAGCTCAGGATTTGCATGGCCTGTGGCCCATCGGCCCATTTCCTCGAGCCCACGAGCAGCCGCATCAGCAGGTCGTTCAGCTCTTGCGGCGAATGGGTATGCCGCACAGTGAGTATCTCCCAGAGTTTCCAGACCAGGGCTGCATTCTCTGTGAGCGCGCGGGTCAACAAGGCGGCAACGCTCAGATCCTCGCGCTCAAGCGCATCGCACGCATTGCGCGCCAGCTCTTCACTCCTCCAGATCAACGCTTCTCGTGTGCACATCAATTGGAATGGAGCTTTGGATTTCACCCCAAAAGCCGCGGGATCGATGCAAGGCGGTAGACTCTCGCGCAGCCTGGTCGCAGCGTCGCGTGCCTCTTCGATTTCCGCAGAAGCCATGTTGGGAGCCGCCTCTTTTTCCTGCTTATCTTAGCTGAGTCCCGCCAATCGGCGAAGTCCGGCCAAAATATCGGCCATCATCGGCATCGGCATCCGCGGCCAGCATCGGCCGCCTCGCCTATCCGTCATTTCGCGGACGCCAAGCTCGCTCACCTAGCACCGGGAGAGAGAGCCTTCCATCCCATCGATTTTTGAACTGAAATGTTCTGCCCCCTAAAGCGAGTCCCTAACCGAGACCGCCACTCAGAGACATTTCATCTTCGACGATCTGTGCTTTTGGCTCTTCCTCGTCCTCGTCGTCCCCGCTTCCCAACCCGGCCGGAATATCGCCTGCCAGCAGCTTCTCCTTGGAAAGTAGCCCTGCGTCCTCGAGCGCTTCGAAATCCGGCAGGTCGCGCAGCGTGTCGAGCCCGAACTCAAGCAGGAATTCTTTTGTCGTCACATAGGTGTAGGGCGCGCCCGGCGTTGGGCTGCGCGGACCGGAAGCGATCAGGCCGGCACCGCGCAGATGACCAATAAAATCGCGACTGATCTCCTTGCCGAAGAAAGACGACAGTTCGGCGCGGGTGATCGGCTGGAAGTAGCCGATGCACATCAGCACCAGCACTTCAGATGCGTGAAGTCTGCCGGGCGTTCGTTACCGCCGACTGCACAGCGGATGGCATCGGCATAGGCCGGGCGGGTGAGATGCTTCCAGCCTCCGGCGACCGAGACCAGATCATAGGGTCGACCGCGCAGCTCCTCGCGGATGTCGTCGATCAGCAGATCGATGCTGCAGTTTTTCCCGACGATCCGCGCGAGCGTCTCGCGGCCGACCGGTTCGTTGGCGGCGAAGATGGTCGCTTCGACACGGTTCATCCATTCGCGCCAGCGCGCCTCCGGCGGCAGGTGATCCAGTTCGCGGTCAAACAGCTGGTCAGCTGATCGACGGTCATCTGGCCGATCCTTTCGCGTCTGCGCACCGCTTCCACCATGGTCGTCACAGCCCGTAGATGCGAAAGGTTGGGCGGCCCGACAGCTCGCGCACGGCACCGAGTTCGACCAGCCGGTCGAATAGCCGGCGCAGGCCGCGGTCGCTCATGCCGGCGATTTGTTCTGAGGCGACGAACGCGTCGTTAGAGAGCAGCTTTTCCACGACGACGTCCGCCGCCTTGGCCCGGAGTTTCGGTGCAACGGCAAGCAGCCGGTCCGCGCGGCGCTCGAGCTCGGTGCAAAGATCAATGGCGCGCAGCGCGGCGCGCGCCTGTGCGGCCAGCAGGCCTTTGGCACGCTCAGGATCTGTCTCAATGCCTGTCGCCACAGAGCTGGCTGCCGATCGACGCGGGCGGGCGCTAGTCCCTAAGGCCGCCTCGGCGCCCAGCAGCGGCACCGCATGTGGCCAGCCCAGCCGCTGTGCCAACAACGCATCGGCGAGCCAGGTCCCGACGGCGCGCGCAAAGCCGTGGCGTTCGGCGGCCATGAATGTGCCGGTCAGCGTTGCGACCATGCCAGCGCCGGCCGCGAGTTGCCTAAGATCATCCGCCAGATCGCTGACCGCCTCATCATCCGGGGCGTAGCCGAACTCTTCCAACACCGCGGCGAGATTTTTCAACGTCAACAATTCCTCTGTGGGCCGGGCCGCCAGCCGGCGCCAGCCAAGCAGCAAAAGGCCGGCGGGGCCGACGGACAAAAAATCGCCCGGTCGCGCGAGCAGCACGGCATCGCGCAGTGCGCTTTCATCCTCGACGCGGCCGGCCTGTTTCGCCGTTGCCGCGGCCGCCGCAAGCGCCAGCCGCTGCCGCCAGGCGCCGGCCCATCGCTCCTGCCTGCGGACCACAGCATCGAGCGCGCCGATGGCCGCGCCGGCGGTGATGGCAATGTCCTCAACCTCTTTCCCCGCAAGGCTTTGCGCATCGGGGAGGGCCCGGCGCAGCCAGGCCGGCACCGTTGCGATCGGCGCGGTCGAAGGGGCACCGCCAAGCGTGGCGTAGTGGCGCGGAGAGGATTTGGGACGCAGAATCATCATTCGCAGGATGAATCCTGGCGGCGCTTTCCGCAAGCTAGAATGCACAAAACCGCCGCGCTTGTCGTAGTTGAACAATGACCGATAATGTTGCATTATCGTTCGTTATTGACATGTACCGCATGAAACTGTACATCTTGACGCCATGCCCCCGAAATCATACAGTCAAGCCTCAGAAAAGCGAAGGATTCGCCCTATGCCCCGCTCCGCCGTCCCTGACAGCCAGCGCATGTCGTTTCGCATCAAGCCCGCCGACAAGGCGGTGATCCTGCGCGCTACGCAGTTGGCGGGCGCCGCCGGGATAACGGATTTTGTCCTGCGCACCGTCCTCGACGCCTCCCGCGAGATTATCAAGCGCAACGACCGGATCGTTTTGTCCGAACGCGACGGACTGCGCGTTCTGGAGGCGCTGGAGAACCCGCCCGCCCCCAACGAGAAGCTTATCGCGGCGGCGCGGGCGTTGCCCGCCGATCTATGAACCTGCCGCCCTGGGGCGAAGAGCCCGTCGCCCGGCACGACCGCGACAGTTTCGATTGCGGCGATGCCGGCCTCAATGAATTTCTTCGTGTCCATGCGCGTCGCAACCATGAGCGGGGCGCCTCGAAGACATTTCTTGCCGTGGCAAAACAAGACGCAACGATTCTCGGTTTCTACACGCTGAGCCCCGCCGCTGCGGAGTTCGAGCGCGTGCCGGAGAAATTCCGCAAGGGCATCGGCCGTTATGAGATCGGCGGCTTCCGGTTGGCGCGCCTCGCCGTGGCGCGGTCGATCCAAGGTGGGGGACTGGGCGGCCAGTTGCTGCTTGCCGCGGCGTTGCGCTGCATTCGGGCAGCGGCCGAGGTTGGCGGAACACTGATGTTCATCGATGCCAAGAATGAGCGTGTGGCGGCATGGTATCGATCCTACGGCGCCCTGGGTCTGGAGGATCGTCCTTTGTCGTTATTCCTGCCGTTGGCGTCATTCGAGGCCGCGCTTCGCCGTGGCGGGAGGCTTTGATCATGACGGCCACCGACAGTTCCAAAGGCGCCGGACAGGACGACGATCTACCGGACGTGGTCGAGATTGTCCGTGCCATGGGACTTGATGCGATGGGCGACGACACGGAACCCCCCTCCCCTGCCCTTCCGGCAGCCGCACTTCATGCGGATGATGGTCCGCGCCTGCCGGCGCATCTCGAGAAGCTCGCCGATCGAGCTCGGGATTATGTCGAGGCAGCCAGTTCAGCAAACACCCGCCGCGCCTACGCCGCCGACTGGAAGCATTTTTGCGCCTGGTGCCGTCGCCAGTCTATTGACACGTTGCCGCCGGATCCGCAGACCGTCGGCCTCTACATCACGGCTCAGGCCTCGGGATCGGAGCGCGACAAAAAGTCAGTGGCGACGATCGAGCGCCGTCTCTCCTCCCTGACCTGGAATTATACGCAGCGTGGCCAGCCGTTGGATAGAAAAGACCGCCACATCGCCACCGTGCTGGCCGGCATTCGCAACAGCCACGCCTCCCCTCCCCGTCAAAAGGAGGCCGTCCTGCGCGACGATCTCATCGCCATGCTGGAGACGCTCGACCGCGGCACCCTGCGCGGCCTGCGTGACCGCGCCATGCTGCTTTTGGGCTTCGCCGGCGGCTTGCGCCGCTCCGAAATCGTCGGCCTCGATCTTGGCCGCGATCAAACCGAGGACGGCCGCGGCTGGGTCGAGTTTTTTCCGGACAAGGGCGTGCTGGTGACACTAAGGGGCAAGACCGGCTGGCGCGAGGTCGAGATCGGTCGCGGTTCGTCCGACGCCACCTGCCCGGTTGTCGCGCTCGAGACCTGGCTGAAGTTTGCCCGCATCGCGCATGGCCCATTGTTTCGGCGTGTCACGGGGCACGGCAAGGCGGTTGGTGCCGAGCGGCTCAACGACCAGGAAGTGGCGCGGCTGGTCAAGCGCACCGCCCTGGCGGGCGGGGTGCGCGGTGATCTGTCGGAGGGCGAGCGGGAGATGAAATTTTCCGGGCACTCGCTGCGCGCGGGCCTCGCCTCCTCGGCCGAGGTCGACGAACGCTACGTGCAAAAGCAGCTCGGGCATGCCTCGGCCGAGATGACCCGAAAGTATCAGCGGCGCCGCGACCGATTCCGAGTCAATCTCACCAAGGCGAGTGGCCTGTAGGAGGTCGGGAAAGCCCCCTCCCTTCCCCGTTTGAATCGAACAAGGAGTGCTTTCCCGTCAGAAGCCCGGCATGATCAGTCTCAACGACGGAACATAGGTCCGTATCGGCCGATATCGCGGGCTGCGCGAGGAGAAACGGCTTGCCCAGAGCGTGACGCTGCAAGCCTCGAGGAGTGTTTTGGCGCGAACGCAATACCCATCGCGCTCCTGACCCTAGCCCGAATTGGCCAAACAAATCGTAAACGCAGGAGCGCGCATCGGTGGAAACCAGGATCATCGACAGCCGTAACGATTTTGCGCAATGGGCCATCGACAGGTCCAATGCGATCATGACGGATCAGGGTTCGGAACTCGCCACCGCGGCCCGCAAGGGAAACGAAGCCCAGATCGCTGAGACAGCACAGGCGCTCGGCCAGGCGATCGTCGATGCGCTGATGGAGGCGTTCGACGGCCTCGCCGGCGACGAATGAACCACCGCTTGGCCGGCACGACTGACTGCGCCAACGGAAACGACGGCCGGTACGCGCGCTCCCAAATCGATCCAGCCATCATGACTTCAAACTGCGCTGAATCCGCCTCGGCGGCATCGCGAGAGCCTCGCGCGTCCTGCGGATTCTCAAAGGAGGGCAGTCGTTGCCGGCTTGCCGGCTGGTGATGCCAACGTATATACTTCATGAGTATCTAGCCCCCAGGAGGCCGAGCATGCCGAAAGAGGCGGTTTTCACGATGAAGCTTGAACCGGAGCTGCGCGACGCCTTCATGGCCGAAACCGAAGCCGACCATCGGCCGGCATCGCAGGTGGTTCGCGAGCTGATGCGTGATTACATTGAGCGCCGGCGCGAAGAGCGGGAGTATGACGAGTTCCTCCGCCGCAAGGTCGAGGTCGCGCGGTCCTCGATGCGTGCCGGCCGAGGCCGGACGAATGATGAGATCGAGGCTGACTTCGCCGCCCGGCGTGCCAAGACGGCAAGCCAGGCGTGAGGGTCGTATGGACGCCAGAGGCCGAACAGGACCGAGCCGACATTTGGGACTACATTGCGGCCGACAGCCCGTCAGCGGCCGCTCGGATGGACCAGCTTTTCAGCGACGCGGCGGCGAGGCGGATTTCCCCAAGCTCGGCCGCACCGGAAAAATCAGCGGCACGCGCGACTGATTCCACATGAGAGCTACCGTCTGGTTTACCAAGTCGAAGGCGAAAACTTGTGGGTGCTGGCCCTGGTGCATACAGCTCGCCGCTGGCGCCGACGAAAGAGTAGGGCATGGCGAAATTCGGGCTGGAATTTCAGCCTGGCGCTTCAATAGAAATCGGAAACTGTAGGCTAAAGCGTTTCATCACTTTCGCTCTTAGCGACAGCGATTGATCTCGCCGCCAGGATCAGCGAGAATTCTCACCTGGGCGGCTCTGAAACGCAGGGCTTTGTTGCTCTTCGTCGACCTAATTTAATGAATTCACTCGCCTCGCTTGAGTGGACCACCTGCATGCGAGGAGCGCCCTAACGACAGTAGAGCCGATCCGCCTGCCCGATACCCGCCACCGTCGAGGCCGAGCTCGCACCTCAGGAGGGCAGTCGGCCGATGCCCAGCTCGCCCTGCCCCAACAAGGCCTTTCCAGGTTTTGCCTTCACCGTCCTGACCATCGATGATCCTTATTGGCGGAACCCTCACGCCGTTATCGCTGCTGACGGCACGCGCTGCGGCGACGATCGCGCCTGGGTCGAGAGGCAGCTGGCCGAACTAACGGCGATCTCACCGCCTTCTGAAACCGGTATCGCGAGGACGGGAAGAAGTTCGCCGAATGGCGCGGCGCCAGCGCCTTCGCCTTTGCACCGACCGGGCCGGGCGTCGCCGACTTCGTGCAACTCTCGCTCGGCCGCGAAGTCGAGGTTCTGGCCGGTCCGGTTGTTGACCAAGATTATCGCCTTTATACCGCCGACGATCTTTTGGACCCGTCCTGGGTGAAACGCGAGCCCGATGTTGGCGCACTGACGCTCGCCGGCCCGTTCTATCGGCTAGGCACCCGCGCCACCGGCGGCGTCGTTGACATGAGGAGTGTCCCGGTGCGCAGAGCGCGCATCGACCAGGCACAGCGCGAGGCGACCCGTTCCGAACTCGAAAACCGCATCATCCGTGAGGTCGGCCTCGACGGCACTCGCGACGCCGCGTTTTTAGATGCCAATCCGGACTGGTCCGATTTCATGCCGCGCGAGAGCCGAACCGCTTTTTTGCCGACTGGGAGCGGTCGAGCGCATGCATCCACGGCACTTTGACCATTGGGCCTTTGACATCCACGATCTTGAGCATCGTGGCCGGCTCGAGATCGGTCTTATCCCGCGGCCGCTCAAATTGCCTGCCGAGAAGCTGGTGTTGGAAGAAAGCATATCGGCGCACCGGCTGATGGAGCGGACCGAGGCGATCGACGTCGAGATTAGCCTGCCCTTCGCCTGGTCCTTTCTAATGACGCACGGAACTGGGTCGATCCGGACGCCGGCGAGGCGATCGGTCAAGGGCTGCGCCTGATCGAGATGCCGCAGTGCTGCTCGCCTGGGCCGACCGGCGCTATCTGTTCTAAGCGTCGACGGATGAACGTCTGCCGAAGGCACGTAATCGACCATAAACTGCGCCTTGCGGAGGCGCTCGATGCGGTGGTGAGATTTCGACCGGCGCGACTTTCTGGCCGAGATCCTCTCCGACGACGATATCGCGAATCTCCTTCAGCTGCGGCTCCGGGACTATAAATCCACAAGGCCAGCGGTAGTCACGCGGGGCCCTACGTCAGGGGTCTTCGTCCATGATGGCTAGGGTAAGTAGTTTCACGTGAGTCGAATCCGGCAGACAAAGTTGACTGCAGTCAACTGGGGGCGGGCGACATCTCTGTTAACCTCTCGTTAATATTAAATTTGTTGCCGGAACGAGAGAATCAGAGCTACATGCGGTTGGTGGGCCGTAACGGCTTTCAAAACGCATGTGCGGAAGATTTCGATGAATGTGATAATCCGGGAAGAGATCGCAGAGGTCGATCTGCTAATCACCCAGCAGGCCAATGACCTCTCTGCAATGCTGCACGAACATCGGCTCGAAATGTTCCCGCCGAATGCACAGAAAACCTTGCGACCGTTCCAGCTGTCGGAGGCTGCGCAATATCTCAATGTAACGAGCGGGTATCTCAAGAATTTGTCTCTTGAAGGGAAGGGGCCGCAGCCGATGGTAACACCGTCCGGCCGCCGGTCCTACACGGCCCTGCAGCTACTGGAGATGCGCCAGTATTTGGATCGAAACAGCCGGGCGGCAGCGAAGTATGTTCCACACCGTCGAAGCGCGGAACACCTGCAGATAATTGCGGTCGTCAATTTCAAGGGCGGCTCCGCAAAAACGACGACGGCAGCCCACCTGGCGCAGCATTTGGCACTGACCGGGCACCGAGTTCTAGCCATCGACCTTGATCCGCAGGCCTCGCTTTCCGCTCTGCACGGCTTCCAGCCGGAGATCGACCACAATGAATCCCTCTACGAAGCCCTGCGCTATGACGACGAGAGAAAGCCGCTGTCGGCGCTAGTGCAGAAGACCAACTTCCCGAATCTCGATATCGTGCCCGCAAATCTCGAGCTGCAGGAATTCGAATACGATACTCCCCTGGCCCTCGCTCAAAAGGACGGCTCCATGGGACGCATCTTTTTCGGACGTCTCGACGAGGCCCTGGGGGATGTTGCAGACCACTACGATGTTGTCGTCATCGATTGCCCACCTCAGCTCGGTTATTTGACACTGACGGCGCTCTCTTCATCTACCGGCATCCTGATCACCGTGCATCCACAGATGCTCGATGTGATGTCGATGTGCCAGTTCTTGCTGATGATGGGCGAGGTCATGGGCACCCTGAAGAGGGCGGGAGCCAACATGCGGCTCGACTGGCTTCGGTACCTTGTTACCCGCTACGAGCCTACCGACGGCCCCCAAAGCCAGATGGTCGCCTTCATGCGATCGCTGTTCAAGCAGCATGTGCTCGTCAGCGAGATGCTGAAAAGTACCGCGATCTCCGACGCCGGGATAACGAAGCAGACGCTCTACGAGGTCGAACGCTCCCAGTTCACCCGGTCAACGTATGACCGCGCGATAGAATCGGTGCATCGCGTCAACTCTGAGATAACTGAGTTGATCCACAAGGCATGGGGGCGCTGATGTCCAGGAAGAACTTGCTGACCTCATTTACGGATCGAAAGTTGACCGCAGTCAACTCAGATCCGGCGAGTGATCTCTCGCCAGCAATGGAGCGAAACCGCAGCCGCGGTGCTTTCGGAGCCATTACGAGGTCGATCGACGAGCTAGCCGAGAAGGCGCAGGCGGCAAAAGACATTGAATCTCGACTCCTTGAAGGCGCTACGGTCATCGAACTCGATCCTGACACGATCGACGTCTCGTTCGTTTCAGATCGCATAGGTGATGATAAGGAGGCCTTTGACGATCTGGTGGAAGCCATCCGGCAGAGGGGGCAGGATAGTCCAATCCTAGTGCGTCCACATCCGGGCGTAGTCGGCCGTTACATGACAGTATTTGGCCACCGGCGGGCACGGGCTGCTAAGGCGCTCGGGAGACCGGTGAAGGCGGTCGTCAAGGAACTGGACGATAGGGACCATGTTATCGCCCAAGGCCAGGAAAACAGCGCCCGGGCTGATCTCTCGTTCATTGAGAAGGCCGTTTTTGCTGGCAACCTAGAGCGCAACGGCTACGACCGCGAAGTCATCATGGCAGCATTGTCAGTCGACAAAACAGTCGTCTCGAAGATGATTTCTGTCGCCAAGGACATCCCGGCTGAAATCATCAACGTGATCGGAGCCGCCAAAAACAGCGGCCGAGACCGTTGGTACGATCTTGCCAAGAAAGTCAGGGAGGGGGGCGTTGCCGTCAAGGAATTGATGGCATCCCCCGATTTCAAAGCAGCTCCAAGCGATGACCGATTAGAAATGCTGGCCCGGCATCTGGCGGGAAAACCCTCAGGCAAGATTCCGGCACCCAGACGGCCGATCAACTCCTGGGCACCGACGGATAGATCAGTTAGCGTTACACTGAAGAAGTCCGCGAAAAAGGCCATCGTCACCCTTGAGTCCCCGGACGGGCCGCGTTTCGCTGAGTTCATCACCGGACAACTGGACGATCTCTATGTGGCCTTCCGGATGTCCACCAAGGAAGCAACTGGAGACTGAAACCGCAAAAGAAAAAGGCCCCCGAACGTCACCGTCGCGGAAGCCCTTCTCAACCATAAGCAAGCTGAGAATCGCATTTCCCCGAATCACTGTCAAGAGTCATTGGCGTCGTTTCGGCGAGCAGATTTCTTTTGCCTGATAGAGGGTGAAAGAAAATGGAGACGGGTATTGCGACGACGCCCTTTGGGCGGCGGCCGATGTCGCTTGCCATGCTGGCAGCGCAAAACGATTCACGTGAAATCCCCAAGGGCAGGGTCGTCGACAAGTGGCAGATTTACCGCAACCTCTGCGAAGGCAAGAGCATTCTCGGCATCGGCGACCGTGCCCTGGCCGTGCTGAATGCGTTGCTATCATTCTATCCTGACAGCGAATTGAGTGAGGAAAACGACCTCATCGTTTTTCCCTCGAACGCACAGCTGTCGCTCAGGGCGCATGGTATGCCCGATGCCACGCTCAGGCGGCACCTGGTCGCGCTTGTCGACTGCGGGCTGATCATCCGTCGGGATAGCCCGAACGGCAAGCGTTACGCCCGCAAGGGCAGGGGAGGGGAGATCGAGGAGGCATTCGGCTTCTCCCTGGCGCCGCTGCTGGCCCGTGCTTACGAGTTCCAAGCGGCGGCCGAGCGTGTTCGCGCCGACAACAGGGCACTCAGGCTTATGCGCGAGCGGATCACCTTGCACCGCCGGGACATCCACAAGCTGATAGAGGCGGCCCTTGACGAAGAGGTCCCGGGCGACTGGGGAGGCCTGTGGAAGCGTTTCCGCAGCGTTGTGGAGGCAATTCCGCGCCGAGCTTGCATAGTCGAGCTTGAGCCTATCGTTGCCGATCTGGCCGCCTTGCGTGATGATGTGGATAAGCTGCTGGAAATTCATATGAAATCCACGAATCCGAGCGGCAATGACTCACAAAATGAGCGGCAGCAATCTGATTCAAATACCGACTCTATTTTTGAATTTGAACCTGCTTTAGAGAAAAGCGGGGCGACGGTCGAGCCAAGGACGAGGACCGCAGAGGCGCCGAAAACATACCCGCTGGGGATGGTGCTGAAGGCCTGCCCCGAAATTGCGGATTATGCCGTCGACGGGATCGGCAATTGGCGCGATCTCATGATAACCGCGGCTCAAGTGCGGGGATATCTGGGCGTTTCGCCGTCAGCGTATGAGGAGGCCTGCCATACGATGGGCCAGGAAACCGCTGCGATCGTGATTGCCTGTATCCTCCAGCGGGCACAGCACATCAATTCGGCCGGCGGATACCTGCGCGTCCTGACCGACAAGGCCAGGGCAGGGGCGTTTTCGGTCGGGCCGATGCTGATGGCGGCACTGAAGGCGAATGGCGTTACGGCGAGGATGGCAGGATGAGAAATGCGAGCGCCGCACACTTGATAACCGTGCCAGGTCGTATTTGTCGACGCGCCGAGGATGGTAGATTCGCACGGGACGTTCCGCACAGTGTCGGTTTTACTTCGCGACTTCAATTGAAGCGCTAAGCTGAAATTTTGAACCGCGGTTTCCACCTCACGGCTTCAATCGCTTGAGGGGAGGGGGCTTTCAGAGCCCCGACGCCTTGGTAAGGTTGGTCCGGAACCGATCGCGTCGGCGCTGATATTTGCGGGTCATCTCGGCCGAGGCATGGCCGAGATGCTTCTGTACGTAGCGCTCCTCGATGTCGGCCGAAGAGGCAAGGCCGCCGCGCAGCGAGTGCCCTGAGAACAGCAGCGCGCGCTCCCCTTCCGTAAGATCGGAGCGGACGCCGGCGGCCAGGGCGGGCGACATGCTTGTCGGAGAGACGTTCGACGTCGACGGTCTTGTTGTCCTTGAAGATGCGGCGGAAGAGAGGGCCTCTGGCGATGCGGCCAAAACGGATCCAGCTCTCGAGCGCGGCGACCGGGCAAGTCTGGGCGGATGCGCCACGGCTTCCTTCTGCCGCGGCGGTTTTGCGTGCTTGCGGCGGATGCCTGCGAGCACGGCGGCGATGCGGCGATCGGCGCGGTCGAGCGCAAACCCGCGCTGGTAAAGTTCCAGGCGAGACCGGTGAGGCGCCGCTCGATCGTCGCGACGGAGAGCGATGGCAGGCCGCGTTTCGGATCGCCGGCAGCGCAGGCACCGATGTAGAGACCGATGACCTGGCTCGAAGGCGGCAGCGGATCGAACCCGTCCCGACGGCACCAACTGGTGAAATGCCGCCATTCCTTGGCGTAGGCGTCTCGCGTATTCTCGGAGCTGGCGGCCTTCGCGTAGGCGGTCGCGGTCTCGACGAGGGCTTCCAGACGCGCTGGCGACGTTGAGGAGCCCATTTCCATGACCATGTCGACGATATCGGGGAGATCGCCATCCAGATGGTCGGCACGCGGGAGGTCGATTTTGGCGGGTGTCGGCTGACCGTTTTTCATGAGACTGCCAAATGCGTGTTCAATGAGTTGGTGGATTCGTATCCATTAGGATGATTCACTTTGGATGAGACTGAGCAGCGCACGCGGCCGGCAATGGTCGGTCTCGATGACAGCGAGCGAACGCACAATTGCCGCGGCGAGGCGCCAGAATCCAGTCATCTGGGCCGATCCGTCCACAGCACCAGTGCGAGAATCTGCTGAACCAGGACGAGCAAGCGCCGCAAAAGCGTGCGTTTGCGGGCTTTTCCAGCGATCTGGGGTGAACAGGAACATGATTCTGGCAGGCTAGCGCCATACGTCCGATAATGCATTATCGTTCGTTTTATTGTGCCGACAAGCGCAGCGCTTTTTATCCAATTCTGTTGCCAAAAGCGCCGCCATGATTCATCGTGCTTTCGATGATTCTGCGGCCCCAATCCCTCTCGCGCCACCCTGGCTCGCTCCCTGGAGCGCCAATCGCCACGCCGGCGGTCCTCGTCCCGACCTGGCTGCGCCGCGCCGTCGCCGATGCGCAAACCGTGGCGGGCAAAGACGTTGAGGATATCGCGCTCGTTGCAGGTGCCGTCATCGGCGCGCTCGATGCAGTGGTCCGCCGGCAGGAGCGATGGGCCGGCGCACGCCGTGCTGCTCACGCGACCGGGCGAATTTTTGTCCGTCGGTCCCGCCGGATCGATGCTGCTGGCTTGGCGCCGGCTGGCCGGCACGCCTGTGGAGAAACTGCTGACCGAGGCCAGCATCGGCGCGGCGCTGGATGACCTCGGTCTGCGCCGCGACGACGACGCAGTCAGCGACCTGGCGGACGATCTTCGGCAGCTTTCCGCGGGCATCGGAACGATCGGCATGCTGACCGGCGCGTTCACGGCCGCCGAACACTACGGCTTTGCGCGCGCCGTCGGGACCTGGCTCGCCGATGCCCTGCTGGCGCAAAGGCTGGGTTGGGCACATGCGGTGCCGCTGCTGGGCGCCGAAGCGATCGTGGGCAGAAGCGGTCGCCCGCGTCGATCGGCAGGCAGCTCTGTGACGACAGGCCTTGCGACAGATCCTGAGCGTGCCAAAAACCTGCTTGCCGCGCAGGCACGCGCGGCGCTACGCGGCATTGATCTTTCCGCCGAGCTCGAGCGCCGCGCGGACCGGCTGCTTGCCGTTGCGCCAAAACTCAGGGCCAAGGCAGCGGGCGCTGTCGTCGACAAGCTCCTGTCCGATGATGCGGTCGTAGCCTCGGAAAGGATCGCAGGCATAAGCGATCGCGGCCTGCGCCGCCTGTTCGACCGGTTGGTCGAACTCGGTGCCGTGCGCGAGCTGTCGGGCCGCCCCACCTTCCGCATCTACGGGCTGTGACGACCATGGCGGAGCCAGTGCGCAGGCGAGGTGGGAGCCGGTCAGATGAGCGTCGATCGGGCGAACGGCGATCAGCTGACCAGCTGTTTGACCGGGAGCTGGATCATCTACCGCCGGAAGCGCGCTGGCGCGAATGGATGCAGCGCGTCGAGGCAACGATCTTTGCAGCCAGCGAACCGGTGACACGTGAGGTGCTTGCGCGGGTCGTCAGCAAGAGCTGCAGCATCGACCTTTTGATCGACGACATCCGCGAGGAGCTGCGCGGTCGACCCTATGACCTCGTCGCCGTCGCCGGTGGCTGGAAGCACCTGACCCGGCCGGCCTATGCCGACGCCATCCGCTGTGCGGTCGGCGGTAGCGAGCGTGCTGTAGACCTCACGCAGTCAGAGGTGCTCGTGCTGATGTGCATCGGCTACTTCCAGCCGATCACCCGTGCCGAGTTGTCGTCTTTCTTCGGAAAGGAGATCAGTCGCGATTTTATTGGTCATCTGCGCGGTGCCGGCCTGATCGCTTCCGGTCCGCGTAGCCCGACGGCGGGCGCGCCCTACACCTACGTGACGACAAAAGAATTCCTGCTCGAGTTCGGGCTCGACACGCTGCGCGACCTGCCGGATTTCGAGGCGCTGGAAGACGCCGGCCTACTCAGCAAGGAAAAGCTGTTGGCGGGTGACATCATGCAAGAGTTGGCTGGCGCCTACGCGAACGCCGGAGCCGATATGGAGGAATAGCTCGGCGCGAGCGACGCTATGGCTGTGCTTTGCGGGTGCGTCCCGCTTTTCCATAGCCAATCTGGCGCCAAGGCCCCTATGTCCGAAATTCGTAGGCAAATTTCGGACATTGATCCGATCAGCGGCGTCAAGCAGCGGTATGCGGCCTGTGCACCGCTGCCGCCCAAAAATTCGTGGCCACGGGCAAGCCCAACTTGAGACCCCCAGAGAGAACGCTCGTGAGCGACGTAGGCGAGACCGTTGTGAGCTCAAGAGGAACACGACAAAGCGCCGATCTCTTTGGAAACGGTTTTGGTCCAAAGCTTGATACAGATGGCCTGCAGATGGTCCCGATCCCGTTGGGGGAAGGGTTTCAAAGCGCTCGAAGACGCGCCTTTCGCAGAGTTAAAAGCCAGCGACGAACTCGTGTGTCGTTTGTCGCCAACTGCAAATTCGACAGTTAGCACAATTATACTGCGCCGAGTCTGCCATCTCGAGCCTCACGGGTTTGTGAGGCCTCTTGGCTCACCACCGCCTTTGCTAACCGCCGTCATTCCAAAGACGCGTGCCTTTACGGAGGGGGTCAAACGGCCTATATTATTCTTTACAAGGAGAAGAATAATGGGCGCACTTGCTCGCATCTACACTCCCGCAGAGGCAGCCGCCGTCAGCGGGATAGGAATCAAGGCCGTGCACAATGCGATCGACAAACGCATTGTCGATACTGTGCCAAGCACTGCTCGGCCCATCGGTGGGATCGTCCGACGGGCATTGACCGGCGAGGATTTGCTGCGGCTCAAGCTTTGGTATGGCGTGGGTGCGACATTGCCCGCTGATCGTCGCTACCGCCTGTTCGAGGAAATCAAAGCTGCCCCAAGGGCCAAGACCGTAAGGGCCGACGACCTGCTGATCGTCGACGTCGCCGAGGCACGTAAACAGCTCAAAGCGCGCATCGTGGATCTTGATGAAGCGGAGGCCGCCATCGGCCGCGTTAAAGGGGTGATGGGTGGAGAGCCTGTCTTCAAAGGAACCCGCATCCCTGTTCGTATGATCACGACGATGCTAGCGCAGGGCGCAGATGAAGCGGAGGTTCTGGAGGGATATCCGAAGCTAACGCCGCGCGTGATTGAACTCGCCAGGATGTGGGTCGCCGCGCACCCAGTTCGTGGGCGGCCTAAGAAGCTGGTCGAGCAGGGCGTGAAAATAAAGTCGTCGAAGCGCGTGGTCTTGAAGGGCGACCCACGTCCGTCGGCTAGGTCGAGACGCGTGTGACCTCGTGAGGTTTCTGATCGATGAGTGCCTGCACACGTCTCTGGTTGCGGTAGCCCAAGAACGCGGACATGAAGCAAACCACGTCAACTGGCTTGGGCTAAGCGGCGAAACCGACTGGGACCTCATGCCCCTCATTATCGATGAGGATTTCACCTTCGTCACCAACAATGCTAAGGACTTCAGGAAGCTCTATGCCAAAGAACCGGTTCACGCCGGCCTGATCATCGTCGTCCCTCAGGTCGGGCCTGAAAAACAGAGAGAGCTCTTCGATGCTCTCCTCGAGGATCTTGGCCCAGAGGAATTCCTGATTAATGAGGTTATCGAAATCGAGATCGAAAACGGCATTGCAATCGTAACACGATACGATCTGCCGTCGCCCTAGCTGCGGCTGCGCGATCTCCGCTTATGACCGACCCGGTTGCCAGTCGCTCATCTGCAAAATGTTACCGCCGAGTTTTGCGAACGCGCGTTGGCGGCAGGAGAAAACGAGAATCTGCTGATCGTGTGATTGACGATGCAAAGCGTCGAACATGCGCTCGATGCGGTCGTCATCGGAATAAACCAAAGCGTCATCCAGGATAACCGGTGTGGGTCGGCCGTCGCGGGCAAGCAAACGGGCGAAGGCCAGACGGGTCAGAACCGAAAGCTGTTCTCGCATGCCGCCACTCAACCTATCGACATCCTCGTCTTGACCATTGCGATGAACGGTCTGCGGCAACAGTGTATTCTCATCGAACACTATGGAGATGTCGTCGAATAACAGTCTGAGCAGCGGCCGCAGCTCGGACATGACCGGCTTAAGATATAGATCGCGTGCCGCCGAGCGCGTAGCGCCCAGCGTTGTGCGCAGCCGGTCGAGAACGGCCTTTTCGATTTCGAAGCGTCCCACTCGCTCTTCAGCTACTTCCAATTTTTCCCTGGCCTCGCGCCAAGCTTCTTCCACCGCGTCGTCGGACCGAGTGCGAATATGGCCATTGAGATCTGCAAGAGTCACACGCAACTGACCTGCCTCCTGAGTGGCGGCATCCTGAACCGAGCGGGCACGGCGCAGAACGGCCTCGGCGCTGGTGAGATCGTGAGCGCCATCGCGCAGGGGCGCAGCGCGCATTTCGGCGGCTTCGCGCAGAGTTTGTCGTGCGGTGGCCTCGGTAAGCAGCAAGCGCTCCTTTTCCTCGCGCGTTGCTTCAGGCCCCAATATGACCTCGAGGCTGGTTAGTTCCGCCTGGATGGTGACATAAGCCGTCTCCGCGGCCATGACAGCCCCGTCGGCATGGCTGCGCAAAGGCAAGGCCTCGCGCACGCTGTTGCGTGTTGTCGCCACACGCTGCTCGGTTGCGGCATGATGCTGCCGGATCTGTTGCGGATCGACTTTGAGTTCGAGGTCCCCGGCCCCGAGGGCACTCAGACGAGCAAGCTCCTCGTGCAATTGCTGTATCCCCTTAGGCGCGAGATCGGCAAGTCGCTGACGCGCCAAGCCCAGTTCGGTAGCCTTGTCGCGCGCTTCCACCAGGCGCTGGCGTGCCGTCCTGAGGCTGTCGACACCGAGGGACGCAAGTAGGCTGCGGTGCTTCGCTTCGGCGTCTTCGATGGTCCGGTCGGCCTGCTGCGGCCGATTCGATCGCAGGGTCAAGGCTCAGATGCCGGCAATATCCAGGCGCACGGTGCCAGCAAAGCTTTGGTCTTCTGCATGGGGCAAGGGCTTGGCATCGATCGTCACCAAATCGGCGGCGGCGTCCCGGTATTCCATGCATAGCGTCGGCAGGGTTGCCAGGTGAGCTGCACGAAGGCTGGCGATCTCGATTTCGAGCGCCTGCAGTTGCTCGACAGCCTGTTCCGGCACCGCCAGCATCGCCAGTGCTGCCTCTCCATCTTCGATCTGGGTTCTGGCGACTTCGGCTTGTTTCAACCGGTTGTCCGAGCCGGCCAGTTGTTCGGCAGCGTCACGCGCCAGAAGGGTCGCATCCAGCCGCGCGAGCAATTCGCGAGCTTCGCGCTCTTCCAGTTCAGCTGCTTGAACCTCGGCCATCGCCTGTTCGTTTTCGGTGATGGCTGAAGCGCGACGATCGAGAACCTCAGTGCGGCGATGCTGCGCAATAATCGACTGCTGGCGCAAATCCGTGGCTCGTTTGAGCGCGGTCCGAAAACTATCGAGGGCGTGCTGCGCCGCGTCGTGGTGAATTGCGGCAAGGGCAGCTTCCGCCTCGGCGGCTTTCAAGGCTTCGCTGTGCGATTTGGCGGCCTCGACTGCGGCTTCCGCGGCCGAGATGGCTTCCCGCCGGGTGGCGCCTTCTTCGGGGTTTTCAAGCTCAGACAGACGCGCCAACGCCATGCGCCGCTTGTCGAGCGCATCGCGCAGACCGGTGACTTCGGCGCTGAGACGCTGCTCGTCTTTCAGCAGCTTGTCACGCTCGTCGAGCGCTGCCGCATAGAGACCACCACTCTTGGGACGCAGCGTTGACGTGACCAGGCTATAGAGTTCTTCCTCGCACGCTGCGGTGATTTCGGCCATGCGTCGTCCGCCGGTCAGGGCCTCAACTTCCCCCTGAACCGAGGATAGTAGGCTTTCGCGCACGCGTTTTTCGCCATCCTCCTCGCTTTTGCTGCGCTTTTCGAGGCCGGTGACCCCTTGGCGAACCCAGAGCAATCCTGCCGGTCCTGCGGTTCCGCCGTGGATTAGTTTGCCGATAAACGCTTCGGCCTCGTCCGCTTGAGCCAACAGTCGCCCCCGATCGAGGTCGACAACGTTGGCCAGCTTGCCTCCATAAAACTGCTTGGTAAGCCGATATCGTCCTTCTGAAGTGGTAATGTCGGCCTCCACCACCGGATTGCCCCCATTATAAGGCCGCAGCAGTCTTACGCCTTCGGGCGTCCCGGTGTGGGACTGGAAAAAGAGTGCATGGAGTGCTTCGAAGAAGGTTGATTTGCCGAATTCATTGACTGCGCAAAGCTCGTTGACGCCGTCGCCTATGTTCTCGATGGCGACGCCTTGCCCAGCGAACCGTTTGACGTTGTGGAGCCGAAGGGCTGTAAGTTTCATGATCCCATCGCCTCGCAATAGCTGAACAGCCGAACCAGTGCTTCTCGCGATATGTCGCGTTCGACAGTCGACCGCCTTTCGTCGGCGCTTTCATCCAACAGTGCCTGCGCTGCCTCGCGAAGGGCACCAGAGCGGTCGATCCGATCCAAGTCGCCACTTTCGCAGTCGGTCGCGAGCCCGTCCCCGTCCAGCTCCAGATAAGCGAAGTCGGGCGCGGCTGCCGCGATCGCCGCTTGAAGGGCGGTTCGCCCACTTAACCGCACCCGGCCAGACACGGCAATTCGCAGCAAGGTCTGGCGCTGCAGATGTGCCGGTGGAAGCAACGCTTCAAACGCCGCCGCGCTGTCGTCACCATACAGCAGATGCAGTGGAGCGGTTTTCCAGGAAAACCTGGCTGTTTCGACGGCTACGATCTCGGGCAGGGCGCTGGTCCGTCGCAAACTGCGGCCGAACCCTTCCAGTCCCGAGCGGGTCATGTCGACCCGTCCGTGATGGCGCAGCCGGCCATCTTCCCAAACCACCACGTCCGCAAAGGTGCGGTGGATGTCCATTCCAATCACGTCTCATCGGCTCCCTCTCCTCAAACAGTCGGGAGCCGGCGGGCGA
>NZ_SMYZ01000072.1 GCF_004919685.1 Mesorhizobium norvegicum | reverse complement strand
TTGCCGATCAGGACACTAGGGTATGTCGATATTCAGGTGAGGCCGGCCTGACCTGAATCTCAACATACCCTGGCTGTCACTCGGCCGGGATTGCTGCTTCGCATCCGTCCAACTCGCATTCGGGCGTGGCAAGACTGCGCTGGCCAAGCAGCACCGTGGCCAGCGCGATTGTGCCTGAAGCCGCCGAGACCCAGAACCCGCTCTGGGCGCCGAACGCATCCACCACCGCGCCGGCGGCAAACGAGCCGAGCGCCATGCCGATGCCGATGCCGGTCATGACCCAGGTAATGCCTTCGGTCAGCATCGCCTCCGGCACGTGCCGCTCGATCAGGCCGAAGGCGGTGATGAAGGTCGGCGAGATCGCCACACCGCTGATGAACACGGTCAGCGCCAGCAGTGGTACAGTGTCGGCGGTGAGCGGCAGCAGCGTGCCGAGCGCGACGAGGGCGACTGCGATGGCCAGTTGGCGCTGCAGCGGCGCCTTCAGGCTAAGCGCGCCGACGACGAGGCCGAGCACGAACGATCCCAGCGCATAAACGCCGATGACAAGGCTGGCGGCACCCGGCTGGCCGAGTTCCTTGGTGATTGCCACCGTGCTCACTTCCGTCGTTGCGAAGGTCGCGCCGATGAAGATCAGGGCAAAGGTGATGATCTGCACTGGCCTGAGCCGGATTGCCGAGCCGCTCGAGACATGATTCACCGGCCGCACTTGCGGTTCGGTCGAACGCTGCAGGATGAAGGCTGTCGAGCCAAGGGCGAGGAATAGCGTGCTGACCAGGACACCAGCCTCCGGGAAGAGGGCGGCACTCAAGCCCACCGAAAGCGACGCACCGGCAATATAGACCAGCTCGTCCGCAGCCGACTCGAAGGCGAACGCCGTGTTCATCTGCGGCCGCCCGCGGAAAATCTCGGTCCAGCGCGCGCGCACCATTGCCGGCATGCTGGGCATGGCGGCGGCCGCCAGTGCCGACACGAACAACGTCCATAGCGGCCAGTCCTGGTTGGCCGCCGCAATCAGGACGGCGAAAGCCAGCACCGAGATGATGGTGGTGGGCACCACGATCCGCGTCTGGCCCAGGCGATCCACCAGTCTCGATATCTGCGGCGCGACGAAAGCGTTGGCCAGCGCGTATGTCGCGGAGACCGCGCCGGCCAGCCAGTATTCGCCACGCGTCTGCGACAGCATCGCCACGATGCCGATTGGCGCCATGGCGATCGGCAGGCGCGCCATGAAGCCGGCGGCTGCAAAGCCCTTGGCTCCGGGGCGCGAAAGATTTCCGAATAGGGATTTTGCATGGGTGGTTCCTCGACAAAGGACGATTCGACAATTACATACGAAGCGTATGATTGTTAGATAGAGCATACGTCGCGTATGTCAATTGGCATACGCAACGTATGTGAATAGGTCCAGAGCCATGCACAAACCCCGCAAGGAGATGATCGCCGAGACGCGCGCCAAGCTGATCGCGGCCGCCCGCCATGCCTTCGGCACAACAGGCTATGCCGAAGCCTCGATGGATGATTTCACCGCCTCGGCCGGGCTGACGCGCGGCGCGCTCTATCATCATTTTGGCGACAAGAAGGGCCTGCTGCAGGCGGTCATCGCCGAAATCGACGGCGAGATGGCGGCGCGCGTGAACGAAGTGGCGGCGAGGGCACCGACCCGCTGGCTGCATTTCGTCGACGAATGCACGACCTACATCGAGATGGCGCTGGAGCCGGAAATCCAGCGCATCATGTTCCGCGATGGTCCGGCCGTCCTGGGGGATCCGGCACAATGGCCGAATGCCAATGCGTGCATCGCTTCAATGACCAGCCATCTGACGACACTGCAGGAGGAGGGGGTTGTCGTCTCCAGTCTCGACCCCGAGACGGCCTCGCGGCTGATCAACGGTGCGAGCAGTCAGGCGGCGCAACGGATCGCCAATTCGAACGACCCCGAAGCGACGTCGAAGAAGGTGGTGACGGCGTTCAAGCAACTGCTCGAGGGTCTGCTTAGAAGGCCGGGTCCGCAACCGAACTGAAGCCCCATCGGTGGCCCGGCGCCACGGCCGGCAATTGACAATCGCCGGGTTGAGTTCATCCTCTCCCACCATCTCTGAAGGGAGATTCGGGGCATGTGGGATTTCGATATCGGCAAGTCGGTGTCCATCATGATGCGGACCTGGCCATTCATTGTCTTTCGCATGATCGTCTATTTCGGTATCACGCTGGCCTACATCATGGCGACCGGCACCGGCGCCTCCGTCGGCTATGGCGTCGGCCACATCTCCACCGATCCCGACGGGCCGCTGTCCTTTGCCCTGTGGGGCGGCGTGGTCGGCTTCGGCATCGTCTCGATCGCCGTCTACTGGATCCGCGAATACATCCTTTATGTCGTCAAGGCCGGCCACATCGCCGTCATGGTCCATCTGATCGACGGTCGTGACATTCCCGGTGGCCAGGACCAGATCGGCTACGCCAAGGACGTCGTGACCCAGCGTTTTGCCGAGGCCAACATCCTTTTCGTCGTCGACCAGCTGGTCAAGGGCGCCATCCGCGCCATCACCGGCTTGCTCGGCGGCATTGCCGCCTTCCTGCCGATTCCGGGCCTGAGCGGCCTGGTCTCCTTCATCAACACGGTGATCCGCTTGTCGCTGACCTATGTCGACGAGATCATCCTCGGCTACAACATCCGCATCAATTCAGCCTCGCCGTTCGAGACGGCGCGCCAAGGCGTCGTACTCTATGCCCAGAACGGCAAGGTCATGGTCAAGAACGCCGTCTGGCTGGCGGTCATCATGTGGGGCGTGTCCTTCGTCATTTTCCTGCTGATGCTGGCGCCGGCCGGTGCCATTCTTTTCCTCATGCCTGGGCAACTCGCCGGCTGGGCCTTCGTGCTCGCCATCGTCTTTGCCTGGGCCTTCAAGGCGGCCTTCATCGAGCCCTTTGCCATCGCTTGCCTGATGCAGGTCTATTTCAAGACCATAGAGGGCCAGGTGCCTGATCCCGCCTGGGACGCCAGGCTGGCCGAGGCGTCGTCGAAGTTCAGGGAGCTCAAGGACAAGGCGCTGGCCTCCTTCGGCGGCTCGCGCTGGGGCACCGCCGGCGCGACACGCTGATCCGGCGCGGCATCGACGGCGTTGAGACGCGCCACGGTTGATTTCAGCGGCACCTCACCCTGGCCGCAAAAGATCTCGCTCATGATCAGCTCCGGCAACGGCAGACGCCGTCCCCAGCCATGCGTTTCGAGGTCCGGCTTTGGCGCGAACTCGGAAACACGGCCGACGCAGAGATAGGCGATCGGCGTCACATGGTCGGGAATCGACAGCAGGCTTTTCAGCGCTTGCGCCTCGATGATGCTGACCCAGCCGACACCGACGCCTTCGGCGCGCGCCGCCAGCCAGAAATTCTGCACCGCGCAGACGGTGCTGTAGAGGTCCATCTCCGGATTGTGCCAGCGCCCCAGCGGCGAGCCCTTCGAGCGCTGCCGGTCGCAGGTGATGCAGATGTTGAGCGCGCTTTCGCAGATGCCTTCCAGCTTGAGCTTGCGGTAGAGCGCCTGCCGCTCTTCCGCGATGGCCGGCAGTTCCTGCTCGCGTGCCGCCAGGAACAGGTCGCGCACCTTTTCCCGTCGTTCGGTATCGCGAATGACGATGAAGTTCCACGGCTGCATGAAGCCGACCGACGGCGCGTGATGCGCGGCAAGCAGCAGCCGCGCCAGCACCTCATCGTCGAGCGCGGTGGGCAGGAAATGGCTGCGCACGTCACGCCGTGTGAACATGGCGCGATAGACAGCATCGCGCGCACTCTGGTCAAATCCGTCGCCAACAGGAGCGGTCATGTGTTCCGGCATCGCTTGTCCCCTTGCGATTGCAGCAGTTCAACTGTCAGAGCGTACTTTGTGCGTCCAAGCGGACGCACGTCGCTCTGATGCCATCCGCCTGACCATGCGGATGGCGATGCCTGCCAGGCCGGTCTTCTGGCTCGGGATCAACCCGCGTCCGGTGCCTTCCCGTCATCGACAGTGGCATTTACCGGCGCGGTCCCCCTTACAGCGTTGGGCACGCCACGGAGTTCAACCGTGTTCCCGATTCTCCCGCTTGCGGCGGGCACCAGGCAGTGCCGGCAACCTTACGCCGAAGCGCTGAGGACGCCAATGCCCGCAGCGACACGAATGGACGCAGGCGTGATTTTCCCCAGTCATCGGCCGCCCGTGCATAGCCTTTGTCGATCCGGGTCACTAGATTAGGACGATGGCCACTCGTCTCTACACCCACCCGATCTTCCTTGAGCACCTCACGCCGCCCGGCCATCCCGAGCGGCCGGACCGCTTGCGCGCCATCGAGCGTGTGCTCGACGACGAGGCGTTTGCCGGGCTCGATCGTGTCCAGGCGCCGGAAGGCGACGAGGCAACCATCCTCTATGCGCATCCCGCCGATTTCGTCGCCCGCGTCCGTGCCGCCATTCCCGACGAGGGGATCGCGCGCATTGACGCCGACACCACCGCCAGCCCGAAAAGCTGGCAGGCGGCGATCACCGCCATCGGCGCCGCCAACGCCGCCGTCGACGACGTCTTTTCAGGCCGCGCCGACAATGTCTTCGTCGCCGCCCGGCCGCCCGGCCACCATGCCGAAAAGACCACGGCCATGGGCTTCTGCCTGTTTAACACGGCGGCGATCGCGGCGCGTTATGCGCAGAAGAAGCATGGCGTCGAGCGCGTTGCCGTCGTCGACTGGGACGTGCATCACGGCAACGGCACGCAGGATATTTTCTGGGACGATCCGTCGGTGCTCTATTGCTCGACGCATCAGATGCCGCTTTATCCCGGCACCGGGGCAAAAAGCGAAACCGGCGCCGGCAACATTGTCAACGCGCCGCTGGCGCCACAGACCGGCAGCGAGGTCTTTCGTGATGCCTTCCTGTCGCGCGTGCTGCCGGCGCTCGACAATTTCGCGCCCGACCTGATCGTCATTTCGGCCGGGTTCGACGCGCACCATCGCGATCCCCTGGCCGAGATCAACCTGACCGAGGATGATTTCGACTGGGCGACCGGCCAGCTGATGCAGCGTGCGGCGCGCCACAGCGGCAACCGGCTCGTCAGCCTGCTCGAGGGTGGCTACGATCTGCAGGGATTGGCATTTTCGGTCGCCGCCCATGTCGGGCGACTGATGAAAGGATGAATGATGGCTGGTGAGACCAACGAAGACGTCAAGGCGATGAGCTTCGAACAGGCACTCGACGCGCTGGAGAAGATCGTCGATGATCTGGAGCGAGGCGACGTGCCGCTCGACCAGTCGATCCGGATCTATGAGCGCGGCGAGGCACTGAAGGCGCATTGTGACCGGCTGCTGAAGGCCGCCGAGGACAAAGTCGAGAAGATCAGGCTGTCGCGCGACGGCAAGCCGGTTGGAACGGAGCCGCTCGACGCGGACTGAGGCGCGCAGCCGTCTCACCGACTTTTGGACACGATCATGATTGAGGATAGAGTTCGTCCCAATTGAAACGGCTCCAGGACAAGAGGAGATACGGAAGCGATGTGCAGAAACATCAAGACCCTGTTCAATTTTGATCCGCCCGCAACCCATGACGAAGTCAGCGACGCGGCCCTTCAGTTTGTCCGCAAATTGAGCGGAACGACGCGGCCCTCGAAGCAGAACCAGCATGCCTTCGACCACGCGGTCGAGGCCATCGCGGCATCGGCGCGCGAACTGCTCGATTCTCTCGAAACCCATCAGCATCCGCGCAATCGCGAAGAGGTGGCGGCCAAACTACGGGCAAAGGCCGCGATCCGCTTTGCCTGACGCGACCAAGCGGGCATTGCCCGCTGACAAGGAGATCTCGTGAGCTTCTTTCCCGGAAACGACCCACAGGCCGGCGATGCCTTCGCCAGCGACCAGATCGAATTGATGGTCATTCCGAACGCCAAAGACATCGGTGGTTTTCAGGTGCGACGAGCTCTGCCGACCGCCAAGAGGCGGCTGGTCGGACCCTTCATCTTCTTCGACCGCATGGGCCCGGCTATCCTGCGCGCCGGCCAGGCGCTCGATGTCCGTCCGCATCCGCATATCGGTCTGTCGACGGTCACCTATCTGTTCGACGGCAGGATCAGGCATCGCGATTCGCTCGGCACCGAAATGGTCATCCAGCCCGGCGACGTGAACCTGATGACCGCCGGCCGCGGCATCGTCCATTCCGAGCGCACGCCCGAAGAATTGCGTGGCGCGCCGATGTCGATATCCGGCCTGCAGACATGGCTGGCGCTGCCGGACGGCAAGGAAGAAGTGGCCCCGGTTTTCGAGAACACCGCAGCGCTCAGGCTGCCCGAGATCGACGCCGAGGGCGTCAGCGGACGCGTCGTCATTGGTGATTTCCAGGGATTGCGATCCCCGGTGAGGGCCGACTCCGAGACGCTCTATGCCGACCTGCGCCTGGCGCCCGGCGCCAGCGTGAAAATCCCGGCCGATGCCGAGGAGCGCGCCATCTACACGCTGGAAGGCGAGGTCTCGATTTCAGGCGACGTCTTTCCGGCGGAACGGCTGCTGGTGTTTCGGCCCGGCGACGAGATCGTCGTGTCGTCGCAGACCGGCGCGCATTTCATGCTGTTTGGCGGCGCCTCGCTCGGCTCGCAGCGTTATATCTGGTGGAATTTCGTCTCATCGTCGAAGGAGCGCATCGAACAGGCCAAGCAGGAATGGAAGACAGGCCGCTTCGATATCGTTCCTGGAGATGAGGAGGAGTTTATTCCGCTGCCGGAAAGCTGAGGAAAATCGGTGAGGGGACCTGATCGTCCGCGTCACTGGCACGCATTTACTTTCACCGTCTGGCGGCCTATCCCGCCGATGAACAGAAAGCCTGAGCACCCGTGAACGCAACGCCGCATACGCCGCTCCTCGACAAGGTCCGCATTCCGGCCGACCTGCGCACGCTTGCCGAGAGCGAGCTGCCGCAACTGGCATCCGAGCTTCGCGCCGAGCTGATCGACGCTGTCTCCCGTACCGGCGGCCACCTTGGCGCCGGCCTTGGCGTGGTCGAGCTGACGGTGGCGCTGCACTATGTCTTCAACACTCCCGATGATCGGCTGATCTGGGATGTCGGCCACCAGGCCTATCCGCACAAGATCCTGACCGGTCGCCGCGACCGCATCCGCACACTGCGCCAGGAAGGCGGCCTGTCCGGCTTCACCCGCCGCGCCGAGAGCGAGTACGATCCCTTCGGCGCCGCCCATTCCTCGACATCGATCTCGGCCGGCCTCGGCATGGCCGCTGCTCGCGATCTGTCCGGCGGCCGCAACAATGTCATCGCCGTCATCGGCGACGGCGCCATGTCTGCCGGCATGGCCTATGAGGCGATGAACAATGCCGGCGCGCTCGATGCACGGCTGATCGTCATCCTCAACGACAACGACATGTCGATCGCGCCGCCAACCGGCGCGATGAGCGCCTATCTGGCGCGTCTGGCTTCGGGCAAGGCCTATATCGGCCTGCGTGATTTCGGCAAGAAACTGACCTCCTATCTCGGCAAGCGGGCTGATCGTGCGATTACAAGGGCGGTCGAGCATGCACGCGGCTACGTCACCGGCGGAACGCTGTTCGAGGAACTTGGTTTCTACCACATCGGCCCGATCGACGGCCACAATCTGGAGCATCTGATCCCGGTCCTGAAAAATGTCCGCGACAATGGTGAAGGCCCGGTGCTGATCCATGTCGTGACCCAGAAGGGCAAGGGCTATGCGCCGGCGGAAGCGGCCGCCGACAAATATCATGGCGTCAACAAGTTCGACGTCATCACCGGCGCCCAAGCCAAGGCGCCGGCCAACGCACCGGCCTACACCAAGGTGTTTGCCGAAAGCCTGGTCCAGGAGGGCCGTGAAGACGACCGCATCGTCGCCGTCACCGCCGCCATGCCGGGCGGCACCGGCCTCGACCTGTTCGGCGAAGCGTTCCCGTCGCGGACCTTCGATGTCGGCATCGCCGAACAGCACGCGGTGACCTTTGCCGCCGGCCTCGCCACCGAAGGTTACAAACCGTTCGCGGCGATCTATTCGACCTTCCTGCAGCGCGCCTACGACCAGGTCGTCCACGACGTCGCCATTCAGAAATTGCCGGTGCGCTTTCCCATCGACCGCGCCGGTTTCGTCGGCGCCGATGGTGCCACCCATTGCGGCGCCTTCGACACCACCTTCCTGGCGACCTTGCCGGGTTTCGTCGTCATGGGGGCGGCCGACGAGGCGGAGCTGCGCCACATGGTGCGCACCGCGGCGAGCTATGATGACGGCCCGATCGCCTTCCGCTATCCGCGTGGCAACGGCGTCGGCGTCGATATGCCGGAGCGCGGCTCGGTTCTCGAAATCGGCAAGGGCCGCATCGTCAAGGAGGGCACCAAGGTCGCACTGCTGTCCTTCGGTACGCGGCTGCAGGATTGTCTGATCGCCGCCGAGGAGCTAGGCGCTGCCGGGCTTTCCACCACGGTCGCCGATGCCCGTTTCGCCAAGCCGCTCGACGAGGATCTGATCCGGCGGCTGGCCCGTTCGCATGAGGTTCTGGTGACGGTGGAAGAGGGCGCCGTCGGTGGCTTCGCCAGCCATGTGCTGCAGTTCCTCGCCCACGAAGGCCTGCTGGAAAGCGGCCTGAAGGTGCGCCCGCTGGTGCTGCCCGACGCGTTCACCGACCATGCCAAGCCGGAAAAGATGTATGCCGACGCCGGGCTCGACGCAGCCGGCATCGTGCGCACGGTCTTCGTCGCGCTCGGGCACAGCACCCGCGCCCAGCGCGCCTGAATCAAAGTCTCAAAGACTTGAATCGGTTTGCCGGCCGATGATCTTAACGCGTTGTTTACGCTGACGTTTGGCTTTTCGCTTACCGTGTCTCTTGGCCGTTTTTCAACGGCGCCCTGCTAGATCGTTGATCAGGCAGGGAGACAACAACAATGAAAACGCTTCTGTGCGGCATAGCGCTTTGCGCCGTCGTCGTCGCGCCGGCTGCCGCCGAAACGCGCTATGATCGCAGCCTCGAAAAGGCGGCCATGGGTATCATCGCCGGCAAGATGGGCGATATCCGCGGTGGCTTTTCCTACAAGCAGGTGCCGCAGCTGGTGGTCGTGCCGGTCATAGCGCCGGCTGCTGTGACCGAGCGCCCACGTGAGGAAGCCACGGGCAAGCCGGATGACGGGCTGGCGCCCGCCGTGGAACGGCAGGTTTCGCGAACCATTTTCTAAATTGGGGGCCAGTAAGCCCAGAGCTGCCTAAGAGGGTATGATCGGAGTCGGTCTGCCGGCCGACGCCTTCTCATTGTCCATGCCTCCATGCAGGCGATCTGAAAAGGTTATTCCTCCGCCGGCTCCGCTTGCTTCGACGGTTTCTCGGAGCGCCAGGATTTCATGGCGTGGCGGGCGCGGTCGGCCAAGACGGCGAGGCGTCCGCGCAGGCTTCGCCCACCCATCACCGAAGACAAAGTCACCGAATGCGTCGCAAAGCGGCGCTTGAAATCCTCGCCGCCGCAGAGAAAGTCGACCGTGGTCAAGCCCTGGTCAAGCGACCACTGGATGTAATCCATCATCAGGACCATGCCCGGCGAGGCACGCTCGAAGGCCGGGTCATAGGTTGTGACGAAAGCCATCATCGTTCCATGCTGCTCGAAATTGATCGAGATGGCGACGATCTCGTTTTCGCGCTCGAGCACGAAGATGCGCAGCAATCCGAGCCCGGCCAGCACGGAGACCAGCGCCGCCAGAGCGGCGGAGCCTTCGTCGAAGAGGTCCGAAACGCGGCCGTGCTTTGCCAGCCATAGCCGCTTCAGCGCCGCGACGCGCTCGAGCACTGGCTCGCGGGCTTCGTGCGCTTCCATCAGGCGGAAGCGCAGCGTGCCGCCTTCCTCCATGAATTTGCGGCCACGGCGATAGTTTTGCCGGGCTTTTTTCGATTGGCTTTCGAACCATTGCGCGCCGCCTTGCCAGGCGCCGGCGACACGATAGCTGACCTCGCTGCGGTGGTTTGGCTGCAAGATCGTGCCGCGGCCTGGCGCGGCGGAGCCGAGCAGGGCCGGCAATCGGGCATCGGGCAAAAGACGATTCAGATAGACAAGGTCGAAGCCGCCATCGTCGAGAATGCGTTGCCAGAGCTGCCGCAGGATCTGCGGGTCGCAATCGGGAGCAAGCAGGACATCGCCATAATCGCAGTGATCCTTCGCCGCCCATTCCAGGACGCGGATGCCGGAGCGCCTGAAGGTCGCGAGCGCAATGACGGCCACGAGCCGCTCGTCGCTCCAGACCAACCCGATCCTGAGGCCGCGCCGTTCCTGATGCGACGTCGTGCGCCACCAGGCCGAGATCCAGTCCGGATGCTGGAATACGAGGCCGCCGGCGCGTTGCCAGAGCGCCGCCCAGGCGGGCGCGATTTCTGCCAGGCGCGCATCCGAAGTCGCGACTTCGATCCGGTGCGTTCGCGGCAGCCGGCACACGACAGGCCCGTTCAAGGCTTGGCCCTTTGCGAGGATTGCTGTGGCTCGGGCTTGTCGGTTCGGAAGTGTCTGGCGATCTGCCACCACATCCGCTTTAGCGGCATGATATAGAGCCCTGCGAGCGACTGATAGTCGCGCACGTTGCGTTCGATCAGCCCGAATTTGAAGTCCTCGTCGGGTCTGGGAACGCATAGGGTTCCGAACAGCCGATCCCAGAACGAGAAGAGCAGCCCGAAGTTCTTGTCGTAATGGCGCGGGTCCGTGCTGTGGTGCAACTGATGCCAGTGCGGGCACAAGATCAGGTTGTTCAGCGGCCCAAACGAGATCTTGAAATGCGTGTGCCTGACGAAATCCATCATCAGGATGTTGCGTATGATGTAGACGTTGACGCCGAAGACCGTCAGCTCAACGAGGTTCAGCGACACCAGCGACCAGATGCCGAAGCAGATGCCGGGAATGACGCCGTCCCAGGCGCGGTTCATCAATTCGTCGAGCGGGTGGACGCGGTCCTTGGTGATGCCGACCATCACCTCGGCCGAATGGTGCACCTTGTGCAGTTCCCAGAGCACCGGATAGCGGTGCTGGGCGACGTGATAGAGATAATACGAGATGTCGTAGGCGAGCAGCATGGTGATGGTGAAGATGGTCACCGTCACTGGCCCTGCCGGTCCCTCGATCAGGGGCGGCTGGATCGCCAGGAGCGTTGAGAGCAGCCAGTTCGTCGCATAGCCGACGGCGCTAACGAAGACGATGCCGGCAGGCAGCATGAGGAATGGCATCAGGGCCTTCCTCGTCACCCAGAACAACAGGTCGGCCCTCGCCGAGGGATGAGTGATCACCTCGTGCGGAACCGCGAACTCGAAGAATTCTTTCCAGCTCTTTTTCTCGACCGTGCGCCAATAGGCGACAAGGGCGCTGACCAAAGCGGTCAGCAACAGAAGTCCGGTCGCCAGCAGGCCGGCGCCGGAAATCCGGTCAAGCACCTTGTAGACGATATCGCTGGCCATTTCCAAGGTTAACGCCTCTTCCTCCCGTTTTGCGGGTTGTCGCAGTCATAACATTTAGTCCTCAAGCAAATGCGACGAAAATAGGTTAACGATCCGTGAGTCTTTCTGGAATTCGGGATAATGATCAGCAAACGGCGACGCCTCGTGCTTCGGCAACCAGCCGTTTCAACGAGTGTAACGCACGGATTTTCAAAGGATGGGGGCGTTACAGAACTAACCGCCATCGTCTTAAAGCCCGATATTGCTGGGATGATGGTTGGAGTGGGAGACGAATGCCTCCCTCAATGCCCGGCTGGCGCCCTTGCCATCGTCGTCGGCTTTCGCCATGAAGGCCGATGAATTCGCCTCTGCCAGCCAGCACACGCCAGCGGCTCGACGACCTGCTCGTCCAGCGCGGGCTGTTTGCCAGCCGTTCGCGTGCCCGCGACGCGGTCGAACGCGGCACGGTGACGGTTGACGGTGTCCTTGCCCGCAAGCCCGGCCAGAGTGTTTTGCCGCAATGCCTGATTACCATCGATGATCCGGCGCAGGGCTATGTGTCGCGCGCAGCGCTCAAGCTGATCGGCGGGCTCGACCATTTCGGCCTCGATCCTGCCGGCTGCGAGGCGCTCGACGTCGGTGCCTCGACCGGCGGCTTTACCCAGGTTCTGCTGGAACGTGGTGCGGCTCATGTCACCGCGATCGATGTCGGGCATGGTCAGGTGCATCCTGATGTCGGCCAAGACCCGCGTGTGACGGTGATCGAGGGCCTGAACGCCCGCGATCTCACAGCCGCCGATCTTGGCGGTCGTATTCCGGATTTCATCGTGTCCGATGTCAGCTTCATTTCGCTGAAACTGGCGATGCCACCGGCGCTTGGCCTTGCGAAGGCTGGCGCCAAGGCCATGTTTCTGGTCAAGCCGCAATTCGAGGCTGGTCGCGAAGCGATCGGCAAGGGTGGTCTGTTGAAAGATCCCTACGACGCCTCCCGTGTCGCCGGCCTGCTGCAGGATTGGCTGGACGCCGTTCCCGGCTGGCGCTCGCTCGGGCTGCATTTGTCGCCGATCGAGGGCGGCGACGGCAATCGCGAATTCCTGCTCGGTGGGATCAAGGACCGATGAGCGCGCGCTTCAGCATCAGGAAACTTGGCGCCCAGGGCGACGGCATCGCCGAGACCGAGACAGGCGATCTGTTCATTCCCTTCACACTGCCCGGCGAAACGGTCACCGCCGCGCGCGAACGGGATCGCGCCATGCTGATGGCCGTGCTGGAAGCCTCGCCGCTGCGCATCGATCCCGCCTGCCGCCATTTCACCGAATGCGGCGGTTGCGCGCTCCAGCATTTCGAAGCCGAAGCCTATCGTCAGTGGAAACGCGAAAAGGTGGTGCACGCCCTGAAGGGCAAAGGCATCGATTGCGAGATTGGCGAACTGGTTGCTTGTGCGCCGCACACGCGCCGCCGTGTCGTGCTGGCCGCCCGGCGCACCGATACAGGCATGCTGCTCGGCTTCCATCGACATCTGTCGCCGGAAATCATCTCCATCGAGGAATGCCCGATCTCGCTGCCGGAGATTGTCGCCGCGCTCGATCGCTTGAAGGCGCTCGCCGAATTGGTTTGCGCCACCACCAAATCGTTCCGCATGACGGTCACCATGACCGGTTCGGGCCTTGATATCGCGGTCTATGAGTCAGGCAAATTGGGTGAGAACCAGCGTCGGGTCGCTTCCAACTTCGTCATGGCCCAGGGATTTGCCCGGCTTTCGATCGACGATGAGATCGTCATCGAACCCAAAAAACCGGTGGTCACGTTTGGCGGCGTTGCCGTTGCTATTCCGCCGGGCGCCTTCCTGCAGGCAACCGAAGCCGCCGAACAGGCAATGGCCGATATTGTTGGCGGACATCTGAAGCGTGCCAAGAAGGTGGCGGATCTTTTCGCCGGTTGCGGCAGCTTTGCCTTGCGGCTTGCCGCGAAGTCGGAAGTTCATGCGGTGGAAGGCGATGCGGCTGCCCTTTCGGCGCTCGACCGGGGCTCGCGCTTCGCCACAGGCCTGAAGCGGGTGACGGGCGAACGCCGCGACCTGTTCCGCCGGCCGCTGACATTCAAGGAGTTGAATGCCTTCGACGGTGTCGTGTTCGACCCGCCACGCGCCGGCGCCGAGGATCAGTCGAAGCAGATCGCCCGCTCGGATGTTCCCTACGTCGCCGCGGTGTCCTGCAATCCGGTGACGCTGGCGCGGGATTTGCGCATCCTCATCGACGGCGGATACACACTGAAAAGCGTGACGCCGATCGACCAGTTCCTGTGGTCGCCGCATGTCGAGGCGGTGGCGCTGCTGGAGAAGCCGAAAAAGAGGCGGTAGCGTGACGCTTCCAGAAAGGCCTATAGGTCAATAGCCCCTGCGTTCGGGAGCGGCATTTCCTGCCTTCCTTCGCTGAGATCCAAGATCGGCCAGCATATGAAAAGTTTTGGGTTGGATGTGTTGTCGACTTCGTCGAGGATATCGAACTCAATAAGGCGATCGACTGCATTACGCGCGGCAGGATAGGTAATCGCCAGTTTCTCTGCGATACGTGGAACAGACGTTGCGGGAGATACGAATAGCTCATCCACTATGGTCATTAGCCGGGCTGAGCTTCGCACCTCGGATATCCGCTGGCGGAAATCCTGACGCATGGTTTCAAGTGCGGTGAGCGTTGCGTCAGCGGCGCGGCAAGAATTGATGATCATTTCAAGGAAGAACTGTATCCAAGCGGTCCAGTCACCATCGCGCGAGACGGCCAACATGAGGTCAACATAGTCATCCTTTCGCCCCTCAACGGCTGGACTCAGATAGAGAAGTGGCCGCTCTAATACGCGTTCTTGCATCAAGAAAATTGGCACAAGAATGCGACCTACGCGACCATTTCCATCGGCGAAGGGATGGATAGCCTCAAACTGATAGTGAAACAACGCCGCGTCGATGATCGCTGGTGTCGCGCCTCGGTTCCCTCGATTGAGGTACTGCTCAAGCGCAGCCATGGCTGTCTCTGTTTCAGCGGGCGGAGGAGGGATGAACCGAGCATTTTCGATCTGCCGGTTTCTGCCGCCGATGAAATTCTGCTGATCTTTGTATTCCCCAGGCCGCTTATTTGCTCCCCTGCCGGTTCTGGCTCCCGACAATAGGACCATATGGGTCTGTTTTATCATCCGATTGGAAATTGGAAATTCATGGCGCATCTCATCTGCGGCTTCGAACGCTCGAACGTAGTTGCGAACTTCTATCGTCGAGTCGTCGACATAGGAGTCGCCCTCCGCCTCAGCTATCGCGAGTGCGTTTGCCGTCGTGTAGGTTCCCTCCATGCTTGAAGATAGGAGTGCCTCCTTGCGCTGGAGCGGACGAATGACAAGAGCTGGGTTTGCCAGACCCCGTCCGGCCCCATTCAGTTCCCCAATTGCTTTCATTGCTTCGGCCAATGGCAATGCCAATGTCGAATAATCTATTTTGGGCGGCAAAGGATTGGGGACAAATGCCATTTGTCCCGCGATGGTAGGCACTAGGCGCCCTGTTGGAGAATTGGCGAACTCTGCAGGATTCATGATCGTGACTATAGCGGACTGGAGTCAGATTATAGTTTGCGTGTTCAAACTATAATCGACTCCTATCCGATTCAAGCCGCCTATGATCGATTGCAGAGAGATTAAAGACTCGCGCCAAAAACCTTAATCCCTTGAGGCGGATTCAATCCGCGACAATCGATCAAACCCGCGTACCGCCCACAGTCATCTGGTTCATGCGCAGATGCGGCTGGCCGACGCCGACCGGCACGCCCTGTCCGGCCTTGCCGCACATGCCGATGCCGGTGTCGAGCTTCATGTCGTTGCCGATCATCGAAACCCGGTGCATGGCATCCGGCCCGTTGCCGATCAGCATCGCGCCCTTGATCGGCTGCGTTACCTTGCCGTTTTCGATCATGTAGGCCTCGGTGCAGCCGAAGACGAATTTGCCGGAGGTGATGTCGACCTGGCCGCCGCCGAAGGAGACGGCATAGATGCCGTTCTTGACCGAGGCGATGATTTCGTCCGGCTCCATGTCGCCCGCCGTCATATAGGTGTTGGTCATGCGCGGCATCGGCTGGTGCGCGTAGCCTTCGCGCCTGCCGTTGCCGGTCGCCTTCATGCTCATCAGCCGGGCGTTCTGCCGATCCTGCATGTAGCCGACCAGTTTGCCGTCCTCGATCAGCACGTTGCGGGCCGAAGGCGTGCCTTCGTCGTCGACGGTGAGCGAGCCGCGCCGCTCGGGCATGGTGCCGTCGTCGACGACGGTGACCCCCTTGGCGGCGACCTGCTGGCCCAGCAGGCCGGCGAAGGCCGAAGTCTTCTTGCGGTTGAAATCGCCTTCCAGCCCATGACCGACGGCCTCGTGCAGCATGACACCCGGCCAGCCGCTCGACAGCACGATGTCGAAGGTTCCGGCCGGCGCCGGTATGGCCTCGAGATTGACCAGGGCTTGCCTGAGCGCCTCCTTGGCGGCGTGCTTCCAGCTGTCTTCGACCAGGAATTCGCCAAAGGCCTTGCGGCCACCCATGCCGTAGGAGCCGCTCTCCTGGCGGTCGCCATTGCCGACCACGACAGAGACGTTGATGCGGACCAGCGGGCGGATGTCGCGCACCACCTGGCCGTCGGCGCGCACGATCTCGACATGCTGCCAGGAGGCGGCAAGCGACGCCGAAACCTGGCGCACGCGCGGATCCTCGGCGCGCAGCCAGGCGTCGATTTCCTGCAGCAGCTTTGCCTTGGCCTCGAAGGAAGGCGAGGGGATCGGGTTCTCGTCACCATAGAGATGGCGGTTGGTGCGGGCGGGTGCGGCGGCAAGCGTGCCGGAATAACCGCCCTTGACGGTTGAAACGGCGTCGGCCGCGCGCAGCAGCGAGGCCTCGGACAGGTCGCTCGAATGGGCATAGCCGCTGGCTTCGCCGGCGACGGCACGCAGGCCAAAACCCTGGTCGGTGTTGAAGTTGGCGGTCTTCAGCCGGCCATTGTCGAACATCAGCGCTTCGCTCTCGCTGTATTCGAGGAACAGCTCGCCGTCGTCGGCACCGTTGATGGTCTCAGCGACGATCTGCTTGATGCGATCGTCTGAAATGTCGAATTGGCCGATCAGGCTGTTCATGGCGCGTCCGTTCACAGGAGGATTGGGTCTTTGCCACGATGTAGGCGCGAAGGCGCGCCGAGACAATCGTCCCGCTGCATTGTGAAGGCAAATGCACTCCGACGTCAGGTTGACGGCGTCACTTTTGTCAGGGCAGGGCCGCGAAACCGTCGGCGAAGCCCTTGAGATCAACCGGGATGCCGATGCCTTCTTCCGGGGTCTGGAAGACGATGAAGGTGGCCGACGTGCCGGTCTTCAGCGTGTCGAGCAGCGGCTTTTCGAGAATGACTTCGGCATAGCAGCCGTCCTGGAAGCAGCGCACGAAATAGGCGCGGCCGATGTCCTTGCCGTCGACATTGAGACCGAGCCCGTTGGGCAAAAGCACGCCGAGCGGCGCCAGCACGCGCAGGATCTCCGCCTTGTTGTCGGCGGTGCGCAGCACGACGACCGACAGTCCCATCTCCGGACGGTCCTCGGCGACGACGTTCTGCATCATCACGCATTGTTCTGAGGTGGCGCCGGCCGGCGTGTCGCAGATGATCGACCACGCGCCATGCGTCGAGCGCACCGTGCCGCTCGGTTGCGCGGCGTTGGCCGTGCCGGACAGGCCGATCGCGGACAAGCCGATACCAGACAGGGCGGCGAGAAAGATGACCTTCGCCAAGGTTCTCGAAAGCCAAGGGATCATGACGGCTCCATTGCGAATCACGGCACTTTAAGCCGCGCCAAAGCCAAGTAAAGGACGAGACCGCAGCCGGTCTGCCCCGAAAAAGCCAATACGGCGCTTTTCCCTGCCAATTTCGCCCGAATTGCGACGTTCGCCACGCGCGGCCCGCAGGAATGTAACCGTTGACCCAGCATAGGCGATTCGGGGCCGCCGCCGCTGCCTTCAAAGGCACATCCGGGCTTGCGCGCAAAAATGCCGCACGGTTTCGTCCGCTCCTTTCTTGCGGAGGGAAAAAGAGTATGGTTTGAACCACCCTGAGACTGTCGGGATTCCCGTCCCGGCATTGTTCGTTATTCTCGTGGGTACAGCCGCGAGGAACTGGGAGACGATGAGGGCGATGAGAAATTTCCTGGCAAACGCCAAGGTTCCAGCAAGTGCCAAGTTTCTAAGTGCTTGTGCCGCTATCACGTTTTTCGCCGGCACATCCGCCCATGCCGACCAGCCCAAGGACTGGGAGACAACCTTCCAGGCGCCGGCGACCGACATGATGCGGCAAATCGAGTGGTTCGGAAACTACACGATGTGGTTCATCGTCCCGATCACCATCCTGGTGCTGCTTCTTCTCGCCTATTGCATCGTCAGATTCCGCGCGAGTGCGAACCCGGTTCCGTCCAAGACCAGCCACAACACGCTGATCGAGGTGATCTGGACTGTCGGCCCGGTCGTCATCCTGCTTTGCCTTGCAATTCCCTCGTTCCAGCTGCTGACCGCGCAGTATACGCCGCCGGAAGAAGCAAAGCTGACCGTCAAGGCGACCGGCAACCAGTGGAACTGGGACTACGAGTACCAGACCGACAACACGCTCTCCTTCAATTCCGCGATCCTCCAGGACACCGACCGCGCCGCCGCCGGCAAGGAGGACCGCAAGGCCTATCCGCGCCTGCTCGCCGTCGACAACGAACTGGTGGTGCCGGTCAACACCATGACCCGCGTGCTCGTCACCGCAACCGACGTGATCCACTCCTTTGCTATGCCGTCGTTCGGCATCAAGATCGACGCCGTTCCGGGCCGCACCAACGAGACCTGGTTCAAGGCGGAGAAGGAAGGCCTCTACTACGGCCAGTGCTCGCAGCTCTGCGGCAAGGACCATGCCTTCATGCCGATCGCCATCCGCGTCGTCTCCGACGCGCAGTTCAAGACCTGGCTGGCGGCGGCCAAGACCGATCTGCCCGGCGCCAACAAGACGCTGATGGCCGAGGTCGATGGCCAGAACAAGGTAGCGGCCGCCGGCAACTGATGCCGCAGGTTAGCAAGATTTAGGGAACGGAGCGGAACATGGCAGACGCTGCAGCTCACGACGGGCACGACCACAAGCCTTATCACGGCTGGGTGCGCTGGGTTTATTCGACCAACCACAAGGACATCGGCACGCTCTACCTGATCTTCGCGATCATGGCCGGCATCATCGGCGGTGCCCTGTCGGTCGCCATCCGCATGGAGCTGCAGGAGCCGGGCATCCAGATCTTCAGCGGTCTGGCGCAGATGGTCTACGGCATGAACGGTGACGCAGCGATCGACGGCGGCAAGAGCATGTACAATGCCTTCGCCACCGCGCACGCCCTGATCATGATCTTCTTCATGGTCATGCCGGCGCTGATCGGCGGTTTTGCCAACTGGATGGTCCCGATCATGATCGGCGCGCCCGACATGGCGTTCCCGCGCATGAACAACATCTCCTTCTGGCTGCTGCCGCCGGCCTTCATCCTGCTGCTCACCTCTATGTTTATGCCGAGCGCGCCGGGCGCCTTTGGCGTCGGTGGCGGCTGGACGCTTTATCCGCCGCTGTCGACCTCGGGCCAGCCCGGACCGGCGATGGATCTGGCGATCCTGTCGATCCACATTGCCGGTGCGTCGTCGATCCTTGGCGCCATCAACTTCATCACCACCATCTTCAACATGCGCGCGCCTGGCATGACGCTGCACAAGATGCCGCTGTTTGCCTGGTCGGTGCTGGTCACCGCCTTCCTGCTGCTGCTGTCGTTGCCGGTTCTGGCCGGCGGCATCACCATGCTGCTCACCGACCGCAATTTCGGCACGACCTTCTTTGCGCCCGACGGTGGCGGCGATCCGATCCTGTTCCAGCACCTTTTCTGGTTCTTCGGTCACCCGGAAGTGTACATCCTGATCCTGCCGGGCTTCGGCATCATCAGCCACGTCATCTCGACTTTTTCGAAGAAGCCGGTGTTCGGTTATCTCGGCATGGCCTACGCCATGGTGGCGATCGGCGCCGTCGGCTTCATCGTCTGGGCGCACCACATGTACACGACCGGTCTGTCGCTCGACACGCAGCGCTATTTCGTCTTCGCCACGATGGTCATCGCGGTGCCGACAGGCGTGAAGATCTTCTCCTGGATCGCGACGATGTGGGGCGGGTCGATCTCGTTCAAGACGCCGATGCTGTGGGCGCTGGGCTTCATCTTCCTGTTCACCATCGGTGGCGTCACCGGCGTCCAGCTGGCCAATGCCGGTCTCGACCGTTCGCTGCATGACACCTATTTCGTCATCGCGCACTTCCACTACGTGCTGTCGCTGGGCGCGGTGTTCGCGATCTTCGCCGGCTGGTACTACTGGTTCCCGAAGATGACCGGCTACATGTATTCGCCCGTCATCGCCAACACCCACTTCTGGGTTACCTTCGTCGGCGTGAACCTGATCTTTTTCCCGCAGCACTTCCTCGGCCTCGCCGGTATGCCGCGCCGCACCATCGACTATCCGGATGCGTTTGCCGGCTGGAATTATGTGTCGTCCGTCGGCTCCTATATCTCGGCCGTCGGCGTCCTGATCTTCCTCTACTGCGTGTTCGAGGCCTTCCAGAAGAAGCGGGTTGCCGGTGCCAATCCGTGGGGCGAGGGCGCAACGACGCTCGAATGGCAGCTGCCTTCGCCGCCGCCGTTCCACCAGTGGGAACAGCTGCCGAAGATCAAGTAAGGCGGCTGCCCTCTCGAATACGAAACCGCCGGTTCGCCGGCGGTTTTGGCCAACGGAATGATGGACTTAAGTACGCATGGCCCTTGTCGACGACCCATTGATTGACGAAGCGGGCTTTCGCATGTCGGAAGCGACGGCGGGCGATTTCTTCGCCCTGCTGAAGCCGCGCGTCATGTCGCTGGTGGTGTTCACCGCCTTTGTCGGTCTCGTCGCCGCACCGGTGACCATCAACCCGCTGCTGGCGGTGATCGCCATCCTGGCTATTGCCATAGGTGCTGGCGCCTCCGGCGCGCTCAACATGTGGTACGACGCCGACATCGACGCGGTGATGACCAGGACCGCCAGCCGTCCGGTCCCGGCCGGTCGCATCCAGCCGCACGAGGCGCTGAGTTTCGGTCTGGTGCTGTCGGTGCTGTCGGTGATGACGCTCGGCGTGCTGGTCAACTGGCTGTCGGCGACGCTGCTGGCCTTCACCATCTTCTTCTATGCCGTCGTCTACACGATGTGGCTGAAGCGCTGGACGCCGCAGAACATTGTCATTGGCGGTGCCGCCGGCGCCATTCCGCCGGTCATCGGCTGGGCCGCGGTGACCGGAACGGTCAGCCTCGAAAGCCTGATCCTGTTCCTGATCATCTTCCTATGGACGCCGCCGCATTTCTGGGCGCTGGCGCTGTTCAAGTCCGAGGACTACGCCAAGGCTGGCATCCCGATGATGCCGAACGTCGCCGGACACGCTTCGACGCGCCGCCAGATCTTTGCCTACGCGCTGGTGCTGGCGCCGGTCGGCGTGGCGCCATGGCTGCTTGGCTACACCACGCCGGTCTATGGCGTGGCCGCCGCGCTGCTCGGGGTCGGTTTTGTCTGGTATGCGTGGAAAGTGCTTGGCATGGCCGATGACGACCGCGTCATGAAGCCGGCCAAGGCCTTGTTTGCCTATTCGCTTCTCTATCTCTTTGCCATTTTCGCCGCCTATCTTGCCGACAGCGTCGTCGAGCGCGCGCTTGCCATGGGCGGAGCATGACCATGATCGAAGAAAAGCTCGAGCTGGTCACGCTGACCGAGCGGCAGAGGAAAGCCAGACGCAACCGTTCGGTTGCCATCGGGCTGGCGCTGGCTGTTCTGGTTGTCATTTTCTACATCGCGACGATCGTGAAGTTCGGCCACAATTTGGGCACGATGTGATGAGCGTCGAGACGTCCAAAAAAACGACCGGCAAGAACGGCAACGTCATCGTCGCGGCGGTCTGCCTTGCCTTCTTCACCGGCATGATCGGCATGGCCTATGCCGCGGTGCCGCTTTACAAGATGTTCTGCCAGGCGACAGGCTATGGCGGCACGACGCAACGTGCCGAGAAGCAGTATGCCGGCCGTGTGCTCGACCGTGAGATCACCGTTCGCTTTGATGCCAATATCGCCGGCGTGCCGTGGGACTTCCAGCCGGTCCAACGCTCGATGACCATGAAGATCGGCGAGACGGTGCAGGCCCACTACAAGGCCACCAACAAGTTCGATCGCCCCGTGACCGGCCGCGCCACCTTCAATGTGCAGCCGGAACTGGCGGGTCCCTACTTCAACAAGGTCGAGTGTTTCTGTTTCACGGACACGACGCTGAAGCCCGGCGAGACGCTGGACATGCCGGTCCTCTTCTATGTGGACCCCGACATCGTCAACGTGCCGGAACTGAAGGACGTGAAGACGATCACCCTGTCCTACACGATGTTCCCGGTCGAGAAGACCAAGCCGGTCGCCTCCTCGGAGCCGGCCCAGGGCAATAGCAAGACAATTTCGAATACCGAAGCAAATCTCGGGGGTTGATATGGCAGACGCGCACGCACACGCAAAACCACAGCATGACTATCATCTCGTCGATCCGAGCCCGTGGCCTTTCCTGGGATCGGTAGGGGCGCTCGTAACCGCTTTTGGCGGCGTCTGCCTGATGGAGTACCTGAAGGGCGGCAGCTTCCCGATCTTCGGCTTCAACATCGCCAATCCGTGGCTGTTCTTCATCGGCATCGTGATCGTCCTCTACACTATGTTCGCCTGGTGGTCGGACACGATCAAGGAAGCGCATGAGGGCCATCACACGCGTGTCGTGTCGCTGCATCTGCGCTACGGCATGATCATGTTCATCGCCTCGGAGGTGATGTTCTTCGTTGCCTGGTTCTGGGCCTATTTCGACGCCAGCCTGTTTCCGAGCGAAGTCCAGCAATATGCCCGTACCGCGTTTACCGGCGGTGTCTGGCCGCCGAAAGGCATGGAAGTTCTCGATCCTTTCCATTTGCCGCTCTACAACACCGTCATCCTGCTCCTGTCGGGCACCACGGTCACCTGGGCGCACCATTCGCTCATCCATGGCGATCGCAAGGGCCTGATCAACGGGCTGGTGCTGACCGTCGGCCTAGGCATGCTGTTCACCATGGTGCAGGCTTACGAATACATGCACGCTCCGTTCGGCTTCAAGGATTCCATCTACGGCGCCACCTTCTTCATGGCGACCGGCTTCCACGGTTTCCATGTCATCATCGGCACCATTTTCCTGTTGGTTTGCCTGATCAGGGCGATGAAGGGCGACTTCACCCCCAAGCAGCATTTCGGCTTCGAGGCGGCTGCCTGGTATTGGCACTTCGTCGATGTGGTCTGGCTGTTCCTGTTCGCATCGATCTACGTCTGGGGATCGGTCGGCGCGGTGATCGAAGGCCACTGATCACGATCTGAGAGTTTCTATTTGGGGAGGGGCGGCCGCGGCGACGTGGCCGCCTTCTTCTTTTCGGCGCAATGATTGCCGATCGATAGCCCATGCGGCTGACAATCCCCTGGGCGATTTGCGCATTCATGATCACGTCATTCCCGGCGCTTGCCGCGGAAAGGGTCGATATGATGCGTGTCGACAAGTCGGAACGGCGGCTGGAGCTGATCGGCGACGGCAAGGTGCTGCGAAGCTACGGCATCGCGCTCGGCGGCGATCCTGTCGGGCACAAGCACCAGGAGGGCGATCAACGCACGCCCGAGGGGAACTATGTGCTCGACTGGCGCAACCCGAACAGCACCGCGCACAGATCGATCCATATTTCATACCCTAATGCCGACGATCTGGCGGCTGCGAAGGCGCGCAGTGTCGACGCGGGCGGCATGATCATGATCCATGGCCAGCCAAATGGTTATGGCTGGTGGGGCTGGCTGCTACAATTGGTCGACTGGACCGACGGCTGCATTGCGGTTACGGACTCCGACATGGATGAAATCTGGGCACTGGTGGCCGATGGCACACCGATCGAGATCGAGCGGTAAGCAATGAGCGACGACGCTTCCATGAGCGACGACAAGGCGATCTGGCCACCGATCGATCCGATTTCGGCTGGCCTGCATGGCCGCTGCCCGCGCTGCGGCGAGGGGCGGCTGTTTTCCGGCTTCCTCACCGTCGGCAAGCGCTGCGTCAATTGCGGCCTCGACTATTCCTACGCCGATGCCGGCGACGGGCCGGCGGTCTTCGTCATCCTGATCATCGGTTTCCTCATTGTCGGTCTGGCGCTCTGGGTCGAAGTCACGCTGAGCCCGCCGCTCTGGCTGCATCTGCTGGTCTGGATCCCGCTGGCTGTCGTGCTGTGCCTGACGGCGCTGCGGCTGATCAAGGGCGTGCTGCTTACCTTGCAATACCGCAACAAGGCGGCCGAGGGCCGGTTGGATCGCGGCGAATGAGCGAGGCATCCGTCAAAGCCGGCGGCCGTTCGCGGCCACGGACGGCATTGCTTTTCAGCCTTGGCCTGGTGCTGTTCCTGATTCTGCTGGCGCTCGGCACCTGGCAGGTCCAGCGCCTGTACTGGAAGGAAGGTCTTCTTGAGACCATCGACCAGCGCACCCATTCATCGCCACGTCCGCTGGCCGAGGTCGAGAAAGAATTCGCCGCCACCGGAGACGTCGACTACACACCGGTCACCGTCACCGGCACCTTCCTGCATCAAGGCGAACGGCATTTCTACGCGACCTGGGAAGGCGATGCAGGCTTCAATGTCTACACACCGCTTGCCCTGGACGATGGCCGCTTCGTCCTGATCAATCGCGGCTTCGTGCCTTACGATCTGAAGGATGCCGCCAGGCGCGCCAAAGGGCAGGTGACGGGCAAGGTGACGGTCACAGGACTTGCCCGCAATCCGCTGCCGGCAAAGCCATCGATGATGCTCCCCGACAACGACGTGGCGAAGAACATCTTCTACTGGAAGGATCGCGACGTGATGGCAGCGAGCGCCGGGCTACCGGCTGGCGCTGCCCTGGTGCCGATCTTCATCGATGCCGACAAGACGCCGAATCCAGGCGGATTGCCGGTTGGCGGCGTCACCATCATCGACCTGCCGAACAGCCATCTGCAATATGCGATGACCTGGTATGGCCTTGCTGCCGCGCTCGCCGCCGTGCTCATCCTGCGGCTCCGCCGTCCCGCGAACGAGGAATGAACGCGACCGACGCCCTTGACAGGGCCATCGCCCTTGACAGGACGGGGGTAGGCACCTCATTTCGGCGCTGACGAACCGGCCAGGATTCATGCTCCAGACAACCACCATCAAGCCTCCCTTGACGATCCGGCTCTGCCAGCCGCGCGGTTTTTGCGCTGGTGTCGACCGTGCCATCCAGATCGTCGTGCTGGCGCTGAAGAAATATGGCGCGCCGGTCTATGTCCGCCATGAGATCGTGCACAACCGCTACGTCGTCGAGGGGCTGCAAAGCCTTGGCGCCGTCTTCATCGAGGAACTCTCCGAGATCCCGGCAGAACACCGCCAGAGCCCGGTTGTGTTCTCGGCGCATGGCGTGCCGAAATCGGTGCCGGCGGATGCCCAGGCGCGCAACCTCTTCTATCTGGATGCCACCTGCCCGCTGGTGTCGAAGGTCCACAAGCAGGCGATGCGCCATCAGCGGCTTGGCCGTCATGTGCTCTTGATCGGTCACGCCGGACATCCCGAGGTGATCGGCACCATGGGCCAGCTGCCGGACGGAGCGGTGACACTGATCGAGACCGAGGCCGACGCCGCCAAGCTCGCGCCCGCCGATCCGCAGGCACTCGGCTTCGTTACCCAGACCACGCTGTCGGTCGAGGACACCGCCGGCATCATCCGCGCCTTGCAGGATCGCTTTCCAGCCCTGCAGGCGCCGGCGGCGGAATCGATCTGCTACGCCACCACGAACCGCCAGGAAGCGGTCAAGGACACCGCTCCGGGCGCCGATCTCTACCTGATCGTCGGCGCGCCCAATTCCTCCAATTCGCGACGCCTTGTCGAAGTGGCGGAACGCGCCGGCGCCTCGATGTCGCTTCTCGTGCAGCGCGCCGCCGAGATTCCGTGGAATGATATCGGCAACATCTCGACGCTCGGCCTGTCGGCCGGTGCGTCGGCGCCCGAAATCATCGTCGACGAGATCATCGACGCGTTCCGGCAACGCTTCGAAGTCACGATCGACCTGGCCATCACGGCCACGGAAACGGAGGATTTTCCGGTCATGCGGGTATTGCGCGACGTCGAACTGACGCGGGCCGACATGGCCTTCGTCAATGGAGCCGCGTAAGGCACATGGCGGTCTACACCGACGTTGCGGAAGGCGAACTCGGCGCATTCCTGAAGCACTATCCGGTCGGCGATCTCCTGTCCTACAAGGGCATCGCCGAAGGCACCGAGAACTCGAACTTCCTGCTGCACACCTCCAGCGGCTCCTACATTCTGACGCTCTATGAAAAGCGGGTCGAGAAGGCGGATCTGCCGTTTTTTCTCGGCCTGATGGGCCATCTTGCCAACAAAGGCGTATCTTGCCCGCTGCCGGTGACCGCGCATGACGGCAGCGTCATCGGCACGCTCGCCAGCCGGCCGGCGGTCATCATCACCTTCCTCGAAGGGCTTTCGCTGCGGCGGCCAGCGGCAACGCATTGCGCCGAGGTCGGCAAGGCGCTGGCGGAATTGCATCTGGCTGGCGCCGATTTTTCGATGACGCGCCCCAATGCACTGGCCATCGACGGCTGGCGCAAGCTCTGGAACGCGGCGCGCGACCGCGCCGACGAGGTCGAGCCGGGCCTGGCGGCCGAGGTTGATGCCGATTTCGCTGACTTCGAGCACAATTGGCCGAAGGACCTGCCGCAAGGCATCATCCATGCCGATCTTTTCCCGGACAATGTCTTCTTCCTCGGCGAAAAGCTCTCCGGCCTGATCGATTTCTATTTCGCCTGCGACGACCTCTATGCCTACGATGTCGCCACCTGCCTCAATGCCTGGTGCTTTGAGAAGGATTTTTCCTTCAACCTCACCAAGGGCAAGGCGTTGCTTGCCGGCTATCAGAGCGTGCGTCCCCTGAGCGACCAGGAGAAGGCGGCGCTGCCGATGCTGGCGCGCGGTTCGGCGCTGCGCTTCATGCTGACCCGGCTGTACGACTGGCTGACTGTTCCCAATGGTGGGCTGGTGATGAAACGCGATCCGACCGAGTATATCCGCAGGATGCGGTTCCACCGGGCGATCAGATCTCCTTCGGAATATGGATTGGCCTGATATGGGGTATCATGAGCAAACAGGTTGAAATCTTCACCGACGGTGCCTGTTCGGGCAATCCCGGCCCCGGCGGCTGGGGCGCGATCCTGCGCTTCAACGGCACCACCAAGGAGCTTTCCGGCGGCGAGGCCGAGACGACCAACAACCGCATGGAACTGCTCGCCGCCATCTCGGCGCTGAATGCGCTGAAGGAACCTTGCACGGTCGAGCTTCACACCGACAGCAAATATGTCATGGATGGCATTTCCAAGTGGATCCACGGCTGGAAGAAGAACGGCTGGAAGACCGCCGACAAGAAGCCTGTGAAGAACGGTGAACTCTGGCAGGCGCTCGACGAGGCCAACAAGCGCCACAAGGTCACCTGGAACTGGGTCAAGGGCCATGCCGGCCACACCGAGAACGAGCGTGCCGACGAACTCGCGCGCGAAGGCATGGCGCCGTTCAAGAAAGGCCCGTTCAAGGCTGCAGCAGCGCCAAAGCCGGCTGCGCAGACAAAGCAGCCGGCGGTGGCAAAGGCGCGGCGCTCAACCCAGAGCTATTGATCCCGGACGGGCGGCGGGATCTGAACCGTTTGTTCTAGCTGTCTATCGTATCAGCAGCGCCGTGCCCCAAAGCCCGAGCGCGAACACAGTGTGCGATACCAGGTTGAGAGCACGGATCTGCATCGGCTTGGGCCGCTTCGATGCCGCCCAGCCCGCGCCCATACCGGGCGCCAGCAGGAACCAGCCGGCGCCGACGGTGACGATGCCGAGGATGAAGGCCGGCAGGAATGTCGGCGCTGCAAGCCAGCCCGCTCCGGCCAGCACCACCAGGATGATGCCGTAGACGATGCCGACAAAATAATGAAACGCCCAACCCAGCGCCTTTTCATGCGCGTAAGGCGCTGCATTGCCGATATCGTCGTGGAAGACCTTGTCGCCGAGATGCCGGACCCAGCGACCGACCGGCCCCCAGTTCGGCCGTGGCTGGCCGAACGCCTTGTGCAGGAAGATGGCCCAGAGATCCATCAGCACGGTGGCGCCGATGCCGATCGCGATAGCGCGCCAGAAGATGTCAAACATCTTTGAGGTCCCCCCAAAAGCAAGCACTGGAATACAGCGCGATCATCGGGCGGGGCAACCGTCGCGGTCCCACGCCCGACGCCGTCGCTGAGGGTCAGAGCTGTCCTAGAATATGAGCCGCGCCGGACTCGTCGACACCGGGCTTGGTCTCGACATTGAGCGCGGTGACCTTGCCGTCGTCGATGACCATCGAAAACCGCTTCGAACGCAGCCCCATGCCGCCGGCGGAAAGGTCATTGTCGAGGCCCACCGCCTTGGCGAAATCGCCACTGCCGTCGGCGAGGAACAGGATCTTGCCCTCACCGCCGGTGAAGCGCGCCCAGGCGCCCATGACGTGGACGTCGTTGACCGAAACGACGGCGATGGTGTCGACGCCGCGCGCCAGGATGGCGTCATGGTTCTCGAGATAGCCGGGCAAATGGTTGTTGCTGCAGGTCGGCGTGAAGGCGCCGGGAACTCCAAACAGCACGACCTTCTTGCCAGAGAAGATCTCGGCCCCGGTGATCGGCTTGGCGCCATCGGCGGTCATCGTCTTGAAGGTCACGTCAGGCAGCTTGTCGCCAACGGAAATGGTCATGAATTCCTCGCTTGGGAAAATGGGGAAGGACGTGTCTTTGCGTAGCGAACTCAACGGCTTCCTGCAACCGTTCGGGTGGGCTGGATCAAGGGAAAGGCAGAACCCCTTCGACCGCGCCAGCCGAACTCGTCAGCGTATAATGAAGCCCGCCATCCGTTGGCGTCGTCGATGGGCGATCGAGGATCGGCACGGTGAAAATCAGCTTGCCGTCCTTTTCGCTGCGGGCAGGGGTGCCGAACATGTAGTCCCGCTCGCCGGCAACGAAGAAATCCGCCGCCTCCGGATCGCCGGGAAAGCTCGCCTCGACAATCAGCGTCTCATGGTCGCCCGGCAGGACATTGATGCCGAAATCGGATCTCGCGGGCGCCGGCAGTGCCGTGAAACTTGCCTTCACCAGCGCCGCGTCCTCGGCATTGTCCGGATCGGAGGCGGGGTCGACGGTCAGCCGCGTCTGCACCGGAATGCAGATCGTTTCGCAGATGCCGAGAAAGATGTCGGCATCGATGACCGCCGGCTGGTTCGGCGTCCCCAGCGTGAATGTCACCGGCAGCGAAACCGGATAGTTGTAGCCTGCCCATTTGCCATAACCGTCGTCATGGCGCTGCGGGGCAGGAAACGCCAGAGCGGCGTCGGTTATGTTGGTGCTGGCTGAAATGTCGAGCTGCGGCGGCACGCCCGCGTCGCCCGGATCGCGCCAGTATGTCTTCCAGCCGGGCTTCAGCGCTATGTCGAGGACGCCCTGGATGCGGCCCGCATCATCGGCTTTGCCTGTTGTCACCAGCCGGACCTTGCCGCCTTCGCTGTTGTACCACGCCGATGAGGAGGCGGCGGCGGGAAGAGCGGTTGCCGATCCGATGGCGGCGCCGAGGAGCAGGATTTTCAAGCTTTGCATGGCGGTGATTTGATCGTCCGTTCGTGGCCGCGCAATGATTTCATCACCTTGCCGGTATCATATTTGCGTGACCTCGAGGAGGAAGAATGCTCGAGCCGACGCCATGGGCTTTGGTCGAATCCCGCACAGCGCATCTTTTCGGCGCTTTGGAAACGCGTTACGCTCCCTTCCATGGACTTGTTACGCCACAAGAAGACGGTCGCCAGCCGCGGCTTTCTAGACGATCAGTTCCTGATTGCCATGCCCGGCATGAAGGACGACCGTTTCACGCGCTCGGTCATCTATGTCTGCGCGCACTCGGATGAAGGCGCCATGGGCCTGATCATCAACCAGACGCAGCAGATGCTGTTTCCGGACCTGCTCGTGCAACTGGGCATCATGAACGAACAGGAGGCGATCCGCTTGCCGGCGCAGGCGCGCGATTTCGTCGTGCGCAATGGCGGGCCTGTGGATCGTAGCCGGGGCTTCGTCCTGCATTCGGGCGACTACCGGGTGGAATCGTCGCTGACCGTTTCGGACGACATCTGCCTGACCGCGACCGTCGACATCTTGCGCGCCATATCGTCCGGCCGCGGGCCGCGTCACGCGCTGATGGCGCTCGGCTATTCTGGCTGGGGCGCCGGCCAATTGGAGACCGAGATCGCCGAGAATGGCTGGCTGACCTGTCCGGCCAATGCCGAGCTTCTGTTCGACACCGACATCGAACGCAAATACGACCGGATCCTCGCCTCGATCGGCATCGACCTCGCGCATCTCAGCCTCGCCGCCGGACACGCCTGAGCCTCTCACGCTTGCGTTAGCGGATACTGCTCCTTCAGCGTCTTCAGCACCTGGTCGCCCGGCATCGGCGCGCCGAACATGAAGCTCTGGACATATTCGCAGCCCATCTGGCGCAATTCCAGCGCATCGCTTTCGTCAGAAATGCCCTCGGCGACAACGGACAGGCCGAGTTCATGCGCCATGTTGACCATCGATTTGAGCAGCACCGCGCGCTTGGGCGTGTTGTCGTCGACGAAGCTCTTGTCGATCTTGATGGTGTCGAAGGGGAAACGCGTCAGATAGGCCAGTGACGAATAGCCGGTGCCGAAATCGTCCAGCGACAGGCCGATGCCGAGCTGCTTCAGCTTGGTCAGCACATGGGCGGTCTGCTCGGGATTGTCCATGACCAGTGATTCGGTGAGCTCGAGCCGGAAGCAGCGCGGCTTCAGGTTGGCGCGCGCGATGACCGAGCGGACGTCGCTGACCAGGTCGCGGCGGATGAGCTGGCGGCTGGACAAATTGACCGAGACCGACAGCGGCGCGTCGCCGATCTGTTTTTGCCAGCTGGCCAGGTCTTCCGCCGCCTGCTGCATGGCAAACAGGCCGAGCTGCACGATCAGCCCGCAGCTTTCGGCGACCGGGATGAAATCCGCCGGCGGGATCATGCCGCGGCGCGGGTGGTCCCAGCGCAGCAGTGCTTCGAAGCCGGCGACGCTGCCATCCTCAAGCCGCACGATCGGCTGGTAGGCAAGGGTGAATTCGCGCCGTTCGATGGCGCGGCGCAGGTCGGATTCGAACTGCAGCCTGTCGGTACCCACAGTGCGGAAAGCTGGACGGAACGGCTCGATCCTGTCGCCGCCGAAGCGCTTGGCCTGATGCATGGCAAGCTCGGCATCCTTGACCATGTCCTCGGCCGACATCTGCGGCGAATTCCAGGTGATCAGTCCGATCGATGCGGTCAGCACGATCTCGCGCTTGGCGAAGGTGATGGGGTTGTTGATGGCATGCTTGATGGCGTCCGCCACAGCGGCGATGCGGGCCGGGTCCTGTTCGGAAAGCAGCATCAGCGCAAACTGGTCGCCGGCAAAGCGCGACAGCGAATCCTTCGGCTTGAGCAGCCGGTGCAGGCGGCGTGCGATGGTCAAAAGGATGGTGTCGCCGGCCGAGATGCCGAGCCCGTCATTGACCTGCTTGAAACGGTCGATGTCGATGACGAAGACGGTTGGGCGCACCTTCTCTTCGGTGCGGGCGATCGAGATGATCGCTTCCAGCCGATTCATCAACAATTCGCGGTTCGGCAGGCCCGTCAGATTGTCGTGCACGGCGTCGTGCAGCAGCCGCTCCTCGGACTTCTTCTGCTCGGTTACGTCGACCATGGTGCCGACACAGCGGATGACCTCGCCGTCGGATCCGATGACCGGGCGGGCGCGCAGCGAGAACCAGTGATAGTGGCCGTCGGCGCCGCGCAGGCGAAAATTCTGCGACACCCGGCCGCGCCGGTGTTCGAGCACGACGTCGAGCGTCGTGCGGAAGGTGTCGCGGTCGTCGGCATGCAGCACCGGCAGCCAGTTGCGTGCCGCACCGCCGAGGCTATTCGGCGCCAGCCCGAGCTGGATGCTGACATCGGGCTTGGTGACGACGCGGTCGCGCAGCACGTCCCAATCCCACACCGTGTCGCCCGATCCAGCCACCGCCAGCGCCTGCCGCTCGAGGTCGGAGAACAGGCCCTGATGCAGCGCGCCGCCGGCAAAGGCATGCTGCATGACGGTGAAGCCGATCAACAGGATGATCAGGATCAACCCGCCGCCCAAGGCCGGCTGGGCGATATCGTTGTCGAGCATGCCGGTGATCGCCATCCACGACCCGCACAGCCACAATAGCACCATGACCCAACTGGGCACCAGCATGATGGCGCGGTCGTAGCCGCGTATGCCGAGGAAGATGATCAGGCCGAGCCCGGTCAGCGCGGTGGCGGCGAAGGACAGCCTGGCGATGCCGGCGGCGACCGCCGGGTCGACGATAGCGACGCCGGCGATCAGCACCAGTCCGAGGATCCAGACCAGCGCGCCATAGCTGAAATGGCCATGCCATCGGTTGAGGTTGAGGTAGGCGAACAGGAACACCACGAAGGTTCCCGCCAGCGCCACCTCGGTTCCCGCTCGCCACATCTGCTCGTTGCCGGGCGAGATCTCGATGATCTTGTTGAGGAAGCCGAAATCGACGCAGATATAGGCCAGCACCGCCCAGGCAAGTGCCGCCGTCGCCGGGAACATCGAGGTTCCCTTGACGACGAAAAGGATGGTCAGGAATAGCGCCAGCAGGCCGGCAATGCCGATGACGATGCCGCGAAACAGCGTGTAGGAATTGACCGAGTCCTTGTAGGATTCCGGATCCCACAGATAGACCTGCGGCAGCTTCGGCGAGGCCAGTTCGGCGATGAAGGTGATCACCGTGCCGGGGTTCAGCGTCACCCGGAACACGTCGGCGTCGGGGCTGGTCTGGCGGTCGAGCGCGAAGCCCTCGCTGGGCGTGATGGCGGCGATGCGTGTCGAGCCGAGATCCGGCCAGAAGATGCCGGAATTCACCAGGCGGAAATGCGGTGCGACGATTAGCCTGTCGAGCTGCTGGTCGGTGGTGTTGGCGAGAGCGAACACTGCCCAGTCGCCAGTCGAACGCGCATCATTGGCCTCGACCTCGATGCGCCGCACGATGCCGTCTGGCCCGGGCGCGGTCGATACCTGGAAATTCTCGCCCTGGTTCCGGTAGATCTCGACGGCGCCGGACAGGTCGAGCGCGACGTCGTCGCGGGCAATCTTGATCGGTTCGACGGCGAAGGCCGACGATGCCGCGCACAGCGCCAGGATTGTCGCGAGGACAAAGGCGAACAGCGGCCCGTTGCGCAGGAATTTCGTCAAAAATCAGTCCTTCGTTCCAACGCCCGGCGGATCGTCCGCGATCCGGGCGTAGAGGTAGTGGTCCTGCCAGATGCCGTTGATCCTGAGATAGGATCGCAGCAGTCCTTCGCGCCGGAATCCGGCTTTTTCAAGCACGCGGATCGACCTGATATTGTCGGGAATACAGGCCGCTTCGATCCGGTGCAACCTCAGCGTATCGAAGGCGAAGCGCGCCACCACCTTGACCGCGTCGGTCATCAGGCCGCGGCCGCCAAAGCGCTCGCCGATCCAGTAGCCGACATGGCCGCTTTGCGAGACGCCATGGCGTATGTTGCCGAGCGTGATGCCACCCGCAAGCTTGCCGCTGCTCCTCTCGAAGATGAAGAAGGCAATCGCGGTGCCTTGCGCATAGTCTTCGCGGTAGCGGCTGATGCGCAGCCGCCATGCGGTGCGGTCGAGTTCATCCGGAGTCCAGCGTGGCTCCCATGGTTCGAGGAAGGCCCGGCTTTCGCCGCGCACCGCCGCCCACTCGCGGTAGTCGTTGGTGAATGGTACGCGCAGCGTGACGCGGTCGCCTTTCAGCGCCGGCAGGTCACGGCGAAAGAAAGGGAGCGCGAACACGGCGCTTTGAGGGGCTTAGACGGCGAGCTTGCGGGCCGTGGTCTGCGTGCCCGCGAGCGATTCGAGGATCGCTTCGTATGGCGCCAGCGTACCCACAGGCCCGACAGCGGTAAGCGTCGGCTTGGTCGAGAACAATCGCGACGACAGATCGGTCAGCCGCTCGATCGTCAGCGCCGACAGCCGTTCCATAAGTTCCTCCTTGGCGATCGGCCGGCCGAACAGAAGCAGTTGCCGTGCGATCTGCGAAGCCCGGCTGGCCGGGCTTTCGGCGGACATGATCAGCCCGGCGCGATATTGGGCGCGCGCGCGATCGAGTTCTTCCTGCAGGATCTTCTCGCCGGCCTTCTGCAGTTCGTCGATGATGACAGGCACCAGTTCGGCGATATCGCTCTGGCCGGTCGCGGCATGGACGCCGAAGACGCCGGTATCGGAAAAGCCCCAATGGAAGGCGTAGACCGAATAACACAGGCCACGCTTCTCGCGGACCTCCTGGAACAGGCGCGACGACATGCCGCCGCCGAGGATCATCGAGAGCACCTGCGAGGCATAGAAATCACGCACATGATAGGCGCGGCCCTCGAACCCCAGCACGATCTGCGCGTCCATCAGGTCGCGGTCTTCGCGGAAGTCGCCGCCGACATATTGCGCATATTGCGGGATGGTGCTGTCGGCCTTGCTGCGGAAGCCGCCGAGCTGCTTTTCGACCTCGCGCACGAAATTGTCGTGCTTGATGTCGCCAGCAGCGACAATCACCATGCGCTCGGCGCCATATTGGCGTTCGATGAAGTCGTGGAGTTGCTTGGAGGTGAAGGATTTGACCGTTTCGGGCGTGCCGAGAATGGAGCGGCCAATCGTCTGATGGCGATAGGCGGTTTCCGTGAAGCGGTCGAAGACGATATCGTCGGGCGTGTCGTGCGCGGCGCCGATCTCCTGCAGGATCACATGCTGTTCGCGTTCGAGTTCCTGCGGGTCGAATTCGGACTCCTGCAGGATGTCGGCAAGAATGTCGACGGCCAGCGGCACGTCGTCGGAGAGCACCCTGGCATAGTAGGAGGTGGTCTCGACGCTGGTGGCGGCGTTGATCTCGCCACCGACATCCTCGATTTCCGAGGCGATTTCGAAGGCGCTTCGCCTTTTCGTGCCCTTGAACGCCATGTGCTCGAGCAGATGGGCCATGCCATGCTCGTCGTCGCGTTCATTGCGGGCACCCGACTTGACCCAGGCACCAAGGGCAACCGATTCGATGCTTTGAAGGGTTTCGGTGGCGACTGTCAGGCCGTTCGACAGACGGCTTACCTCAACACCCATATGGCTAGTACTCCCTAACGCGCCGCCCGCGCGCGGCGGCCGACGTAATCTTCCACCATTTTCAGGTCGGATGGAAGTACCGTGTATTTTTCCTCCGCTGTCATCAACCCACCTAGCCATGCGGGCAGTGCGGGCGAGACGCCGCTGGCGGCTTCGACGGCGGCCGGGAATTTTGCCGGGTGGGCGGTGCCCAACACCACCATCGGCACCGCGCCTGACGCCTTGCCCACCGCGACATGCACGGCAGCCGCGGTGTGCGGATCGAGCAGATAATTGCTGGCCGCGAGCGTCGAGCGGATGGTGGCGGCGACCTCGTCCATATCAGCTCGGCCGGCATCGAATTCGGACCGCATGCTGGCGATTTGCTGGGTTTCGATGGTGAAAGCGCCGGACTGCTTCAGGCCGTCCATATAGCGCCGCACGGTCGCCGGGTCACGGCCAGAGGCCTCGAACAGCAAGCGTTCGAAATTGGACGATACCTGGATGTCCATCGATGGCGACGTGGTCGCAAAGACGCCTTTGGTGCGGTATTCGCCGGTTGAAAAAGTTCGCGCCAGGATGTCGTTGTCGTTGGTGGCTATGACCAGCCGCTCGATCGGCAGGCCCATCTTCTTGGCCGCGTAGCCGGCGAAGATATCGCCGAAATTGCCGGTCGGCACGGTGAAGGAGACCGGCCTGTCCGGCGCACCGAGCGACAGCGCCGAGGAGAAATAATAGACGATCTGGGCCATGATGCGGGCCCAGTTGATCGAATTGACGCCTGAAAGCGCAACCCGGTCGCGAAAGCCGTGATCGTTGAACATGTCCTTGAGCAGGCCCTGGCAATCGTCGAAATTGCCTTCGATCGCCAGCGCATGGACGTTTTCAGCCGTCGATGTCGTCATCTGCCGCTGCTGCACCGGCGAGACGCGGCCGTGCGGGAAAAGGATGAAGATGTCGGTGCGGCTGCGCCCGGCAAAGGCATCGATGGCCGCCCCGCCGGTATCGCCCGAGGTGGCGCCGACGATGGTGGCATGCTGATCGCGTTCGGTAAGCACATGGTCCATCAGCCGTGCCAGAAGCTGCATTGCCACGTCCTTGAAGGCGAGCGTCGGCCCGTGGAAGAGTTCCAGGATGAAGGTGTTGGGGCCGGTCTGCACCAGCGGGCAGACGGCCTCGTGGCGGAAGGTGGCATAGGCTTCGCGCACCAGCCGTTCGAAGACGGGCGCCGGGATTTCGCCGCCAAGGAACGGCGACAGCACGCGGATGGCAAGATCGGGATAGGCAAGGCCGCGCATGGCGCGGATCTCGGCCGCGGAAAACTGCGGCCACTCGCGCGGCACGTAAAGCCCACCGTCGCGCGCCAGCCCAGCCAGCACGGTGTCGGAAAATCCAAGAACGGGGGCTTCCCCGCGGGTACTCACATATTGCATGTCACAAATCCGTTACTGCTTGGCTTTTCCGTCCACCGCAAGGTGGTTAATTTCTGCGCTGGCTCAGTCGCATTTTTGCCGCGCGGTTGATATACGTCACCAGCTTTGCGAGAGGGAAGTGCAGTTTCATGGCGTTTCGTACATTCAGTGGTCGCTTTTTGGCGGGTCTTGCGCTCACCGGCTTTATGCTTGCCGCCGCCGGCTGCCAATCGGGCGACAATGGCATCCTGAACCTCGGCATCGGCAAGAAGGATCCGACGGCGCCACCGCCGCCCCAGGATCCCAAGATACTGGCCAGCCAGTTGCAGGCCTATTGTCCCAGAGTGACGGTGCGAGACGGCACGGCCTTCTTCAACACCTATTCCAAGGATGCCCAGAAGCCCAAGCCCAAGCTCAAGAAGACCGGTGACGCCGCGCAGGATGCCGCGGCCCAGGCTGAGGCCGACGCCGCCGCTGCAACTGCGCCCGACGAGTCGGCGAACATCATCTACCAGGCATCGGTCAGCGACGTGACACGCGACTGCAGCCGTGCCAACGGCCAGCTGACGATGAAGATCGCGGTCGCCGGCAAGATCGTGCCGGGACCGAAATTCTCGCCCGGCACCATCACCATGCCGATCCGCACGGCGGTGATGCACGGCACCGACGTGCTTTATTCGCAGATCCACCAATATCAGGTCCAGGTCACCGATCCCTCGGTCGCTACGCAGTTCGTCTTCACCGATTCCAATGTCGTCGTGCCCGAGCCGACGGCGCAGGACTATCAGGCCTTTGCCGGCTATGATGAAAACGCGCCGAAGACGACTGCGGACAAGCCGAAGAAGAGGAAGAGAACCGCCGCGACGAACTAAATCGCGGCAGCTGCACGAGGCGTGCGTCGCGGCGCACGCTTCTCAGGCGTCCGACCACTCCGACAGCGCCGCGATCACGCTTTTCAACTCCGCCCAGCGGCGGATCACCGTCTCGGCGCCGGCCTCGGTCAACGCGTCGGCATGGCCGAGATAGCTGTGGGCGGCGCCGGTGAAGCCGATCACGCGCATGCCTGCCGCCCTGGCGCCGTGGACGCCGTGCACGGAATCCTCGATGACGAAAGTGTTCGCCGGGTTGGCGTTGAGTGTCTCCGCCGCGAACAGGAACACGTCGGGCGCCGGCTTGGTCTTCTTGCTTGGTATTTCCAGCGCCGAAAAGATCCGGCCGGCGAAAAACGGTAGCAGATGCACCTTCTCCAGCATGAACTCGATCCGCTCCGAGCGAGAATTCGAGCAGACGCAGCGCGGCGCCGTTACCGCGGCGACCGCCTCGCGAACCCCGTCTATGGCGCGCACGTCGCTGCGCAATTTGCGGTCGACCAGGTCCTCGGCGCGGTCGATCAACGAGGCCTGGAAGGGTATGCTGGATTTCTCCTCGACCCGCATCATGATGTCCTTGAAGGTCAGTCCGGCATAGGTCTCGGAAATCTCCTCAGCCGATATTTCGTAGCCGGCCAAGGTCAGCAGTTCCGCCTCGACGCGGGCGGCGATGATTTCGGAATCGACGAGCACGCCGTCGCAATCGAAGATGACAAGGTCTGGCTGGGGCATGGCGATCCGGACAATGGGAGGATGAAGGGGCCTCGGGAGGCTCAGGCGGCGCGGCATACACCAACAGGGCCAGCTTCGCAAATTCGGCAGTCTTCACCGAATATTTACGCTGATCGGTAACCATAACAGAGAGTAAAACAGTAACGCGTGCCTTGGGTGTCAGAATGTCTGCCGTGCGTCTTCTCGACGAGCTATCCCACGCTCCCCAGCAATCCGAATGGCTGGATACGATCCTCAAGGGCGACTGCGTCGCCGCGCTCGACCGGCTGCCCGAAAAGTCGATCGACGTCATCTTCGCCGATCCGCCCTACAATCTGCAGCTCGACGGCGACCTGCACCGCCCCGATCAGTCGAAGGTCGACGCCGTCGACGACGACTGGGACCAGTTCGAGAGCTTTGAGGCCTATGACGCCTTCACGCGGGCCTGGCTGCTGGCGGCGCGCCGGGTGCTGAAGCCCAATGGCACCATCTGGGTCATCGGCTCCTATCACAACATCTTCCGGGTCGGCGCCAAGATGCAGGATCTCGGCTTCTGGATTCTCAACGACGTCGTCTGGCGCAAGACCAACCCGATGCCGAATTTCCGTGGCCGCCGCTTCCAGAATGCGCATGAGACGATGATCTGGGCCACGCGCGACCAGAAGGGCAAGGGCTATACCTTCAACTACGAAGCGATGAAGGCGTCCAACGACGACATCCAGATGCGTTCCGACTGGCTGTTTCCGATCTGCACCGGCGGCGAGCGGCTGAAGAACGACAATGGCGACAAGCTGCATCCGACTCAGAAGCCGGAAGCGCTGCTTGCCCGCATCATGATGGCCTCGACCAAACCGGGCGACATCGTGCTCGATCCCTTCTTCGGCTCCGGCACCACCGGCGCGGTGGCCAAGCGCCTCGGCCGCCATTTCGTCGGCATCGAACGCGAGCAGGCCTATATCGACGCCGCCAACGAGCGCATCGACGCGGTGCGGCCGTTGGATGGTGCCGATCTCACCGTGCTGACCGGCAAGCGCGCCGAGCCGCGCGTTGCTTTCGTCAGCCTGATCGACACCGGGCTGATGCTGCCGGGTGCGACGCTCTACGACGCCAAGAAGCGCTGGGCGGCCAAGGTACGCGCCGACGGTACGGTGGCGATCGGCGACAGCGCCGGTTCGATCCACAAGATCGGCGCCGAAGTGCAGGGTCTGGATGCCTGCAACGGCTGGACCTTCTGGCACTATGAGCGCAGCGGCGGCCTGACCCCGATCGACGAGCTTCGCCGCATTGCACGGCTTGGCATGGAGCGGGCAGGGGCCTGAGCCCCTGCCAATTGCTTCGAATTCCGTTGATTCAAAGGCTCAACGGATCGCGCGAAGCGATTCAAATCACGCCGTGATTCCGAGGCGTTCAAGGTCTGCTTGAAGCGTCTTCGCATCGGTGAACAGCACCGACTGCCAGCCTGCCGCCTTGGCGCCGTCGACATTCTTCTGGCTGTCATCGATGAACAGCGTCGCCGCCGGTTCGAGGCCGAAGGCGGCGACGTGATGATCGTAAATGCCGCGATCCGGCTTGATCAGGCCGATCTCGCCGGAAATGGTGACACCACGCGGCCGTTCGAGAAAATCGAAGCGCTCGCGTGCCTCGGCCAGCGTGTCGCTGGCAAAATTGGTCAGCATGGTCACGTCGTGGCCGCTCTCGATCAGGCCGACCATGATGGCGACGCTGTCGTCATAGGCATGCGGCACCATTTCGTGCCAGTGGCGGCGGAAACCGCGGATGTTTTCCGCGTGTTCGGGATGGTCCGCTATCAGCAGCGCCTCGGCCTCTTCCCAGGTCCGGCCGCGATCCTGCTCGATGTTCCAGTCATGCGTGCAGACATTGTCGAAGAACCACTTTCTCTCTTCGGCATCCGGAATGAGGCGGCTGAACGGAATGTTGGGATCGTAGTGGATCAGCACTCTGCCGATGTCGAAAACGATGTGGCGTATTTCAGTCATGGGGCCTCTTTGCACTGTGCGGCGACGGTTTTTTCGTCGCGCCCGGTATCGCCGCTTCGATTGCCTTTTTCATGACAGTCGGCAGCGCTTCCCCGGAAATTTCATGGGCCAGTGACCAGAAATGCCCCGACGGCGCGGCGCCGTTCACTTCGGCACGAAAAACGTCGAGCTCAAGTGCGAAATGGGTGAAGACATGGGCGATCTGGCCGGCACGCCGCCAGTTGGCGGGGAAAGGCGCTGCCGCCTCGGTGGTGGCGCCGTCGATCCGCGCGGTCCAGCCGGTCGTAGGCACCTCTGTCATGCCGCCGAGCAGGCCTTTTTCGGCGCGCTTGCGCAGAAGGATGGCGCCGTCGCTTCTGACCGCCACGAAAGCAGCGCCGCGTCGTAGAGGCTTGTCGGCCTTTGGCAGACGCACAGGAAAATGCTCGGGATCGCCCGAAATGACGGCGCTGCAGTCTTCGCGCAGCGGGCACAGCATGCAGCGCGGCCGCCGTGGGGTGCAGATGGTGGCGCCGAGATCCATCATCGCCTGGGCGAAGTCACCCGGCCTTGTCCCGGGCACCATGCGCTCGACATGGGCGCGTATCTCGGGCTTGGCTTCGCTGAGCGGTGTCGTGATCGAAAACAGCCGGGAGATGACGCGTTCGACATTGCCGTCGACAACGGCGGCGGGGCGGTCGAAGGCGATCGCCGTGATCGCCGCCGACGTATAGGCGCCGATGCCGGGCAGTTCTCTCAAAGCCGCCTCGGTGTCGGGAAACCGGCCGCCACGCTGGGCGACGAGATCGGCACAGGCCTTGAGATTGCGGGCGCGGGAGTAGTAGCCGAGCCCGGCCCAGGCCTTCATCACGTCCTCGGTCGGCGCCGCGGCCAACGCCTCGACATCGGGCCATTTCTCGACGAATACCTTGAAATAGGCCTTCACCGCTTCGACGGTGGTCTGCTGCAGCATGACCTCGGATAGCCAGATGCGGTAGGGATCAGGCCTTGCGCCGCGCGCATGCTCGCGTGGCGTGATGCGCCACGGCAATTCACGGTGATGCACATCGTACCAGTCGAGCAGGCGGGATGCGATATCCCCGGATGTGGCTTTGCCACTATCCCCGGATGCGGTCTTGCGGGTCTGGTCTGCTGATGCCATTGATCTTGTATTGGCCTGGCCGGTATCTGCTGGGGTCGTGGCTGGAGAACGTACATGGCAGGGAGAACGCCCTACGGCAATCCCGTCCCGGTCAGCGATCTCGCGACCAAGATCCTCGATCCGGTGCTGCGCAAGCGGGCCGGCATTTCGATCGGCCTCGTCCAGTCATGGGAAGAGATTGCTGGGCCACGGCTGGCCGCCCATTCGCGCCCCGAAAAAATCCAGTGGCCGCGCCGCATGCATGAGGACGATCCGTTCGAGCCGGCGGTGCTGGTCATCGCCTGCGAGGGCATGGCGGCACTGCATCTGCAGCACGAGACCGGCGAGATCATCAACCGGGTCAATGCCTTCCTCGGCTTCACCGCGATCGGCCGCATCAGGATCCTGCAGAAGCCGGTGACAGCCGACAAAGGACGGCGCAGGCCGGCCCTCAGGCCGCTGACGGCGGCCGAGAAGACGAAATTGTCGGGAACCGTCGGCTTGGTCGACAATGATGAGTTGCGCGCCTCGCTGGAAAAACTTGGCGCGACCATTATCGGGGAGAGGAAATCATAGACCCCTTGAAGAAAGTCATGGATTTGTCGTCAATATCTCGCATTCGTGATCGCTCTTGTCAGGTTTCGCGATTGGATTGGGGATCGAGATGCCTTAATTCGCGCCAACTCTCGCCTTTTCGTGCCTTTGCATTGCAAAATCCAACCCTTGTCAGGTGATTCGTATGAACCGTCCCCCGTTCGGCCAAAGTCTGTCTCGCAGAAACGTCCTGTCTTCGCTGGCCGCCATTCCGGCGGTCGCCCTGCTCGCCGCCTGCAGCGACTCCGGCGAGGAAGCGAAGGCCGCGGATGTGAAGCCCGCGGATCCTGCCGCTCCCGCAAAGCCGGCCACACCGGCCGCCGCTACCGCGCCGGAAGCCCAGGGCACCGTGGACATGGCGGAGCTGATGAAGCCGGGTGCGCTGCCCGACAAGCAGCTTGGCAAGGACGACGCCAAGGTCACCATCGTCGAATACGCCTCGATGACCTGCCCGCACTGCGCGCATTTCGCCGAAACCACCTTTCCGGACCTGAAGACCAAGTACATCGACACCGGCAAGGCGCGCTACATCCTGCGCGAATTCCCGTTCGATCCGAGCGCCGAAGCCGGTTTCATGCTGGCGCGCTGCGCCAAGGATAACTATTTCCCGATGGTGGACGTCCTGTTCAGGCAGCAGGCGAACTGGGTTGGCGTCCAGAATACCAAGGATGCGCTGCTGCAAATCTCGAAGCTCGCCGGTTTTACACAGGAGTCCTTCGAGGCCTGCTTGACGGACCAGAAACTTCTGGACGATGTGAGATCGGTCCAGAAGCGCGGCGCCAATGAATTCAAGGTCGACTCGACACCGACCTTCTTCATCAACGGTAAGACCTACAAAGGGGCGATGTCGATTGAGGAAATGTCGGCCATCATCGACCCTCTGCTCTGACGTCCAGTCAGTCCTGAGGCGGCGTCGCTTCGGCGTGCGCGGCTTCTGGTCGTGCCGCGAATTCCTTTCGCAAAGCCACGAAAATCCGCTTAGTGGGCGGCGCGAATGAAGTTTTCGCGCCTTCGCCTCCTCGGTTTCAAATCCTTCGTCGAGCCCGGCGAGTTCGTCATCGAACGCGGCCTGACCGGCATTGTCGGGCCCAATGGCTGCGGCAAGTCGAACCTTGTCGAGGCGCTGCGCTGGGTGATGGGCGAAAGCTCCTACAAGAACATGCGCGCGTCCGGCATGGACGACGTGATCTTTTCCGGCTCGGGCACTCGGCCCGCCCGTAACACCGCCGAAGTCACGCTTTTCCTCGACAACAGTGATCGCTCGGCGCCTGCTGCCTTCAACGATGCCGACGAATTGCAGGTGTCGCGCCGCATCGAGCGCGAGGCCGGCTCGCTCTACCGCATCAACGGCAAGGAGGCCCGCGCCAAGGACGTGCAGCTTCTGTTCGCCGACCAGTCGACCGGCGCGCGTTCGCCGTCGATGGTCGGCCAGGGCCGTATCGGCGAACTGATCCAGGCCAAGCCGCAGGCGCGCCGCGCCCTGCTGGAAGAGGCGGCCGGTATTTCCGGCCTGCACACCCGCCGCCACGAGGCCGAACTGCGGCTGAAGGCGGCCGAGCAGAACCTCGAACGGCTGGACGACGTCGTCGGCGAGCTGGAAAGCCAGATCGAAAGCCTGAAGCGCCAGGCACGCCAGGCTTCCCGCTTCAAGAACCTGTCCGCCGATATCCGCAAGGCCGAAGCAACGCTGCTGCATCTGCGCTGGACGCTGGCCAAGACCCAGGAAGGCGAGGCGCGCTCGGCGCTGGCGGTTGCCACGGCACTTGTCGGCGACCGCGCCGCCGCCCAGATGGCCGCCGCCAGGGAGCAAGGCATCGGCGCTCATCGCTTGCCGGACCTGCGCGACGCGGAAGCCGCCGCTGCCGCTGCCTTCCAGCGCCTGTCGATCGCCAAGTCGCAGATCGAGGAGGAAGCCGGCCGCATCCGCGCCCGTCAGAGCGAACTCGAGCGCCGGCTGCAGCAGCTCGACGGCGATATCGCGCGTGAGGAGCGCATGGTCCGCGACAATGCGGATATCCTCGAACGCCTTCGCACCGAAGAGGCCGCGCTCAATTCCGAAAATGCCGGTGCCGCCGAGCGTGAGGCCAGTACCCGCGCGGCGTTCGAACAGGCTGCATCGACGCTTTCACAAAGCGAAGCCAAGCTCGCCGCGCTGACCGCCGAGCGGGCAGAGGCGGCCGCCTCGCGCAACCAGATCGAACGGACGCTGCGCGACACCGCCGAGCGTCGCGACCGCTTCGCCCGCCAGCTTGCCGATGTCGATCGGGAATTGTCGGAGATTCTCTCCAAGGTCGCCGGCCTGCCGGATCCGGCCGAGAAGCGCGTGCTGGTCGAACAGGCCATGGCGCTACTGGAGGAATCCGAGGCTGCCGTATCGGATGCGGAGCAGTCGGTCATCGATGCCCGCGCCACGGAAAGTGCTGCCCGGCCACCGCTTCAGGATGCCAGGGCCGAGCTGGCGCGGATCGAGACGGAAGCGCGCACGCTGGCAAAAATCCTGAACGCCGCCAGCGGCGATCTCTTCCCGGCCGTGCTGGAACAGATCAGTGTCGATCGCGGTTTCGAGACGGCGCTGGGTGCGGCGCTTGGCGAAGACCTCGACGTACCGCTCGACCGCAGCGCGCCGGTGCATTGGGGCGAAAGCGCGATCCAGCCCGGCGACGCGGCTCTGCCGGAAGGCATAAAGAGCCTGGCCAGCGTGGTCCATGCGCCGGCACAGCTCGCCCGCCGTCTGGCGCAGATCGGCATCGTAGACGCCGGCGATGGCCGCCGGCTGCAGGCGCTGCTTGCTCCGGGCCAGCGGCTGGTCAGCCTCGAGGGCGCGCTCTGGCGCTGGGATGGCTTTACCGCCAGTGCCGACGCGCCGACCGCCGCCGCGCAACGACTGGCGCAGAAGAACCGGCTGGCCGAGCTCGATGCCGAGGCGATACAGGCGACGCTCGTCCTGCGCCTGGCCGAGGAGGCGCTGGGAGAGGCCGAACAGGCGCTTCGCCTCACAAGCGAAGCCGAGCGCAACGCGCGCCAGGCCGGCCGTGACGCCCAGCATCGGCTGGACGCTGCCCGCAACGTGCTGGCTGAGGCCGAAAGGGCCGGCGGCGAATTGCAGAGCCGGCGCGCGGCACTCGATGAGGCGCGCGCCCGCATCGTCGACAGCCATGAGGAGATTTCGGCGGCCTTCGCCGAGGCGGAAATGCTGCTGCAGGACGCGCCGGATCTCGGCGATCTGCAATTGCAGCTCGAACAGTCCTCGGCCAATGTCGCCCGCGACCGCGCCACGCTTGCCGATGCGCGTGCCGTGCATGAGGGCCTGCGCCGCGAAGCCGAGGCGCGCGCGCGCCGGCTCGATGCCATTGGCGCCGAGCGCAGCAACTGGCTGGAGCGGGCCGAAAACGCCTCGACGCAGATCGCATCGCTTGGCGAACGCAAGGCCGAGGCCGAGGCCGAACGCGAGCGACTGGCCGATGCTCCCGATGAAATCGACGCCAAGCGGCGCGCGCTGCTGTCGCAGCTGACCGAGGCCGAGACCTTGCGCAAAGCAGCGGCCGACCGTTTGCAGGAAGCGGAGAACCGGCAATCCGAACTGGACAAGGCCGCCACCGGCGCCATCCAGTTCCTGGCCGAGGCGCGCGAGACCCGCGTTCGCGCCGAAGAGCGGCTGACGGCGGCCGACGAACGCCGGCTGGAGGTCGAGGCGCGCATCCAGGAAACGCTGAACACGCCGCCGCATCTGGTCATTCGCCATACCGGTCTGGAGGCTGACAGCCCGATGCCTGAGATGGCCGAGATCGAGCGTCAGCTCGACCGGCTGAAGATCGAGCGCGAACGGCTGGGCGCTGTCAATCTGCGCGCCGAGGAAGAGCAGAAGGAGCTTTCCGACCGGTTGGAGGCGATCGTATCCGAGCGCGAGGACATCATCGAGGCGATCCGCAAACTCAGGCAGGCGATCCAGAGCCTCAATCGCGAAGGCCGTGAGCGGCTGCTTGCCGCCTTCGACGTCGTCAACGGCCATTTCCAGCGGCTGTTCTCGCATCTGTTCGGCGGCGGCACGGCGGAATTGCAGCTGATCGAATCCGACGATCCGCTCGAGGCCGGGCTCGAGATTCTTGCCCGCCCGCCTGGCAAAAAGCCGCAGACCATGACGCTGCTGTCCGGCGGCGAACAGGCGCTGACGGCGATGTCGCTGATCTTTGCGGTTTTCCTGACCAATCCGGCGCCGATCTGCGTGCTCGATGAAGTCGACGCGCCGCTCGACGACCACAATGTCGAGCGCTTCTGCAATCTCATGGACGAAATGGCTGCGACCACCGAGACGCGCTTCGTCATCATCACCCACAATCCAATCACCATGGCGCGCATGAACCGGCTGTTCGGCGTGACCATGGCCGAGCAGGGCGTCAGCCAGCTGGTGTCGGTCGACCTGCAGGCCGCCGAAGCGATGCGCGAGGCGAGCTGATCCAGGTCGCACAGCCTGCGAATGGGCCGCTCCGGAACAATTCCAGGAAAAGTGTGTAAACGGCTTTCCGCCCCGCAAAACAAATAGTCACAAAACAAACAGTCAGAGCCGCGGACTGTGTTTGTGCGAATGATGTTTGGCCGGGGACCAGACGAAATAGAGTGATCCCAATTTCAGCACAGGCACCCTGCGATCACGCAGTTCGCGGTAGGTCTTCACCTTCAGCGTGCCCGGACTCGAGAACAGGCTCAGCCTCTGCGTCGTAAAATCCAGTTGGCACAGATCACCGCCACGAGGCCGCATGCCATGCCGACGCAATCGGCGACCCAGTCGAACACATCCAGATCGCGCGCTATCAGTGCCGTGCCCTGGAGAACCTCGATCGCCGCGCCAACCAGGGCCTTGCGATCGGGCCAGCCGAGCCCTCCCAGGAAGGTCAGGACGGCAAAGGCGCTGGCGTGGTTCAACTTGTCGTAGTGGAAGCCGACATCGATGCCGAATTCCTTGAGACGGGGTACCGGCAGCAGCGCAAGCACAAGAACAGCTATGAGCGTAACGAGAAAAGCGACCCGCTCGGCGACTGAATAAAATCTCATTCTGCTCCAACAACAATCTACCGCTGGGAAGCCCGACGCCGACTATGGGCCGGGCTCCTGCAGGGATGCCCGGTGCGTGGGGCAGCGCGGTGCCGCCGCGCCACGATTGCATCGGATGTTTCGAAAAGCAACGGAACCATCCCCTAGTGCACCAGGAGGAAACGGCAGGATCGCTCACAGGCCCGATCTTGCCGTTGAAAGCCATATCATCCGCGTGTTGCCAATCCAGAGCGCGAATTCTCCCGGTTTTCGGGAAGGTCGTTGTCCGGGAAAGCGGGTTTCGCTCCCGTCAGGCAGAAGTAAGCTCCAGCGGTGAACCGGAGTTTTGATGATGACAGACGCAGAATCCAGAATGTTTCGCACGCCTGGTGTACCGGCCGGTCTGATGCGGCGGCCTGAGGTCCCTGCTGACCTGCCAGGGCAGGGCACGTGTGGGCGCATCTGTGCAGCATGCCCGATGCGAAGCCCGTACTGCTCCTCGGCCGTTCCTGATGGCGGCGCTTCGGCGCAACTGTCCCGGTGAGCAGGCGAAGGGCGGCACTGCACGCTTTCGCAGCAGGGCCTTGAGCTTCGAGAAGGCCATTTCGATGGGATTGAGGTCCGGGTAGTAGGCCGGCAGAGGCAGAAGCCAGGCGCCGCGTTGGCGCACCAGTTCGGCGGAGCGTTCACTTTTGTGGAAGGCGACATTGTCGTGGATGACGACATCGCCCGGCGACAGTGGGGCGAGTTGGATTTCGACATAGGTTTCGAAACGGTCCCTGTTCATCGGGGCGTCGATGATCCAGGGAGCGACCATGATATGGCAGCGCAAGCGCGCGATGCGGCCGGTTTCCCCAATCTTCCGCGGCTTCGCCTTGTGCAGACCGGGGAGACCCCTCCGCCCCCAGGGCTTGTCCCCTCTCTCCCCGCTACTCGCCGTGAGACAGGGTTCAGGTCACCTGAACGCGTAGGGAACGGGAACACCTGAAACGACAAACAAGGGAGCAAGACCATGAATACCGCTGAAATCACCATCCCGCTCGGCAAGCTAGTGTCCTGATTCCGAAG
>NZ_SMYZ01000071.1:15828-26834 GCF_004919685.1 Mesorhizobium norvegicum | reverse complement strand
CTATCTATCCGGTTCGGACAGTCCTCGCCCCGGCTCAGGCGCTCCGCGACGCGATCATAATTGGCGGTGAAGGCGGGACTGTATCCCTTGCCCACATAGGTGAGCAGGCAAAGGAGGTGATGGGCGCGCAGCCTGATCGTCACGGATTGGCCGGTTTCGCCTTGCCGCCGGGAAGCGCCATGAGGGTCGCCGCACCGAGCGCCGACTTGAGCAGTCCGCCGAGGAGAAAGGGCACGAAACCGAAGGTGATAGCCTTTTCAGCGCCGATCATAACGGCGAGCCACATGGTGCCGAGAACCAGGCAGGCAAGGTTGCCGAGCAGCATGGCGGCGAAGGCAAGCACCACCCTGTTGCCGTTCCAGCCGCGTTCGGCCAGCCAGCCTACCAGGGCGCCGACGATTGGGAAGGCGAAGAGATAGCCACCCGTCGGCCCAACGAAATACGACGCACCAGCTGCCCCGCCGGCCAGAACTGGAAAGCCGACCGCGCCTTCGACCAGCCAGGCGGCGATGGTGACCGCGCCAAGCCGCCAGCCATAGAGCGCGCCGATCAGGGTCACGGCAAAGGTCTGCATGGTCACGGGAACCGGCACCATCGGCACTTCGATGTAGGACGACAGCGCCAGGAACAGCGTGCCGAGCACGACGGCTCCAACCTGCCAGGCAAGGGAACGATCCTGAAGCCGGAGCGGACTGAATGACGGCTTGCTGGACGAGAATGCGACGTCTGTCATTGGGATTCCTTCGATCGATTGAAAATTATAGATAATTTCTGTTTTCGATCTATTATCGAATCCACAATTCCCGCGAGATAGCAAGCCTTGGCTTTTGCGGAGGCCGTTTAGCCGACGATGGCAAAGGCTTCGCGTGTCGTCCCGGAGGCCGTCCTGACCGGCTTGCGGCCAATCCATTGGACATGCCGCCCCAGCGTCACTGCGGCCGATTCGGTGTTTCCCTGCCGCAAGGCGGTGAGTATCGCGCGGTGGTCCTGATCGGTGCGTGTCTCCCACTCGGAGCGCCATGCGGCAAACAGGAAGCGGGCACTCGCCGCGTGCAGATCGTCGATGGTGGCGAGCAGGCGCGGCATGCCGCATGGCGCCAGGATCAAGCGGTGGAAGGCTCGGTTGGCTTCCTCCCATGACCTGACATCGCGGGACTTGTCGCCGGCCTTGGTCGCTTCCTCGGCAAGGTCGAGAATGGCAGACGTCAGGTGTGGCGCGGCGTGGCGCAGCGCCAGCACTTCGAGTGCCGCCCGCATTTCGGCGACTTCCTTGACCTCTCCCAGATCGAAAGACGCCACACGCACGCCTCGGCGCGGCTCACCGATGGCCAGCCCTTGCGCCTCGAGACGGCGGAAGGCCTCGCGCACGGGAACATGGCTGGTGTGGAATTCCTCGGCGATATGATCCTGCCGAAGCCTGGCCCCCGGCTCGATCGCGCCGGAGATGATGCGGTCCGCCAGCACCTTGCTGATGCGCACCGCGATGGTGTCGTCTGTGCCCTTTGCCATGTTTTATAGATAATTTGCGGCAGGGCAGCTTGTCGAGACAGCTGCACCGAATTCGCAAACTTCCTCTCCAGCGCGAGCCAGAGGGGATGTCGCGAAAAGCCAGCCCTCAGTTCACCCGGCTGATGCAGAAGTCGATGACGTCGATCAGCGCCGATTTCTGCGGCGTCGCTTCCAGCGGCGCCAGCGCGTCGCGGGCGATCTCGCCGAAATGGCGGGCGCGCCCGATCGTGTCGGCAATGGCGCCGTGGCGGGTCATCAGGCCGGTCGCCTTTTCCAGGCCGGCGTCATCGGTGACATTGTCCTCGATGGCGCGCTTCCAGAAGGTGCGCTCGGCCTTGGTGCCGCGCCGATAAGCGAGGATGACCGGCAAGGTCACCTTGCCCTCGCGGAAATCGTCGCCGACATTCTTGCCCAGGTCCTTGCTGGTGCCACCATAGTCCAGCGCGTCGTCGATCAGCTGGAAGGCCAAGCCGAGATTCATACCATAGGAGCGCAGCGCCGCACGGTCGTTGCGCGTCGCCTGGGCAATGACGGGGCCGACCTCGGCAGCAGCCGAAAACAGCGCCGCGGTCTTGGCCTTGATGACGGCGAAATGCTCATCCTCGGTGGTTTCGAGATTCTTGGCGGCGGCAAGTTGCATCACCTCGCCCTCGGCGATGATCGAGGCCGCACTCGACAGGATGTCGAGCGCTTCGAGCGAGCCGACATCGACCATCATGCGGAAGGCCTGGCCAAGCAGGAAGTCGCCGACCAGCACGCTCGCCTGGTTGCCCCAGATCATGCGGGCGGTCTTCTTGCCGCGGCGCATGCCGCTCTCGTCGACGACATCGTCGTGCAGCAGCGTCGCCGTGTGCATGAATTCGACAGAGGTGGCGAGCTTGACGTGGCCCTCGCCGGCATAGCCGAACATCTGCGCGGCGGCGAGTGTCAGCATCGGCCGCAGCCGTTTGCCGCCTGACGAGATCAGATGATTGGCGACCTCGGGGATCATCTCGACGTCGGAGCCGGCCTTGGACAGGATCAATTCATTGACGCGCCCCATATCGGCCGCCGTCAGATCGATCAGATCCTTGATGGAGGCGGGCTCCCGCTTCCCGTTTTCGATGTTGAGAACGACACCCACGACAATCACTCCCGTCTTGGTATAACGCGTGCGACGGCACCCTTAGTCCCTGCATGGACTCTAGGGCGGCAGACACAGCCACGGCAAGTGGCGAATTGGCGCGGCGGCAATGACAGAATGTCAACCGGCGCCGAAGGGGCGTTCTGCTTTGCCACGGAAATCCGCCTGCCCGTTTACATATGCGCTGCAAACTGAGAGTTTCGCCCGATGATTGAGCTCATTCGCACCAACGACGCTGTCATCATCTCCTTTGTCGAATCGCTGATGCGCGATGCCGGCATCGGCTGCTTCGTCGCCGACCAGAACATGAGCGTGCTCGACGGCTCGCTCGGCATCCTGCCGCGGCGCGTCATGGTCGACGCCGAGCAGGCCGACGCGGCGCGGCGCATCCTGACGGATGCCGGCATCGCCAACGAAATCCGCGGAAAATAATGTCCGCCGCGCCCGCCGCCCTTGTCCCGGACACGCCGGCCCATACGGTCGACGCTTTCCATCGCGGCCGGTTCTGGCTCGTGCAGCCCAAGCAGGGCGGTCATCGCGCCGGCATGGATGCGATGATGCTGGCGGCATCCGTGCCATCCTCCTTTGCAGGACGTCTCGCCGATTTCGGTGCCGGAGCCGGGGCCGCCGGCCTGGCGGTGCTGTCGCGCTGCCCGGCGGCGGAGGCGGTGCTTGTCGAACGCGCGCCGGAAATGGCGGCCTTCGCGGCGGCCACGCTTGCCCATCCCGGCAATGCCCATCTCAGCGATCGCGCCTCCGTGCTGGTCGCCGATGTCACCGTATCCGGCCGGGCGCGAGCCGCAGCCGGCCTCGCCGACAATGATTTCGACTACGTCATCATGAACCCGCCCTTCAACGCCGCACGGGATCGCGCCACTCCTGATCGCCTGCGAAAGGAAGCCCATGTCATGGAGGACGGGCTGTTTGAGAGCTGGATCCGCAGCGCCGCGGCGGTTGTGAGGCCGCGCGGCGGGCTTGCCGTGATTGCCCGCCCCGAACAGCTCGGCGCCATTCTCGATGCGATCGCGGGGCGCTTCGGCGATGCCGAGATGCTTGCCGTCCACCCTCGCCCCGACGCGGCGGCGATCCGCATCGTCGTGCGGGCAGCGCTCGGGGCGCGGGGAAAGCTTGCCATCCGCCCTCCTTTGATGCTGCACGCGCAGTCAGGCCACGGCCCCGATGAGCGCAGCGAAATGATCACCAACGGGCTCGCCTCGTTGTTCGGAGATTGAGCTATTCTGCCCGGCCACATTGCCGTTGGCCGGGAAATCCCTACATGCCTGCAACCCATCGACCGGAGACCGCGCCCTCGTGAAACGACTTATCAACCGCCTGCTGCCGAAATCCTGGCGCTCCACCGTCGTCACCATTCCGGTCATCCGGCTGCACGGCACCATCATGTCGGGCGGCCAGTTCCGGCAGAACCTGTCGCTGGCCTCTACCGCCGGCCTCATCGAGAAGGCGTTTTCCTACGACGCGCCGGCGGTTGCCATCTCGATCAATTCGCCGGGCGGCTCGCCGGTGCAGTCGCGGCTGATCTTCAAGCGCATCCGTGACCTGGCCACGGAAAAGAACAAAAAGGTGCTGGTCTTCGTCGAGGACGTCGCGGCATCGGGCGGCTACATGATCGCGGTCGCCGGTGACGAGATTTTCGCCGATCCGTCCTCCATCGTCGGTTCGATCGGAGTGGTCTCGGCCTCGTTCGGCTTTCCGGAACTGATGAAGAAGATCGGTGTCGAGCGCCGTGTCCACACCGCCGGCCAGAACAAGGCGGTGCTCGATCCGTTCAAGCCCGAAAAGAAGGAAGACGTCGAGCGGCTGAAGGCGCTGCAGCTCGAGGTGCACGACACGTTCATCGATTTGGTCAAGGAGCGGCGCGGCACGAAACTGAAAGACGATCCAGACCTGTTCACCGGCCTGTTCTGGACCGGCATCAAGGGCCTCGAACTCGGCCTGGTCGATGCGCTCGGCGACATGCGCACGGTGCTGAAGACCCGTTTCGGGGCAAAAACCCAGCTCAGGCTGATCACGGCGCCGCGCGGTTTCCTCAGCCGCTTCGGCCTGTTCGGTTCGAGCAAGGGCTTTTCGGCCGCCGATATCGCAGCCGCTGCCGCCAGCGGCGTAATCGATGCGGCGGAAGAGCGCGCGTTGTGGGCGCGCTTCGGGCTTTGAAAACCCGGCAAAACCGTCTAGCATGAGAAGTTGAAGTCTCATGCATGTCGTTTCCAAAAACCGGATCGATATGCATCAACCGACCCGACCGGCCGCCTTCGCCGGCCCAGCGTGGGAGGAGTTTTGGCATGCCGCAGATCATTTTCTTCACCGTCGTTGGCGTCGCCGCCTATTTCGGCTACCGCACCTTCATCCGCGAAGCCGAGCGCGTGACCGCCAAGGTGCGGCGCACCGAAAAGCAGGCGGCCAACGGCGCGATGGGAACGCTGGTCAAGGATCCGAAGACCGGCGAATACCGGCTGGCCAAGGACTGAGCATCATCCCGCAGACGATTGTGGACACCGACACCGGGTCGCGTAGCTGGCACGCGCACGCCAAGATCAATCTTGCGCTGCATGTCACCGGTAGGCGCCCCGACGGCTATCACCTGATCGAAAGCCTGGCGGTGTTCACGCGGTTTGGCGACAGGGTCGAAATCGCGCTCTCCGACAGCGATGATTTTGTCGTGTCCGGCCGTTACGCCCCGGGCGTTCCGATCGATGCAAGCAATCTGGTGCTCAAAGCGCGCGATGCCCTGCGACAGGCGGTCGGGCACGAGAGAACACCGCCGGTCACTATCCGGCTCGAAAAGAACCTGCCGGTCGCCTCCGGCGTCGGCGGCGGGTCGAGCGACGCGGCGACCGTGCTGCGCGGGCTGGTGGAGACGTGGGCGCTGGACATCGATAGCGCCGAGCTGACGCGGATCGGCCTCTCGCTTGGCGCCGATGTGCCGATGTGCCTGGCGGCCAAGCCGCTGGTCGCGCGCGGCATTGGTGACGAGCTGTCGATGGTGCCGGATTTTTCGGCGCTCGGGCTGGTGCTGGTCAATCCAGGCACGCCGGTCTCGACGGCCGAGGTCTTCGCGGCGCTTTCGCGTCGTGACAACGAAGCCTTGCCGCCGCTGCCACGCAGCATCGATTTCCACAGCCTGCGCAACTGGCTGGAGATCACCCGCAACGATCTCGAGCCTGCAGCGCTGGCGATGCAGCCCGCCATCGGCAGAGCGCTTTCCTGGCTCAACAAGGCTGGATCGGGTTTTTCACGGATGTCCGGATCCGGCGCGACCTGCTTCGGCCTGTTCGAGACCGGCAATGTCGCCAAGCGCGCGGCTGCCGAGATTCGCGGCCGCCAGCCCGACTGGTTCGTCGCGGCGACGCGCAGCATCGCATCGGAGGGCGCTGATGGCCAGAATTGACGAGAGCCGTTCCTTCGTCCCCGTGCGCATCGCGGTGCTGACCGTTTCCGACACACGCAGCCTCGCCGACGACAAATCCGGCCAGACACTGGCCGACCGCATCGCCGAGGCCGGGCACATCCTGGCTGCCCGCGATATCGTCACCGACGATCGCGAAAAAATCCGCGACACTGTTCTGGCGTGGTCGCGGAACAAGGATATCGATGTCGTCATCACCACCGGCGGCACCGGCTTCACCGGCCGTGACGTGACACCGGACGCGCTGGAGCCGATCTTCGAAAAGCGCATGGACGGTTTTTCGGAAGTGTTCCACCGCATCTCCTACGACAAGATCGGCACCTCGACGATCCAGAGCCGGGCGACCGGCGGCGTCGTCAACGCCACCTTCGTCTTCGTGCTGCCGGGCTCACCCGGCGCCTGCAAGGACGCGTGGGACGGCATCCTGAAGGCGCAGCTCGACTACCGGCACATGCCGTGCAACTTCGTCGAGATCATGCCGCGCCTGGACGAGCATTTGCGGCGCGGAAAATCGGCTCTGTAAAAGCCGAGGCAAAGCGCCGGTTCCACGCCGCGTTTGCCAGGCAGAACAGCACCGGCGCCTTCGAAACGCCATTCCAAACCTGCCCCCGAAAAAAGTACTCTGCCTGAAGGCGATCATCGCCGACACGACAAGGCAGATACGATGACCGTGCATACTGGCGGATGCCATTGCGGCAACGTTCGCCTTGGATTTTCAACCGAGCTCGACCCCTCGCAAATCGAAGTTCGCGCCTGCCAGTGCTCGTTCTGTGTCAGACATGGTTCGCGCGCCGTTGCCGATCCGGACGGCAGACTGATCATCTCGGTCAAGGACGAGGCGCGATTGCGCAGATATCAGTTCGGGTTGAGGACGGCCGACTATCTGATCTGCCGGGAGTGCGGCGTCTACGTCGCCGCAATCGCCGGACATGACGATGCAATCGCCAGAGATGACGAGGCAAGGGCGATCGTCATCATCAACGCCCTGGACGACCGGGAGCGGTTCAATCAGGAGCCGGTCTGTGTCGACTTCGATGCCGAAAGCAAAGCGCAGCGCCAAGCCAGGCGCCGCGCTCGCTGGATGCCTGTCGAGATCAACTTCGGATAGTTTCCTTTTAGCGGATGACCGGCTCGCCATGAAAGCGACGGCGCGACGGCGGCGATACGCCGAAGCCGACTTCCATCATCAGCCGCGGCGTGCGCGCCGGCACGGTGCCCATGTGGAAGCCAAACGGGTCCTCGACGAAGCCTAGCCCTGCTTCTCCAGTCAATGTCACGGGGCTCTGCTCGCCATAGACATCCAGAACCTCTTGTGCGGGATGGCCGACCAGCAGGGTGAGTTGATGCTTGAGGCTGCGGCGCTTGTGGCTGCCCCTGACATAGACATGCGGACCGGTGTCGGCATCGACCGGCTTGAGATAGAAGAAGAATTTCAGCATGCGCCAATCGTCGAGGTCGAAATGATACTTGCCGAGCGAGGCAAGGTTCTTGTCGGCATCAGAGGCAGCACCCGTCGGAAAACTCCACCAGACCCGCGTCGTGATCAGTTTTGCCTGGCCGCCGAGATAGTGCGCGGCAACATCCAGAAGCAGCGGATCGCGCTGGATGGCGAGTGCCGCCTGGCAGTCGAGGATGCGCTCGAAAAAATGTCCGCTGAGCAGCGAGCGGCCAAAGCGCTTCTCGGCCTCGGCATGTTCACCCGGCATGAATTCGAGACGGCGGTCGAAATTGCCGAAGCAAGGCGTACGCCCGGCGAAGACAGCGATCTCCTCATGGATATCAGGCGGCAGGGCCAAGCCAGAAAACAGCCCGTCGGAGCGCAAAGCTTCGACCACGGCTTCCCGTTCGACGCCGGCAAACATCGTATCCCCCGCATTATCGACCGGACGGGCGCGTTTTGCGCCCAGCCAATGCATGCGGCGGCCAGGCATTGTGCGCGCCAGCACGAACATCGGCAGCCAGGCGGGGTTTTCGCGCAGATCCGTCAGATAAGTCGGAATGCGCACGGCGATGCGCCGCAGCAGGCTGCCGTTGCGCGCAATGGCCTCGAGACTGGCCGTGCCGGATTTGTCTGGGGTTGAAAGGTGCATTGGGTCCTCGGCTATGAGAGCGCCACCGATGCCGCATCGGTGTTCACCACTCGGCATGACCCAAACCCAATTCACCGCTTGGGATGGAAACTAACCCCGCGTCAGATTTTGTGCAATGCACAATGGAGAGAGCAGCTGCAAAAAATCATTTCGGGGAGCGATGCTTCTGCTTTACCGGAGCTACCCAGATTTCGGCGTCGAGGCGCTTTGTCGCGAGGCCGCGGGCGATGGCCTCGGCGCTGCCGGCACTCTTGGCCGAGGCCGCCGCCTGACGCTTGCTGATCAGCAATCCGTCGGCCAAGGCGCGGTTTGCGGAAAAGACGCGCGCCAGGAACGGCGTGCGGCTGCCGTGCGCCCGCGAGAACCGTGCCGCCATGGTTTGCCTGGCGGTGTGGTCGACGACTGCGTCGATCCAGCCCTCCACCAGCCGGGCTCCCGGCTCCAGCAGCAGCAACCAGTCCCCCTTGGCCTGGCGGATGCCGGCAGCAACGCCGCCAGTCACGTACTGACAGCCGGCATGCTCGGCCACGCGATGCGTCTGGTCGGTGGAGCCCGTGTCGCAGACGATGACTTCACGCACCACGCCCTCGACCGCGCCGCCAATCAGCGAGGCGAGCGTGCGGGTAAGGCCTTCCTCGTCATTGCGGGTTTCGATGAGAACACTGAGCATCATTAGCCGAATAGCGGAAAGCGCAGCACAGCGCCAGTTACCGCAGCGCACCATAAAAAGTTCTTGCTTTGTTCTCATCGACAAAATAGGAATAATTTCATGAACAGAGCGATTCGACACAACATGGACAGTCCCTGGGAGCGGGCGAAGATGGAACAGATCGTGCGCGCCGACATTGCAGCTTTCGGAGCAGGAAGAGCCGAGATGGCCAATGCGATGATCGAGCAGAGTGGCGTGCGTGTCCGTCCGGACCGCAACCGCGGCAGGTCGGCGGGCATCAATCCGTCCGGCCGGTTCGAGCCGGTCAGCCGGCATGTCTTCGATGATGGCTGGAATTCGCTGGAAGAACTGCCGCCCTTCAAGACCGAAGTGCAGGTCGAGAAGCCGCGCACGATCATCACCCGCAACGAATCGCCCGACATCTCCTTCGATCGTTCGATCAACCCCTATCGCGGCTGCGAGCATGGCTGTGTCTATTGCTTTGCCCGGCCAACGCACTCGTTCATGGGGCTGTCGCCGGGTCTCGATTTCGAATCCAAGCTGTTCGCCAAACCGGACGCGGCGCGCTTGCTCGACAAGGAGCTGTCGAAGGACGGCTACCAGCCGCGCACCATCGCCATCGGCACCAACACCGACCCCTACCAGCCGATCGAGAAGCAGTACCGGATCATGCGCGAGATCCTCGAAGTGCTGGAAGCGCGCGGCCATCCGGTCGGCATCGTGACAAAATCCGCTTTGGTGACGCGCGACATCGATATCCTGTCGCGCATGGCCGAACGGGGGCTCGCCAAGGTGGCGCTATCAGTGACGACGCTCGATCGCATGCTGGCCAGAACGATGGAGCCACGCGCGTCGACGCCGACCAAACGGCTGGAGGCGATCCGCCAGCTTTCGGATGCCGGCATCCCGGCTTCGGTCATGGTCGCGCCGATCATCCCCGGCCTGACCGACCAGGAGATGGAACGCATCCTCGATTCGGCACGCGCTGCCGGAGCGCGCGAGGCGGGTTATGTCGTGCTGCGCCTGCCGCTGGAAGTCAGCCCGATCTTCAAGGACTGGCTGCTGCGTCATTATCCTGATCGCTACCGCCACGTGATGTCGCTGATCCGGTCGATGCGCGACGGCAAGGACTACGATTCGGAATGGGGAAAGCGCATGAAGGGCGCCGGTCCCTATGCTTGGCAGATCGGCCGGCGCTTCGAGATCACCGCCAAGCGGCTCGGCCTCAATGCCGAACGGCGCACGTTGCGGACCGACCAGTTCGTTGCCGCTGCCAAGGATCAGTTGCAGCTTACGCTGCTTTGAGAATGCAAATCACCGCGGTGGTTTGATCTGCCGCAGCACTAGAATTCCGTCCGGCCTGCCCCGGCCTGCAGACGGTGCCCTCCCGGTCCGGCGCCCCACCCGACCCGGAGGGACTTGCGGAGAATCGGAGCCGATGCGAACCTCGCCGCAACATGGCTCGCGCGCGTTCCGATTCTCCGCTTCTCTTTGAGATCATCGAGAAACCCGACTTCTCCTTCGAGACGAAGGCGATGGCGGACGGCCTGTGGCCAGTCGCCGGGATGGACGAGGCCGGCCGCGGCCCCCTGGCCGGGCCGGTGGTCGCCGCGGCCGTGGTGCTCGATCCCGCCAACATTCCGGACGGGCTCGACGATTCCAAGCGCCTCAGCCATTTGCAACGGGAAGCGCTGTTCCTGCGAATCCTCGGTTCAGCTCAGGCGGTTTCGATGGCCTCCATCAGCGCCGAGGGCATCGACGGCAGCAACATCCTCAAAGCAAGCCTGGAGGCGATGCGCCGCGCGCTGGTCGGGCTGTCGGTTCAGCCGAAGCTCGCCCTTGCCGACGGGCGCGACGTGCCGCCAGGGCTTCCTTGCGAAGGGCGCGCGTTGATCAAGGGCGACCAACGTTCGCAGTCGATCGCCGCCGCCTCGATCGTGGCCAAGGTGATGCGCGACCGCATGATGTGCGGCTGCGGCAACCATCACGATCGCTACGGCTTCGAAGTTCATATGGGCTACGCCACGGTCCGCCATCGCACGGCGATCGAGGCGCATGGCCCGGTGGCGCGGCTGCACCGCGTGTCGTTTGCGCCGTTCAGGCTGGGCGGCGTTGAGGTGGCTGAGGAAGAAAGCTTCGCCGGATTGGATTGAGCTGAGCGGCTGCGACAAGCCAATCTCCCCCCTCGTG
>NZ_SMYZ01000071.1:0-15822 GCF_004919685.1 Mesorhizobium norvegicum | reverse complement strand
GCTGTCCCGCCGGCCTCTCAATCCATTGCAATCACGCCCTCGGGCTTGTCCCGGTAGATCGCAAGACAACAAAGGTTGGCGTTCCTTCGCGCCCCCCTCTGCCCTGCCGGGCATCTCCCCCACGAGGGGGGAGATTGGCAGCTTCAGCGCCACAACAAAAAAGCTGCCAGGTTGCCCGGGCGGCTTTCGATCATCAGGTCGGTTGGACCGTCTAGTTCAGCTTCGACTTCACGTCCGCGAGCGAAGCCTTGAACAGGTCGGCACCCGCCTTGGCGTCGATCTTGCCGGCAAGCAGCGTGCGCGCTGCCTCGACGGCTATGTCGACGGCGCTGGCGCGGACTTCGCTGATGGCGTCACGCTCGGCCTGGCCGATCTTCTGTTCGGCAAGCGCGGTGCGCCTGACGACATAGTCCTCGGTCTTCTTGTGCGCGTCCGCGGCAAGCATGTCGGCTTCGCGCTTGGCGGCGGCGACGATGTCGGCGGCCTCCTGCTCGGCTTCCTTGCGCTTGCGCTGGTACTGGCCGAGCAATTGCTGGGCCTCCTCGCGCAGCCGGCGCGCTTCGTCCAGCTCATTGCTGATCCTGTCGGCGCGGGCGTCGAGCGCCTTGGCGATCATGCCAGGCACCTTGATGTAGACGGCAACGCCCAGGAAAATGATGAGGGCTATCGTGGCCCAGAGCGTCGCGAGAGATGTGTAATCCATGATGCGCTCCTCACCGGGCCACGGATTTGACCGCGGCCGCGATCTCGGCCTTGCTGGTCTTGCCGCCGACCAGGGCCTCGACGATCGCCGAAGCGGTGTCCTCGGCGATGCTGCCGACTTCCTTCATGGCATTGGCCTTAATGGAAGAAATGCGGGCTTCGGCCTCGCCAAGCTTCGCGTCGAGCGCGGCCTCGACCTTCTTGCGTGCGGTCTCGGCCTCGGCCTTGGCCGCATCGTTAGCCTGCTGGCCGATCGCGTTGGCCTTGGTCTTGGCTTCCGCCAGTTCCTGCTCGTAGGCAGCAACGGCGGCGTCGGCCTCGCCCTTCAACTTGGCTGCCTGGTCGAGATCCTGCGTGATGCGATCGTTGCGGACATCGATGATGCCCCCGACGCGCGGCATCACAACCCGCTTCAGGAAGAGATAGAACAGCCCGAAAGTGATCGCCAGCCACAGAAGCTGCGACGGGAACGTCGCCGGATCGAATGGCGGAAACGTGCCATGCGCTTCAGCAGGCACGCTGGTGCCGGAATGCGTGTCGCCTTCCGTCGCAGCGTGGCTGGTATCGGCTGATGGCGCGGACTCTTGCGCAAAGGCAGATGTCACGAACATGGACTATCCCCGAAATTCAGGCCCGCCGCTTGCGCGGCCGGCCTGTCCAATCTTCCCGAGTGCTCAGCCGAACAGGGCCAGAAGCGCGATGAGAAGCGAGAAGATGCCCAGAGCTTCGGTCACGGCGAAGCCGAAGATCAGACGGCCGAACTGGCCATCAGCAGCCGACGGGTTGCGCAGCGCGCCCGCCAGGTAGCTGCCGAAGATGTTGCCGAGGCCAATGCCCGCGCCACCCATGCCCAGGCAAGCGATGCCGGCGCCGATGTACTTTGCTGCTTCTGCGTCCATTTGTTCAACTCCTTTGGATCTAAAATTCCGTTGCGATTCCATCCGGCGCCAATGTTGGAAACTCTTGGGCCGGAAACTCTTGGGCCTAGTGCCCGGGGTGCAGGGCGTCGTTGAGGTACATGCAGGTCAACACGGCAAAGACGTAGGCCTGCAGGAAGGCGACCAGCAGTTCCAGTGCCGTCAGCGCCACGGCCATGGCCAGCGGCAGGATCGAGCCGGCGACGCCAACCGCGCCGAGCGCGCTCAGGCTGACGACGAAGCCGGAGAACACCTTCAGCGTGATGTGGCCGGCGAGCATGTTGGCGAACAGACGAACCGAGAGGCTGACCGGGCGCGACACGAAGGAGATCACCTCGATCAGCACCACCAGCGGCAGCAGGAACACCGGCACGCCATGCGGCACGAACAGCTTCAGGAAACCGAAACCATGCTTCATGAAGCCGTAGATGACCACGGTTGCGATCACCAATACGGCAAGGCCGAAGGTGACGATGATGTGGCTGGTGATGGTGAAGAAATACGGGAACAGGCCGAGCAGGTTGGCGACCAGCACGAACATGAACAGCGAGAACACTAGAGGGAAGAACTTCATGCCTTGCGTGCCGGCGGCGTCGCGCAACATGTTGCCGACAAACTCATAGGCCATCTCGGAGACCGACTGAAGGCGGCCGGGAACCAGGCTGCGGCTCGAGGTCGTGAGAAACAGAAAGGCAGCCGCGACGACCACGGTTGTGACCATGAACAGCGCCGAATTGGTGAAAGACAGGTCGTAGCCGCCGATGTCGATCGGAATCAGCTTGTTGATATGGAACTGGTGGATCGGATCGACCTTGTCAGCTGCCACGTTCAAACCCCGTCAATGCCGCGTACGGCCTCGTTAGCATTACCGCACATGAAGCGCGGTCATTTCTTGTCGTCCTGGCCAGGACGCGATTTATCGCCCTGTCCGAATTCTGCCACAACGCCGGCGGAACGCATCACATTGAGCACTCCGGCGCCAAAGCCAAGCAGCAAAAACACAATCAGACCCCATGGCGATGTCCCCGCCAGACGGTCGATGATCCAGCCGATGCCGGCACCCACCACGACCCCGGCGATAAACTCGCTGGAGAGTTTGAGCGCCTGGCCATATCCGGCCACACTGCCCGCTTTCGCGTCGTCTTTCCCCTCGAGCCGGTCCGGCCGCCTTGTCGCAAGCGAAGCTTCAAGGTCACGCCGGCGGCGCTCAAGATCGTCGTCGCGGATGTCGGGCTCATGCTGCTTGCCGCGGCCGGTTTCTCCGGTTCCGTGTGGCCCATTCTTGTCGGCCATCGCAACCCCCCTGCCCGGTCAGACCGTCACCGTCCGTCCGCTTCTAAAGTCGCCGGCAACATAGTTAGAGGGTTTGCGCCCGTCAAGCCACGGGCGGAAGTTCATTGCCATGTATTTTATGCAACAAAATCAATGGATTAGAAAGGTGCGACATCGTGCCCGCCGCGATGACGGGGATGCATGGCGCGAATCCCCCTGGCAATGGCTCTTCGATCGACCGCGCGCCGCGCCGAAGATCAGCGGCTGTTGCGCGCTCAGCTCCAGCCGCCGCCATAGGTACGATAGAAGATATGCAGGCCGATCTTGGTCATCTTCTGCATCGTGCGCGCCCAGACGGGATGGACATATTGGGCGTAGTAGTGGGTCGACGATCCGACCTCCGGGATGAAGATCTTGCCGGCGGTGACGGCCATGGCGATATCCTGGGCGGTCTTGTAGGCGACAGGGCTGTCGATGCGCTTCTTCCTGCCGTCGCAGGCGAAGGAGAACTGGCAACGGTTGAACCAGCTGTCGTTCTGGTAGACGACGCCGCAGATCGAATTCGGATAGGCCGGGTTGCGGACGCGATTGAGGATGACCTGGGCGACGGCGGCCTGACCGCGCACGGATTCGCTCCTCGCCTCGAAATAGATGCCGTTGGCAAGACATGCCTGCTCCTTCTTGGAGAAGACACTCGCCGGCAGCGGGTTCTGGATCCACGAATGATCGCCCTTGGTCATCGGCGGAATGAAGCGGCCGTCATTGGGCTGCTCGTCCTGAAGCAGGGCTTCAAAGGGCGATGCCTTGGCATAGTCGGGCTCGGACTGCGCATAGGCGGTCGCCAGCACATCCGGATGGTCATTGTTGACCAGCGAAACGAGCATGGCCGGCACGCCGGGATCCGGCTTCCTGTCCTCACGCGCATGGAATGCCGCGGCGATCTGGATTTCCTTGCCTTTGATCTGCGGCTTGGCGAAGGCCATCTTCAGGCCGCTGTCCATGCTGGGCCGAAGCAAGGAGGAGGTGCGCTCGAAGATCGAGCCGGCATTGAAGTTCTTCGGCGGTGCCACGGGAGACATCTGGACGATGCGCCCCTTCTTCTCGGCGCGCACGACGCGATCCTCATCGGGCGTGCCGCTGACCTTGCCGCCCTTGCCGCGAAACGACACGCTGCCGACGCCGGCCAGGTGGATACCCGATCCGGAGATGGAGCCGGTGACATCGGAATCGATGAAGGGCATCTCGGCCGCATGGGTCGAGCCGGCGACGGATTTCTCGACATAGGAATTCCAGCGCGTGCTCGATGCTTCAAGGCCGGAAACGAGGCTCGTCATGTCCTGGTAGGCGGCGACGGTCGGAAAGCCGATCCAGATGCCGAGACCGATGACGAACGGAGTCAGAAAGCCACGTTTTCTCTCACCGGCGGCGGCAATCAGCCGCTTCAACACACGTCGATGCACGGAACTCTCTCCAGGAACGCTACAGACCCCACTGGAGAGCAAAATGATGCATTAACCTTGATGGGACGTTAACGGGTTCGATCGGGTTTTCTCGGTCGGCTCGAGGTGTTGGTTCCGAAGTCAGGCGGTTTTGCGGCCGGCATGTGAACTCAGGCCGGGCGCAGGAAGATCGGCCAGGCAATCAGCGGGCAGATGGCGGCCGCCAGCCAGACGCCGGACCATGACCAGAGGTGCAAGAGCCCCGGAATGGCCACCGGCACCAGGAAGAAACCGACGAAAACGAAGCTGTTGGCAAGGCTGAGCGCGGTTCCGACATGGCCGGCGCCGGCAAGCGTGGCAAGCTCGGTATAGGCGACGCCGTGCCAGGCGGAGACCGAGATGCCCGCGATAATCAGCACGACGGGAAGGACAGCCATCAGGAAGAACTGTCCGCCCGGTATGGCGGGACCCGCCAGAACCAGCAGCCAAAGCACCAAGAAGGCAAGCGCGCTGAGCGCACTACACAAGCGAAGGAACTGACGGCGGTTGCCGTGATGGTCGGTGAAGCGGCCGCTCCAAATGCGCATGACCATGGCGCCGATCTGCACAGCGGCGAGGCTCCCGCTGATTGCTGCCGTTCCCAATCCGACAAAGTCATGCAGGAACACGGAGGCGAAGGTGAGCACCGCCACTTGCGGAAAGCAGAGCAGGCCGATGGCGGTCGCGATACGCCAGACCTCGATGTTACGCAGCGGCGCCGGTCCGGTGATCGCCGAAGCGAGATGGCCCTCGCCCGCCGTCGGCGGCTCGTGCAGCCAGCGCCACGCGAACAGGGCAGAGAGTGCGGATGCACCGGCCAGAACCCCGAACACCGCGCCAAAGCCGAAAGCCAGGGCAAGCGAGGGCAGGACGAGCGCGCCAAGGCCGCCGCCAAGCGGCACCGCCGTCTGCCTGATGCTCATGGCAAAGCCACGCTCGTTTTCCCGGAACCAGCCCATGATGGCGCGGCCGCTCGAACCGTTGACGCTGCCGCCGAGCAGTCCGGTGATGAGCAGGCTCGCGGAGAGCAGCGTGACATCGGGAATACCGGTCCTTGTCGGCACGACCAGCATTGCCATGACTAGGAGCCACGCCGCCGTTGCGCCGAGCCCGATCAAAAGCACACGGCGATCACCCCAGCGATCGGTGAGCAAGCCCCAGGGCAGTTCGCTAAGCGCGACCCCCAGCCCGAGAAGGCCGAGCGCCAGGCCGAGCTCCGCATTGCCCAAATGATAGCCCTGACGAAGCACGACTGCCGTTGCCGGTATGCCGGAGAAAGTGGCCGAGAAGCTGGCATTGGCGGCAACGCCGATGCCCAGGACCTTCCAGCGATGACCGGGCTTGAATGCCCTCTGGACCGAACCAGCAGCGGTATCTTCCAGGAGTTCCGGCGGCTGTCGGTCGGTGCAATTGACGATGGCGGACATGATTTCATTCCCGTGATGGGCCAGCGGTCTGGCCTTGACGGTCTGTCTCTAGCGCTACAGATTCATCCTTAAAATCAGGAAGTTTTAAACTTACTATCCTGAAAAACAGGACTAATAATATGCGACGCGTGACATTCGACCTCGACGTCCTCCGCAGTTTCGTCACCGGCATGGAGCTGGGCAGCTTTGCCAAGGCTGCCGACCGGCTTGGCCGGTCGACGTCGGCGGTCAGCGCGCAGTTGAAGAAACTGGAGGAACAGGCGGCGACGCCGATCTTCCGCAAATCGGGACGCGGCCTCGCCTTGACCGAGGCCGGCGAGACCATGCTCGGCTATGCGCGCCGGCTGATCGAGCTCAATGACGAAGCGGCATCCGCCATCCACGATGTCGAGCTGGAAGGCTGGGTAAGGCTCGGCCTGCAGGAGGATTTCGGCGAGGCGGTGCTGCCGGACGTGCTCGGCCGCTTCGCCCGGGCGCACCCCAAGGTCAAGATCGAAGCCAGGATCGCACGCAGCCACGAACTCGCCGAACGGATCCTGTCAGGCAGTCTCGACATCGCGCTCGCCTGGCACAATGGCGAGACGCTGCCCTACAGCCAGCATGTCGCCGATGTGCAGATGCGCTGGATCGGCCCGGCAAAGCGCATCGAGACCAGCCTGCGCCACGGTGAGCCACTGCCGCTGGTGGCGCTCGAGGCGCCATGCCTTTTGCGCACAGTGGCAACCGAAACGCTCGACCGCGCCGGCCTGTCGTGGCGGATGGCCTTTTCCAGTCCGAGCCTTGGCGGTATCTGGGCAGCGGTTGCGGCAGGGCTGGGGCTGACGATCCGGACCGACATCGGCCTGCCGGCCAGCGTCAGCGCGATAACGCCTGAGATCGCCGGACTGCCCGCCCTGCCCAAGATGGCGTTGTTCCTGCATCGCAAGGACGCCGAGGCCGAGCCGGTGGCGGCCCGCCTCGCCGACATCCTGCTGGACGCCGCGCGGCAAGCACTGCCTGAAAATGCGCGGGCCAGCGACAGCGGCCTGCGCGCCGTGGCGTGATCATGCTGCGCCAAGAGGGCGCCGATGATCAGCTGCGTTTCTTGGACCTGCCGGCGAAGGGATTGTCCGACGTGCGCAACGCAATGCGGATCGGCACGCCGGGCATGTCGAAAGCTTCGCGGAGGCTGTTGGAGAGATAGCGGACATAGGATTGCGGCATCGCATCGGGCCGCGAGCACTGGACGACGAAACCCGGCGGCCGGGTCTTGGCCTGGGTGACGTATTTGACCTTCAGCCGGCGCCCGGCCACGGCAGGCGGCGGGTGGTGCGCCAGGATGCCTTCCAGCCAGCGGTTGAGCTTGCCGGTCGAGACGCGGCTGTTCCACACTTTGTGGGTCCTGATGACGGCATCCATCAGCTTGTCGAGGCCGCGCCCGGTCTCGCCGGAGACGGGTACCGCCTGGAGGCCCCGCGCCTGGGGAAGAAGCCGTTCCGTCTTCTCGCGCAGTTCGGCCAGAAGCTCCTGGGGATGGTCGATCAGATCCCATTTGTTGAAGGCGATCACCGGCGCCCGGCCTTCCCTGATGATCAGGTCGGCGATCTGCAGATCCTGCTTCTCGAACGGAATGGTGGCATCGAGGACGATGATGACGATCTCGGCGAAGCGGATGGCGCGCAGGCCGTCCTGCACCGACATCACTTCCAGCTTTTCGTGGATCCTGGCCTTGCGGCGCATGCCGGCCGTATCGAACAGTTTCAGACGGCGGCCATGCCAATCCCAGTCGACCGAGATGGAATCACGGGTGATGCCGGCTTCCGGTCCGGTGAGCAGCCGTTCTTCGCCGATCAGCGCGTTGATCAGCGTCGACTTACCGGCATTGGGACGGCCGACGACGGCGATGCGCATCGGCTTGGTATCGTCATAGGTGTGCTCGGCATCCGGATCGGCGATATCCTCGCCGATCAGAACCTCGCCGGCAGCGACTTCTTCGTCTTCGCCATCTTCTTCTTCGCCGAAAGCACGCGCTTCGCCGAGCGCGCCGATCACGGCATCGCGCAGGTCCGGCATGCCCTGGCCATGCTCGGCCGAAACCGGGATCGGCTCGCCAAGGCCGAGTTCCCAGGCCTCCAGCATGCCGCCCTGGGCGCCCTTCGCCTCGGCCTTGTTGGCGACCAGCACCACCGGCTTGCCGGACTTGCGCACGATCTCTGCGAAGGTCCTGTCGTCAGGCAACAGCCCGGACTTGGCGTCGATGGTGAAGAAGATCAGGTCGGCCTCGCGGATGGCGATCTCGGTCTGCGCGCGCATGCGGCCGGGCAAGGTCGAGGCGCCCGCGTCCTCGAAGCCGGCGGTGTCGATGACATCGAAATGCAGGTCGTAAAGCTTGGCGGCATGGACGCGACGGTCGCGGGTGACACCCGGCGTGTCGTCGACAAGCGCCAGCTTCCTTCCCACCAGCCGATTGAAAAGAGTCGATTTGCCGACGTTAGGTCTGCCGATGATGGCGACTTTGAAGGTCACGACGCACTGCCCGACCCGCGGATCAGCTCGGACATCAACGTTGCGCGCTCGCGGGTGTTGCGCGGGGCGCCGTCATCGGCGGCGATCTGGTCGAACAGTTTTAGCGCATCCTGGGCCTTGCCTTCCTTCCAGGCGGAAAGGCCGAGTGCCTCGCGCGCCGTATGGCGCAGCGTGTTGGTGTCGGATGTGAGCGCTTCGACACGGCTGGAGACGTCGGCGAAGGAGCCATGGTCGACAAGCAGGAGCGCTGCCCGCAGCCGCGCCATGTCGCGAATGCCCTGGGGAATGGCCGTGTCGGCGGCGACCTCGTCGAAATCCTTGACGGCGGCGTCGATATCGCCCTTGTCCGCCTTGACGGTCGCGCCGCGCATGCGGGCGAGCAACGGATAGGCGCCGTAGCCATCCTTCTCCAACTGATCCAGTGCGGTCAGCGCTTCATCGTTCTTGCCGTCATTGGCAAGCTTCAGCGCCTGCGAGAACGCATCGCCCGAACGATTGGCGCGCGTCTCGTCCCAATAGCGATAGCCGACGAAGGCGGCGGTGCCGAGCACCACGAGAATCGCAATGACAATCAAAGCGGGACCAAAACGGTCCCACAGCGCCTGCGCCTGTTCGCGACGAATCTCGTCATTGACTTCACGAATAAAACTGTCGTCCGACATCGATCAAAACCATTCCTGCCCGGTCGGGCCTTTGTCAGCCCGCGTTTTAGCGAAATTTTGTCGGCATGGAAGGGGTTCGACCGGAAAATCGCCTATTCCCGAGGCAAGCCACCGAAAAGGCCAATCGCACCCACGCCACATTTAGGCGATAGCCGGCTTCAAGACGTCCCCCAGAATGCAGATCAGATTGCCGATGTACCGTCCGTTGCGTGTTCTTGTGTTTTCCCTCACCTCGCTCGCCACTGCCGGCGGCGCTTTGGCCGATCCGCCCGCGCCACCAGCGCCGGCCAAGCCGAAACAGGTCGTCATCATCTCGTTCGACAGCGCCCGCGACATTTCGCAGTGGAAGCGTAGCCGGGCGCTGGCGCAGCGCACCGGCGCGCATTTCACCTACTTTCTCTCCTGCGTCTTCCTGCTGTCGCCGGAGACACGCAAGGAATACACCGCGCCCGGCAAAAGCGCCGGCAAATCCAACATCGGCTTTGCCGCCTCGAAGCAGGAAGTCACCGAGCGGCTCGAGCAGATCGGCCTTGCCGCGCATGAAGGCCACGATATCGCCAGCCATGGCTGCGGCCATTTTGACGGCAAGGACTGGAGCAAGGCCGACTGGCTGAAAGAGTTCAGTTCGTTCGAGCACATTCTCCAGAACGCCTATGGGATCAACGGCATTGCGCCCGAGCCAAAGGGCTGGCGCGATTTCGCGCGGCATGCGGTGGTCGGTTTCCGCGCGCCGTATCTGTCGACTGGCAAGACGCTTTACGAAGCGCTGCCGACAGCCGGCTATCAGTTCGACGCGAGCGGCGTCTCGCAGGGCCCTGCCCGACCGACGGCCGGCAATGGCATCATGCACTTTTCGCTGCCGCAGATTCCGGAGGGACCGAAGTCACGGCCGGTGATCGCCATGGACTACAATCTCTATGTCCGCCATTCCGGCGGCTTCGAGCGGCCAAGCAAGGCGGACGAGTTCGCGAACCGGACCTATGATGCCTTCCGCGCCGCCTTCGACAGGCAATATGCGGGAAAGCGCATTCCGCTGGAACTCGGCTTCCACTTCGCGCTGATGAATGACGGCGCCTACTGGAACGCGCTGGAGCGCTTTGCCGGCGACGTCTGCGTCAAGGCCGATGTCGAATGCATCAGTTATCGCGACTATGTATCGCGCCAGGATGCTGCCCAGAAGCAGGCTTCGGTCGGCGGCTGAGCCGCCAACCCGGTTGTACCCTCATTCCCCCTAACAGTTACGCCGGATCGGCTTCCTGTGCCTGGCGCTCTACGAAGCGGCGGTCAATCTCAGGAAGCGGCTCGCCATGAATCGTCGCCTCGAAAGCACGCAGACGCTTGTAGATCGAGATCAGCTCGACAATGGTCGGCCAGGAATTGACCAGATACTGAAACGACGAGCGGACCTGATCAAAGGAATTGAGAATCTGGTTCAGAGCACCGAGCTTGATCTTTCCTGCGACCATCGTGGGAACAAGAACAATGTATGGAAATATATTGTCTATCTGAAGGTAGAATATTCTGGCTACGTTGAAATACAAATAATGGAAATACTTGAGAAAATAATTCTTCCTTACGTTTCGAAAAAGCTCGGCAACAGTTGGCGGCTGTGCGCGACCTACATCATCTTCGCCATAGACAAGTTCTTTGCGGTAAGCCGCCTCGACACGCTGCGTGCGGAATTCGAGCCCCGGCAACTTGATTCCGACCAACGCCAGGAAAGTGGTCCCGAAGAGCGACCAAAGGATTGCCACCACGACCAGGGAGTAAGGCACAGTGCCGACAATCGGCAGCTCCGTGACGTTCTGAGAGAGATGTAGCAGCACAGGAAGGAACGCTATCAGGGTCATGACGGACCCGACCAGGCTTACACCCAGATCCTCCATCGTGGTCGAGAAGCGCATCGTGTCTTCTTGAACGCGCTGGGACGCACCCTCGATGTTTCTCAATCTTTCCCAGTTGGCCATATAGTATTCGTTCATTGCGGTGCGCCAACGAAATATCCAGTGGCTTACAAAAAATCGGTTGAGGGCCCCTACCGTGACCGCCAGAAGCGCAATCCACATGATTGTCGCCAACTGGCTATAGAAATCCCCCGGCGTAGTAGAGAACGGTGTGCCCAAAGCCTTCTGAATGAGATCGTAGAACGGACCATACCAGTCGTTGAAAGCGACGTTTACCTGCACCTGGTAGTATATGACAAAGAGGATCAGTGAGGTCCCAAGGATCGACCAGTTTCGCCATGGATGAGGTCGGTACCAGGCCCAAAAGCCGTAAAAAATGAGGACGACAGCAGCAAAATATATGTAAAACCAGAGAAACGGCTTAGACCAAAAGAGTGACACGCCAATGATCTTGTCGACGCCTTCGGCTACGGGAGGTAATCCAAATAAGGCGCCAAGTTGTTCTCCGCCAAAGAACCAGAACAAAATCGCAGCAAGGACCCAGACGACTACCGAAGAGAAAAACAGCTTCGGCTGCGGGAAGAAGGATACGAACACTGTGGGGAATTCCTCGATCTATGCGCAAATCAGCGGGGTTTGGCGGGCATAAAGTCACACATTAGTGGGAAAGAAAATGCCCGTGCCCGATGCCTCGCATCGAGCAAACCCATAATCATGGCGATTTTGGCGCAGCCGACCATGTGATGGCGCCGGAGACGACCAGCACGACCGCGGCGGTGATCGAGGCGAGGAAGAAATCGCCGGACATTTGCGCCAGAAACCCGGCGGCGACCGGGCCGATGATCTGGCCAAGGCCGAACGCTGCCGTCATCAGGGCAAAGATCCGCCGCGGCGCACTTGGCGCCTGCTGCCTGGCGGCCTGCAGGCCAAAGGCGGTGATGGCGATGAAGGTGCCGCCGAGCAGCACGCCGCCAAGCAGCGGCCCGGTACGCCCGCCGATGGCGACGCTAGCGGTGACACCGACAACTTCGATGAAGCATGCCAGCGCATAGGCGGCATAGAGCCCGATCCGGGCAGCGATCTTCTGCCACAGCCAAATCGACGGAAATCCGGCAAGACCGGCGACCATCCACACCATGGCCTCGAAGACTCGGCCGCCGCCGCCTTGCCGGACGATGGCGACCAGGAATGTCGCCGTCACCACATAGCCGAAGCCGAACAGGCCATAGGCAATGATGACCTTGACCAACGACCGATCCATCCGCAGTGCCGGCTCGCGGGCGACTTCGCCATTGCCGAGCGGGCCCTCGTTGACCAACAACGCCACGAGTACGAAACCACAGGCCGAAATTGCCGCCGACCACAGCCAGCCCGCCGCCCAGCCGGCATGTTCGGTGACCAGCACCGCCATCATCGCCGCCGAGATCGCGATGCCAAGGCCAACGCCGCCGAAATGCCACGCCTGGAGGTCGCTGCGACCGGCAGCGTTTATATGGCTGAAAACGATGCTGGCCATGAACACCATGACGAAGGCGCTGGCCAGGCCGGCCAGAAAGCGGATGATGAGAAAGGCGGCCATCGCATCGGTCAGCCCCATCAGGGCTGCCAGGACCGTACTGGCGCCAAGCCCCGCCAGCATCAGCAGGCGCTCGCGCCCGTGCGCCCAGCCGCCCGCCGCCGCCAGCGCGCCAACGAGGTAGCCAAGATAGTTGGCGGAGGCGATCCACCCGGCATCGGCCGGCGACAGATGCAGTTCCTGCATCATGCCGGGCAGGATCGGCGTGTAGACGAAACGGCCGATGCCCATGGCAACCGCCATGGCAATCATGCCGGCGAAAGCGAAACGCAGCGCTGTTGACGTGGCTGATATCATTGCACTGCACAATAAGTGCAGAGATCGCTGAAACAATCCGCCATCTGTTGGGCCAGTGCGGCCGCAGCAGGGGCGCTCGCCTCAACTTTCCTTAAGCCGGAACGCTGAGCGCCCGCTCAGCAGCGCCCGCTGAAACCGGCATGCAATGACGCCGTCTCGTGCACTGTCCGCCGTGCCGTCAGCCTGAACGGCACGTCGCCAAGTTCGCGTTCCGACATGGTGTTCAGCACGGGATGCGAAAGCGGATCGGTCAGCCATCTCTGCATCTCGCTCTCCCGGCGCGGCTCATATGGCGTGCTCGCGAAAAAGACCTTCAGCGACGACGACAAGATCCTTAGCATTTCCGGCTCCACAGGTCTGTCTCCCCTGATAAGGTCTGCCGTTTCGACATCTCTTACAATTGAGATTTCAGCCGGATCGGTTTAGAAAAACTCAAATGGCTATGCTCAACCGCGTCCATCTCAACGGCCTTCGCGCCGTCGAAACCGTTGCCCGTCTCGGATCGCTGGCGGCGGCGGCCGGTGAGCTCAACGTTTCCGTCAGTGCTGTCAGCCAGCAGATCAGCCGCACCGAGAAGCAGCTCGGCCAGGCCCTGTTCGAGCGAACGGCGAGCGGTCTCGTGCTGACCGAGTTCGGCGCCGTCTTCGCGGCCCGCCTCGGCGCTGGCTTCCGCGAGCTCGCCCAGGCCGTGGCGCTGGCCGACGAGGCAACGCAGTGCACCTTGGTGGTTTCGGTGGCGCCGGCCTTTGCCTCAAAGTGGCTTTTGCCGCGACTGTCGCGCCACTTCGCCCGGCATCCCGACGTACTGCTGCGCATCGACGCTTCGGTGCGCCTGGCCAATCTCGATCATTCAGACATCGACATCGCCATCCGGCTCGGCGACGGCAAATGGCCGGGCGGGCGGGCGGAACTGCTCTTGGCGCAGGAAGTCTTCCCGGTCTGCGCACCGGTGATTGCCAGAAAACTGAAGTCGATCGAGGACCTTGCCCAGACCTGCGCGATCACCGACGAGCGGGCGATGATCAACTGGGAAAGCTGGTTCGAGACAGCCGGCGTTCCACCTGTCACCTTCCTGAAAGGCGCGCGTTTCACCGACCCTATGCTGTGCCTGGAATCGGCGATTGCCGGCCATGGCGTGATGCTGGGCTGGCAATTGCTCGCCGCCGATGCGCTCGCCGATGGGCGGCTGGTGGCGCCTTTCGGAATCCGCGCCCAGAGCGGGCTCGGCTATTGGCTGGTGACCTCCTCTGCCAAGGCCGAAAGCCGCAAGGTCCGCGACTTCAAGGCCTGGATCAGGGAAGAGATCGAGGCAACCATGGCGCAGTTCGGGTCCGCGAATGCCGAACCCGCCGGTGCGATCGCGGTGGAAAGCACCGTGGCACCGGTCTATGGTGAGGAGGATATCAAACTACGACAGGCAGGATCATGACCACACATTCGCGCGGCGTTTCCGCATCGATCGACCCGGTGAAACTCGACAGGCTGGCGGAAGTCGCCATCAAGGTCGGGCTGCAATTGCAGCCGGGGCAGGATCTGGTGCTGACATCGTCCATCGCGGCGCTGCCGCTGACCAGGCGGATCGTCGAGCACGCCTACAAGGCCGGCGCCGGGCTGGTAACACCGATCTTCAACGATGACGAGATGACGCTGGCCCGCTACCGCTTCGGCGCCGATGCCAGTTTCGACCACGCCGCCGGCTGGCTCTATGAAGGCATGGCGAAGGCCTTTTCCAACAATGCGGCAAGGCTGGCCGTGCGCGGCGAGGATCCGTCGCTTCTGTCGGCACAGGATCCGGCGAAGGTGGCGCGCGCCAACAAGGCCAATTCGATGGCTTATCAACCGGCGCTGGAAAAGATCACCGGCTTCGACATCAACTGGAACATCGTCGCCTATCCGGACCTCGCCTGGGCCAGACAGGTTTTTCCTGATGATGCCGACGATGTTGCGGTCGTGAAGCTCGCCGATGCCATCTTCGCCGCCTCGCGCGTGGATGTTGAGGATCCGATCGGCAACTGGAAGGCGCATAACGCAGCGCTGCGCAGCCGCACCGAATGGCTCAACGGTCATAATTTCCATGCGCTGCACTTCACCGGACCAGGCACCGACCTGACCGTCGGCCTGGCGGACGGTCATGAATGGATGGGCGGCGCCTCGACCGCCAAGAACGGCATCACCTGCAATCCCAACATCCCGACCGAAGAGGTCTTCACCACGCCGCATGCAAGGCGTGTCGAGGGTCATGTCTCCTCGACCAAGCCGCTGTCCTACCAGGGCACGCTGATCGACAACATCTCGGTGCGTTTCGAGGCGGGCAGGATCGTCGAGGCCAAGGCGTCGAAGGGCGAGGACGTGCTGAAGAAAGTACTCGACACCGACGAAGGCGCACGCCGCCTCGGCGAAGTGGCGCTGGTGCCGCATTCCTCGCCGATCTCGGCGAGCGGGCTGTTGTTCTTCAACACGCTGTTCGACGAGAACGCCGCCTGCCACATCGCGCTCGGCCAGTGCTATTCGAAGTGCTTCGTCGACGGCGCTTCGCTCAACCAGGACGAGATCGCGGCGCGCGGCGGCAACAAGAGCTTCATCCACATCGACTGGATGATCGGTTCGGACAAGATCGACATTGATGGCCTCCACAAGGACGGCAGGCGCGTGCCTGTCATGCGCAAGGGCGAGTGGGCCTGACCCCTTGCGGAGGGTCCGATGACCTTCGACCTGGCGGTCAAGCGTATCTACGAACCACCGGCGCCCGATGACGGGCAGCGGGTTCTGGTCGACCGCATCTGGCCGCGCGGTGTCAGCAAGGAACACGCCGCGCTGGCGCTGTGGCTGAAGGACATCGCGCCGAGTGACGAGTTGCGCAAATGGTTCGGACATGAGCCCGAGCGCTGGGCGGAGTTTCAGGAACGGTACCGGGTTGAGCTGGATGGGAATAGCGGGGCGGTGGGTGAATTGCTTGGCCTGCTTCGCCACGGCAAGGTGACGCTGCTCTATGGCGCGCATGATGAGGCGCATAACAATGCCGTGGCGCTGGCGGGATATGTGCGCGGGACGGGCTGAGGCGGCTGGAATTTCTGATGCCGGC
>NZ_SMYZ01000070.1 GCF_004919685.1 Mesorhizobium norvegicum | reverse complement strand
TCCCGAAAGCTCACACCTAGCCTGACGCAGACTTCCTGGGCGATGTCTTCGGCATCGGCCTTCCTGCCGCACCAGCGATAGGCGGCGCGATAGACGAAGTCGTAGTGACGCTCCAGCAATTTGCTGAAGGCCCCCCTGTCTCCGCCCTTCGCCCGCCCGATCAGTTCAGCGTCGGAGGCTTCGCTTTCATCCAACATCATCGCCATCATTTGCCTGTTGGACGAAGGCTAATGGCCAATCCTTGGGGTAATGGAAAGATTTTTTTGGAAACGGGCGGATCGTGACCACCCACGCTCCCGCTTGACACATACATATCTCGACGGTTATACGTCAATCAATAGCCACCGGGTTATCGATCCCAAATGACCAACGCTCACGACGTCCTCTTCAGAACGCTCTCCGATCCGACGCGTCGGGCGATCTTCGAGCGCCTGTGCCGGCAAGGCGAGCAGACCGTCGGCGCCCTGACGGCTCAGTCAGGCGTCTCGCAGCCGGCGGTGTCGAAGCATCTCGGCGTGCTCCGGCAGGCCGGGCTGGTGCGCGACCGCCATGAGGGACGGCAGACCCATTATAGCGCCCAGCTTGCAGCGCTTTCTCCACTGACCGACTGGACGAACCAGATGAACGCGTTCTGGCAGAGCCGGTTCGACGACCTCGAAAATTTGCTCAAAAGAATGGATCAATGACCAACACTGCGACCGAAACGCGCTCCGTCATCGTCGAACGTGAGATCCCCTATCCGCCGGAGAAGATCTGGCGCGCGCTCACCCAACCGCATCTGATCGAGGAGTGGCTGATGAAGAACAACTTCAAGCCAGTCGTGGACCACCGCTTCAATCTCAGCGCGGACTGGGGCGGCGTCGACTGTCAGGTCCAGACGGTCGAGCCCAACAAGACGCTGTCCTACACCTGGGACACCAAAGATCTCGAGAGTGTGGTGACCTGGACGCTCACCGCTACCAGCACGGGAACCCATCTGCGCATGGAGCAGACGGGCTTCCGGCCGGATCAGCAGCCATATTTCCGCGGCGCCACGGTCGGCTGGCAAAGGTTCCTTACCGCCCTGGAAGACGTCCTGGCGCGGCTGGATTGAAACCGCCGGCAAGCGGACCGCTGGTCCGCTTCGGCTCGTTTTTGACGGGAGGTCTCATTGGACTGGAACAAGTGGATCCGGCAAATTCATCGCTGGCTGTCGATCATCTTTACGCTGACCGTCATCGCCAACTTCGCCACCATGGCATTTGGGCAGCCTCCCGCCTGGGTGGTCTATTCGCCGCTCTTGCCGCTCTTCCTGCTGCTGTTCAGCGGCCTGTACATGTTCGTGTTGCCCTATGTCGCCAAGGAGCGCGGCGCGCAGCGTGCGGGCGGATAGGAGTGGGCGGAATGGCCAAGACACCGGGACAATCGACCACGGCCAAGGCTGCGCCGGTGCTGCTCTCGGGCGGCAACCCGCAAATCGCCAAGGGCGACGGCGACGCCCCGGTGCAGGCCTACATCGCCGCAATGCCGGGCTGGAAGCGCGGGCTGGGCGAGCGCCTCGACGCGCTCATCGTGCGCAACGTGCCTGACGTCAGCAAGGCCGTGCGATGGAACTCGCCCTTCCACGGCATCGAGGGCCAGGGCTGGTTCGTGTCGTTTCATGTCTTCACCCATTACGTGAAGGTGATGTTCTTCAGCGGCATGTCGGCCGATCCCACCCGGCGGCACGGTGAAAAGCAAGGATGTGCGCTGGATCGACATCTGCGATGACCAGTTCGACGAGGCGCGGATGGCGGACTGGATCAAGCAGTCGGCCGCGCAGCCCGGCTGGATCCCGTAACGACCGAATACGACAGAGGAGAAAGAGCCATGAAGATCAAGCTGACCAGCGTGTACGTGGACAACCAGGAAAACGCACTGCGCTTCTACACCGACGTGCTGGGCCTCGCCAAAAAGGCCGATTTCAGCAACGGGCCCTATCGCTGGCTGACCGTGGCCTCGGCTGAAGAGCCTGATGGAACGGAGCTGCAGCTCGCGCTCAACGACAACCCGGCCGCCAAGGCCTATCAGGAAGCCATCTTCAAGCAGGGTCAGCCCGCGGTCATGTTCTTCACTGACGACGTCAAGGGCGACTACGAGCGCATCAAGGCGAAGGGCGGCGCGTTTATCAAGCCGCCGACCGAGGTGACCGGTTCGACCATCGCACAGCTGAACGACAGCTGCGGCAACCTCGTTCAGATCACCCAGCTGGCGCGCTGGTAACGGGCGGCGGTTGAAACGCGTCAAGGAAGGCACCCAATGAACCCATCCGAACAGATCGACCAGCTGATCGCCGGCCTCACGGACTGGCGAGCCGAAACGCTCGCCAGCATCCGCAAGACCATCCTTGCAGCCGACCCGGACATCGTCGAGGAGTGGAAGTGGATGGGCAGCCCGGTATGGTGCCTCGACGGGAACATCGTGGTCGGCAACGCCCACAAGGACAAGGTGAAACTCACCTTTTCCCATGGCGCGAGCCTGCCGGACCCCGACAGACTGTTCAACAACGGTTTTGGCGGCAAGGTATGGCGGGCAATCGATATTCTTGAGGGCGATAAACTCCATGAGGGCGCTCTGAAAGAACTCGTCCGTGCCGCCATCCATTACAACCAGGCCAAAAAGAAGAAGAAAGCCCCGGCGGCTACTCGGGCGAAGGTGCAGAAGTAAGACTATGAAGCAGGTCGTGGGTCGGCGCTTTTGACCCTAGGCCGCTTGCCCGGCCACCCAGCCCGACGACCATGCCCACTGAAAATTATAGCCACCCAGCCAACCCGTGACATCGACGGCTTCACCGATGAAGAACAGGCCCGGCACGGATTTCGCCTGCATCGTCTTCTGGTCCAGTCCGTTGGTGTCGACCCCGCCTAGCGTCACTTCGGCGGTGCGGTAACCCTCCGAGCCGGCAGGCTTGATGCGCCAGTCATTGACCGCGGCGGCGACGGTTTTGATCTGGGCGTCCGAAAGATCGGCGAGGTTGCCGTCGATCCCGGTTCGTTCAGTGATCGACTGTGCCAGCCGCTTCGGCAGATGGTTTGCCAGCACCGTCTGCACCGCTTGCCTTCCATTGCCGCGCTTGGCGGCACGAACAAGATCCGCGACATCCACCCCCGGCAGCATGGCGATGCGGATTTCATCGCCCTCGCGCCAATAGGACGAGATTTGCAGGATGGACGGTCCGCTGACGCCGCGATGCGTGAACAGCATCGCTTCGGAAAACCGCGTCTTGCCGCAGGCGACTTCCGCGTCGACGGCATTGCCGGCCAGGGGCGCCAACCGCTCGAGCGTGTTTGCATCGAAGGTCAGCGGCACCAGCGCCGGCCGCGTTTCGACAATGGCAAGGCCGAACCGTTCGGCAAGCTCGTAGCCGAAGCCGGTCGCCCCCATCTTGGGGATAGACTTGCCGCCGCAGGCCACGACAACGGACTGGCAAGTGACCGTGACCGTGGAGAGGGTGAGCACAAACCCCTCCTCGGTCTTGCGGACATCCTCAACCTTGGTCGACAGCGCCAGCTCCACGCCCCTGTCCCGCATTTCCGAGACCAGCATGTCGATGATCTGGCGTGCCGAGCCGTCGCAGAACAACTGCCCCAGTGTCTTTTCGTGATAGGCGATGCGGTGACGTTCGACGAGCGCGATGAAATTGCGCTGCGTGTATCGACTGAGCGCCGAAATGCAGAAATGCGGATTGCCCGAGAGAAAATTCTTCGGGCTGGCATGGATGTTGGTGAAATTGCACCGGCCTCCGCCGGAGATGCGGATTTTTTCGCCAGGCATTGCCGCATGATCGAGGATCAGCACCGAACGGCCGCGCTTAGCCGCCTCCACGGCGCACATCATTCCGGCGGCACCCGCGCCGATGATCACGACATCATAGGATTGCATCAGGTTAGTCGTTCCCGCTCGACCCGCTGATATGGGGCCGCGCCATTTGTGCTGCCTGATACCGCGAACGGGACGGGCAGCCAACAGGCAAGAACAGCCGCGGAAAGGCTTAGATCAGGGTCTCGGCGAACAGCGTCGTCAATCGCTTCCAGTGGCGTTCCGCACCCGCGGCATTGAAAACGCTATGATCGGGTACGCACCAGCCATGCGCCATGCCGGCATAGTTCTCGATGACATGGTCGACTTCCGCAACCCTGAGCGCCTCGGCCAGTCGCGCCGACTGTTCCGGCGGGAAACTCCTGTCGACACCCGCCATGCCGACATAGACACGCGCCTTGATGGCGGCCGCCTTGCGATGCGGGCTGTCGGCGGCGTCGCTGGCGAGATTGCCGCCATGGAAGCTCGCGGCCGCTTTTATCCGTTCGGGATAGGTTGCAGCCGCATTCAATGATCGACCGCCGCCCATGCAATAGCCGACGGTGCCGATCGGCCCTGTGATGCCCTCGGCAGCAAGTGCATCGAGGAATGCACCGCTGTCGCTGATGGTCATATCCTGTGAGGTGCCGGTGACCAGCGCCATCAGCGCTGCCTTGGTCTTTTCCTCGACAAAGGCGGTCTTGGCGTCGAAGGGCCCGTAAGGCGCATTGCGGTAGAACAGGTCGGGCACCAGCACCGCATAACCTTCATTCGCCAGCCGCTCGGCCATACTGTCGAGCGCCGGCCGCGGACCGAAAGCGTCCTGATAAAGAATGACGCCGGCCTTGGCCGGAGATGCGTTTGCCGAGCGGAAAAGCCCTGCTTTGGCAACGCCATCCCTGGTCTTGATCTGAAGGTCCTGTTTCGTCATCGCCCGCTCCGTTCGATTGGTGCGCGATACATATCCGGCCAAGCCGATACGGCAAGGCGTTCCCTGAACCTGACAGTCAACATTTCGTGCAGGATTGCGTGACGCACTATCGGTCGTCGGCGCGCACGGTCCGTGCGCCCACATGCACCGCGCGGCCGGCGCCGAGCCCCATGATGGCGGCGCCAAGCCCCAGCGCTACAAACAGCAGGGCCGACGCCGAAAAACTGCCGGTCCAGCCACGGATCAGACCCACTAGCAGCGGGCCGAAGGCCGCCAGCACATAGCCCACACCTTGCGCCATGCCGGAAAGATGGGCCGCGACATGCGAATCCGGCGAACGCAGCACGATCAGGCTCATGGCAGCCGCGATCAGACCGCCCTGCCCGATGCCTTGCAGGACCGCCCAGAACAGCACGGTCGAGGTCGGTGCAAAGAGAATGCCGAGCAGCGCAATCACCGCGGTGGCAACGAGCGCCACATTGATGCCGCGCTGGTCCTTCAGCCGCATCGCAAAGGACGGCACGGCGAGACAGGTGATGACCTGCGCCATCACCGACACCGAAACCATGGCGCCGGCGGTGGCCGCATCGAAACCGCGTTCGCGCAGGATCGGCGCCAGCCAGCCGAAGATGCAATAGGCAAGTGCCGACTGCAGGCCCATGAACAGTGTCACCTGCCAGGCCAGGCGATCGCGCCAAAGCCCGACGACGCGAAACCCTTGATGGCTGACCTGCCGCCGGCTGCCCAGCGCCTGCGGAATCCAGATCAACAGCACGACCAGCGTCGGCACCGCCCAGGCAGCTAGCGCCCCAGACCATGAACCCGTGACAAAATGCTCGATCGGCAGCGTGAAGCCGGCGGCGGCGGCCGAACCGGCGCAGAGCGCCATGGTGTAGAGCCCGGTCATGACGGCGGCCCTGTCGGCAAAATCACGTTTCACCAGGCCCGGAAGCAGCACATTGCCGATGGCTATGGCACCGCCGGCAAGGAAAGTGGCGACAAACAACAGGGGAATCGACCCGAACCAGCGCAGTCCGGTTCCCAGAACCAGCAGCGCGAGTGCGCCGAGCAAGGTGCGTTCAGCCCCATAGCGTTGGGCAAGTTTCGGTGCGAAGGGCGCAAACAGGCCCAGGCACAGAACGGGCAGCGTCGTCAGCAGGCTGGCGCCTGTCGTCGAAAGCCCGGTTGCCTGCATCACCTCGGGCAACAGCACCGACAGGCTGGAAAACAGCGGCCGCAGGCTGAAGGCGATCAGCACGAGGCTCGCGCCGAGCACGATACGCGCCGCACGGCTGCGCAGTTCAGGCGGCTGCGGCGCGGGCAGGCTGTCGACTTCCGCATCAATGAGTTCCAGCCCCTTGATGGCCTCGGATTGCGCCTTCGGGTCAGGCTGACGAAAACTCTGGTTCATTGCGAAAGCAGTCTTTCAAGTTGGGCAAGCACCGGTGCCATGAAGGCGCGGACGGCGGCAACCGCGCGCTCGGGATCGCTCGCGGCGATGGCGTCGACGATTGCCGCGTGCGCCTGCTGGTCCGGTTCGGGCAGATTGCCGTCGAGGGTGGCGTGGATTGTTTCGGTGATGGCGGCGGTGAAGAAGTCGTAGAGCTCCATCATTGCCCTGTTGCCGGACGCCGCGACGACCGACTTGTGGAAAGCAAGGTCGCGGCGGATGAAGGCGTCGCTTCCGCCGTCCGCGACGGTGCCGCGCTCGGCAAGCAATTGCCGCATCCGCTCGAGATCGGCCGGGGTGCGACGCCAGGCGGCGAGCCGTGCGGCCTCGAGGTCCAGCGCTGCCCGCGCCTCCCATTGATCGCGCAGGCCGCTGCGCTTGACCCGGTCGAGCGCGGCAGAGGCATCGACGGCGGAGCGCACATAAGTGCCCGAGCCCTGGCGCGTATCGAGCAGTCCCTGCGAGACCAGCACCCGCACCGCTTCACGCACCGTGCCGCGGCTGACCGACAAAAGGTCGGTAAGGGCTGTCTCATTGGGAATGCGCTCGCCGACGCCCCAGCGGCCGCTGACGATCTCGGCACGCAGGCTTTCGGTGGCGCTGTCGGTAAGATTGGTTCTGATGGCGGGTTGCATCGGCCTATTCATCAAGTCATCTGATGACTTGATGAATAGGTCCACTGCCATCAACCGTCAAGCTACTGCTTGGATCAGGGCTGCATTTCGATCAGCCGGCCACCGCCGCAAAGCTTGCCATGTGAGACGACTGGACCTCCGGGGGGTAGCGGTAGGCCGTACCATAGGGACAGGCGTTCCGGTCAAGGCAGCCGCCGCTGCGGCACGGTTCGCCATTCGCTCCCCGCACATGCGCCAGACAGGACGGATAGGCGAACCCCTGCACGGAATAGGCGTCGACCGGGCAGGATTTCAGGCAGGGCTTCTCGACACAGCTATCGCAAAGATGGGGCGTTGCCTCGGCGGCTTGAACCGGAAGCTCGTCGTCGAACAGCAGCGCACCGCGATAGGCGTGCCAGAGCCCGTATCGCGGATGCATGAGGATGCCGAGCGGTGAAGGCTTCAGCCCCTCCGCCCGCATCGCCCATTGCTGGAACGGCAGATAGGGCCTGTCGGAAGGCGAAACGGCCCGCGCCCCGAACGTCTCCGCCACGGCGCCGATCACTTCGCGCGACCACGTGTCGAGCGGATTGGCGATTGCCTGTGGCTGTTGCTCTCGCCAACGCAGGAAATGCGGCCAGGGTGCCGCGCCCGCCTGCCCCACCAGCAGGACGGCCGCTGCCGACGCACCCGATGATCCCGTTAGCGGCGCATCGCCTGGCGTAAAATTGAAGCCGCCACGAAGGACAAGGCCGTTGGCGAGAAGCACCGCAGCAATGCGGTCAACGCTGCCGGCAGGCGCAGTCATTCCTTCTTGACCGGATCGGAGAACGCGCTCCGCCAGACTTCCTTGTGGATGATGTTGGCGACTTTAGCCCCGCCTGACTCGGGCTCCTTTCAAGTGAAGGCGTCGGGCATCGACCCCTTCTTCTTGGCGATGAAGTCTTTCAACGCTTCGTCGATGCTCGGATCGAGATACGGCGCCTCGTAGCTTTCCAGCCAGCGGCGGGCGAGCTCGTTGGCACGCTGGGGTGCCGTCTTCTCGCCTTCGGCAAGCCACTGCTCGTAGGAATTGTTGTCGGCGATGTTGGAGCGGTAGAAGGCGGTCTGGAAATTGGCCTGGGTGTGGTCGCAGCCGAGATAGTGGCTGCCCGGGCCAACCTGGCGGATGGCGTCCATCGCCTGGCCGTTTTCCGACAGATCGACGCCCTCGGAAAACTTCTGCGTCATGCCGAGCTGGTCGATGTCCATCATGAATTTTTCGTAGCAGGACGCCAGCCCGCCCTCGAGCCAGCCGGCCGAGTGCAGCACGAAATTGGTGCCGGCCAGGATGGTCGAGTTCAGCGTGTTGGCGCTTTCATAGGCCGCCTGCGCATCCGGAACCTTGGACGCACAGAGCGAGCCGCCGGTGCGGAACGGCAGGCCGAGGCGACGCGCCAGCTGTGCAGCGCCATAGGAAACCAGCGATGGCTCCGGCGTGCCGAAGGTCGGCGCGCCCGACTGCATCGAGATCGACGAGGCGAAGGTGCCGAACAGCACCGGCGCGCCCGGCCGGATCAGCTGCGTGAACGACGCACCGGCCAGCACTTCGGCCAGAACCTGCGTCAGCGTGCCGGCCACCGTCACCGGGCTCATCGCGCCGGCAAGGATGAACGGCGTGACGATGCAGGCCTGGTTGTGGCGCGCATAGACTTTCAGCGCGCCGAGCATGGTCTCGTCGAACACCATCGGCGAATTGGCATTGATCAGGCTGGTCAGCACCGTGTTGTTCTCGACGAAATCGTCGCCGAACACGATCTTGGCCATGGCGACGGTGTCTTCGGCGCGCTCCGGCGCGGTCACCGAACCCATGAACGGCTTGTCGGAATATTTGATGTGGCTGTAGATCATGTCGAGGTGGCGCTTGTTGACCGGCACGTCGACCGGCTCGCACACCGTGCCGCCCGAATGGTGGATCGACGGCGCCATATAAGCGAGCTTCACGAAATTCTGGAAATCCTCGATCGTCGCGTAACGCCTGACGCCGTCGAGGTCACGCACGAAGGGCGGGCCATAGACGGGCGCGAAGACGGTGGCGTTGCCGCCGATCTGCACCGAGCGCTCGGAATTGCGGGCGTGCTGGGTATAGATGGACGGCGCGGTCTTGAGCAGAGAACGGCACAGACCCTTCGGAAAGTGCACGCGCTCGCCCTTGACGTCGGCGCCGGCCTCTTTCCACAGTTGCAGCGCTTCCGCATCGTCGCGGAAGATGATGCCGATCTCCTCGAGCACCGTGTCGGTATTCTTCTCGATCAGCGCCAGGCCTTCCTCGTCCAGCACCTCATAAACGTTGATCTTGCGCTTGATGTAGGTGAGCTGCGTGCCCGGGCCACCGCCCGAACGTGCTGCCCGCCGGGCGGCTGCCCCGCCGCTGGCGCCGCGCCCACGTCGCGCGTTTGACGCTTCCTGATCGACTGCCGCGTGTTCGCTCATGGTGGTTCTTCCCTGAATCTGTTCTTGTCTGGAATCCATAGCGGCTGCCTCTCGCCGCTTCTTGCCAGATCGTAGCCATGCACCCTATTCGAAACGGCCCGCCAGCGCCAACGCCTGTCGCAAAATCGACAAGAATTCCAAGAGAGTTACGGTCGCTTTCCTTTTGCGGGAAGTCGCAAATCAGCTATGGATACATGCCCCCAGCGGGTTAGGTATGAGCGCGAATATTTTGTGCCTTGCGACATGGTCGCGATGCCGGCAGGAGCTCGATACAAATGTCCGACGACGAGATCATCCTTTCCGAACTTTCCGACGACGAGTTGGTGCAGCAGATGCACGACGATCTCTATGACGGGCTGAAGGAAGAGATCGAGGAAGGCACCAACATCCTGCTCGAGCGCGGCTGGGTGCCCTACAAGGTGCTCACCGAGGCGCTGGTCGAAGGCATGCGCATCGTCGGCGAGGATTTTCGCGACGGCATCCTGTTCGTGCCGGAAGTGCTGCTTTCCGCCAACGCGATGAAGGCCGGCATGTTCATCCTGCGCCCGCTGCTCGCCGCCACCGGCGCGCCAAAGCAGGGCAAGATGGTCATCGGTACGGTCAAGGGCGACATCCACGACATCGGCAAGAACCTCGTCGGCATGATGATGGAGGGCGCCGGCTTCGACGTCATCGATCTCGGCATCAACAATGCGGTCGAGAAATATCTCGATGCGATCGAACAGCACCAGCCCGATATCATCGGCATGTCGGCACTGCTGACCACGACCATGCCCTACATGAAGGTCGTCATCGACACGATGAAGGAAAAGGGCATCCGCGACGACTATGTGGTGCTGGTCGGCGGTGCGCCGCTGAACGAGGAATTCGGCAAGGCCGTCGGCGCCGATGCCTACTGCCGCGACGCGGCGGTGGCGGTCGAGACCGCCAAGGACTACATGAAGCGCAAGCACAATGTGCGCGCTTCGGCCTGAGCCCGCAGGTCTCGTAATGACCCATGAAAAAAGCCGCGCCTTGCAGCGCGGCTTTTTTGTTCCCAGATGTTGGGGAAGGCCGTGCGCGGATCAGGGCTTGGTGACGGTGTCCTCGACCGCCTTGGCAGTTGATTTGACATCCCTGCCGACGCCACGGACGGTGTTCGCGCAAGCCGCAAGGGCCAAGGCGCAGGCCAGGATGGCGATCGGCGTGATGCGTAGCAGTTTCATGGACGGTGTCTCCCTCAACAGATAAATTAGCGCCACAGCAACGAAGGCCGGCTCGACTGGTTCCATGGCAAAGACGCAAAAAATGAAACAGAATCAAGACGACAGGCTGCTCATTATCGCCTGTGGGATGATTGCGCGCGAAGTTCTGGCCGTCAAGGAACAGCTCGGACTGGATCACCTCGACCTGACCTGCCTGCCGGCGGAATTCCATTTCTATCCCGACCGCATCGCCCCGGCCATGGACAAGGCAATCGAAAAGGCCAAGGCCGAAGGCTACACCAACATCTTCGTCGGCTATGCCGATTGCGGCACCGGCGGCCTGCTCGACCGCATCTGCGAGAAGCATAGCGTCGAGCGCATGGCCGGCCCGCACTGCTTTGCCTTCTATCAAGGCATGGATGCCTACGCGAAAATCGCCGACGACGACATGATGTCGTTCTACATGACCGACTTCCTCTGCCGGCAGTTCGATGCCTTCTTCATGAAGCCGCTCGGCCTCGACAAGCACCCGGAGCTGATCAAGGACTATTTCGGCAACTACGAGAAGCTGATCTACCTCGCCCAGACCAACGATCCGGAACTCGACAAGGTCGCCGAAAACGCCGCCAAAATGCTCGGTCTCGTCTACGAACGCCGCGCCACCGGCTATGGCGACCTGACGGCCGGAATGGCGCAAGCTGCTGCTGTCGCGGGCTAGGCAGCCCCCTCTTCCGCCCGCAGCGCCGCAAGCACATCGGCAAAGCTCGTCTTGCAGACGAAACCCAGCCTGTCCCTTGCCCGCGACGCGTCATAGACACGGTCGATGGAGGAAAACATCGTCCAGCCTTTTCGCGCATAAAGCGCCGGAAAGTCCGGAAAATGGCGCGCCACGACCGACGGAGCATCGGCGATCAAGGCCGCGCAATCATCCGGGTGGAATGGCGTCGGCGCCGAGACGATGAAAATATCGAAACCCAGCTGTGGCGCCTTTTCAAGGGCAAGGATGTGAGCCTCCGCCGCGTCCTCCACCGTCAAGCGCCGGAATAGCAATTCGTTCGCCTTGGTGTTGGCATCCGACTGTTCGATCGCATGCGCCATGTCGTCGGCTTCGGGAAAGAAGCGGGCCGTGCGCAGCACCACCACCGGCAGCCCATGCTGGATATGATAGAGGCGGCAGAGATGCTCTGCTGAAAGCTTGGTGACGCCATAGATGTTGCGCGGCTCGGGCGACATCGCCTCCATCAGCCAGGCAGCTTTCCGAGCCCCGCCGCTGAAGTCGTCGCGTATCGCCTGCGAAATCATCAGCGACGTCGTCGAGGTGAAAACGAAGCGCTGCACGCCTGTCGCCACCGCCGCGTCGAGCAGGTTCAGCGTGCCTTGCACATTGGTGGCGACGAAATCGCTGTTGGCGCGGTTCTCGATGTTGGGCTTGTGCAGCGCGCCGCTGTGGATGATCGCCTCGATCCGGTTGTCGCGGACCGTGCGCAGGACAAGGTCACGGTCGGCGATGGAACCGACAAGGCGCGTCTCTGCCGATGGCACAGGATCGAGCCCGGTGACGTCGTGTCCAAGCGCGCGCAGCCGCGGCGCCAGCGCGCTGCCCAGCCAACCCGACGATCCCGTGAGCAAGATTCGCATTCGTCACACCATGATTTTTGACCGTGACGCTGTTAAGCACGGATGACAGGCGCCAGCGACCCGATAAGTTATGCACCAGGGGCAGCGGCGCTGCGCCAGACATCAACCGGGAGGCTTCCGATGACACTTCGCCCGCTGTTCGCCCTTGTCGGCCTGCTCTGCTGCACGCTGCCCGCCCTTGCCGATGGCGAGGTGCAGAAACTGATCACCCCAGCCGACAAGGCGCGGCTCGACAAATATGGCGAGACGCGCAAGGCAGCGCTGGCCGAAGCGAAAGCGGGCGACCCCGCCGAGGTCAAGCAACTCGACGCCTTGCTGGCAAAACCGCTCGTCGCCTTCTCCGACAAGGACCTGACCGGCAACTGGCGGTGCCGCACCATCAAGGCCGGCGGACCTTTGCCGCTCGTCATCTATGGCTGGTTCAAGTGCAAGGTGAGCGACGACGGTTCCGGCTGGCGGCTGGAAAAGATCAGCGGCTCGCAGCGCACCAAGGGCCGTTTCTTCGACGATGGCGAGAAACGCTCGATCTATCTCGGCTCCTTCTATGTCAACAGCGATCCGGCAAAGCCCTATGGCAGCGGCCCGCAAACCGATCAGGTCGGCTACGCCTTTCGCAACAGCGCCAAGGAATGGCGCATCGAATTTCCGGCGCCCTACTACGAATCGAAGCTCGATATCATCGAATTCAAGCGCTGACCGTGTATCGAAGAGCTGATCACCAAGGATTAACCCGGACGCCCTAGCATCCGCCCATTGTCGAGAACGGGTCGCTTGGAGGGGAGAGAGATCCATGGCAGCGTCGCAATCCAGTCCGCGACCGATCGTGATCGTCACTGGAGGAGGCCCGCATGTCTGGGCTATCGTCAACGCGATCACCGACCGCGTCGGCCCTGTCAGCGTCGTCCTCGAAACGCCTGAATCCAAAAAGCAATTGCTGCTTGGCCGCGCTCGCCGCCAGGGCTGGATCTCGGCAATAGGTCAACTCGGCACGATGGTGCTGAGCAGGCTTGGCAAGCGGCTCCTCGCCGGCCATGCCGCGCGGCTGATTGCCGAGGAGAAGCTCGAGATCGAGCCGCGGCGGGACCAGGAGATCATCCATGTTGCGTCCGCCAACGGGCCGGAGTGCCTCGCGGCGATCGAGAAGATCCAGCCTGGCGTTGTCCTGCTCAACGGCTGCAGGCTGTTGTCGAAGGGCATGCTGGCCAGGATGCCTTGCCCGGTGCTCAACTATCACGCCGGCATCACGCCGAAATACCGCGGCATGAATGGCGGCTACTGGGCGCTGACATCAGGCGATCCGCACAATTTCGGCACCACCGTGCATCTGGTCGATGCCGGTGTCGATACGGGCGCCGTGCTGAAACAGGTGCACGGTCAGCCGAAACGCGGCGACACCATCTCCAGCTATGCGCTGCGCCAGGCCGCGTTCTCGCGCGACATCTGCGTCGAAGCGGTCAGCGACGTGCTGGCCGGAAAACTCACCACCATCGACCCGGGCCTGCCGTCGCAACAATGGTATCACCCGACGATTTGGTTCTACCTCTGGACGGGCCTGAGAACCGGCATCTGGTAGCGCGTTCTTCGCCCGGATTCGTGTGCAGCGCGCCTGTTGTTCCGATGCCCAAAACCCGCCGCCGGCACACGCCGCAAACGAATAAACGCACCTTTCATTTTACGACATCGAAATGCGTCGCTTTTGAATGCGCGCGCGTCGTCCCATAACAAGCGGCCCCACTGCGCTTCCGGCAATGCTCCGATATCGAGGAGTGAGAATTCATGGCCGATCTGATCGTCGTCTACTGGCGCGACATCCCTGCCCAGATCATCGTCAAGAAGGGCCGGCAGAACGCCAAGCGCGAACTGCCGCTGCGCTTCACCGAGGCGATCGACATGTGCGCCATGCGCACCGGCGCCGGCGGCACCGACGATTATCTGGCCGAATGGCGCAAGGCCGATCCCACTCCGGTCGGCGACGACCTCGAAGCCGAAGTCGAGAAGGCGTTCAACGACATCGACACGAGATATGACCGCGAGCGGCTGGTCGCTCTGGTCAAGGCGGGCGGCAAAGAAAATGTCTGAAACCATTCCTGCCAAGGACGGGCCGGCGGTTACCCAGGCTACTCTGGTCAAGAAGGCAGCGCCGAAATCCGACTACAAGCCGGCCGACGTGTCGCCGCAGCGGCGCGTGCAGCGTTCCTTCGCGATCCGGCTGTGGTCGGTCAGGCATTCGCGGTTGCTCGAATGGTTCTACGCCAGATTCGCCGACATGTTCCTGCTTCTCCATCCCTTGTGGAAAGGCATCGGCTACGGCCGCGTCGAAGGGCCGATCAAATTTGTCGAGAAGCGCGTCAAGGGTTTCATGTTCGACTGCCGCATGTGCGGCCAGTGCATCTTGTCGTCGACCGGCATGTCGTGCCCGATGAACTGCCCCAAGCAATTGCGCAACGGCCCTTGCGGTGGCGTGCGCGCCAACGGCAATTGCGAGGTCGAGCCCGATATGCCCTGCGTCTGGGTCAAGGCCTGGGAAGGCTCTCAGAACATGGTCCACGGCGACAGGATCCTGACCGTGCAGAAGCCGGTTGATCAGTCGCTGCGCGAAACCTCGGCCTGGCTGCGAGTGACCGCGCAGGCGGCAGCCGCGCGAGAAGCAGCCGCTGCCGCCAAGAATGGGGCGGCAAACACCGGGGCATCGGCATGATCGGACGCCAGCGCGACGAGAACCCGGACGGCATCCACCTGCCGCTCGCCCCCCTGCCCGGCCACACCTCGCGCGGCCGGCTGGAACGCGTCCTGCGGCGCGGCGAGTTCGCGGTGACGACCGAGCTCAATCCGCCCGACAGCGCCGATCCGGAAGACGTCTACAACCGTGCGAAAATCTTCGACGGCTGGGTCGACGCCATCAACGCCGTCGATGCGTCGGGCGCCAACTGCCACATGTCGTCAGTCGGCATCTGCGCGTTGCTGACCCGCATGGGCTATGCGCCGATCATGCAGATCGCCTGCCGCGACAAGAACCGCATCGCCATTCAGGGCGACGTGCTGGGCGGGGCCGCGATGGGCGTCGCCAACATGCTGTGCCTCACGGGCGACGGCGTGCAGGCCGGCGACCAGCCCGGCGCCAAGCCGGTGTTCGATCTCGACTGCATGTCGCTGCTCGAGACCTGCCGTATCATGCGCGACAATGGCAAGTTCCTGTCCGGCCGCAAGCTGACGACCCCGCCGCAGCTTTTCCTGGGTGCTGCGATCAATCCTTTCGCGCCGCCGATCGACTTCCGTCCGCATCGGCTGGGCAAGAAGATCGCCTCCGGCGCGCAATTCGTACAGAGCCAGTATTGCTTCGACGTGCCGATGTTCCGCACCTACATGCAAAAGGTGCGCGACCTCGGCTACACCGAAAAATGCTTCATCCTGGTTGGCGTCGGCCCCCTCGCCTCGGCCAAGACGGCCAAGTGGATCCGCACGAACGTGCCGGGCATCCATATTCCCGATTCGGTCATCAAGCGGCTGGAAGGCGCCCAGGACCAGAAGAAGGAAGGCAAACAGCTCTGCATCGACATCATCAACGAGGTGAAGGAAATATCAGGCGTTTCCGGCGTCCATGTGATGGCCTATCGGCAGGAGGAATATGTCGCCGAGATCGTCGATGAATCGGGCGTGCTCAAGGGCCGCCAGCCATGGAAACGTGAGATCCGTCGCGACGACCAGATGGTCGCCGACCGGCTCGAAAGCATCTTGCACGACGACATTACCGAAACGCAGGTGGACATGGTGAAGACCGCGCACTGACGGCGCGGACGGCCACCCATTTGCTTGAACGAAAACAGACAACGATATAAAGAAATCTTTATATCACGGCGGAGAGACTTCATGACCCGTACCATCGTCGCCTCGGCGACACGAGAAATCATCATCGGCTTCGACCAGCCGTTCTGCGTGATCGGTGAACGCATCAACCCGACCGGCCGCAAGAAGCTGGCCGCCGAGATGATCGCTGGCAATTTCGAGACCGTCATCAGGGACGCGCTCGAGCAGGCAGCCTGTGGCGCCACCATGCTCGACGTCAATGCCGGCGTTACCTCCGTCAATCCGAACGAGACCGAACCTGGCCTTTTGGTGCAGACGCTGGAGATCGTGCAAGGCCTGGTCGACCTGCCGCTGTCGATCGACTCCTCGGTCACCGCCGCGATCGAAGCCGCACTGAAGGTCGCCAAGGGCCGCCCGCTGGTCAACTCCGTCACCGGCGAGGAAGAAAAGCTCGAAGCCATCCTGCCGCTGGTCAAGAAGTACAACGTGCCGGTCGTTGCCATCTCCAACGACGAGACCGGCATTTCGATGGACCCGGACGTCCGCTTCGCCGTCGCTAAGAAGATCGTGCAGCGCTGCGCCGATTTCGGCATTCCCGCGCATGACGTCGTTGTCGATCCTTTGGTGATGCCGATCGGCGCACTGGGCGATGCCGGCCGCCAGGTGTTCGCGCTACTGCGCCGCCTGCGCGAAGAGCTCAAGGTCAACACCACATGCGGCCTGTCCAACATCTCCTTCGGCCTGCCGCACCGCCACGGCATCAACGCCGCCTTCATCCCGATGGTGATCGGCGCCGGCATGACATCAGCCATCATGAACCCGGTGCGTCCGCAGGAAATGGAAGCCGTGCGCGGCGCCAATGTGCTGAACGGCACCGACGAGAACTGCACCAACTGGATCCGCACCTACAAGGACTACAAGCCGGCCGAAGGCGGCCAGGCTGTTGCCGCCCCGACGCAGGTCAATGCGCCGGGCGAAGGCGCCAACAACGGCGGTCGCCGCCGTGGCGGCCGTGAAGCCCGGATGGGCCGAGGATAAGCGCGCAATCGTGAATTCACCTGCAAACATCACTGACCCGCTTGTGCTGTTCATGCCGTCGGGCAAGCGCGGGCGGTTTCCTGTCGGCACGCTGGTGCTCGATGCCGCGCGCCAGCTCGGCGTCTATGTCGAAAGCGTGTGCGGCGGACGTGCCACGTGCGGGCGCTGCCAGATCGAAGTGCAGGAAGGCAATTTCGCCAAGCACAAGATCGTTTCCTCCAACGACCACATCACGCCCAAGGGCGCCAAGGAAGAGCGCTATGAGCGCGTCCGTGGCCTGCCCGAACGGCGCCGCCTCTCCTGCTCGGCGCAGATCCTTGGCGACCTCGTCATCGACGTGCCGCAAGACACCGTCATCAACGCGCAGACCATCCGCAAGGATGCCGACACCAGGGTCATCGCCCGCGATGCGGCGATCCGTATGTGCTATGTCGAGATCGAAGAGCCCGACATGCACAAGCCGCTTGGCGATCTCGACCGCCTGAAGATCGCGCTGATGCACGATTGGGGCCTGAAAAGCCTCGATTTCGATTTCTATCTGCTGCCGCAGGTGCAAGGCATCCTGCGCAAGGGCAACTGGACCGCGACCGCCGCCATCTACAAGGATGCCGACAGCGAGACCGCGCGCGTCGTGGCGCTGTGGCCCGGCCTCAAGAACGAAGCCTATGGGCTGGCCTGCGATATCGGCTCGACCACCATCGCCATGCATCTGGTGTCCCTGCTGTCGGGCCGCGTCGCCGCCTCGTCGGGCACGTCGAACCCGCAGATCCGCTTCGGCGAGGATCTGATGAGCCGCGTCTCCTATGTGATGATGAACCCGGACGGCCGCGAAGGCATGACGGTGGCCGTGCGCGAGGCGATCTCGGGTCTCGTCGACAAGGTCTGCGCCGAAGGCAATGTGCAGCGCAACGACATCCTGGATTCCGTCTTCGTCGGCAATCCGATCATGCACCATCTGTTCCTCGGCATCGATCCGACCGAGCTTGGCGGCGCCCCCTTCGCGCTCGCCGTTTCGGGCGCGGTGCACATCAAGGCATCCGACATCGGCCTGAAGCTCAACCAGGGCGCCAGGCTCTATATGCTGCCTTGCATCGCCGGCCATGTCGGTGCGGACGCGGCGGCGGTGACGCTGTCGGAAGGCCCGCACCGCCAGGACGAGATGATGCTGATCGTCGATGTCGGCACCAATGCCGAGATCGTGCTCGGCAACCGCACGCGCGTCGTTGCCGCCTCCTCGCCCACAGGCCCAGCCTTCGAGGGTGCCGAAATCTCCGGCGGCCAGCGCGCAGCACCCGGCGCCATCGAGCGCGTACGCATCGATCCCGACACGCTGGAGCCAAAGTACCGCGTCATCGGCTCGGAGCTGTGGTCCGACGAGCCGGGCTTCCTGGAGAGCGTCCAGGCGACCGGCGTCACCGGCATCTGCGGCTCCGGCATCATCGAAGTGGTAGCCGAGATGTATCTCGCCGGCATCATTTCCGAGGACGGCGTCATCGACGGCGGGCTTTCGGCCCGCTCGCCGCGCGTCACCGCCAACGGCCGCACCTTCTCCTACGTGCTGAAGGAAGGCTCCGCCGCATTGAAGGAAGATGGGCCGAAGATCACCATCACCCAGACCGACGTGCGCGCCATTCAGCTCGCCAAGGCAGCGCTTTATGCAGGCACCAAGCTGTTGATGGAAAAGCAGAACACCGACCATGTCGACCGCATCCACTTCGCCGGCGCCTTCGGCTCCTTCATCGATCCGAAATACGCCATGGTGCTGGGCCTGATCCCGGATTGCGATCTCGACAAGGTTTCCGCGGTCGGCAACGCCGCCGGCGCCGGCGCTCGCATGGCGCTGCTCAATCGTGGCTATCGCCGCGAAATCGAGGACACCGTCAGCAAGATCGAGAAGATCGAGACGGCGCTGGAACCGAAATTCCAGGAGCATTTCGTCTACGCCATGGCGCTGCCCAACAAGGTCGATCCGTTCCCGAAACTGTCGGCGGTGGTGAAACTGCCGCCGCGCAAGACGGTCAGCGAGGACGGCGTTGCCGGCGACGCCACCCCGCGCCGGCGTTCGCGCGAAGGCCACGCCGCACGGCGCGGGCGGGAATAAAATTAAGCTACGTTGCAACGGGTTCCGCCGAGGCGCCTTAGTCCTTTGTCTCATTCGACGGCAGGCGCAAGCCGGACCGCTGATCGACCGGCGATATGCTTTTGGCGTGTGACGGGTTGAGAAAGCCAGTCAGCGGCTTTTCAATCGCCAGATAAAGCATCGCGGAAAGCGCGATGCTGACAAACGCAATCAGCGCCGGCTGCCAATTTGGCGGAACCCCAAGCCGCAGCATGATGCCAGTTACCACGACAACCACCAGCACATGCCAGATGTAGATCGAATACGAGGCACTGCCAAAAAATGTAAACAAGGCCATGGGGCTGAACGGTCTGGCACGCTCGGCAAAAACCGCTCCGGCGACGATCAGGGTCGCCGGAACACCCCAACGCAGGACACGAGGCATTTCAGGGTCAAGCATCTGGATCGTCATCAACAGAAGAAATCCGCCGACAACCAGCGATAGCGCCAGCGCAAGCTGGAGCCGAATATCCTCCATCCACAGCCGCCCGACGACAATGCCGGCCGCGAACTCGAGCATGAGGGGAGAGGTAAAGGGGTAGCCTCTGAGCAGCAGCAAGTTCAATGCGACCATTGCCGTCAGCACGCCGATCAGCGCGGCAAAACGCTGCTTCTCGCCTAGCAAGAGCGCCAAGGCGAAAATGACGTAAAACATCATTTCATAACACAGCGTCCAACCCTGGATCACCACGGGGTGAAGTGACCCATCCTGCATGATCGGAAGAAACAACAGCGAGCCGACAAAATTTGCCGGGCTCAGCATATGTCCGAAGAGAAATTGCGGCTTGACGAAAATTGCCAGCGCGGTCAGCACCGTGACGATCCAATAAAGCGGCACGATACGAACGATCCGTCGCCACATGAAACGCTGTGGATCAACGGGGCGATCGACCGTGGTCACCCACATGATGAAACCGCTGATGACGAAAAAGAGGTCGACGCCTGCAGCGCCAACCGCGAACGGACCGCTGAACTGCTCGCTGATATGAAAGCAAACTACCGCGGAAGCGGCTAGTCCTCGAAGGTATTGAATACTGTGAATGTCATTCAAGCCGTACTCCTTACCAGCACCTCCTTATTAGCACCCTCAAAAATGCTGCAGTGCACAATAGCAGACGTCCGCCACCCGCTGTCAACCCCGCGAACCTAAGTGGGATCGCGACATTCCCTCTTGGACGCGGCCGAGAGGCGATCGCCCGGAGCGTCAATCACCTGCAATTTCGTTTGCATGCAAATGTTTCCGGATCGCCTGATTCGGAAACCAAAACGCTGTTTTCGTGAAATCCGCCAGATACATGGCAAGCGCATTTAACCGGCATCGAACGGCAGGCAGCAGATCGCTTTCAGCCGCCGCAACGCTTCAAGGGAGACAACAATGTCGATGCTCGAAAGCCTGGGCCGCTATGGCGCGGCCATCAAGAATGCCCATGACCGCAGCAAGGCACGGCGCCTGCTGAACAGCCTGCCGCCTGAAATCCAGAAGGATATCGGCTGGCCGGTGTCGCCGCGATCCAGCGAAAAGGCGTCCCTCACCAGCGCTATCTGGAGCGCCGCGCGCTGATGACCTTCGCCGACAAATGCAAACTGCTCGGCATGCGCCGGGGACGTCGCACATCGCCGGCGATCACCAGCAACCGGCTGCGTGCCGCACTTCTGCCGCGTCGCTGACCACTGTGGCGCGGATCACACCACCGTGTAGACACAGCGTAAATCTTGACATTTTCGGCCACGGCACGATCTTCGGAGATAGTGGGGGTTCTCTTAGTCGGCTTTAGCCGAAGTCCGTGTATCCGCATGCCAAGTTTGAAAAGCCATGTCGTGTCCTTCGTGCTCCGGCACAGCCGCAAGAAGGCGTTTTCCAGCCCGGAAAACCTGCGGCGGTGGATTGCGGCCGCGCGCAAGACCGAGAACCACCGGCCCCCTGCCTCGCTGCACCAACGTTTCGACATCGGGGCACACACAATGGACGGCTTTCCGGTCTACGAAATCGCCCCCAGAGACGGCGAGCGAAAGCGGATTCTCTACTTGCACGGCGGCGCCTATGTCTTTGAAATCACGCCCTATCATTGGCACCTGATCGCCGACATGGCCGATCGGCTGGGCTACGGCATAACCATACCGATCTATCCCATCGCCCCCGAACACGATTTCCACGCCATGTTCGGCATGGTTGGCGACGTCTACCGCCAGATGCTCGACGAGACGGAGGCTGAGGACATCGTCTTCATGGGTGATTCCGCCGGCGGCAACATGGCCGTGGTGCTGACCATGATGGCCGCGGAAGAGGCCTTGCCCCTGCCGTCGCGCCATGTGCTGATTTCGCCAGGCCTCGATATGTCGCTTTCCAATCCAAAGCTGTTCGAGGCCGAACGCAACGACCCGTGGCTTGGCGTGCCCGGTGGACTTGAGGCGATCCGGATGTACAGCGCCGGCATCGACCGCAGCGACTGGCACATCAGCCCGCTCTACGGCGATCTGTCGGTGCTGCCGAAAACGCTGCTGTTGACCGGCTCGCACGACCTGCTCAGTCCCGACAATCTGATCTTCGCCGAAAAGGCGCGTGCCGCCGGCGTCGAGGTCGATGTCGTCTACGAGGAAGGCATGTTCCACGTCTGGCCGTTGATCGATATGCCGGAATCACGCCGCGCCCGCCAACACATCGTCGCGTTTCTCAGCGAGAGCCGGTCGCCGATCAGGCAAGACACCGGGATGAGGCAGGACACCGGGACAATGTTTGCAGCGCCCTCCGCCGAGGCGGCGGAGTAGCGCTTCTGCTTTCGATCCGACCCTGCTGGCGGATCAGAACTTGCCGGTTTCCCTAAACACTTCGAAGGTCGCGCGGATGTGGTCGGCGACGGCCTTGACCGGCGCGCTGGCGTCCGGCGCCACAACCATCGCCAGATTGTAGGTGCCGATGTCGGGCATGCCGTCCTTCGGGCAGAGCTCGACCATGTCGTTGCCGAGGAAGGACTTCGGCAGCGGCGCCACGGCGAGATCGGACATGATCGCAGCGCGCTGGCCGGCCGTATGCGCACTCATATAGGCGATGCGGTAGTTGCGGCCCTCGCGGCCAAGCGCGTCAAGCGCCCCAGCCCGCCAGGCGCAGCCCTCTTCCCACAGCGACACCGGCAAGGGCTCGCGCAGATGCGCTGAGCCGCCCTTGGCGCCGGCCCAGACGATCGGCTCGGTCAGCAGCACCTCGGCGCCGAGCGCGCTGGTCTTGTAGGAATTGGTCAACAGCGTGAGGTCGAGCGCCCGGTCGTCCATGCGCCGGCGCAAATTGCTGCTCTGGTCGATGGTGACGTCGACGGCGATCGACGGATGCGACTGCGCAAAACGCTTCAGCACATGCGGCAGCACGCGCTCGCCGTAATCGTCCGGCGAACCAAGCCGCACCACACCGACAATCTCGGGAATGATGAACTTCGACACCACCTCGCGGTTGATCGACAGCAGCCGGCGGGCATAGCCGAGCAGCATTTCGCCGTCCGTAGTCAGCGACACCGAGCGGGCGTCGCGCGCGAACACCGAGCGGCCGAGAATGTCCTCCAGCTTCTTGATCTGCATGGAGACGGCCGACGGCGTGCGGAACACGGCATTGGCGGCGGTGGTGAAGCTGCCGGTCTCGGCAATCGCCACGAAAGTGCGCAAAACGTCGAGATCGAGCAGTGGCAGCGGATGATTGAGCGGGGCGTTCATGGGAACCGACCTTCAATTTTTCTGATACAAAGCATCATTCCATTTCGTTTGATTGAACATCAGATTGGGAGGATAGTCAACTCCATCGAAGCAGGTAGCTGCCACAAGCAGCCATGAAACGACCCCGACACAGACCTGCATTCGACACGAAATGAAGTTGAAACAGACCCGACGTAACCAACGCGTGGTCTGGCAGCCGCCAGACACCAAAGGAGAATGAAATGTCTATCCTGTCGTCCCTCGGTCGGATCGCGACCGAATTCAGCGCGGCCCGCGCCCGCTACCAGACCGAACGCGCCATCCGCTCCCTGCCGATCGAACTGCAGAAGGATATCGGCTGGCCTGAAGCTTCCGACACCAAGACCGGTATTCGCAATGGCGTCGGATCCTGGGCTGGAGCAAAGTAGATCGTGTGTACCATGTGCTGAAGGCCTGCCGCGCAGTCGCCCGGCAGGCCTTCTCTATTTTATTTGTAGTCAAATCAGTTTTGAAGCCATGTCGCCAGCGCATGACGCATATGAGCAAGCCGCATAGCAGACCGTATTTCCAATTAATGCCTTGTAAATAATCGCAAATTTCGAGCACCTTGCCCAAATTTTCCGCATTCGGTGTCGCATTTCATATCAAGCGCTTCGCTTTTGCGATTTAGTTTTTCCTTACACAAGCCTATATCAGCGTCAGCAAACGAGCTGCCCCACTCCATCAAGCGAAGGCGACCCGTCTGAGCAACAAATGGAGATGATCGTGAAGCTTTTTGCCCGCCTCTTTGCCCGCCGCGAAATGAACCTGACCACCGCTCTCGAGCGTCAGCGTCTTGCCAACACCATGCCCGGCCAGACCGGCGCCATGAATGCGGCGCGCCTCGGCTTCGTCGCCTGAAGATTTTTGGAGGCAGCGCATCCCTGCCGCTGCTTTAAAACTGTAACGCCGCCTGGCTCCAGCCAGAGCGGCGTTTTTGTTCTGCCCGCAGGCCGTACGTTGCCCGTCCCTTGAACAGTTGAGTGCCACTTTCAGGGCTCGCTGCATGCCGATTGCCCATTTGCGACCCATGTCGCAAATTTAATCTTGTCGTAGCGGCGTAGCCGATTGACAGACATGGTTTTTCCTGATGTCGCTATGCTATTCGCGACATCCTGATCGCGCCATGGCTGTGTGAGGTTCCCTTGAACGCCGTAAAGCATCCGATCAAGCGATCGTTTGTATTCTTCCTTGTTCCCGATTTCACCATGATCGCTTTTGCGACCGCGCTCGACCCGCTGCGCTCGGCCAATCGCATGCTTGGCTACGAGGCCTATTGCTGGCGCCTCGCCAGCATCGACGGCAAGCCGGTGCGCGCCTCGAACGGGGTCGAATGCGCGGTCAACACCTCACTTGAGGATGAACGCAAGAAGATGGCAGGCCCCGACCGTCCAAACATGGCCATCGTCTGCAGCGGCATCAATGTCGAGCGCTACCAGAACAAGTCCGCCTTTGCCTGGCTGCGCGAGGAATACAATCGCGGCGTCGCCGTCGGCGGCCTATGCACCGGCGCGCATATTCTCGCCGCCGCCGGCCTGTTGTCCAACAAGCGCTGCGCCATCCACTGGGAGAACCTGCCGGGCTTTTCAGAGGCATTCCCGAAGGCCAATGTCTTTGCCGACCTGTTCGAGATCGACCAGAACATCTACACCTGCGCCGGCGGCACCGCCGCACTCGACATGATGCTGAAGCTGATCGGCGACGACTTTGACGAGAACCTCGTCAACCGCGTCTGCGAGCAGGTGCTGACCGACCGCGTGCGCAGCCCTACCGACCGCCAGCGCCTGCCGCTGCGCGCTCGCCTCGGCGTCCAGAACTCGAAAGTGCTGACCATCATCGAACTGATGGAGGGTAATCTTTCCGAACCGCTGTCGCTGATCGAGATCGCCGACCATGTCGACCTGTCGCGCCGTCAGATCGAGCGGCTGTTCCGCACCGAGATGGGACGCTCCCCTGCCCGCTATTATCTCGAAATCCGGCTCGACCGCGCCCGTCATCTGCTGATCCAGTCGTCGATGCCGGTGGTCGAGGTGGCGGTCGCCTGCGGCTTCGTCTCGGCCTCGCATTTCTCCAAATGCTATCGCGAGCTCTACGCCCGCTCGCCGCAACAGGAGCGCGTCGACCGCAAGCAGTTGCTGGCGGCCTGAGTAGGTGTCACATGAGTACGAGAATGACCCGACCTGAAAAACTGGCCGACCGGCGGAGCTTTCCCCTCGACGCAGAAAAATGGGTTGTGTTCATGGCGGCGCTAGACGCCCCGACGCGTGATCTTCCTCGTCTTAGGCGCCTGTTGAGCGAGCCAAGCATCTTCCCGGATCGCGATCAAGCTGAGCCGATCTGACTACACCTGCACCGTTCGCATCGCTTCGACGCGGATGTCCTCGGTCAGCCGCGCCTTCAGCGCCGAGAATTCCGGGCTGGTCTTCAGCGTGTAGTGGCGCGGATGCGGCAGGTCGATGGCGACATCCGACTTGATGCGGCCGGGCCGCGCCGTCATCACGATCACGCGCGAGGCCATGAAGATGGCTTCCTCGATGTCGTGGGTGACGAACAGCACCGTCTTCTTGCGCCGTTCCCAGATGCCGAGCAAAAGCTCCTGCATCAGACCGCGGGTCTGGTTGTCGAGCGCGCCGAACGGCTCATCCAGCAACAGGATCTCGGGATCGTTCGCCAGCGCCCTGGCGATTGCCGTGCGCTGCTGCATGCCGCCGGAGAGCTGCTTCGGCCAATGGTTCTCGAACCCCTTCAGCCCGACAAGATCGACATAGGAAGCGACGATCCCGTCCCGCTCCTCTTCGGGCATGCCGCGTTCGCGCAGGCCGAAGGCGATGTTTTCGGCGACCGTCAGCCAGGGAAACAGCGTGTAGGACTGGAAGACCATGCCGCGATCCGGCCCCGGCCGGGTCACCGCCTTGCCGTCGAGCAGCACACGGCCTTCGCTTGGCGCTTCCAGGCCGGCGACGATCCTGAGCAATGTCGACTTACCGCAGCCCGATGGGCCGAGGATGGTGATGAAGTCGTTGGCGGCGACCGCCAGGTCGATCGGCATCAAGGCCTTGACCGGCTCTCCGCCGCGCACGCCGGCGAAAGTGCGCGAGACGCCTTCGATGAGAAGCTTGCTCACGCCAGGCTCCACGGAAAAAGCCAGCGATTGAAGGCCTTGAAGGCGAAGTCGGACAACAGCCCGATCAGCCCGATGACGATGATGCCGAAGATGATCTGTCCCGTCGCCAGCCGCGACTGGCTGTTGATGATCATATAGCCGATGCCGGAGGACGAGCCGATCAGCTCGGCGACGATGACATAGGTCCAGGCCCAGCCGAGCACCAGCCGCAGCGTCTCGGCGATCTCGGGCGCATTGGCCGGCATAATCACCCGTTTGACGATGCCGTTGTTGGTGGAGCCCAGCGTATAGGCCGCCTCGACCAGGTCGCGTCTTGTACTGCCGACCTTGACCGCGATGATCAGGATGATCTGGAACACCGAGCCGACGAAGATGACCAGCAGCTTCTCCAGCTCACCGATGCCCGCCCACAAGATGAGCAGCGGGATGAAGGCCGAGGCCGGTAGGTAGCGGGCGAAGGAGACGAAGGGCTCGAGAAACGCTTCCACCGGCTTCCAGGCGCCCATCGCGATGCCGATCGGCACCGCGACGACCGACGCCAGCAGGAAGCCACCGAACACCCGCCAGATGGTGATCAATATATCGAGCCAGAAACGGTCCTCGACCAGCAGCCGCCAGCCATCCCGCAGCATCGACAACGGATCGGCGAGGAAGATGCGGTTGACGTGGCCGCCGAGCGTGATCCATGCCCAGAAGGCGACGAACAACACAAAGAAGGAAATGCCGAGCACGGTTCGGATGCCCGGCGAGACTGGCTGCAAGGGGCGCATCGTCAAATCGTCCCCATCTTCAAATCGTCACTTGTCCAGGAGAAACGGCGGCGCCAGGCGCCGCCGTATGATGGTCAAAGACCGGACTTTCAGTTCGACACCGCGCTGGTGTCGGCCAGCGTGGTGACGTCGGGCGCTTCCTTGATCAGCCCCATCTGCAGCAGAAGCTCGCCGGCGGTCTTGGAAAAGTCCAGGAATTCCTTGGTGAAGAACTGCTTGTTCTCCGCCCTGTCAGCCCATTTAAGGTACTTCGCCGAATCCTCGAACTCCTTCGCCGACTGCTTCACGTCGGCGCCCATGATCTCGTAGGATTTCTGCGGATCGTTCTTGATCAGGTCGAGCGCGTCGAAATAGCTGTCGGCCAGCGCCTTGGCGGCATCCGGATTGGCCTTGAGGAATTCGGGCGTGCAGCCGACCGTGTCGAGCACCATCGGATAGTCGAGCGTGGTCGCCAGGATATGGCCTTGGTCCGACTTGTCGCGCACGGCCGAGATGAACGGCTCATAGGTGACGGCGGCATCATTCTGCCCAGCGAGGAAGGCTTGCGCCGCCGCATCCGGCTCCAGATTGACGACGGTCACATCCTTGGTCGACATGCCGGCCTTGTTCAGCACCCAGGCGAGCATGAAATAGGGCGACGTTCCCGGCGCCGAGGACGCGACATTCTTGCCCTTGAGGTCGGCGACCGTCTTGATGTCGTTGCGGGCGACGATGCCGTCGGCGCCATAGGATTTGTCGAGCTGGAATATCTGCTTGGTGGTGACCCCGCTGGCGTTCCACACCAGCCAGGTCTCGACCGTGGTGGCGGCGCATTGCAGGTCGCCGCTGGCGATGGCGAGCGGCCGGCTCGCTTGCGGCACCTTCTTCAAGGTCACGTCCAGGCCGTGCTTCTCGAAGATGCCCGCCTGCTTGGCAAGCGTCAGCGGCGCGAAGCCGGTCCAGCCGCTGATGCCGATGGTGACTGAGGTGGCGGCCATCACCGGGGCGGACAATCCGACGGCAAGTGTCAGAGTTGCGGTAAGAACGGCGATCCTGGTCATGTCAGTTCCCCTTTTGTTTTCGCTGAGGAATTGTCTCACAGACGCCAATCGGCTTGTCAATGAACAGCTTGGTGAGGCACCCGGCAGGCCCGGCGGCGATAGGCAGCTCGATCGGCGGCCCGTCCCCGAAACGGGGCGGGCTGCCAGAAACCCAACATGGCCTTCAGTAGCCTTCGCAATAGCACTCCGCGGACGAGATGCGGTCGTTCCACTCGCTGCCGCCGAAATCGCGGATCCTGCGCCTGATCTCGATGGAGCGGCCCCCCATGCGCGAGTCCTCATAGGCAACGAGCGTGCAGCCGCGGCGCACGATCACCGACGACACACGGTCGTTCCAGAACTGGCCGCCGCGAAAATTCACGGCGTCGTCCTCTCCCATACCGATAGACCGCCCGCGAAAATTCGCGTGCTCGAACATCATGCAAGCGGGTTCATCATTGTATTGGGCGCTGGCGCCGTCGGCAAAAAGCACGGACGCGACAGCAGTCAGGATGGCGAGACGTTTCATCTGATGTTTCCTCGGTTTTGGCCGCGGCCCCCTCCGGCTGGATAGCGCGGTCCGGCCATTTTGCCAATGCTTCGGCCGCTTAGCGGCTGTCGAACATCCAGCTGCGGTTGCGCCACATTTTCTCGCCGACCAGGCAGTCCGTGGCGGGCCTGTCCTGCGCCAATATCACTGGCGGATGCGCGGCTTCTTCCGCCGCCCATTGCGGCGAGGCCGGACCGGCGAGTTCCAGCACCAGCTTGCGGCGGACGGCTTCGGGAAACTGCGTCCAGTCGTTGACCGGGATCATGAAGGCTCCGGGACCACCAATGACGCAGTCGCTGTAGTAGCGATCGAGATTATTGACGTCGTAGGCGCCGGAAAAACCGCCTCGCGTCATCAGCGGCAGACCGTTGATGACGATGCCTCGCTTGATCAGCCCGTCGCGGGTGAGATTGACCGGCGCGCCCTGGTTGTTGGGACCGTCGCCCGAAATGTCGATGACACGCTTCGTCCCCTGGTAGCCGCTTTCGGCGAACAGGTCGTTGCCGAACTCCAGCGCGCCGGAGATCGAAGTGCGCCGCGCGCTGTTGGGCGGCTGGGCGGTCAATTGTGCAACCACGCGCTCCGCATCCGTGCGGCTGGCAATCACCGTCCACGGCACGATGACACGCTGCCAGGTGGTGCCCGCCCATTCGACATAGGTGACGGCGATCTTGCCATAGGCGCCGTCGGCAATGGCCTGCAGCACATTGTCATGCGTCAAGGCGGCTGCGTAGCCGTGACGCTGAATCTCGAGCTCTTCCGGCGACATCGACAACGAAACGTCGACCGCCAGCACCAGCTCGACATCGACCGGCTCATCCGCGAGGGACACCGGCGTCAGCCAGAGCGTCAGCGCGAACGCGGCGCAGCCTGAAAAGAAATGTCTTGCGCTGGCAAAAGCAGACATGCCGCAAGGGTAAGCGAAAATTGCCTGCTTAAAAAGAGAAAAGCCCGGCCGATGGCCAGGCTTTTGCCTTCATGCCTTTTGCGCCCTGCGAGCACTCAACTGCGCGGCTTCAGATTCTCCGGATCGTAGAGCGGCTTGTAGCCGACAGCCGCCACTTCGACCGGATATGTCTCGCCGAAATACTCGATGGTGAGCTTGCGGCCTTCCTGGGCGTACGCCCACGGCAGATAGGCGAGACCGATGTTCTTGCCGATGGTTGGGCCATAAGCCATCGAGGTGGTGAAGGACCGGCGGCCGAGGTCGTCGACCAGCGTCTCGCCGGTCTTCGGGTCCATCACCGGCATGGTGCCGACGGGATAACGGGCAACGCCTTTTGAATCGACGTTTTCGGTCATTACCAGTGTGCACAGCATGGCCGGCTGGTTTTCGCGGGCGCGGAACTCGACATGCCTGGCCTTGCCGCAAAAGTCGTTCTCCTTGACCTTCGGACGGGCGAGATCGGCTTCGAGCAGGTTGTACTCGGTCAAAAGGTCGGCGTTCTGCAAGCGCAGGCTCTTCTCCATGCGGCGGGTGTTGGCATAGGTCTCAACACCGAAGGGCATCACGCCGGTCGAGCGCAAGGCGTCCCAGACGGCCAGGCCGTCCTCGTAGCGCATGTGCAGTTCCCAACCCTGCTCGCCGACATAGGAGATGCGGAAAGCGGTGACGTCCTTGCCGCCAATCCTGACCGGCTTGATCGCCGCGAAGGCAAAATTCTCCGGCGACAACCCATCAGGATTCTCGACAACCTTCTGCAACGTCGCCCGGGCGTTCGGACCCCAGATGCCTATGGTGACATATTTCTCGGTCACATCGGTGATGGTGACGTCAAAGCCTTTGTCCTGCGCCGTGCGGCGCATGTACTGGAAGTCGCGCGGGCCGGCGTCCGCGCCGTCGATCAAACGACAGCGGTCGGCCATGCGGATGACGGTAAAGTCGGCGCGCACCATGCCTTCCTCGTCGAGGAAGTGGGTGTAGATGCCCTTGCCGATGTTGTTGTCGCCGCCGATCTTGGCCGCGCACAGCCATTCCAGCAGCGCGACATGGTCCGGACCTTCGATGTCATACATGGCGAAATGCGACAGGTTGACGATGCCGCAATCCTCGCTCATGGCGAGATGTTCGGCATTGGAAACGCGCCAGAAATGGCGGTTGTCCCACTCGTTCTCGCGCACCGGCACGCGGTTGCCGTATTTCTCCAAGAGATGCTCGTTGGCGGCGTAACCATGGGCGCGCTCCCAGCCGCCCAACTCCATGAAATAGCCGCCGAGTTCCTTCTCGCGCTCCCAGAACGGCGAACGTCTGATGTTGCGGGCTTTGGAGAAAGGCTCGCGCGGATGCACCGCCGGATTGTAGACCTTCATCGCCGTCTCGGTGCAGCGGTCCCAGATGAACTGTTCCTTCGTCTGGTGCGGATAGAAGCGCGCATAGTCGATGGCGTGATGGTCGATCGCGGTGCGGCCGTCCGTCATCCAGTCGGCGATCAGCTTGCCCATGCCGGGGCCGTCCTTGACCCAGATGGCGACGGCATACCAAAGGCCCCGCACCTTCTGGCTTTCACCCATGGAGGGGCCGCCGTCGGCCGTCACCTGGAGAAGCCCGTTGAAGGAATGGCTCTCGTTGTAGCCGAGTTCGCCGAGGATCGGCGTCAGTTCCATGGCGCGTTCGAGCGGTGCCAAGATCTGTTCCATGTCGAGGTCGCGCTGCGAAGGCGACAGACGCGCCTGGTCCTTCTCCAGCAAGTCGCGCGGATGGCAAAGGCACGGATTGGTCTCTTCGTAATAGCCCCATTCGATCTGGCCGCCCTCGGCGGTCTTGGGGTCGCCGGTGTCGCGCATATAGGCTGAGTTGCCCTGGTCGCGCAGCAGCGGCCAGCCGATCTCCTTGCCGGTGCCGGCAAACTCGTTGTAGGGGCCGAAGAAGGTCAGCGGGTGGTCTATCGGCATGACCGGCAGGTCCTCGCCGACCATTTCCGCGATCAGCCGGCCCCATATGCCGGCGCAGACGACGACATAGTCGGCCTCGATGGTGCCGCGGTCGGTCACCACGCCTGATATGCGGCCATCCTTGACGACGAGCGACCGGGCCGGCGTGTTGGCGAAGGATTTGAGCTTGCCCGACGCTTCCGCCTGGTCGACCAGCTTGCCGGCGACGGTCTGCGAGCGCGGGATGACGAGACCGGCGTCCGGATCCCAAAGACCGCCCTGCACGATGTCTTCTTCGATGAGCGGAAATTTTTCCTTGATCTCGGCCGGTTCGATCAGCCGGGCGCGCGTGCCAAACGCCTTCGCCGAGGCGATCTTGCGCTTGATCTCTTCCATGCGGCTGTCGTCGCCGACGCGCGCGACTTCAAGGCCGCCGATGCGCGAGTAGTGGCCCATCTTCTCGTAGAAATCGATGGAATAGAGCGTCGTCCAGCAGGACAGGAAATCGTGGCTGGTCGTGTAGCAGAAGTCGGAGGCGTGCGCGGTCGAGCCGATATCGGTCGGGATGCCTGATTTGTCGATGCCGACAATGTCGTCCCAGCCGCGCTCGATCAAATGATGGGCGATCGATGCGCCGACAATACCGCCCAGGCCGACGATGACGACCTTCGCCTTTTTCGGAAACTCTGCCATTGCCCGCGACTCCAAAGTGATAAAGCGGGCGGACTATAGGGCGGAGCGGCAGGACGATTGAAGCCTGTTTGCGACATTGGCAAAAAGCCGAGCGACCAGACGGCAGAATGCTTCCCGTCCGGCGCCTTGGACGGTTCGCTTTCCGAGGTGGAGGCTAGCTCAGGCGAAGGCCCAGATGTCCTCGGCCTGGAAACCGACCTGATAGCCTGAGGTCTTCAGCTTGACCACGACCTGGCCGATCTCGGCCGCCGGCAGCGCGCCGACCTCGACCTTGATCATGCCGGGACGGTAGCGCTTGAGGTCGAGCTGTTCGAAGACGATCCAGTCGGCACCCTCGCAATCCACCAGGAAGGCGTCGATATGGCTGATGCCGTTGCGATCGAGCAGCGTCTGCAGGGTCTCGGATGGCACCTCGATGTCCCTGAGATGCGGTGCGAACTTGTTGAAGTTGGTGTCGGCCTCGCCCCAGGCATTCTTGCCCGACATCAAATTGGTGTCGGTGACCGACGAGCAGCCGATGAACTCGATCGGCAGCGTGCCGGCCTCGAGTGCGGCGGCATCGAAAGTGTGGACGGTGATCGTCCCCTTGGTTTTCGTCACGGCCACCGGCTCGATGATGAAGCGGCTGGTGTCGGGGTAGTTGGCGCGCAGCCGTTTCTGATTGTACGGGATCGGCTCGACCAGCATCGCGCGTGCGCCAGCTATGCGATGCAGCCACGGCGTCACATCGTCGAACAGCGCGCCGTCGCAGGCGCCGACATTGACCATCTGGAACGGTCGCCCCGCCCCACCAAAGCGCGCCTTCAGCGCCGCCCTGGCCAGGAACTTCGTTCCGCGTAGCGACGGCCCGCGATCGAGAACGCCCTTGGGAAGACCAAGCGACAGGGCAACGCGCGCCAGGCTGGATACCGAACTCATGACTTGTCTCCGGGAATGATTGGCGAGGCGGCGCGATTCTGGCCGCGAGCCACGGCTGCCCACAGCGCCATGAATGGCGTCGCCAGCAGCAGGAATGGCGGGATCAAATGGGGGAAATAGATGCGCGTGTCGTGGATCGGGAAGACGGTGAACTTCGCCAGCGCACCGAGCACCAGCGCCGCAAACAGGATGCCGGCGCGGCGATCGAGGCGGAAGCCGGCACGAGCGGCCGCATACCAGCCGGCCAGCGCCAGCACCGACACGCCGACCCAGCTGTTCAAGCTGACGGCGCGCAGCAGCGATGTGGCAAACGCCCTGAGATAGGCGGTGACGGAGAATGGCGGCTCGAACCCATCCATATTGTAGTGCTGTTCGATGCTGGAGAACCACAGATGCGGCCACCAGCCGGGATGATGGGCCCAGTGCGAGATGGCGAAATAGGCAACGAAGGACGCGGCAAAACCGGCCAGCGCGCCCCATGCCCTCTGCCGGAACGCAACCAGCAGGGCTGCGAAAATGGCAAGGAAAACAATGTTGTCCGGCCGCACCATGAAGGCGAGGAAGAGCAGAAGCGCCGTTGCCATTTCGCGGCCGCGGACATAGGCAAAAAGCCCGCCGAGGAACAGCGCCGAGCACAACAGATCCGGCGTCGAGGCGCGCGCCGCATCGCCGAAATCGGCCATGATCAGCGCCGCGCCGACCAAAGGCGCCAAGGCCAGCGCCCCCTCGGCGCGCAGCCAGAGCAACGTGATCACGCCAAACAGCAGCACGGACACCACCGAGACGAGGCGCATCGCCTCGACCGGTGACATCACCGCGCTCATCGTCGACAGGATCTCGGCATAGAGGAACTTGATCCGGTACATGCCAAGCAGAGAATGGAAGTCGGCTGCATTCTCCGCCATATGGCTGCGGAAGCCGCCGCCATCGTCGGTCAACGTCTTGTAGTCGCCAGCCGAAACGCCTGATTTGACGGTGTTGTAGGCATAGTCGTGCAGTGCCTGGGCATCGGGATAGGTGCCTTCCTCTGATATGGCGAGATAGGGCAGCATGTCCCAGTTGGCGTCTGGCATCACCCAGGCGCTGAACGCTGTCAAAAGGATGTAGAGCGCGAAGGCCGCCGCGCCGATCGGTGCTGCCAGCCGCGCATAGGTCCCCTCGCCCCACGCCAGACCGGCCTCGGTGAGCCGGTCGAGCAGGTTGTTCGGTGCGGGCGACCTGGTCAGCATTGTCGAACTCAGCGAGCTTCGTTTCTAACGGACTTGGCTTTTGACGAAATCCTTCACGATTCCCACGATGCCGCGCGACAGCAGGCTGTCGAAGGCATCGACGAAACGGTCGACATGCTCGCGCTGGCAGATCAGCGGCGGCTCGAGCCGGATGACATTGCGGTTGTATTCGGTGAAGGCGACGAGCACGTCATAGTCGCGCAACAGCAGCGCCCCGACGAAACCCGACAGCGAGCCCTTCAGCTTGTCGTCGAGCACGCTGACGATCGGCCGCAGCACCATCGGCAAGGTCTGCGAGAAGTCGTGGAACTCCAGGCCGACCATGAAACCCTTGCCGCGCACATCCTTGATGATCTTCGGGTATTTTTCCCTGAGCGCCTGCAGCCGTTGCAGCAAATAGTCGCCGGTGACGGCGGCGTTGTCGATCAGCCCCTCGTCATAGAGCACGTTCAGCCCCTCGATCGCGGTGACGCAGGCCTCGCCCATGCCGCCGAAGGTCGCCATGGCATGGATCATTGCCGTTTTCGGCGTGCCATAGGCCTTCATGTAGACCTCGCGCCGGGCAATCATCGCACCGACCGCCGCCTTGCCGGCGCCGAGCGACTTGGCCAGCGCGGTCACGTCCGGAATGACGCCGTAATGCTCGAAGGCATAGAAGCGGCCCGAGCGGCCATAGCCGCACTGCACTTCGTCGGCGACCCACAGCACGCCATACTGATCGCACAGCGCGCGCAGCTTCTGCCAGTATTCGGCCGGCGCCTGGATGATGCCGCCGCCGCCCTGGATGGTTTCCAGCACGATGACACCGACCTCCGGGTCGGAGCGGAACAGGCGCTCGACGGCTTCGATGTCGGCAAAGGGGATGCGCACCGTATTTTCCGCCATCTTGAAGTCGGCGCGGTAGAGCTGGCCGTCGGTGATGCCCAGCACGCCCTTGGTCTTGCCGTGGAAGGAATTCTCGGCATAGACGATCTTCGGCCGCTTCGGGCCGGCGGCGCGCTCGGCGAGCTTCACCGCCGCTTCCATGGCTTCCGAGCCGGACGAGCCCAAAAACACCATGTCGAGGTCGCCGGGCGAGCATTTGGCGATGTTGTGCGCCAGAGCTGCCGCATATTGCGACATGAAGGCGATGGCGATTTCCTGGCGCTTCTCCTCCTGGAACCTTTTCCGCGCTTCCAAGATGCGCGGATGGTTGTGGCCGAAGGCCAGCGATCCGAAACCACCGAAGAAATCGAGGATCTTGCGGCCGTTCTGGTCGATGTAGAACATGCCTTCGGCGCGCTCGATCTTGATCTTGTGGAAGCCGAGCAGCTTCATGAAATGCAGCTGCCCGGGGTTGAGATGCGCCTTGAACAGGTCGGTCATGCGGGCGACATCCATCGCCTTGGCCTGCTCGACGCTGATCAGGTCGGGCTTGGCGATGGTGGCGGGCGACAGCGACGGCGCGCTGACCATGGTGCGCACGTTGGTCTGTTCGGGCTTGGCCATGACGGTCATTTCAATCTCCTGTCTGCACGCACGACCAGGATCGGGCGCAACGAAAGCTGTTTTTGCGAGCCGCTATTCGGCGGGCACATGTGTGGTGGCGACTGCGTGACCGGCCTTCTTGGCGCGATACTCGCTATAGGCTGCGATCAGCATGTCCTCGTCGCGGTATTGCGGCACCCAGCCGAGCTGGCGCCCGGCCTTGGACACGTCGAGCACGCACTCCTCGTCGGCGATCAGATATTGTTCCGGGTCCATAATCGGCATGTTCATCAGATCGAGCAGGTCGAGCGTGCGCTTGACCGCCCAGCCCGGTGTCGGGATCAGGATCGATTTCGAGCCGGCATGTCTGATCAGATCGCCGAGCAATTTCTTGACCGGCGGCGGGTTGAGCGAGCCAAGATTGTAAGCCTCATCAGGCACACCGGCCTTCCAGGCCGCGCGGGCAGCTTCCGCACAATCGAAAACAGAAATGAACTGATAGGGGTTCCTGCCCGAACCGATCATCGGCACGGGAAGGTTCCAGTCGATCAGCTTGAACAGTTTTTCCAGGATACCGAGCCGGCCGGGACCGATGATCAGGCGCGGGCGAAACAGCGAGATCGACATGCCGCGCTTGCGCCATTCGGCCGCCAGCTCCTCGGTCTTCTGCTTCGACCAGCCATATTCGCCAAGCGGCGCGACCGGATGTTCTTCGGTCATCGGCTGCGTAACCGTGTGGCCGTAGATCATGTCGGTCGTGTAGTGGACGAGCTTGGCTGCGCCGGCTCTGTCCATGGCCTGCATGATGTGTTCGGTGCCATGGAAATTGACCGGAAAGAAGAAGTCATGCCGCTTGGCGCGCACCTGGATCGGCGACAGCATCTTGGCCGACAGATTGTAGACCATGTCGTCGGCTTTGAGCCCAACCGAAGCGACCGACGCCGGATCGGTGACGTCGCATTGGATAAAGCGGACGTTGCGGTAATGCGGCAGGTCGCTTTTGACGATGTCGGCAACGACAATCTCTTCACCATCGGCCACAAGCTTCGGGGCAAGGTGGCGGCCGACGAAACCGTCGCCGCCGAAAATCACATGTCTCATCGAACGATCTCGTTTGCTTGGATCTTGTCGGGCGTGATGGAAGCAGTCTGGTCTTCATGCCCTCGCCCGCTCTGCGCGATCAGCACGGTTCCGACGCAGATGAAGGCGATGCCGGCGATGCGCCAGCCATTGAGATCCTCGCGGAAGACGAAATAGGCGAAGATCGCGACCGCGACATAGGCGAGGCTGAGGAACGGATAGGCGAAGGAGAGCTCGACCTTGGACAGCACATAGAGATGCGAGGCCATCGAGATGACGAAGGTGCAGAGGCCCAGGAACACCCACGGGCTGAAGACGATCTGCAACAGCTTGACGAGCGGATTGACGCCCTCGAACGAGACCGGCCCGAGCGACATCATGCCTTGCTTCAGCATCAGCTGTGCGGCAGCATTGGTCATGACCGTAAAGAGAATGAAGACGATGTATTTCATGTGTTGCAAGCCACCCCTTCACGCCTCCTATTACAAACCCGCAAACATTTCGTGAAGCCACAAGAATGTCTTGAGTGAATCGTGGATTTAACGATTCGGTAAGCAAGAATTACTCGAGTTTTATCTATTCCGCCGCCTCGACCGCACCTCGCCGCGTGTCCAGCTTCCTTGCCGTCCGCGCCCAGAAGTCAGAGATGAAGGCTGGATCGCGCAGTGCCTCCAATCGTGGCCATTCGGGAAAGGATGAAGCGAAGATGTCGGCGCCCATGCGGGCGTCCTTGTAGGGATTGACCGCGCCGCCCGCCTCGACCGTGATGCGATCGAGTTCCCGCAACAAGGCGAGCGTCGCAGCCCCCCTGTTGGGGAAATCCAGCGTCAGCGTGTAGCCGGGACGCGGGAACGACAGCAGCGCCGGCGAGTGGATGGAGCCGAAGCGTTTCAGCACGGTGAGGAACGAGCCCTGCCCGGCTTGCCTTGCAGCCGCCAGCAGTGCCGGCACCGCCTCGCGCGCCGTCTCTTCCGGCACCAAGCTCTGGTGCTGGAAAAGCCCTTTCGGCCCATAAAGCCGGTTCCAGTCGCGCACGCCGTCGAGCGGGAAGAAGAAGCCCTGGTATCCGGTCTGGCGCGGCGCCGTCGAGCGCCCTTTCTTCCATCTGTAAGCGGCGTTGAAGGCGGTCAGGAACGGCCGGTTGAGCACATTGAACGGCGGCTGGACCGGCACCGAGAGATTGCCGCCGGCACGCGAGGCGGCATGCGAGCCATGCTCGGCGTGATTGCCTGACAACAGCAACCCGCGACCGCTGTTGCGGCCGCTGGCAAGCTGGTCGATCCAAGCGACCGCATATTCATTGGCCTGATCGGCCGCCTCGGCCAGGTCGAAGAATTCGGCGAGGTCGCGAAACGGCGTCGCCCTTTCGATGATGTCGAGGGAATGAACCCGCATCAGCCGGATCGAAGCCGACAGGATGAGGCCGGTCAGCCCCATGCCGCCGATCGTCGCCGCAAACAGCCGCGCATTGTCTGTCGCCGAGCAGCGGTGGGTCTTTCCGTCGGACCTGAGCAGTGTGAAGGTCTCGACATGGCAGCCGAAGGTGCCGCGCCGGTGATGGTTCTTGCCATGCACGTCATTGGCGATGGCGCCGCCGAGCGTGACGAATTGGGTGCCTGGCACAACCGCCGGGAAGAAGCCGTAAGGGGCAGCGTGGGCGATGATGTCGGACAACAGCACGCCGGCATCCGCCTCGAGAACACCGGTTTCGGCGTTGAAGGCGCGGATCCGGTTCAGCGACCGCATGTCGACGACCGCGCCGGCCTGGTTCTGGCAGGAATCGCCGTAGGAGCGGCCATTGCCATAGGCAAGCAAAGACGCTGGCTTCGCCTGACCGCCCTTCAACAGCGCGATCCCCTCATCGGCACCGATGGCGCGTGGCGCCGACGGTGTGGCAAGGCCAAAGCTCTGGAACCGCTCGGTGGCCATGCCTACCAGCCCCCGATGACCAGCATCACCGCGCCGATCAGCACCACGATCTGGCTGCGCCAGTCGCGGATGATGAAGACGACCGGATCGTCATGCATCTCGTTGCGGCGTGCCAGGATCCAGACGCGCATGGTGAGATAAAGCACGATCGGCGCCAGCGGCCAGATCAGCCACGGATGCGGATAAAGCTCGCGCACCGCGACACTGTCCATGTAAAGCGCCAGAACCAGCGCCGAGGAGAAGGCCGAGGCCATGCCGGCCTGGGCGACGATCTCCTGGTCTTCGGTGCGATAGCCGCGGCCGGCAATGCGCTCGCCGGGCGGAATGGCGGTGGTGCGCAGTTCGACGAAGCGCTTCACCAGCGCCAGCGACAGGAAGAAGAAGATCGAGAAGGCCAGCAGCCAGAACGAGACGTCGACGCCGGTCGCCGCCGCACCGGCCAGAACGCGGATCGTGTAGAGGCCGGCGAGCGTCAGCACGTCGACCAGCAGCATGCGCTTGAACGACAGCGAATAGGCCGTGGTGACGACCATGTAGCCGCCGAGCACAGCCAGGAATTCGGGCGACAGAAACAGCCCAGTGCCGATGCCGATCGCCAAAAGCACCGCGATCGCGCCAAGGCCGAACGGGATCGACAGCGCGCCGCTGGCGAACGGCCTGTTGCGCTTGGTGACGTGTTTGCGGTCGAGCGCGAGGTCGAAGAAATCGTTGAGGATGTAGATCGCCGACGCCACCGCGCTGAACGAGACGAACGCCAGCAGGCATTCCCAGATCATGTCGATGTTGAAATATTCGTGCGAGAGCACCATCGGCACGGCGATCAGCGAGTTCTTCAGCCACTGATGCACGCGCAGCATCTTGACGATGGTCCGCAAAGTCGGCTTCGGCACGGGTATCGTCTCGGCGCCGTGCGCCGCTTGCCAGCGCGCGGCATGGCGGTCGGGTGCGATGACAATCGCGTTGCGCGCGGCGTCGAAGACCTGCAGGTCATGGCGACTGTTGCCGGCGTAGTCGAAGCCGCCATCGCCATAGGCTGCGATCAGCGAGGCGCGCTTCCTGCCCGAGGTGAGATTGGCGAGACCATCGGTGGCCAGCACCCGGTCGAAAATGCCGAGATGGGCTGATATGGCGTCTGCGAACTTGCGCGGCGTGCCGGTCGCCAGCACGATCTTGCGGCCCTCGGCGTGCTCGGTCCGGAGGCGGCAAAGCAGCACCTCGCGATAGGGCAGCGATGCCGGATCGATGTCGATACGCTGCGCGATCGCCTGCTTCAGCCGCGCCGGTCCGCCGGCGGCCCAGAACGGCACGAGGAAGATATAGAGCGGATTCTTCTTGAGAAGGATGAACAGCCCTTCCCACAACAGGTCGGTCGCGATCAGCGTGCCATCGAGATCGACCGCAAGCGGTATTGCGTTCCTGTCCGACCGCGCATCCATGTCCGTCCTGCCCTGCCAGCGTATGATCCGCAGAACGGATCTCGTTGCGCGCCGCGTCTCGGCGTCTTGAAGCTGGTATAGCCGGGAACGGCATATCGAACGTTAAAACGCCCGGTTGTAGACGGCTGCCGTGGCGGTATTTCCGGCGTCATTGTTAAACAAACGCTACCGGAAACGATAAAAGGCCGAGCAAATTGCCCGGCCTTTCCTGTCATGCGGTCGGAATTACTTGATGCGGGCGACGCCACCCGAGATTTCGACCGTTTCCGAACCGGTCAGGGCCTCGAGGTCGCCGTTCGGCAAGGTGACGAAACAGCCATTCGGGCAGAACTCAACCGTTTCGCCTCCGGCCAGCGCGAGGTCGGTCTTGCTGCCGCCCTCGGTCACGACCAGCGTGCGGGTCTCGGCGTCCTTGTTGACCGCGCTCGCGGCATGGGCCGAGCCGATGGCGGCGACCAGGGCGACGGCAGCGACGAGAGACTTCCACATGGTGCAATATCGGTGTTCCCACCGCCTCTGTTGCATTTCGCAAGGCATTCTCGCCTTTGCATGGGAGCTTATATGAGATGGAAGCTGAACCGCAACTGAATGCCGCATTCATGCCGCAATTGGCTTTTGGCGGTTTGCAAGCGGCCCGTTGGTGGGCCGGATGAACACAATACACCCTAGTCCGGATCGGGTTTGCGCACCTTGCGCCCTGTCTTGACGGCCCGTTTTGCTTCGGCCGCGGCTTCCACCTTGGCCTGCTCCTGCTCGGCGAAGTCGGCCTCGATCTTGTCGTCGTCGGTCGGCCAGGCCTTGGGCTTGTGGGCATCAACGACAGCGCGTGGCGTCGAGGGGATCTCGATGTGCTCGCCGCTGAATTTTTCGAGCACCGCAAAACGGATGTCGTTCTGCGCGATGTTGCCGTTCATCACATCGGCCAGGAACACGCGGATCTCGAATTCGAGCGCTGCCGTGCCGAAATTGGAAAACAGCACGAAGGGTTCGGGGTTCTTCAGCACCAGCGGGTGGCTGCGTGCGATCTCCAACAGGATGGCATGGACCTGCTTGACGTCGCTGCCATAGGCGACGCCGACCTTGATGTCGACGCGGCCGAGCTTGTTGCGGTGCGTCCAGTTGCCGACGGCGTTGTTGATCAGGTTCGAATTGGGCAGGATCACCGACTGCCGCTGGAAGGTCTCGATCTCGGTGGCGCGCACGCTGATCTTCTTGACCGTTCCGCTGACATCGCCGGCGACAATCCAGTCGCCGACCTTGAACGGCCGCTCGGCCAAAAGGATCAGGCCGGAGACGAAATTGGACACCACATTCTGCAGGCCGAAACCGATACCGAGGGAAAGAGCGCCGGCGACAAGCGCAAGGCTGGACAGGTCGATGCCTGCCGCCGATATGCCGACGAGTGCCGCAAGCGCGACGCCGGCATAGCCGACCGCCAGCCGGATCGAGTTGCGCACCCCGGTATCGACCTTGCCGCGCGCCATCACCGAACCGTCGAGCCAGCCCTGGAACCAGCGCGTCAGGAAATAACCGATGACGAAGACGACGATGCCGGAGAGGATGCCGGTGACCGAAATCGTCACCGAGCCGATATTGATCCCGGTCGCCAGCTTGTAGGCCCAGGCCTGGATGTCGCCGGGCTGGAAGCCCCACATCAGCAGGATCAACGGCAGGAACACCAGCACGATCATCAGATTGATGGCGACGCTGACGACAAGGCCGAGCTGGTCGAGTGCCGTGTCCTCGTAGCTGGAATTGGCCGACAGCCAGCGCCCGACAGACGTGTTGGCGAAAGCGCCCTCCTCGCCGATCGCGCGCGCCGACAGGAAGCCGATATAGGCGGTGATCAAGGCGGTGCCGGTAACGACCACCTGCAGCGAGACGAACAGAGCAAGGCCGATATAGCCGAGCAGCGCGGCAACGATGGTGAAAACCCCAAGCGCAAGCGATGTGTAGCGCAGCCATGCCGGCCACGGCCGCCAGCTTCCGTCACGCGCCTTGAACGGCCTCAGCATCGCCATCAGGATCAGGATGACGCCGACGATGATGGTTGCGCCGAAACTGCGGGCGATGGTCAGCGACAGCGGCGAACCCATCTTGTCGTTGATGATCGACAGGAAGGTGTTGACGCTGATGACCACGGCCATGGCGGTGGCCAGGCGCACCAGCCAGCGCGCCGGCCCCGTTTCGACCGGGATGAGGCGCCAGTTCGGCAGCCGCGGCGAAAGTGCCGCATTGGTCAGCCGGTTGACGCAGAACACCACGCCGATGACCGTCGCCAGCGCATTGAGGAAGAGACCAATATCTCCCCGCAACACGTTGTAATAGTTGAAAAAGAAGATGGTCGAGCCGAGAAAGGCGCCAACCGCCAAGGTCGGCAGCAATGTCGACCAGAAGGCCACCGACAGGCGGCTGAGGTAGGACGGGTCTTCATTGGTGGGGTCGGCTTCGAACACGCGCCCGAACAGGCGCCTGCCGCCGACCAGCAGCACCAAGGCAAGCCCGAGCGCCACGAAGGTCGCCGCCAGGATGGCCTGGAACTTGAACTTGAACGCAAAGCTCAGCCAGGACGACACCGCCTTGTAGAAATTGCCGAATTCGTCCCTGGCATCCGAGAAGACCTGCGGGCTCAGTGCATCGGACAGCACGTAGCGCTTGGTCAAAAGGTTGCGGAACAGTTCGCTGCGCATGTTGCCGATCTTGTCGATCAGCCCGCTGATGCGGATCGACAGGTTCTGCGCGCTGGCGACGACCGCGTTGATCTCGGCCTTTTCCGACGCCAGCGCCTGGCGTTCGCCGGTCACGATGTCAGGCTCCTGCGGCTGGCCCGCCGCCGGCGGCGCACCCAGCATCTCGATTCGATTGTTGATATCGGTCAGGCGCGAACGGAACGCCAGCGCACTGGTGAGGGCCGCCCGCGACAGATCCTCCAGTTGCAGACGGATATCCACCAGCGAGGCATCGTCCTCCCCGTCCTGCTGTATTTTCTTCTCGAGGTCGTCGGTCTTGGCCGTCAGGCCCTGGATGACTTTCTGCTGATCGGTGATCAATCCGGCGGCGCCCTGGCCGAGTGCTTGCGCCATCGCGTCGAACGAAGGCGGCGCCGAAACGATGAGCGCGAGGATCAAAATGAAGCGAAGCAATCGAAAAAGCATGATTTGTTGGCGACTCACCAGCGGCAAAGGCATTCAAAGAGCCTGTCCTTGATAAAGACGGCGATATCACGGGGCAAGTCGTCGCGGCCATTGCTGGCCCATCCCATCCCAAGCGTCGGCCAGTCGAAAGGCGATGGCGCAATATTGGCTTTGCGGATGCGGCCTGCTCTATAGTCTGCCGCATCGCCCGAACCGGATGACAATGATGGCAGAGTACTCGGCCTTTTCGCTGCTCGCGAACGCGCTCAAGGGAAACAAGGACTGGAAACCGGCCTGGCGCAAGCCGGACCCGAAGGCGTCCTATGATGTCATCATCATCGGCGGCGGCGGTCATGGGCTGGCCACCGCCTATTATCTCGCCAAGGAACACGGCATCACCAATGTCGCCGTGCTGGAAAAGGGCTGGCTCGGCTCCGGCAATGTCGGCCGCAACACCACGGCCGTGCGCTCGAACTACCTGCTGCCGGCCAACACCCGCTTCTACGAACACTCGATGAAGCTGTGGGAGAACCTGTCGCACGAGCTCAATTACAACGTCATGTTCTCGCAGCGGGGCTGCCTGAACCTGGCGCACACCCCGGCCCAGTTCGACGACTACGCCAGGCGCGGCAACGCCATGCGTCATCTCGGCGTCGACGCCGAACTGATGACGAAGGCTGAGATCAAACGTCTGATCCCGGCGCTCGATATCTCCGACAGCGCCCGCTTCCCAGTGGTCGGCGGCCTGATGCAAAGGCGCGCCGGCACCGCCCGCCACGATGCGGTGGCCTGGGGCTATGCGCGCGGCGCCGACCGTCGCGGCGTCGACATCATCGAGAATTGCGAGGTCACCGGCTTCCTGCGCGACGGGGACCGCATATCAGGCGTAACGACGTCGCGTGGCGACATCCGCGCCAAGAAGGTGGCCGTTGCGGTCGCCGGCAGCACCGGACGCGTCATGCAGCTGGCCGGCATCGACACGATGCCGATCGAAAGCCATGTGCTGCAGGCCTTCGTCACGGAATCGCTGAAACCCTTCATCGACACGGTTGTCACCTTCGGCATGGGCCATTTCTATATGTCGCAGTCGGACAAGGGTGGCCTCATCTATGGCGGCGACATTGACGGCTACAACAGCTACGCCCAGCGCGGCAATTTGCCTGTCGTCGACGAGGTGATGAGCGAGATGCTGGCGCTGTTCCCAGGTCTTGCCCGCGTGCGCATGCTGCGCTCCTGGGGCGGCGTCTGCGACATGTCGATGGACGGCTCGCCTATCATCACCACCGGCCCCCTGCCCGGCATGTATCTCAACTGCGGCTGGTGCTATGGCGGCTTCAAGGCGACGCCGGCTTCCGGCTGGTGCTTTGCCTGGACCATCGCCAAGGACCAGCCGCACGACCTCAACGCGCCCTTCACGCTCGACCGCTTCCACCGCGGCCTGGTGATCGACGACAAGGGCCAGGGTGCAAACCCGCGGCTGCATTAGGCATTAGGTAGAGTTCAATGTTGATCACTTGCCCTTATTGCGGCCCGCGCGACGTCATCGAGTTCACCTATCAGGGGGACGGCAACCGTGAGCGTCCCGACCCCGCCTCGCAGAATTTCGAGGCGTGGAACGCCTATGTCTATGACCGGCTGAACCCGGCCGGCGACCACAACGAGATCTGGCAGCATTCCGGCGGTTGCCGCACGCATCTGCGGGTCGTGCGCAACACGCTGACGCATGAGATTTCCAGCGTCGCCTTCGCGCATGGTGGTCATGGCTCGGCCGCGCGCCGCAAGGCGGAGGACAAGTCATGAGCCCGCGCCGCACCGACACTGGCGGCCGCATCGACCGGCTGAAAACCATCCGCTTCACCTTCGACGGTGCGGCCTATACCGGCCATGCCGGCGATACGCTGGCATCGGCGCTGCTGGCCAAGGGCGTCACGCTTTACGGGCGTTCGTTCAAATACCACCGCCCGCGCGGCCTGCTCACCGCCGGCGTCGAGGAGCCCAACGCCCTGGTGACGGTGCTGAAGGGCGAGGTCCGCGAACCCAACATTCCGGCGACGATGGTCGAGATCCATGACGGGCTGGTCGCCATCAGCCAGAACCGCTTTCCCTCGCTTGCCTGGGACATCAATGCCGTCAACCAGCTTGGCGGCAAGATCCTGTCGGCCGGCTTCTACTACAAGACCTTCATGGGACCGGTGTTCGGCCCGCTCAAGGGCACGCGCTTCTGGATGTTCTGCGAGCATTTCATCCGCCGCGCCGCCGGTCTCGGCAGCGCCGGATCGGCGAAGGACCCGGCCCGCTACGAGCGCATGAATGCCTTTTGCGACGTGCTGGTGGTCGGCTCCGGCCCGGCCGGCCTGATGGCCGCCAGGGCCGCCGCCGATCAGGGCGCGCGCGTCATGCTGGCCGATCTCGAGCCGCGTTTCGGCGGCTCGGCCAACTGGTCCGATGAAACGATCGACGGCGCGCCGGCCGCAGACTGGGCTCGTCGCACCGTCGCCCAGCTCGAAGGCCGCGACAATGTCCGGCTTCTGCCGCGCACCACGGTGTGGGGCTATTACGACAACAACACGCTTGCCGCGCTCGAACGGGTCAGCGACCACAAGGAGCAGCCAGGCAAAGGCGAGCCGCGCCATCGCTACTGGGCGATCCGCGCCAAATCCGTGGTCCTGGCCACCGGTGCTTTCGAGCGGCCACTGGTCTTCCCGGGCAATGACCGGCCAGGCGTGATGCTGGCGCATGCCGCCGAGCGCTATGCCAACGAATTCGGCGTGCTGCCGGGCGAGCGGATCGCGCTGTTCACCAACAATGACAGCGCCTATCGCGCTGCCATCGCCTTGAAGAAGGCCGGTGCCGCGGTCGTCGCCATCGCAGACATCAGGCCAGAACTTTCGCCGGAGATGCGCAAGCTGGCGGCGGAAGCCGAGGCCGAGATCTTTGCCGGCCATGCCGTCGTCGCCACCGAGGGCGGCAAGGCGCTGTCCGGCCTCAAGCTGCAACGCTTCGACATGACCAATGGCGCGCTGATCGGTGATGCGCGCAGCATCCATGCCGATTGCCTGCTGATGTCCGGCGGCTGGTCGCCGACCATTCATCTGGCCAGCCAGGCCGGCGCCAAGGCGGAATGGAATGCCGCGCGGCAAGCCTTCCTGCCACCGAAGCCGACACAGAGCTGGATCGGCGCCGGCGCCTTCACCGGCAGTTTTTCGACGCTCGAAGCGCTCGCCGAAGGCCGCGCCGCCGGCCTAGCCGCGGCCGGTGGACAGAGCACGCCAGCTGTATTGCCGGTGGTAGAGGCCGTACCCGGCGATCCCGATCCGGCGCCGGTGTTCGAAATCAGGGCCAAGGGCAAGAGCTTTGTCGATTTCCAGCACGACGTCACAGCCGAGGACGTGCGACTGGCGCACCGCGAAGGCTTCGTCTCGGTCGAGCATCTGAAGCGCTACACCACGCTCGGCATGGCGACCGACCAGGGCAAGAGCTCCAACGTCCCCGGCCTTGCCATCATGGCCGAAGCGCTGGGCAAGCCGATCCCCGAGGTCGGCACGACGCGCTTCCGGCCGCCCTTTGCGCCGGTGTCGATCGGCTCGCTGGCGGCGGAACGCTTCGGCGACCTGAGGCCAGAGCGGCTGACGCCGATGCATGACTGGCATCTCGCCAATGGCGCGACGATGTATTCCGCCGGTCTCTGGTACCGGCCGATGATCTACGGCCATGCCGGCGAAACGGTCGAGCAGGCTTATGTGCGCGAAGCCAAGGCGACGCGCGACAGCGCCGGCATCGTCGATGTCTCGACACTGGGCAAGATCGCCGTGCAAGGCCCTGATGCGGCCGCATTCCTCGACCGCGTCTACACCAACATGTTTTCGACGCTGGCCGTCGGCAAGGCGCGCTACGGGCTGATGCTGCGCGAGGACGGCCTTGCCTTTGACGACGGCACCACCTGGCGGCTTGGCGAGCAGGATTTTTTGATGACCACCACCACGGCCAATGCCGGCAAGGTGATGCAGCATCTGGAATATTTCCTCGACGTGATCTGGCCGGAGCTCAAGGTGCACGTCACCTCGGTGACCGACGAATGGGCGGGCGCCGCGATCGGCGGGCCGAAGGCCAGGCAGATCCTCGCCGCCTGTGTCACCGGCACAGCGGTCGACAACGCCACCTTGCCCTTCATGGGCATCGTGCGCGGCGAGATAGCAGGCGTGCCGGTGATGATCTGCCGGCTTTCCTTCTCCGGTGAAATGGCATTCGAGGTCTATTGCGGCGCTGGCCACGGCACCCATGTCTGGGAAGCGCTTGTTGAAGCCGGCAAACCGTTCGGGCTGGTCACCTACGGGCTCGAAGCGCTGGGCACGATGCGCATCGAAAAAGGCCATGTCACCGGCGCCGAGATCGACGGCCGCACCACGGCGCGCGACCTGCATCTCGACTGGATGCTGTCGAAGAAGAAGCCGTTCATCGGCTCGGCGATGATGGACCGCGAGGGCCTGATCGCGTCTGACCGCCTGGAACTGGTCGGCCTGATCGCCCTCGACAACAAGCCGCTCAACGGCGGCGCGCACATCGTCGAAGAGGTTGACGAAGCCAATCCGCACGGCTCGATCGGCCACATCACCGCGTGTTGCTATTCGCCGGCGCTCGGCAAGCACATCGCGCTGGCGCTGGTCAAGGCCGGCAAGGCCAGGCAAGGCACACGCGCCCATGTCTCCGATCCCTTGCGCAACCGGTTTGGACCGGTCGAGATCGTCTCCAACCATTTCTACGATCCGGAAGGGACCCGCATGCATGGTTGAGCGTCAATCGCCACTCGAACCGGAATTTCACGTCGGCTCACACGGCAATTTCGAGCACGGCGTCGAGATCATCCTGACCGAGACGAGGCCGGGCTCGATCGTGCAGCTCGCCGCCTGGCCGGGCGAAGAGAAGAAGCTGATCGCGGCCATCCGCACCGTCGCCGGGCTTGCTCTGCCCGATGGCGCCGGCGGTGGCCTGAGCGACGGCGTGAAGTCGGTGTTCGGCTTCGCGCCGGGAAAATTCACCGTTGCCGACGAGGTCGAAGGGCTGGCCGCGGCCTTTGCCAAGGTGGTGACCCCCATCATCGGCACGGTGACCGACCTTTCACATGGCCGCACCGCCATTCGCATTGCCGGGCCGAAGGCCGAATGGGTGCTGGCGAAATTCTTCGCCATCGACTTCGCGCTGCCAGCTTTTCCCATTGGCGCCGGCCGATCGACCACCCATCACGACGTCTTCGCCCAGATCCAGCGCACCGGCGCCGACCAGTTCGACATCTATGTCTTCCGCTCGTTCGCACGCTCGTTCTGGAAGGCGCTCTGTCACGCCAGCGAGGAAGTCGGCTACGAGGTGCAATAGGCCCTGTCAGTTACGACTGCTGCACCACAGCGCGCCAATCGGCGTTCTGCAGGACGACGCGGTAGCCATCGCAATCCTCGAAGGTGACCCCTTGCCTGTCCCAATAGGGATTGAAGGACGGCACCGTGGCATAGCCATGGTCCTTCATGCGCTGCACGGCCGCTTCCCAGGCGTCACGATCCGGCATGTAGAAGACGACCAGATTGTCTTGTGTCGGCGCCCTACCCGCGTCGTGGCCATGGGCGTGGGTGAATTCGAAATGATACGCGTCGCCGGGCTGCCCGAGCATGACGCCGTCGAAGCCATCATGGCCGCTGAAGCGAAACAGTTCCTGAAGACCGAGACCATCCCGGTAGAAGCGGATGACCGCCTCCAGATCGTTCGTCGGCCGCGCCACGCGCAAGATGAGATCAGGTTTCATTGGACGTCTCCTTTTTGGGTCGGCTGCGAGTCGGGCTGGGCTGAGTGTGGTGCAATCGTACTTGCCCATTGCGTCACGACGAGCCCGGCGATGATGAACGCAAGTCCGGCGAAGCGGGCAATATTCACCGGCCGATGGGCAAAGCTCATCAAGGCGAAATGGTCGATGATCAGCGACGCGGCCATCTGGCCGGCAATGACGGCAACGATGAAGCTCGCGGCACCGAGCCTCGGCGCCAGAAGCAGCGCGGCGGTGATGTAGACCACGCCTGCCGCGCCGCCGATCCAGATCCACCACGGGCCTTTGAGCGCCATCCCGACGGATGGAACCGGCAGCCTGAAGGCCATCATGACCGGGACGATCAACACGACGCTGACGCTCAGCGAGACGAAGGTCGCCCAGAGCGGATGGCCGAGCAGGCGGCCAAGCATGGCGTTCGCCCCTGCCTGGAAAGGCACGGCGGCCCCCGCCAGCAAGGCGGCGACCAGAAAGGAAAAGGCGCTGCATAGACCGGCAGGATGTTGTTGTAGCCGAGCTGGTGGCCGAGCGTCACGATGCCGATCAGCACTTGTGGGGTATTCTTGATCAACGGCTCGATGTTGATCATGGTCAAAAGCTCAGGCCGCCTGGCAAACACCGCGGCGGCGCAGAAGATGGCCATCACCACCATGGTGGTGACAATGTGGGCGGCATAGAGCACACCGGCCCGGCGCCACATCTTCAACGTTGCCAGCAGCCGATTTCCAGGCTGGAATTTCTTTCCGTAAGCGAGCGCGACCGAGATGCCGGAGATCAGCACGAAGACCTCCGCCGCGTCCGAAAAGCCCAAGTTCTTGTAGGTCAGAGACTCGAAGGCCGTGCCCGGCACATGGTCGACAAAGATGGTCAGCAGAGCGAGAGCGCGCAACACATCGATACGCGTGTCGCGATCGGCGATGCGCGCATCGCGGTCCGAGACACGCGAATCGCGGTCTGGGATACGCGTGCCGCGATCCGAGGAAATAGGGGTGGTCATCGACAAAAAGGCCTCAAAGCTGGTTGTTCATGCCGGCAATGCGACCCCCGGCGCACCGCTTCGATTCCTCCCGAAGGAATGGTATCGGCGAAGAAACGGACTGTAATGCGCCCGGTTCAATCAACTTTCGCGGAGCTTGAAAATATTGCGTTTTGAAGCCGGCAAACTGATGGGAATCATCATGAAATCAAAAGGATGAGGCCATGACCGTAAGGACCTCACAAGATGGTGCGCTGCTGCGTGATCTCGCGTTCAGCTACCGCCTTTACAGCCCGGCGGATTCAACCAGCGAATGCTTCTTCCTGCTGCATGGATCGGGTGTCGACGAGACCACATTGGTACCGCTGGCAAGAGAGATCGCGCCGCGTGCCGTGCTGATCGCCGTGCGCGGCCGCATCGTCCAGGAAGACGGTTTCCGCTGGTTCGCGCGCATCACGCCGACGCGCTTCGAGCAGCACAGCATCCGCGATGAAACACATGCCTTCGCGGGCTTCGTCAGTGATGCGGCCACACGCCACCATCTCGATCTCTCCCGCACGAATTTCCTCGGCTATTCGAACGGCGCCAATCTGGTCTCGAGCCTAATGCTGCTGCATCCCGGCCTTGTCGAACGCGCTGCGCTGCTGCGACCGATGCCGGTGCTCGATGACGTGCCGGCGACGGATCTGTCAACGGTGCGGGTGCTGATGATCGCCGGCGCCGCCGACCTCACCTACGCGCCCTTCGCGCCGGCTCTGGTGACATTGCTCAGCCAGCACGGCGCGGAGATCGATGCCCGGATTGTCTCATCGGGTCATGAATTCGGCAGCGCCGACGCAGCGATCGTCAGGCAATGGCTGGCGGCAGTGGCGGTGGCGCAGGCAGGCTGACAGGCCTTCGAAGCGCCTGCGCTGCTGCCGCTGTTCTGCCTCGGCACCCGCCACCGAATAGACTGTTGGCTACCCTCGTCCCATCCTGTTCCAGGCATCCAGCCCGGCGATCTTGTAGGCCTCGGCGAGCGTCGGATAGTTGAAGGTGTTGTTGACGAAGAAGTCGACCGTGCCGCCGAGATTGATCACCGCCTGACCGATGTGAATGAGTTCGGTAGCGCCCTCGCCGATGATGTGCGCGCCGAGCAGGCGGCGCGTTTCGATCGAGAACAACAGCTTCAGGAAACCGGTGTTGACGCCCATGATGTGGCCGCGCGAGGTCTCGCGGAAACGCGCCACGCCGACCTCATAGGCCGCACCGCTCTCGCGCACCTGTTCCTCGGACTGGCCGACCGTCGAGATTTCCGGCACCGCGTAGATGCCGTAGGGAAAGGTTTCCGGCGGCGGCGGCAAGGGCACGCCGAAAGCATGGCAGGCCGCCACCCTGCCCTGCTCCATCGAAGTCGAGGCCAGGCTCGGAAAGCCGATGACGTCGCCGGCGGCGTAGATGTTGGGCACGCTGGTCTGGAAGGATTGCGGATCGACTTTGATACGGCCTCTGGAGTCGGCGTCGATGCCGACGACATCCAGGCCCAGGCTGCCGACATTGCCGGTACGGCCGGCGGCGTAGAGCACGACCTCGGAACGGATGGTGCGGCCATCGGCCAGTTCGACCTCGGCAGCGTCCGGCTTGGAGCGGATTTCCTTCACCGCGCTGCCCAGCCGGATGGTCATGCCGCGATCGCGCATCTGGTGGATGAAATCGTCGACGATCTCGCGGTCGACGAAATCGAGGATCGAGTTGCGCGGCTCGACCAAGGTTACCGGCACGTCGAGCGCCGAAAAGATCGTCGCATATTCGACGCCGATGACGCCGGCGCCGATCACGGTCAGCGTGCGCGGCAAGCGATCAAGCTCCAGCATCTCGTCGCTGTCAAAGACGCGGGTCTTGTCGAAAGGCACATCGCGCGGCCGGTGCGGCCTGGTGCCGACCGCGATCAGCGCATTGGCAAAACCAACCTCGCTGTAATCGCCGGTGTCGGTGGTCAGGCTGACCTTGTTGGGACCGAGAAATTTCACCGCGGCGCGGGCGCTCTTGACCGTGTTGCGCATGAACTGGTGCTGCAGAACCTCGACCTCGTGGTCGAGCGTTTTGTGCAGGCGCTCGACCAGATCGCCGACCGAGATATCCTGCTTGACCCGGTAGCCGCGCCCGTAGAAGCCGCGCTCGCGCCAGCCGGAGAGGTTGAGCACCGTTTCGCGCAGCGTTTTCGATGGAATGGTGCCGGTATGCACGGAGACACCGCCCAGACGCCGGCCGCGGTCGACCACCAGCACCGATTTGCCGAGCTTGGCCGACTGCACCGCGGCACGGCGACCGGAAGGGCCGCTGCCGATGACCAGCATGTCGTAGTCCATCTTGCCCCGTCCCCTGCCCCTGAGCGCTTTGTTGCGCCGCAGCAAGCTAATGCCATCCGCGCCGCAAATTCAACCGGTTCAGATTGCATCCCGAGCTGTTTGAGCTCGTGTGCCGCAAAAAGCCCGATCTTGATTCCGCGACAGGCCCTCACCATTTCATTGCTGAGCGGCCCGCACCCTATGCAGGGCCCCTGTTACGAGGAAATGACATGAACGCGCGCGTTCTCGACGGCGAAATCATCACCAGCAGGCTTGACGATGTCAGGGCCTATGACGGCGTGCGCACGAAGCGCATCCTGGCCTTCGTGATCGACTATGTCATCGTCGCGCTGCTCACCATTCCGTTTGCCATACTGGTGTTCTTCCTCGGGCTTTTGACCCTCGGCCTTGGCTGGATGCTGTTCGGCATCCTGGTGCCGGCCGTTGCCATCCTCTACATCTGGAACACGCTGGGCAGTGCCGACCAGGCCACCACGGGCATGAAGATGATGGGCATCCGTCTCGACCGGCTCGACGGCAGGCCGATCGACGGTCTCACCGCGGTCGTCCATTCGGTGCTGTTCTGGGCCGGCAACGTCATGCTGTCGCCGCTGGTCCTGCTGGTGACGCTGTTTTCCGACCGCAAGCGCACCTTGCACGACCTTTTGCTTGGCACGGTTGTCAGCCGCACCGACCGCTGAAATGGCCCTGCGAAGAGCAGTCGCAACCGATTGAGCACAAATGTGAAGGCGTCAAGTCGACCGCGCCTCTATAATCCTGTTGAATTTTTCGCCGTCCGCGCCAAAGGTAGGGCGATTCGAAGGAGTGTTTCCAAGGCTCGATGACGCAGCATCCGACCCAGTCGCCGCAGTTCTTCCTGACCGCGCCGTCGCCGTGTCCCTATCTCGACGGCCAATTCGAGCGCAAGGTGTTCACGCACCTGGTCGGCGACAAGGCGGCGGAGATGAACGACCTGTTGACGCAAGGTGGTTTCCGGCGCTCGCAGAACATCGCCTACAGGCCGGCATGCGAGACCTGCCGCGCCTGTGTTTCGGTACGCATCCTGGCCCAGGAATTCGTCGCCAGCCGCAACATGAAACGCGTGCTGCAGCACAATTCAGATCTCGTCGGCCACATGCACAATGCCGAGCCCTCGACCGAACAATATTCCCTGTTCCGCAGCTACCTCGATGCCCGCCACCGCCGTGGCGGCATGTCCGACATGACGGTGCTCGACTATGCGATGATGGTCGAGGACACCCATGTCGACACCAAGGTGATCGAGTATCGGCGGCGCGGGCCCGACACCTTCATCACCGGCAAGGGACAGGGCGAGCTGATCGCGGTGGCGCTCACCGACAAGATGGCCGACGGCCTGTCGATGGTCTATTCCTACTTCAATCCCGATTTCGAGGAGCGGTCGCTCGGCACGTTCATGATCCTCGATCACATCGCCCGCGCCAGGGCGATGGGCCTGCCCCATGTCTACCTCGGCTACTGGGTCAACGGCTCGCGCAAGATGAATTATAAGATGCGCTTCATGCCGCAGGAGCATCTCGGCCCGAAAGGCTGGGAGCGCTACACCAACGAAGCGGTCACGCGCTAACTATCCTTTCCCAAGTCCGGGCCTAAACATTTTCAACTGAGATGATGCCGGTCTTTCCGCTGGTGGGCGGAGAGCGTGCGATTGCGCCGATCCGCCATCCTCTCCCGAATTCATTGCGAAAGCCGCTGCATGTCGCCTCACGATGCTCACACCAAAGGACTTCTGCTCACCGCTTTTGGCGGACTGACGCTGACCGTGGACATCCCGCTGATCCGCCTCGCCCATGGCGATGCGTGGACGATCTTGCTGCTGCGCACCGGCTGCACCGTTCTTGCCGGGCTTGTCATTTGGATGGTGTGGCGCTCGTTGAGCGACAGGGCGCCACAACTCGTTCCCGGACGGCTGGGACTTGCGGTAGCAACGCTCTACGGGCTCGGCTCGATCGCCTTCATTACCGCCGTCTACAACACCTCGACCGCCGATCTCGTCTTCATCCTCGCCTTCACCACCATGTTCTCGGCGCTGCTTTCCTGGCTGTTCCTGAAGGAGCGGCCACGGCCGCTGACAATGGTGGCGCTGGCATTGATGATCATTGGGATTGCCATCATCGTCGGCGACTCCATCGGCAACGGATATCTGTTCGGCGACATCATGGCCTTGTGCTCGGCCCTGTGCGTCGCCTGCGCCATCACCATTTCGCGGGCGAGCGGCAAGGATATGGGCTTCACCGCGCTGATCGGGGTGGTGCTGCCTTTCGCCGTCGCCGCCTTCATGGTTTCGAAGACCGGCTTTCAGGTGGAGGCGCCATGGTGGATCATCCTCAACGGTGCCGTCATCATGCCGATAGCGTTCTTCTGCCTCGCCAACGGGCCGAAATACATCTCAGGTCCCGAGGTGGCGATGTTCTATCTCCTGGAAACGGTTTTGGCGCCGGTCTGGGTATGGATGATCTTTGCCGAGACGCCGTCGCGCAACAGCCTGATCGGCGGCGCCATCCTGATCGTCACGCTGATTGCGCATTCGCTCTGGCAACTGCATGAAGGGCGCAAGCGCCGTGCCGACCTTGCGGTGCATCATCCGGTGTAGCGCAGGCCGGCTTTCGAGAGCATTTCACCGTTTCACGGAAACGGTGAAACGCTCTAACTCTTTGTTTTGACGCAATTCCGGACGGAAAACCGTTTCACACTTTTCCTGGAATTGCTCTAGATCAGGCGCTGGCCTTCTTCGCCACGTCAGGTTCCGGCAAGGCCTCGATTTGCGGGCCGGATTCGATTTCGGCTGGCGAGCCTGGGACGATTTCATCGGCCAGTTCCACCTCGCGCAGCCATTCGCGCCAGATCGCGACCAGCAGGGCCATCAGCACCGGACCGATGAACAGGCCGAGAAAACCCATGGTCTTGACGCCGCCGATCAGACCGAAAAAGGTTGGCAGGAAGGGCAGTTTTATCGGCCCGCCGACGAGTTTCGGGCGCAGTGTCTTGTCAACGATGAACAGTTCGACCGCGCCCCAGAGGAACAGCGCCAGCCCGGCCATCGGCGACCCGCTGGCGGCGAGATAGATCGAGACCAGCGTGAAGGATAGTGGTGCACCGCCGGGGATCAGCGCCATGACGCCGGTCAGGGCGCCGAGTGTCACCGGCGACGGTACGCCGGCCAGCCAGTAGGCAATGCCCAGCACCAGGCCTTCGCCGATGGCGATGACGGTCATGCCGGTCACCGTCGACGAGATCGTCGCCGGCACGACGCGCGAGATTCGCTCCCATCTGGTCGGCAGGATGCGTTCGCCGAGGCGGTCGACCTGGCCGGCAAAATGCTCGCCGTCGCGATAGGCGAAGAACAGCGCGATCATCATGAACAGCAGCGTCAACAGCAGGCCGAAAGCGCTGCCGCCGGCGGCCAGCACGCCGCGATAGATGCTGCCGATGTTGGCGCCGCTGACCAGCTGGATCAGCTCACCAATGCCGCCGGGATGGCCAAAATTGGTCGTCCACTGCTCGTTCAACCACTCGCCCACGACGGGCATGGTGGCGATCCAGTGCGGTGTCACCGCACCGTGACGGTTGGTCTCGATCGCCCAGGCGACCCACTCGCGAACCTCGTTGATCGCGTAGGTGCCGGCCAGCGCGATCGGTATCACCAGGAAGGCGAGGATGAAGAGGATGGCAAAGGTCGCGGCCATGGTGCGGTTGCCGCTGACTGCAACGAGCAGGCGCCGGTAGAGCGGCCAGCTGGCGAAAGCGATGACGAGCGCCGCCAGCACAGGAAACAGGAAGCCGTGGAAGAAATAGACGCCGGCGGCGACGATCAGCACCAGCAGCCAGCGCGCCGCCGACAGCGGCGGAATGACGGCGGCCCGCAGCGGCGTCGACAGGCCGAACAGGCGCTGGTGCCGTTCCGGTTTCTGGATTCTGGATTCCTTCAAACGCCTGCCTCTCCCGAAGACCCTTCCCGCTTATGCACTGATATAGTGCAGCAATCGTGACGATAGTCCAAATGGTTGGTATCTCCCCCCTCGAGGGGGAGATGGCCGGCAGGCCAGAGGGGGTCGCCGCTCATGAAGCGCTAGCCTCCTTCGTCTGCGATAGGAGGTCGCGTCAGGACGTTCCGACCCCATCTGTCGCCTTCGGCGACATCTCCCCCTCAAGGGGGGAGATTGGTCAGCCAAACTTCCCCGTCCTCGGGAATCCCTTCGGCACCATGCGGCCGGCCGAGGCACGGGCGCCGATCCATTCGGCCAGTTCCTCGCGCGACCGGATGAAGGTGCGGTCGGCTGAATCTTGCCAGGAGAGGCCAGTCTCCAGGGTAAACGGCTTGAGATCGAGAAGACCGCCGTCCTTGTATTTCTGCAGCCGCACGCCCTTGCCGCGGCCCATCTCCGGAATCTCGGAGAGCGCGAACACCAGCATCTTGCGATTCTCGCCGACGATGGCGAGATGATCGCCGGTGACCGGGATGCAGCGCTTGGCTTCGTCGGGCGCCTTGACGTTCATCACCTGCTTGCCCTTGCGGGTGTTGGCGACGACTTCCTCCTCCGACACGACGAAGCCATTGGCGTCGTGCGAGGCCAGCAGCAGCTTGCGTTTCGGGTCGTGAACGAAGGCGGTGACGATGTCCTGGTCATTGTCCATGTCGACGATGATGCGGATCGGCTCGCCATGGCCGCGCCCGCCAGGCAGCCGGTCGGCGCCGATGGTGTAGAACTTGCCGCCGGTGGTGAAGACCAGCACCTTGTCGGTGGTCTGGGCATGGAAGGCGAGCTTGAGGCTGTCGCCCTCCTTGAAGGTCAGCGTCGAAAGGTCGGCCAGATGCCCCTTCATCGCCCGCAGCCAGCCCTTTTCCGAGACGACCACGGTGACCGGCTCGCGCTCGATCATGGCGTGGGCAATGTCGGTCAGATCATGCTCGGGCGCGTCGGCGAACTGGGTGCGGCGCTTGCCGAGCTCGGTCTCCGGGCCGAACTTGTCGCGGATGTTGGTGACTTCCCACTTGATCGTCGCCCACTGCTTCTCGTTTGAAGCAAGCAGTGCCTCGATCTGCTTCTTCTCGGCGCTCAGGCCGTCGAATTCCTTGCGGATCTCGAATTCTTCAAGCTTGCGCAGAGCGCGCAGCCGCATGTTGAGGATGGCTTCGGCCTGGGTGTCGGTGAGCGACCAGCGGGCCATCATGACCTGCTTTGGCTCATCCTCCTCGCGGATGATCCTGATCACCTCGTCGATGTTGAGGTAGGCGATCAGGTAACCGGCAAGAATCTCCAGCCGTCTTTCGATCTCGCCAAGCCGATGTTTCGAGCGGCGGATCAAAACCTCGCGGCGGTGCTCGAGCCATTCCTGCAGCACGCCCTTCAACGACAGCACGTTGGGCACCTTGCCGCGCGACAGGACGTTCATGTTGAGCGGGAAGCGGCTTTCGAGCTCGGTCAGCTTGAACAGCGATTCCATCAGGATGCCGGGGTCGACCGAACGGCTCTTCGGCACAAGCACGACGCGGACGTCCTCGGCGCTCTCGTCCCTGATATCCTCAAGCAGCGGCAGCTTGCGCGCCATCAGCAGCTCGGCGATCTTCTCGATCAGCCGCGCCTTCTGCACGCCATAAGGGATTTCGGTGACGACGATGCTCCAGGTGCCCCTGCCCTGGTCCTCCTGGATCCACTTCGACCGCACGCGAAAGCCCCCGCGTCCGGTTTCATAGGCTTCGAGGATAGAGGCGCGGCTGTCGACGATGATGCCGCCAGTCGGGAAATCCGGCCCCTGGACGAAGTCCATCAGCTTCGCCACCGGCGCGTCCCGGTGTTCGATCAGGTGAAGGGCCGCGTCGCAAAGCTCGGCCGCGTTGTGCGGCGGGATCGATGTCGCCATGCCCACCGCAATGCCGGACGAGCCGTTGGCCAGCAGGTTCGGGAAGGCGCCGGGCAAAACCACCGGCTCCTCGTCTTCTTCATTGTAGGTCGGCCGATAGTCGACGGCATCCTCGGTGATGCCGGATAACAGTTCGGTCGCCACATCGGTCATGCGCGCTTCGGTGTAGCGCATGGCGGCGGCGTTATCGCCGTCGATGTTGCCGAAATTGCCTTGTCCGTCGACCAAGGGGTAGCGCATCGAAAAATCCTGCGCCAGCCGCACCAGCGCGTCATAGATCGACTGGTCGCCATGCGGGTGGAACTTGCCCATCACCTCGCCGACGATGCGGGCGCATTTGGCAAAGCCCTGGTCCGGATTGAGCCGCAGCAGACGCATGGCGTGCATGATGCGGCGATGGACCGGCTTCAGTCCGTCGCGCACGTCGGGCAGCGCCCGGTGCATGATGGTCGACAGCGCATAGGCCAGATAGCGCTCTTCCAGCGCCTTCTTAAGATCGACCGGCTCGATATGATCGCCACCGCCATTTTCAGGCGGCAAAAGCCTTTTTCCCATGGGCTGGGACTAGCCGAGCCGATGATTCGCGGCAAGAGGCAGGCGGATATACCGGCCCTTCTGCAACATGAAACCATACACTTGACGATGTCGACCAACATCAGCCTGTTACATGCGGGTTCTATGGCCAAGCGCGACGATATCAGGCAACCGGCTCTTCATGACAAATTCACCGGTTTGCGCAAAGACGGTGGGATCGAGTTTGCCTTTCACCGTGATTTTTGACCATTGTGCCGGGACACGCCTTTTTCCCGTCCAGTTCGTCACGGAATGGTGATGGCGCAAAGAATTGAAAAACAATTTCAGGACACTCTCAGGGACCTTGCGATGACAATCAAACGCTCAACTCTCCAGAAATTCGCCTTTTCGACCTTCTTGCTCACGCTGCCGCTCAACGCCGCCCTCGCCCAGGATGCGGCCGTCGCCGACCGGCTGAAGGCGGCACTGTCCGCCCAGGGCGTCGACATCACCTGGACCGGCGTGACCGGTGACAACACCAGCATGGTGCTGCAGGGCGTTGCCATCAAACCGGCGGCGGAAAAGGAAGCGCTCACCATCGGCGACGTCAAACTCGAAGGCGTCACCGAGGCAAATGGCGGCTATGACATCGCCACCGTGTCGACGGCTGCCTTCGAGCACAGCAAGGACGGCGTCACCCTCGATCTCAGCCCCTTCGTCATCCACGACATGACGGTTCCGGCGGATGGAGCCACCAGCCCGCTGGGTTCGCTGATGATGTACAAGTCCGCCGAACTCTCGAACATGACCGTCAAGGTCGCCGACAAGACCGCCTTCTCGATGGACGGGCTTGCCATCGAGATCACGCCGCCGGCGGACGGCAAGGCGATGGAATTCACCGCCACCACGGAAAAGTTCAACGCCGACCTGACGCTGGTCGACGACCCCAAGTCCAAGGAAGTCATCAACGCGCTCGGCTACCAGAACATCGCGGGCAATCTCGAGATGGCCGGCACCTGGCAGCCCACGGACGGCAAGATGGAACTGTCGAAATACGACATCTCCGTCGAGAATGCCGGCACGCTCGGCATGACCTTCGATCTTGGCGGCTACACGATGGACTTCATCAAGTCGCTGCAGGAAATGCAGAAGAAGATGGCGGTACAGTCTGAAGGCGCCGACAATTCGGCACAAGGCATGGCGATGCTCGGCCTGTTGCAGCAGCTGTCGTTCAACAGCGCCTCGATCCGCTTCGACGACGATTCGCTGACCAACAAGGTGCTGGACTATGTCGGCAAGCAGCAAGGCATGTCCGGCAAGGACATCGCCAACCAGGCCAAGGCGATCGTGCCGTTCGGCATGGCGCAGCTCAACAATCCCGAGCTGACGGCACAGGTCACGGCCGCGGTCAGCAAGTATCTCGACGATCCGAAGAGCCTCGAAGTCTCGGCCGAGCCGCCGGCATCGGTGCCGTTCGCGCTGATCATGGCGGGCGCCATGTCCAACCCGCTCGACCTGCCGAAGACGCTCGGCGTCACCGTCAAGGCCAACGAAGACTGATCGACGCGATCCCAATATGCGAAAAGCCCGGCAGCGATGCCGGGCTTTTTGTTGGGATTAGCGAATCGAAAGATCGGTTCGGGCGGTTCTTTAAAGCATCGCCAGAGCGCGATCAGGCGTCCTTCTTGGGCACAGCAACGCGCAGCGCCAGGTCGCGAAGCTGCTGTGGGCTCGCTTCCGACGGCGCGTTCATCAACAAATCATAGGCCTGCTGGTTCATCGGGAACATGGTGATCTCGCGCAGGTTCTTCGCCCCGAGCAGCAGCATGACGACGCGGTCGACGCCGGCAGCCATGCCGCCATGCGGCGGCGCGCCATACTGGAAGGCGCGGTAGAGGCCGCCAAAGCGCTCCTCGACCGTGGCGCGATCCAGCCCGACCGTCTCGAACGCCTTGACCATGGTTTCGGGCAGATGGTTGCGGATACCTCCACTAGCGATTTCGAAGCCGTTGCAGACCATGTCGTACTGGAACGCCTTGATGCCGAGCAGATCCTCGCCATTCAGCGCATCGATGCCACCTTGAGGCATCGAGAACGGGTTATGGGCGAAGTCGATCTTCTTCTCCTCCTCGTTCCATTCGAAGAACGGGAAGTCGACGATCCAGCACAGTTCGAAACGCTCGCGGTCGACAAGGTTCAGCTCCTCGCCGGCGCGCGTGCGCGCAGCACCAGCGAAAGAGACGAACTTCTTCGGATCGCCGGCGACGAAGAAAGCGGCGTCGCCATCGGCAAGGCCGAGCTGAAGGCGGATCGCCTCGGTGCGCTCCTCGCCAATGTTCTTGGCGAGCGGGCCGGCGCCTTCGAGCTTGTCACCCTCCTTGCGCCAGAAGATATAGCCGAGCCCCGGCTGCCCCTCGCCTTGCGCCCAGGAATTCATGCGGTCGCAGAAGGCGCGGCTGCCGCCGGTCTTGGCCGGAATGCCCCACACCTCGGCCTTCGGGTCGTTGGCCAGGATGTTGGCGAACACCTTGAAGCCGGAGTCGCGAAAATGGTCGGAGACGGCCTGCATCTCGATCGGGTTGCGCAGGTCGGGCTTGTCGGAACCGTATTTGCGCATGGCGACATCATAGGGAATGCGCTGGAATTTCTGCGTCACCGGCTTGCCGTTGGCGAAGGTCTCGAAGACCCCGCGCATGACCGGCTCCATGGTCGACAGCACGTCGTCCTGCTCGACGAAGCTCATCTCAAGGTCGAGCTGGTAGAATTCGCCGGGCAGACGGTCGGCGCGCGGGTCCTCGTCGCGGAAGCAGGGCGCGATCTGGAAGTAGCGGTCGAAGCCCGACACCATGATCAACTGCTTGTACTGCTGCGGCGCCTGCGGCAGCGCGTAGAAGGTGCCGGGATGGATGCGCGACGGCACCAGGAAGTCGCGCGCGCCTTCCGGCGACGAGGCGGTCAGGATCGGCGTCGAGAATTCGGTGAAGCCAACCTCGCCCATGCGCTTACGCATTTCGGCGATGATTTTTGTCCGCGCAATGATGTTCTTGTGCAGCGTCTCGCGGCGCAGGTCGAGGAAACGGTATTTCAGGCGGATGTCTTCGGGATAGTCAGGCTCGCCGAACACCGGCAGCGGCAATTCCTTGGCCGCCGACAGCACTTCGATCTCGCGGGCGAAAATCTCGATCTCACCGGTCGGCAAATTGGCGTTCGTGGTCTCGGGCAAGCGCGCCTTGACCTCGCCGTCGACGCGGATGACCCATTCGCCGCGCACGGTCTCGGCGACCTTGAAGGCCGGAGAATCCGGATCGGCGACGATCTGGGTCAGGCCATAATTGTCGCGCAGGTCGATGAAGAGCAGGCCGCCATGATCGCGCACGCGATGCACCCAGCCCGACAGGCGAACGGTCGAGCCGACGTCGCTCTTCCTCAACTGGGCACAGGTATGGCTGCGGTAACGGTGCATTGTCATTGGTAAAGTCCGGGGTGCTGGGTTGCGGGCCGAGGCATCACGGCCCGGCCCTGAAATTTGCGCGAAAAGCGCATGGGAGGCCGGATTTGTCAAGGCAAGCAGGTCGCGTGCGCTTCTTTCGCCTTCAGCCCGGGACTTCGGCCGAACCCGAAACCAAAGTGCCGTGACCGGCCCCGTCTCGCCCCACCTTCATGCGAAGTGGATTTCGGCGCCCTGACGCTGGAAATCCGCAAGGATTGCGGCCGGTGCGGTCTTTTCGACCACCAGATGGCGGATCGCCTCGGCCCCGGCGACGCGATAGGGCGCCGCGGTTGCCAGCTTGTCGTCGGTCACGGCAACGACAATGCCGGCGCTGTTTCGAGCCATGGCCCGCTTGACCTCGGCCTCGGCCGGATCGAAAGCCGTTACGCCACGCGTAGCGTCGAGACCGCAAGAGCCCAGGAAAAACAGATCGGCGCCAAGCTGCGCGACGGCGGCCAGCGTGTCGGCGCCGACGCAGGTTCCTAGGTCGCGGACGAACCTTCCGCCGAGCACGATCAACTCAACCAGGGCGTGATCGGAGAGGGCCGAGGCAACACTTAGCGAATTGGTAGCGATGGTCAGCTCGAGGTCGTGTGGAATGGCCCTGGCGAGAGCGGCGTTGGTGCTGCCGCCGTCGATAAACAAGGACTGCCCAGAGGAAAGCAGCGCGACAGCCGCGCTTGCCAGCCGCATCTTCTCCTCAACGGCGTGACCACCGCGCAGGCTGATGGGAGCATCTGCGAACGGCGCCGGTGCGACCGCGCCGCCATAGACGCGGCGGCATTGACCGGACTTCGCCAGCTCCCTCAGGTCGCGGCGGACGGTGTCCTCCGAAACGCCGAAGCGGGTCGCCAGTTCACCGGCCAACACACTTCCCTCCGCCGCCAGGCGGTCGCGGATGATTCGATGCCGCTCATCTGTCAGCATTGCATGGTTCCGTTTTGTTTGTGCACGTTCTTGCATGTTTTGCACGTTTATGCAAGGAGACAGGACTCCCGTTGCCGGACAGCCAGCCACCGGCTTCCTTTTCATCGAAAGCACCGCGCCATGGGCCTCAACCTCGCTCCCCAACACCGGGTCTATGCCGGGTTTGCGATCTATTCGTTTGCCATGGGCAACATTTTTCCGCGGCTGCCCGACATCAAGCACGCCATGAACATCCAGGATGGCACGCTCGGGCTTAGCCTGATCGGCACACCGATCGGCACCTTGACCGCGCTTACCCTGGCAACGCCGGTACTGGAGCGCGTCGGTTTCCGACGCGCGCTGCTCGGGCTGGTTCCGCTGGTGGCCGCAGCCTATGCCATCGCGGTGCATGCGCCGGGACCCCTCGCCTTGTTCCTGCTGCTCGTTCCGGTCGGCCTGATGATCGGCAGCATCGAAATCATCCTCAATGTCGAAGCTGATAGAACCGAATTCCTGCTCAAACGCCGCATCATGAACCGGGCCCACTCATTCTGGAGCATGGGCTTCTTCGGCGCAGGTCTGTTCGGCGCGGCGCTGGCGCATCTCGGCGTGTCGCCGCAATTGCACCTGGCGATTGTCGTGCCCATGGTCGCGGCATCGGTGACGCTGTTTCTCGGCGGCTACGAACCAGCGCCGAGCCGCTTCGCCGGCAACGGTGACAAGGCCCCCGCGCTGGCAAGGCCGACACTGCCAATCCTCGTCCTCGTCGCGGTGACACTGTCGGCAATGCTGATGGAAGGCGCCAGCATCGACTGGTCGGCGATCTATATGCGCACCGTGTTCGAATCCGGCCCGTTTGTCGCCGGGTTCACGGTAGCGCTGTTTGCGTTCTCGCAAGCAACCACGCGTTTCTTCGCCGACAGCTTCGTCGACCGCTACTCGCCAAGCGGCGTGGCGCGCGTGCTGTTGGCGAGCATGGCGACTGGCGTGCTGCTCGTCTTCCTGTCGCCTGCCCCGTTGCTGTCCCTGCTGGGTTTCGCCCTGCTGGGTATCGGCACCAGCGCCCTCTTCCCGCTGGCGATTTCGGCGGCCGCACAGCGAACAGATCGCCCCGCGGCAATCAATGTCGCGGCGCTGTCGCAAATATCCTTCGTCGCCTTCCTGCTTGGCCCGCCACTGCTCGGATTTGTCGCCGACCATTGGGGCATCCGCTCGGCCTTCGGCATCGGCATCCCGTTCATCGCGCTCAGCCTGCTGACGGCTGGATCGCTTGGACGGCGGCCACCGCCGCACGGCAAGTCCGCATTGGCGGGCGAAGTGCCCGAGCCCACACGGGAGAAGATACCGGCGCAGACCGGCGAGGTTTGACCGTTCTCGTGACGTGGGAGACCTTCCACGAGCAATTGGACATATCCTCGCTGTAGTTGGCCAAGAATTGCCGCTGGTATTGGCCAAGACGATGGTTCAAGAAGGGATCACCGACACGTGATTGCTTCATGTCCTCCATCCGCCCACTGATCCCGCTCCTTCTCGCCGCCGGCATCCTGCTCGGCGGTAATGGGCTGCAGAGCACGCTGATCGCGCTGCGTGGCGCGCAGGAAGGGTTTTCCGCTTCCGACATCGGCCTGATGGGCACCTTCTATTTCGCCGGCTTCCTGCTCGGCTGCCTGGCGATCACCCGCATCATGAAGGCGGTCGGCCATATCAGGGCATTTTCGGCGCTGGCGGCGATCGCCTCGGTCGGCACCTTGCTGCTGGTGCTGGTTCTCGATCCGGTGATGTGGTGCGCGGTGCGCTTTGCCGGCGGCTTCTGCTTTGCCGGGCTGTTCACCATTGTCGAAAGCTGGCTGAATTCCGGCGTCGCCAACAAGGATCGCGCCCGCGTGCTGGCGATCTACCGGATGGTCGACACCGGCTCCGTCACCGGCGCGCAGTTCCTGATCCCTGTCTTCGGCGCCGGCGGCTTCACTATCTTCGCCATCATGTCGATCATGATCACCTTGTCGTTGGTGCCGGTCTCGCTCGGCGACCGCTCCAACCCGACGCCGCCCGAAGACGTCAAGCTCGACCTGGCGCGCGTCTGGCGGATTTCGCCGCTGGGCTGCTTCGGCTGCATCGCCGTCGGCGTCACCAACAGCGCCTTTCGCACGTTGTCGCCGGTCTATGCCGAGCAGATCGGCATGTCGGTCGCCGATGTCGTCACCTTCGTCAGCGTCGGCATCTTCGGCGGCGCCATCATCCAGTATCCGCTCGGCTACCTCTCCGACCGCTGGGACCGGCGCCGGGTGCTGCTGATAACGACCTGCTGCGCGATGCTTTCGGCACTGGCGCTGGTGTTCATCGCCGGCAGCAATCCGCTGCTCAACTTCATCATCATCTTCATCTTCGGCTGTTTCGCCATGCCGCTCTATTCCCTTTCGGCGGCGCATTCCAACGATCGCGCCGACACGGGCGAGTTCGTGCTGATCAACGCAGCGCTGATGCTGTTCTATTCCTTCGGCGCCATTGGTGGCCCGTTTGCCGCCTCGACGGCGATGCAGTATTTCGGACCGAGCGCGCTGTTCGTGTTCAGCGCCGTGGTCTATGCGATCTTCATCGCCGTCATTCTCTACCGGATGCAGGCCCGGTCCGGCGTGCCGGCAGGCAGGCGCAGCCGCTTCACCGCGCTCTTGCGCACCTCGACGGTTTTCGCACGGCTGGCCAAGAGAAACAGCGATTCCGACGGGCCGACGGGGTCGTAACGATGGCGCCAAAGCTTGACGAAAGCCCCGCCGGCTGAAATCTAGGAAGACCTTACTCCTGCCAAAAGCGATTTGATGCACGTCATCACCACCCAGAAAGAACTCGAGACCGTTCTCGCCGCTTTCGAAAAGTCGGATTTCGTCACCGTCGACACCGAATTCATTCGAGAAACGACCTTTTGGCCGATCCTGTGCCTGATCCAGATGGCCGCACCCGGCGTGACGGCGCTGATCGATCCGCTGTCGCCTGATATCGACCTGAAGCCGTTCTTCAAGCTGATGGCCAACGAGGCGGTGGTCAAAGTCTTCCACGCCGCTAGGCAGGACATCGAAATCATCGTCCACCTCGGCGATCTGGTTCCGCATCCAGTGTTCGACACTCAAGTGGCGGCGATGGTCTGCGGCTTCGGCGACAGTGTTTCCTATGATCAGCTCGTGCAGCGGATCACCGGGGCGCGGCTCGACAAGTCGTCGCGTTTCACCGACTGGCGCCACCGGCCGCTTTCCGACAAGCAGCTCGACTACGCGCTGGCCGACGTCACCCATCTGATCGAGGTCTATCAGCACCTCAGCGCCGAGCTGGCGCGGGAAAACCGCGCCCATTGGCTCAACGAGGAAATGGAGGTCCTGACCTCGCGAGAGACCTATGACCCGCACCCCGAGGACGCCTGGAAGCGGCTGAAGATGCGGCTGCGCAAACCGCAGGAACTGGCGATCGTGCAGGGCGTGGCGGCTTGGCGCGAGCGCGAAGCGCGCGAACGCGACGTGCCGCGCGGCCGCGTGCTCAAGGACGACGCGATCTATGAGGTAGCGCAGCAGGCGCCGCGCGACGCAGCAGCCCTTGGCAAGCTGCGCACGACGCCGAAGGGCTGGGAGCGCTCCTCGACGGCGACGGCCCTGCTTGGCGCGGTCAACACCGCGCTTGCCTTGCCCAAGGAGCAGATGCCGAAGCTGCCGAAGAATTTCCAGCCGCCCGAGGGCTCGAGCGCTGCGGCGGAACTGTTGAAGGTGCTGCTGCGGATCGTCGCCGAAAAGGAAGGCGTCGCCTCGAAAGTGCTAGCCTCCAGCGACGACATCGATCGCATCGCCGCCGAGGGCGAGGATGCAGACGTACCGGCGCTGCAGGGCTGGCGGCGCGCGGTGTTCGGCGAGGCAGCGCTCAAGCTTGTGCGCGGCGAGATCGGCATCAAGTTCGACAAGCGCAAGATCGCGCTGTTTGATCTTTAGAGACTCCGGAGCAGAGCACCGGAGCAATCTGTTCGTCCGTGTCGAATGCTGCTAAGGCTTGTTGAGATTC
>NZ_SMYZ01000069.1 GCF_004919685.1 Mesorhizobium norvegicum | reverse complement strand
AGGGGGGCGCCGTAGAGCGCGGCGGGGCGAGTGTCGCTCTACTTCCCAACCGCCTGCTCATAAACATCCGGCTTGAAGCCGACGAGGACGCGGTCGCCCAGTTCCAGCACCGGTCGCTTGATCATGGTCGGTTTGGCCAGCATCAGCGCCTTGGCCTTCCTTTCGTCGAGGCCCTGCTTGTCCTTGTCCGTCAGTTCGCGGAACGTCGTGCTCGCCTTGTTGAGCAGTTTTTCCCAGCCGACCTTGCCGGCCCAGCCATCGAGCCGCTTGGCGTCCAGTCCATCTGCCCTGAAATCGTGAAACCGGTAGGCAACGTCATGGCCCTCCAGCCAGACTCGGGCCTTCTTGACTGTGTCGCAGGTGGTGATGCCGTAGATGGTGATCGTCAAAACAGTGGCCCTTCGGATTTCGAATCTGATCGCAGATTAAGGACGCTCTGCGCGCTTTGCCAGCGCTCTGCGGCGTGCCTTTGTTTTTGCCCTTGCCAACACTAAGGATTTTTCCTAAGTATCTGTCGAGCCCCTTTTGCAGCGCCTCGGGACCGACCATGACAAGCCTTCAGACCGCAACTTCCAGCCCTCCACCGATCGACGGCATCTTCCGCGCGCTTGCCGACCCGACACGGCGACGCGTTGTGGAACGACTGAACCGCAGTCCAGCCTCGGTCAGCGAACTCGCAGAGCCTTTCGAGATGGCGCTGCCATCCTTCATCGAACATCTCAAGGTGCTTGAGATCTGCGGACTGGTGCGCTCGCAAAAGACCGGCCGGGTCAGGACCTATCAACTGGCGCCCGAGCCATTGAAGCTCGCCGAAAACTGGCTGGCCGAACAACGCGCGCTGTGGGAGCGCCGCCTCGACCAGTTCGACGCCTATGTGATGACCCTCAAGGAGCAGGAAAAATGAGCTATCCCCTCAAGCCGGATCCCAGACTGGACCTCGTGCTGGAGCGCGTCATCGATGCGCCGCGCGAATTGCTGTGGCGCGCCTTGACGACGCCGGAGCATGTCAAGCAATGGTTCACGCCGAAGCCGTGGATGATCACCGACTGCGAGATCGACCTCAGGCCGGGCGGGCTGTTCCGGACGCGCATGCAGTCGCCAGACGGCAAGGAGGTCAACGACCGCCAATGCTGCTATCTCGAAATCGTGCCGAATGAGCGGCTGGTGTGGACGGACGCGCTGCTGCCAGGCTACCGGCCGTCAGGCGAGCCGTTCATCACCGCGGTCATTTCCCTCCAGCCAGACGGCCGGGGCACGCGCTACACCGCCACCGCCATCCACCGCGACGAGGCGACCCGCAACAACCACGAAGAGATGGGTTTCTTCGACGGCTGGGGCACGGTGGCCGATCAGCTTGCGCAGTATGTGAAGACGATCTGATCTTCTCACATGGCGGCCAGGACGTCGTCCTGGCCGCCATGCTTGTTTTCAACCCGGCAGCGAAGAGAGCAAGCTCCCCGAAGCCGGTGGCATTCCCGGCCTCAATAGTAGAAGCGCTCTTCGGTGATCTTGCCGTTCTTGACCGTGTAGAGGCCAACTTCATCCATGGTGACACGCTCGCCGGTAGCCTTGGGTGTTATGTCAAACTTGAAGCGCACCGCGAACTGGTCGCCGTTGACATAGGGGCCCTCGACCGAGCCGCCATGCACTTCGTTGTTCTCCTGCCACCACTGGCCCTTCTGCCTGAGGGCCTCCTTGCCACGGGCGATGGCCATCGGCCCCTCCATGGCTTCGAGGCTGACGATATCATCGGCATTGTACTTCTCGGCCGCACCGACATGATCACCCTGCTGGAGCAGTTCGGTGAAATCCTTGGCAATATCCGCGATGGTCATTTGTGTTCCTCCTGTTCAGACACGTTGCAAGTAGGGGATAGCTCGCTGGCCTGCCACCTTTGCCCGCACGACAGCTGACAAGGTGTGTCAGGACTGTCGATGCAGCGCGGCTGTGTGACCACGATTTACGGGAGCGCCGACACCGACATCGGTTGCAGACACAATGCAATTCCGCAATGCTAGGTGCATGTGCAACCTCTACAACATCACCACGACGCAAGAGGCGGTCCGTCAATGGACGCGCACACTTCGCGATATCAGCGGCAACCTTGAACCTTCGGTCGACATCTACCCAAATCAGGCCGGCCCGGTCGTTCGCAATACGGCAGACGGGAAGCGCGAACTCGCGAAACTGCTTTGGGGGTTGCCGACGCCACCAGAGCGCATGAAAGGCAAGGCCGACTACGGCACGACCAACGTTCGCAATCCACAATATTCGCACTGGCAACAGTTAGTCGGGGTAGAGCATAGATGCGTCGTGCCGGTGACCAGTTTTGCCGAACCCAGTCCTGCAACGAGCGACAAAGACCCGGAAACAGGCATCCAGCGCAATTACTGGTTTGCCCGAGACGAAAGCCGGCCGCTGTTCTTTTTCGCCGGTTTCTGGACCCGTTGGCAGGGTGTGCGAAAGGTCAAGGACGGACCTGGTGACTTCGAACTATTTGCCTTCATGACAACCAAGCCCAACGCCCTCATCGCGCCGATCCATGAGAAGGCTATGCCGGTGATCCTGCCCACGCCGGAAGAGACCGAGGCTTGGCTGACAGCACCGTGGGCAGAAGCACGGCATTTGCAGCGGACTGCGCCAGACGACGTGTTGGTCATCGTCGAGAAGCCAGCCACACAAATCAAGTTTCCGCAGCAGGCTCCGGCCCAAGGGTCTCTGTTCTAGGATGCAGGATCAGCTTGTCAGCAGCTTCCTCAATCCTCGTCTCGCCAGATCACCCGGCGAACCATGCGGATTTCGACAAGGCGTCTGACTCGAATTTTCAAGCGCTCGGCAGCGCTCGGCAAAATTATGTCGGCGTCAAGCTCGCGAAGCGTGCAGCGCTCACAGCGCATATGCCGTTCGACATCCCAAAATGGAATGTCACCGACAAGCTTTGCAAGGTCGCCGGGCAGATAGTGCCGCGTGATGTTGCAGTGCCGGCATCGAACACGAATGAGCTGCCCGACCTCGTGCGCGAGGCACAGGGTCTGCACATTTCGGCGCGGTCGGCTGCTCAGTTCCGGCATCGGCCAAACTAGGAATGTATTCCTTGCTGAGTCAATTCCTACTTAGTTCCACGATCTTTGTTCACAGCCGGCTGGAAGGAGTACCACTCAGGACAATTGATCGGGACCTGCCCCGCGCGCAGTCGTGCTGCCGCCTTGCGAATGTCGTTGAGACTAGCTTGGCAGCACAGGGCAGTTGGCGCCACGGCGCAGGCTGATATGCGCCATGTCGCCGGCGCTGAATTGAAAACCCTCGGCCTGGCGCGGCGCGTCGATGACAACAGGTGCGCCCTCCCCGAGTTCGGCGTGCAGGCGCAGCGTGCGGCCGTGAAAGACGATGCTGTTGACACGCGCCTGCGCGGTGCCGGGCGCGGCTTCGGTGGCCGCCAGCAGATCCTCCGGGCGCACGCCGATGGTCCGCATCTCGCCTTCGCCGGGTGACTGGCCGGTTTCAGCGATGGCCTCCAGCGGCAGGGTGCCGGCAGTGAAACGCAGGCGATCGCCATCGCGGCCGACAAACCGTGATTGCAGGAGATTCATGGTGCCGATGAAGCTCGCTACAAACTTCGTGGCGGGCCGGTCATAGAGGGTTGCCGGCGGCGCGATCTGCTCGATGTGGCCCTTGTTCATGACGACGATGCGGTCGGAGATCGACAAGGCTTCGGTCTGGTCATGGGTGACCATGACGAAGGTGGTGCCGAGCCGCGACTGCAGCCGCTTCAGTTCAACCTGCATCTGCTCGCGCAGATGCGCATCGAGCGCCGACAGTGGCTCGTCGAGCAGGAGCACGCGTGGCTCGCAGACGATGGCACGCGCCAGTGCGACGCGCTGGCGCTGGCCGCCCGACAGCTCGGAGACGCGGGCGCCAAGCTTGTCGGCGAGACCGACCATGTCGAGGGCTTCGCCGGTGCGTTTTGCCTGCTCGGCTCCAGAAAGCTTGCGCAGCGAGAGGCCGAAGCCGACATTTTCGGCGACATTCATGTGCGGAAACAGCGCGTAGTCCTGGAACACGGTGTTGACCGGCCGGTCGAAGGGCCGAAGGGCGGTGATGTCGCGGCCGTCGAGCAGCACCTTGCCGCCCGATGGGCTTTCGAAGCCGGCGATGACGCGCAGGCTGGTGGTCTTGCCGCAACCCGACGGGCCGAGCAGCGTGATGAACTCGCCGCTGATAATGTCGAGATCGACGGCGTCGAGCCCGACGATGCCGCCGGGAAAAATCTTCGAGACCGCCTGCAGCCGCACAAGGGGATCAGGCGCCATCGCGAACCTCGGACGGCTTCGTGGTGTTGACCCAGAGGATCTGGCAGCGCTCGGCGCCCGGATTGCGGAAGGCATGCAAAAGCGTGCTCTTGAACGCAAAACTGTCGCCGGCCTTCAGCACGTAATTTGTCGAATCCACCACCAGTTCGACCTCGCCGGCCAGCACGAAGCCGAATTCATGGCCGGCATGCGCATAGGCCTCGGCCGTGCCGCCGCGGGCTTCCACCGTCACCAACATGCCGGTCAGCGTCGCACCCGGCGGCGACAGCAGCGCCTTGGCAATGCCTTCCGATTTCACCGGGATGGCACGTCGGCTGTTGGCGCGCACGCAATAGAGATCGTTGACGGCATCGTTGCCGTCGGCGATCAGCGCCGACGGCTCGATGTCGAGGGCGGCGGCGAGCGGCCAGATCACCTTGACGCGCAGCGAGGACATGCCGCGTTCGATCTGGCTCAGCGCGCCGATCGACACCCCGGCTTTTGCCGCAAGATCGGCCAGCGACAGGTTGCGCTCCAGCCGCAGCGCCCGCACGCGCCGGCCGACCCGCACATCGGCATCGTCCTTCGGCTTCTCAGCCGCTTCGTCCAGCATGTCCATGCATTCGTCCTCGTTTGCAGTCTATCCATCGGAGCGCGGCGAAGCGTCGATAAGCTCCCCCTTCTCCCCTTGTGGGAGAAGGTGTCGCCGCAGGCGACGGATGAGGGGTGCTCCAGCTTGGCACCGACGGTGATCCGCCACGCACCCCTCATCCGTCTCGGCGCTGCGCGCCGATCCACCTTCTCCCACAAGGGGAGAAGGCAGGCCTCAACTCACCCGCCTGCCTTGACCTTTTCGAACATCTTGGCGAGGTCGTCATTCTGTTTCATCGGTCCGGTGAAGATGGTGGTCTTCAGCATCACCTCCGGATCGGACGGCAGCTGCAATTTCTCCAGCTCCTCCTTCGGCACGGTGGCAAAGGCGGAGCTCAGCGAACTGCCATAGCCATAGGCCTCGATCAGATATTTGCCCGAGTCGGCGTCCAGCCGGCTGTTGATGAAGTCATAGGCGAGATCGACATTCTTGGCGTCCTTGAGCATGACGAAGCCGCAGGACCAGGTCAGCATGCCTTCCTTCGGCTTCATGAATTCGACCGGCACGCCCTGCTTCTTCAGCGAGGTGGCGGACGCGTTCCAGGTCATGGCGGCGACCAATTGGCCGCTGGCCAGCGCCTGTTCCACCGAGGTCATGTCGGTGGTGTAGTTGGAGAGCAGCGGCCGCTGCTCGCGCAGCTTCTCGGCCACCTTGTCCATCTCGGCGGGCGTCATGTCGAACGGATTGACGCCGGCGAGCAGCGCCGCCACCACAGGCGTGTCGTGCACGGCGTCGATCGTCGCCATACGGCCGGCATACTGCTTGTCCCACAAAAGGTTCCAGCTCGCCTCCGGGTTCTTCACCAGATCGGTGCGGTAGAGGATCGAGGTGTTGCCCCAGTCCCACGGCACCATCCAGACCTTGCCGTCGCCGGCCTGCAGGTCGGGCAGGTTCTTGAACACCGGGAAGATCGAGTCCCAGTTCTTGATGCGCTTGGTGTCGATCGGCTGCAGCAGGCCTTCCTTGTTCCAGCGCGCCACCTTGTCATAGCAGGGATGCGCAATGTCGGGACGGAAGCCGGCCTTGACCTTGGTGAAGGCATCGTCGTCGTCACCGAAGATGGAGGCCTCGACGCCATCGGGATGCGCGGCCAGGAAGCTCTTGTTGAAATCGGGCAGTTCATAGCCCGACCAGGTGAAATATTGCAGCTTGTCGCCGGCGAAAGCGATGGTCGACGACAGCGCCAATGCCAGGGCGGCCAGGCCGGCCCGGACCGTCTTTCCAGATCTCAGGTCGAATGCCATTGTAGTTCTCCTCTCTTGGTTTGTTTTGGTTGTGATGGATCGGCGGGCGCCGTTGCGGACAGGCCGCGATGGCGCAGGATTTCGGCTGCTGCAGCGATGACAAAGGACACCGCCAGGATCGTCGTGCCCAGCGCCATGACCGTCGGCAGCGACCTTGGAAAACGCAGCTGGCTCCAGATGTAGAGCGGCAGCGTCGGCTCGGTGCCGGCCAGGAAGAAGACGACGATGAATTCGTCGAAGGAGATCAGGAAGGCCAGCATGAAGGCCGAGACGATGGCCGGCAGGCTGAGCGGCAGCATGACCCGCCGGAAGGTCGTCCAGTCGGAGGCACCGAGATCGAGGGCCGCCTCGCGAATGGTTTTGGGGATGGCGGCGAAGCGGCTGCGCATGATCACCACGGTCGTCGGCAGCGCCACCAATATGTGGCCGAGAACGATGGCGATGCGCGATGGCCCCAGACCGATGAGGTTGACGAGGATCAGCAGCGATATACCGACGATGACACCGGGGATCAGGATCGGCAGCCGGGCGATGGCGCTGATGGTGGCGGCCAGCGGCGAGCGGCCATAGAGGTCCATGTAGGACACGGTGATGCCGCAGAGCGTTGCGCCAGTGGCGGCAATGACACCGATGATGAGGCTGTTCAAGAGCGCACTGGTCAGCGCCGAATTGCCGAACAAAGTCGCGTACCATTGCAAGGTAAAGCCTTGCAGCGGAAACGCTGCCTGGATCGAGTTGTTGAAGGAAAACAGCGGGATCAGCAGGACTGGCAGATAGAGAAAGACCAGATAGGCAATGACGTAGGCGCCAAGCCAGCCGCCGCCTCGCTGTGTGTGCCGCCCCTCGCTCATGTGCGGCTGCCAAATCTGCTGTCGGCGAAGCGCGCGACCAACACCACGCACAGGATGACCAGCATGACGGCGACGGAGAGTGCGGCGCCAAACGGCCAGTCATTGGCCTTGCCGAACTGCGCCTGGATCAGTGTGCCAATCATGGTGCTGGCCGGGCCGCCGACGAGAGCCGGCGTGACATAATCGCCGACCGTCGGCACGAAGACCACGAGCGCGGCCGCCAGCACGCCCGGCATCGAATTGGGCAGCACGACACGGCGGAAAGAGGTGAATGGACGCGCGCCGAGATCGGAAGCGGCCTCGGTCAGCGATTTCGGGATCGTGTCCAGCGCCACATAGATCGGCAGGATGGCGAACGGCGCATAGGCGTGCGCCAGCGTGACAACGACGGCGGCCGGCGTGTTGAGAAAGGCCAATGTCGGCTCGGACCAGATGCCGCTTTCAATCAGCGCCGAGTTCAGCACGCCGTTATAGGCGAGCACGATCTTCCAGGCGAAGACGCGCAGGAGATAGCTGGTCCAGAACGGCAGCGTCACCAGGAACAGCAGCAGGCCGCGCCGCCGGCCGGCGTGGAAGGCAAGGTAGTAGGCGACGGGATAGGCAGTAACGACGGTCGCCAGCGTGACCAGAGCGGCAATGACCAGCGAGCGCAGCGTCACCGTCCAGTACAGCGGATCGGACACCACCGTGACGAAGTTCGCCAGGCTGAAACTGGCACCGAGCAGCGAACCGTCATTGGTGCGGAAGGCGAGGAAAAGCACAAGGCCGAGGGCAAACAGGATCAGCAGCAAGGTGACCAGCGCGCCCGGCAGCAGCATGGCAAACCGGAAGCCCGAAGAAGACCGGGCCTCTGGCGCTGGTGTTGCAACTATGGTCGACATCGACCTGTCCATCGAAATTTTGAAATTAGCCTAGAATTTTTCATATTCATGAAACTGTCAAGCAGAATTCCCCAAACCGAATCCCATTGACGGGAAGCGCCCTGGTCAGCGCTCCAGCGCATCGAGCAGGCGATACCAGGCGATGGTCGCGGCGACGCCGACCTGGCGGAAGGCGTGAAACGGGATCGGCCGGATCGGCGAGACCGGGAAGGGCAATTGCCTGGCGTCGCCACTTTGGAGATAGCCGGCGATGCGCTCGCCAAGCGCGGTCATCAGGCCAACGCCGCGGCCCTGGCAACCGACCACGGCCAGCAGGCCTTGTTCGGGCTCGTGGATGTGTGGCAGATGGTCCGGCGTCATCGCCACCCGGCCAAACCAGCGCTTCTCGATGGCGACACCGGACAGCAAGGGATAGAGCCGTACCAGCGCACGCTCGAGATGCTTCCAGTCGCTGGCGCTCGCCGGCAGCGCCATGCGGCCCCGTCCGCCAAGCACCAGCCGGCCGTCGGCGCTCTTGCGGTAGTAGACGAGGATGCGCCTGGAGTCCGACACCGCCTGCCCTTCCGGCAGGATCGTGGCCGCCAGATTGGGCGACAGCGGCGCTGTGGCGATCTGAAAGGAATGCAGCGGCACGATCGTCTCCGCGAGACCAGGGATCAGACCGTCCGTATAGGCGTTGGTCGCCAGCACGACGGCCTTTGCCTGCAATTCCGGGCCGTTTTCGGTCGAAATTCGCCAAATGCCGGCGGCATGGGTGAGCCGCACGACTTTTTGACGCTCGGCTATCCTCACTCCAGCCGCGGCCGCGACACGGGCGAGTTCCGACGTATAGGCAAGCGGATCGATGACACCGGCGCGGCGGTCGAGCCAGCCGCCGAGATAGCCCTGTGCACCGGTCTTGGCTGCGATCTCCGCCGCGCTCAGAAGCTGGACATCGGCGCCCCGCGCCCGCCATTGCCGGTCACGGTTTGCCGCCGCCTTCAGCGCAACCTCGGTGTGCGCCGCCTGGATCCAGCCATTGCGAACGAACGGCACCGCCAGCTTTTCGTCGCGGATCAGTTCGAACACGGCGTCGGCGGTAGAGGCGGCAAAATTGACAAGCGCCTCGCCGCGCTCCGGGCCAAAATGCTCCAGCAGCCACTCCGGATCATATTTCAGGCCGGGAATGACCTGGCCGCCATTCAGGCCCGATGCACCCTGGCCGATCTCACCAGCCTCCAGCACCTGCACCGACATGCCAAGCCGGGCAGCATGCAAAGCCGTCGACAGGCCCATAATGCCGCCGCCGACAATGACGACGTCGGCCTTTTCGCCGCTGGGGAAAAGCGATTGAAACCTGGAAGCCGCCTGCGGCTTGCGCCAGATCGGATCGGAGAATGGTGTGGGCAAGGGGTCACCTAGGATTCATTGGCAAAATGAAAATCCTAGATGTGATTTCACTATTTTGAAAGTGGGTTTTGATCCGGCGGCTCACAGATCTCGCCAACGGTTTCCCGACACAGCGAGTCGCATCGGATGAAACAATGCACTTCTCATCCGAACCGGTTGGTCGGCGTGCCCCGAACGCCGGTCCGCACCGCAAACAATCCGCCCTCTTGCGAATTTGCCTGCAAGTGTCCCCTGCTCATGGTGAATCGCGCCGACGTGACGAAGAGAGTATCGAAATTCTCGCCGCCAAAAGCGCAACTCGTAGGCCAGCTGCAGGGCAGGTCCACGACCTTGTCGAGAACTCCACTGGGAGAAATCCGAACCAGGCAGCCGCCGCCCGCAACGCGGCAATTCCAGACATAGCCCTCCGCATCCATGCACGACCCATCGGGCAGACCGCGCGGAAAGCCCGAGAAGAAAAGGCGCCTGTCGGTTATTCGCGATTGCACCCTATCCCAGCGATAGCGGAACATCTGGTTCTTCGTCGTATCCGCCGTGATGAAAGTATCATCCGCCGTCCAGATCATGGTGTTGGTGATACCGAAACGATCGGCGCTGAGCGCCTCCACAATGCCGGTCGTGTCGACGCGATAGATCTGCCCCGCATCTCGCGAAATATCGCGCGGAAGGTCATCCGGGCCGATATTGTTTTCCATGGTTCCGACCCAGAATGAGCCGTCTGGGGCGACCACGCCCTCATTCAACCGTGTGTCCGGACTATCCGGTTCGATCGTCACGATCGTGCTGAAGGTTTCCCCGAAATCCCACAGCGCCACATCCTTTCGCAGCCCGACGATTGCGCCACCGTTCCTGCACAGGCCGATCGAGGTTGCGAGGTCCGGTGCTTGCCAGCTCTGGTGATCGAGGGTGTCCGGATCGAGCTGGTGGATACGCCGCCCGATAATATCCACCCAGATCAGTGTTTTCCTGTTTTCGTCCCAGATCAGGCTCTCCCCGACGACATCCCGGGCATCGAACACGAGAACCGCCTGCATCTCTCCACTATCCATGCGTTGCCTCGTTTGTCGCGCTTGTTGACGTCACTTGACAGACAGCATTTCACAAAGATATAGGCATTTCAAGAAAACATGTCATACAGGTTGAGGGCAAATGGTGGCCAATCGTAGCATGATGCCGGAGGAGACCAACCCCGGCCTGGTCAGCGCCGCTATTCAGGCCATCACCCAATACATCCGCGTCGAGGGACTCGGCCCTGGCGACCTCTTGCCCAGCGAAGCCGATATGACCCGCAGGCTCAGCGTCTCGCGGACGGTGGTGCGGGAGGCGTTTCGATCGCTGTCGGCGATGCGCCTGATCGATATGAGCGCCGGTCGGCGCGCCAGCGTCGCCAAGCTCGACATCGGTGCCATGTCGATGGTGATCGAGCACGGCGTCACCACCGAGCAGATCAGCGTCCACCAGGTTTATGATGTTCGCCGCACCATCGAAATGCGCACGGTGGCGCTCGCCGCACTCCGGCGGAGCGATGCCGAGGCGGCTGAAATACAAGAATACGCGCGACTGATGCGCGAGAACTATCGTGCGCCCGAGATCGTCATGGAGCACGACATCGCATTCCATGAGGCGATCGCGCGGGCCTCTCACAACCCGGTGTTCTCGTTGATCATCACCGCCTTCAGCGGCGTCACGCGACGCACCTGGGTGATCGGCTGGCGTACACGCGCCTCGGTGGAAGATCAGATCAAGATGATCGAGGGTCACGCAGATATTGCTCGGGCGATCATCGCGGGGAATCCGCAACTTGCCGCCGAACACATGGCCGCGCATTTCGACAAAAGCGTCAAGGCGCTGACCGATGCGGGGATCGCATGAAAATCCGCGCGATCGAGACCATTCGCATCGAAGAGCGGCCCAATCTGCTCTGGGTCGAGGTGCATACCGACGAAGGCATCACCGGCCTTGGCGAAACCTTCTTCATGGCGCGCACGGTCGCGGAATACCTGCACGAATATGTTGCGCCACGCGTGATCGGCCGCGATCCCCTGCAGATCGATCTGCTTTCCGCGGATCTGGTTGGCTATCTCGGTTTCCGCTCGAGCGGCGTCGAGGTTCGCGGCAATTCCGCCTTCGACATCGCGCTCTGGGACATTTTCGGCAAGGCGACAAACCAGCCGATAGCGCAGCTTCTTGGAGGCTTTTCACGGCAGTCCATCCGCACCTACAACACCTGCGCCGGCACCGAATACATCAAGGACGGCAAGGGACAGACCACCGCAAACTATGGTCTCGGCGCAAAGCAGGGCTACGACGATCTGAACGGGTTTCTGCACCGCGCCGACGAATTGGCGGCGGAGCTCCTTGAAGACGGTATCACGGCCATGAAGATCTGGCCCTTCGACCATGCCGCCGAGAAAAGCAGGGGGCAGGATATCACCGCCGCCGACCTCAAAGGCGCGTTGCAGCCTTTCGAGAAGATCCGCAAGGCCGTCGGCGACAGGATCGACATCATGGTTGAGTTCCATTCGATGTGGCAGCTCCTGCCCGCGATCAAGATCGCAAAGGCGCTCGGACCTTATGGCACATACTGGCACGAGGATCCGATCCGCATGGACAGCCTCGGCGATCTCAAGCGCTATGAGGCGGCGAGCCCGGCGCCGATCTCGGCGTCAGAAACCTTGGGCAGTCGCTGGGCATTCCGGGATCTGCTGGAGACCGGCGCTGCAGGCATCGTGATGCTGGACATTTCCTGGTGCGGCGGACTTTCGGAAGCACGCAAGATCGCCGCGATGGCGGAGGCCTGGCACCTGCCGGTCGCCCCGCACGACTGCACCGGGCCTGTGGTTCTGGCGGCGTCCACACATTTGTCTCTCAACGCGCCCAACGCACTCGTACAGGAGAGTGTGAGGGCATTCTACCGGACCTGGTATCGCGACCTCGTGACCGCGCTACCGGAAGTCAAGGACGGCATGATCACCGTGCCGCCCGGCCCGGGCCTCGGGCTGGAACTCAATCCCGACCTCGGTCGGGCCTACACCGTCCATCGCCGCGTCTCCGACAAGGCGGACATCTGAAGAACACTCAACGGGAGGAATAGTAATGAAACGACTGACTGCAACGCTTTTGCTCGCCACGACACTGTTCGCCGGGCCTTCCATCGCCAGCGCCGACGGGCTCAACATCGTCTTCACGCACCATTCGTCGGCCTCGAACACCTTCTGGCAGGCGGTGAAGAAGGGCTATGACGATGCCTGCGGCAAGGTCGAAGCCAAGTGCAACATGATCTTCACCCAGACCGAGGGTTCGGTCGAGCAGCAACTCGCCAACATGCGCGCGGCACTTGCCGCCAAGCCGGATGCCTTGCTGACCTCGATCGTCGACAACAAGGCGTTCGACGACGTCATCAAGGAAGCGCGGGACGCCGGCGTCTTGGTGATTGCCGTCAATGTCGATGACACCGAAGGCGCCAAGGGCAATGCCCGGCAGGCCTTCATAGGGCAAGGTTTCAAGCCGGCGGGCTATTCGCTCGGCAAGGCGATTTCCGAGAGCTTCCCGAAAGAAGGGCCGATCAAGGTTCTGGTCGGCATTTCCGCACCAGGCCAGAACTGGTCGGAAAGCCGTGGCGCAGGCGTGATGCAGTTCCTGGAAGAGTACAAGGCGGCCCATCCCGACCGCCAGGTCTCATGGGAGCGGATCGACAGCGGAACGGACCTTGCGATCACGTCCGATCGTGTCGGCGCCTATCTCAACGCGCATCCCGACACCACCGCCTATTTCGACACCGGCTTCTGGTGCGCGGGCGTTGCGCGGTCCTTGCAGGATCGCGGTGTCGCGCCCGGCAAGGTGCTCCTCGGCGGCTTCGATCTGGTGCCGGAAGTTCTGCAGCAAATGCAGAAGGGCTATGTGCAGGCCCTGGTGGACCAGCAGCCCTACATGCAAGGCTTCATGCCAGTGATGGAAGCCTACCTGAACAAGAAGGTGGGTCTGGCGCCCTCCGACATCGATACGGGCCAGGGCATCGTACGCCCGGACCAGGCCGATGCGATCATGGCGCTTTCCGCGCAAGGTCTGCGCTAGGCCTACACGCGCCATGTGTTCACCCGGCGGTGCCCGCGCCGCCGGGTGGTCCCTCGCCTCAATTCCTGGAGCCTGCCTTGAAACGCCTCTTCAAGACCTATCTGGAAAAACCGGAACTGGCTGGACTGATCCTGCTGGTGCTTCTGGTGGTGATTTTCGAGATCCGCTCGGATGGCGTGTTCCTCAACCAGGACAACCTTCGTGGCATACTCGGCATTCTGCCGGAAACGGGCCTCGTCGCCATCGGCGTCACGATCCTGATGATCAGCGGCGAGTTCGACCTGTCGGTTGGATCGGTGTTTGCGCTGATGCCGATGTCCATGGCCGTCCTCATGGTCGAGGGTGTGCCTTTCCCGCTCGCTTTGCTGGCCGGCCTTGGCGTTTGCGCGGTCATCGGCTTCATCAACGGCTATGTGACGATCCGGTTCGAGATCCCGAGCTTCATCACCACGCTCGGCATGCTGTTCATCGCGCGGTCGCTGACGATCGTCGTCTCGGGCGGGTTTCCACCCCTGCTTCCCGCTGATCTGCCGAACTGGCTGTTCACCTCGTTTGTCGGTCCCGGCCACATGTTCCGCATGTCGTTCCTGTGGTTTGCCGGAATTGCCGTGCTGACGTCGCTGATGCTTTCCCGGACCAATTTCGGCAACTGGATAAAGGCCACCGGCGGCTTCCATCCCGCCGCCGCCTCGATGGGCATTCCGACCGCAAGGGTGAAGCTCGCATGCTTCATGCTTTGCTCGATGCTGTCCGGTTTCGCCGGCATGTTGCAGGTGCTGAGACTGGGCTCTCCTCTGCCTTCCATCGGCGAGGGTCTGGAACTCCAAGCAGTCGCCTCGGCGGTCATCGGCGGCGCTTCGCTGGCAGGCGGCATCGGTACGGTCGCAGGCGGTATCATCGGCACGATCCTGATCCGCATTATCGACAACGGGCTTGTGCTCTCGCAAGTCGACGCGAACTGGTTCAAATTCGCGATCGGCTTCCTGACCATCTTCGCCGTCGTCGCCAATGCCTGGATGCGCAAGCGTGCCAAGGCGATCAAGATGGAGAATTGAGATATGGACGACGCGATCATCTCCGTCCGCAATCTTCACAAATGGTACTCGGGCGTCCATGCGCTGAAGGGCGTGAGCCTCGACTTCAAGCGGGGCGAGGCACTCGGGCTGATTGGCGACAATGGTGCCGGCAAGTCGACGCTCATCAACATTCTATCTGGCGTCCAGACAGCCGATGAGGGCGAAATCCTGGTCGACGGCAAGCCGGTGCGGATCGCCAGGCCGCGCGATGCGATGAACCTCGGTATCGAGACCATCTACCAATACAATTCCATGGTTCCCACCATGTCGATTGCCAGGAACCTGTTTATCGGGCGGGAACCGACGCGGTTTTCCGTGTTCGGCGTAGGCATCCTCGACCAGAAGAAGATGGGCAGCGAAAGCATCAAGGCGATCGCCAATGTCGATCTGCACCTGCGCTCGCCCGATGCACTGGTCGGTGAACTGTCAGGGGGCCAGCGGCAGGGCGTCGCCATAGCGCGCGCCATGCATTTCAAGTCGAAGGTGATGATTCTCGACGAGCCGACCAACCATCTGTCGGTCAAGGAAACGCAGAAGGTGATCGGCTTTGTTCGTGGCTTGAAGGAGCAGGGTGTCACCGGCGTCTTCATCAGCCACAACATGCATCACGTTTTTGACTGCTGTGATCGTGTGGTCGCGATGGCGCGCGGCGAGGTCGTGCTCGATAAGCGCATCGAGGAAACCTCCATAGACGAAGTCCACAACGTGCTCTGAGAAGCGGGGAATGGTGATGACGAACCTTTCCGGCAAAGTTGCGCTGCTAACGGGCGGTCTGGGTTCGCTCGGCCGTGCCCAGGCTGCCGCACTTGCTCGCGCCGGCGCTCGCGTGCTTTTGCTTGACCGCCCTGAGACTGTCGAAGGACCTGGGATCGCCGCTGAATTGGCGTCAGCAAACAAGGGTGCGATCGTCTATATCGGCTGCGACTTGAACCAGTTGGCCGAAGCCGAAGCAGTGGTCAGGGCGCTCGCCGACGAAGAAGGCGCGATCGACATTTTGATCAACAACGCGGCGCTTATCATCAACCGTCCGTTCGAAGAGTTTTCACTCGCCGAATATGAGGACCAGATCCGCGTGAATTCCTCGGCTGCCTTCGCGCTGGCGCGCGCCTGCGCTCCTGGCATGAAGAAGAAGGGCCAGGGGAGGATCGTCAATTTCTGTTCGGTGACGCTGAACGGCCGTTGGGAGGGTTACGTGCCTTATGTGGCCTCGAAGGGCGCCATGCTGGGTCTCACGAAGTCTCTGGCGCGGGAATTGGGACCGCACGGCATTACCGTAAACGCAGTGTCGCCGGGCGCAGTCGTTTCCGAGGCCGAGGCGCGCGTTTTCGGAGAACGGCTCCAGGAATACAACGACTGGATCCTGACCAACCAGAGCTTGAAGCGTCGCATCGAGCCGCAGCACGTCGCCGATCTCGTGCTCTTCCTTGTCTCCCCAGCCTCGGACATGATCAGCGGCCAGAACATCGGCGTCGATGGTGGCTGGTAGCCGTGGCTTTCCGCCAATGACAAACAGCGATGCGGTCGAGCTTGCCGACGGGCGCGCAAGCCTGGTGGTGAGCCCTCGCCAGGGCGCCGCCATCCTGCGCTACGACGCACTACGCCCCGGCCGGGCGCCCACGCCTGTTATCAAGCCATCGACGGGTCTGCTGAAGTTCGGGTCTCAACTGCTGATTCCATGGTCGAACCGTATTTCCGGCGGGGGCTTCGAGTTCGAAGGGCGCTACCATGCGATAGAACCCAATGTCGAAGGCGAGCCGTTCCCGCTCCATGGCGACGGCTTTCAAAGACCGTGGCGGCTGACACGACGAACCGGCACTGAAATGGAGCTGGTTTTGGAAAACGGCGCAATCGGGCCCTATCGCTACCATGCAAGCGTCCGTTACGCGCTGGAGGATGGCGCGCTGGCCGCGGTCCTGACCGTCGAGAACCGGGCCGCCATGTGCCTGCCCTACGGACTCGGCTTCCATCCGTGGTTTCCGCGCAGCCCGCACACCTCGCTCCAAGCATCGGCGAAAAGGGTCTGGCTGGAGGACGAACGTCACCTGCCGACGGCGGTTGTGTCGCTCGCCTCCCGCCCCGACTGGGATTTTTCGCAAGCCGCACTCCTTCCCGACACCTGGGTCAACAACGCGTTCGAAGGCTGGGACGGCCGTGCCTCGATCGCCCAGCCGGATGACGCCATCATTGTCACGGTCGAAGCATCGTCGACGCTGAACGTCTTCGTTCTCTATTCGCCAGCACGAGATGCCGATTTCTTCTGTTTCGAACCGGTTTCACATGTCGTGGACGCCCATCACGGCAGCGGTCTGACCGCGCTGGAACAGGGCAGATCGACAAGTGCGCATTTGCGTCTACGCTGGGATGCGCTGTAGCGCCGAATCGGGAGTTGCTAAGCGGCGTTCTTCGGCGCAGGGACATGGCCTGTCCGACTTGAAGAAGGGACCATGGCACTTCACAATGTTGAAACATCCCGCCCTGTGACGAGAGAGTAGTGACGAACATGATCTTTCTGCCTGATGACGATGGTGTCTTCCTCGGCCGCGCCCGATCACCGGCCGCGCCCCATCCCCTGGTGGTCACGGTCCGCGACGGCACGGTTTTCGACATCACGTCGCGTGCGGCACCGACTGTGCGTGACATCTGCGAGATGCCGGATCCTGCCGGCCATGTGCTATCGGCCAAGGGCAGACCGATCGGATCGCTCGATGACATCGCCGCCAACAGTTTCGAGACCAAACGCGATCCGGCAAAACCGTACCTGCTCTCCCCGGTCGACCTGCAGGCGGTCAAGGCCTCGGGCGTCACCTTCGTCGTCAGCCTGCTGGAACGGGTGATCGAGGAACAGGCGCGCGGTTCGGCTGAAAAAGCCGACGCCATCCGCGCCGACATTGCCGGACTGATCGGCCACGATCTGTCGAAGCTGAAGCCCGGTTCGCCCGAAGCGATGGAGATCAAGGCCAAGCTCATCGCGCGCGGCGCCTGGTCGCAATATCTGGAAGTCGGCATCGGCCCCGATGCCGAGATCTTCACCAAATGCCAGCCGATGGCCTCGGTCGGCTTCGGCGCCGATGTCGGCCTGCACCCGGTGTCGACCTGGAACAATCCGGAGCCCGAGATCGCCATGATCGCTGCCTCAAGCGGCAGGATCGTCGGCGCCACAATCGGCAATGACGTCAATCTGCGCGACGTCGAGGGGCGTTCGGCGCTGCTGCTCGGCAAGGCGAAGGACAACAATGCCTCGGCCGCTCTCGGTCCCTTCATCCGGCTGTTCGACGACACGTTCTCGATCGACGACGTGAAGCGGGCCGTCGTGCGCCTGAAGGTCGAGGGCGAGGACGGGTTTTCGCTGGAGGGCGCAAGCTCGATGGCCGAGATCAGCCGCTCGCCGGAAGAACTGGTTGCCGCCGCCATGGGCCCGCACCACCAGTATCCGGACGGGCTGGCGCTCTATCTCGGCACCATGTTCGTGCCTTCCAAGGATCGCGGCGAGAAGGGCAAGGGTTTTACGCACAAGGTCGGCGACATCGTCACCATCTCGTCGGAAAAATTCGGCGCGCTGGTCAACCGGGTGCGGCTGTCGCCCGACTGCCCGCACTGGACCTACGGCGCCAGCCATCTGATGCGGGAGCTGGCCAAAGCCGACCTGATCTAAGCCGGCTTTCGCCCCGGATCGCCATCAACACAATTTTATGCTGAATCCGAGTGACTAAGGACGCAATCCGCTCCAAGATCGCGGCGCGGTCGGGGGGCCGTCCGTATGTCCGATTCGCCGATACTGTTGGTGCGCAATGTTGCCAGAGGCTTTGGCGGCACGGTCGTGCTCGAAGACATGAACCTTGTGGTCGAGCGCGGCTCGATCCACGCGGTGGTTGGCGAAAGCGGCGCCGGCAAATCGACGCTGATAAGGGTGCTGGCGGGCATCGTCCGGCCGGACAGCGGTACCATCGAGTTTGACGGCAAGAAGGCAACGATCAGCGGCCCCAATGCGGCGCGAAAGCTCGGCATCGGCGTCGTCTTGCAGCAGGCCGGACTGTTCCACGAGCGCCCGGTGCTCGCCAATCTGTTCGTCAACCGCGAACCGCTGCGCAACGGGCTGATCTCGCGGCGCGAAATGGAGGCGCGCAGCCGCGACCTGCTGCGCCAGCTTGGCCTCGCCGTCGATGTCCACGCCCCGCTCGCCGAACTCGGGCCGGGTGAGCGGCAACTCGTCGCGATCGCCCGCGCGCTTCTGGAAAACCCGAGACTGCTCATCCTCGACGACTCCCATTCGGCGCTCGACCGGCGAGAGACAGATCGGTTGTTCGCGGTGCTGCGGGGACTGAAGGCCAAGGGCATGAGCATGCTCTACGCCTCGAACCGGTTGGAGGATGCGCTGGCCATTGCCGACCAGCTGACGGTCATCCGCAACGGCCGCGACGTGCTGTCAAAGGCGCGACAGGAGCTGACGACGTCGGAGGAAGCGATGATCGGCCAGTTGCGCCAGTCGCTGTTCCCGCTGCCGCTCAGGGCCATGCCGACGCTTGCCGGCACGCTGCGGCCGCAGCTCGCGGTTTCGAGGCTCGGCGGCGGCAGGTTGTCGGATGCCAGCTTCATGGCCCGCGCGGGCGAGATCGTCGGGCTTGCCGGGCTTGCCGGCTCCGGCGTGTCGGACTTGCTTGCCCTCTTGTTCGGAGCGCAAAAGGCGCGCGCGGGCAGAGTGCGCTTCCCGGACGGGGACGGCTTGCCGAAGACCCGCACGGAAGCGGCGCGGCGCGGCATCTGCATGATTTCAGACGAGCGCGGCAACGGGCTGATGCAAGACAAGTCCATCGCCTTCAACCTGGCGAACGTCGTCGTCGGCGCACGCGACTGGGGGTCGCGCTGGTATTCACCCGTGATGGCGCTCGGCCGCGCCGCGCGGCAGATCGAGGCGCTGCGCATCAGGTCCGCTCCGGAGACGCCGGCGGGCTCGCTGTCGGCCGGCGGCCAGCAGAAGGTGATCATCGCCAAATGGCTGGAAATCGGCCCGCAAGTGGTGCTGCTCGATGAGCCGGCGCGCGGCATCGATATCGGCAGCAAGCAGGAAATCTACGCCTTGATCCGGCAGATGGCGGCCAGCGGCTGCATCGTGCTGCTGCATTCGAGGGAATTGTCCGAACTGACCGGCTTGAGCGATCGCATCCTTGCCTTCCACCAGGGCCGGCTCGCAGGCGAGATCGCCGGCGCCGACATGGATGGCGGGCGGCTGCTGCAGCTGATTGCGGCGGGCGAGGCAGAGGGCGAAGGCCGACAGACCAGTCGCGAGGGCATTGTATGACCAGAACCGATACCGCACAGCCTTTAGCCGGATCGGCGAACCGTAGGCCGGGGCGCCACATTCGGCTACCGGCCGAGACCGGTGCCGCTGTCGGGCTCGCCGTCCTGGCCGGGCTGCTCGGCTGGCTCCAGCCCTCCTTCTTCGATCCAGCCAATCTGTCGTCACTGCTGGGGCAAGCCGCCCTGCCCGGCCTGCTGGCGATCGGCATGGTGTTCGTGCTCACCATGCGCGACATCGACCTTTCGGCGGGCGCGGTGTTCCATCTCGCGGGCGTTGTCGCAGCCCTTTTGATGGTTGCCGGCATCGACCCCTGGCTTGCCGCCCTGGCCGGGATCCTGCTCGGCGCCGGCCTCGGCCTCATCAACGGGCTGCTGGCAATCACGCTGCGCCTGCCGGCCATGGTGGTGACGCTCGGCACCTGGTGGATGATCCAAGGCCTGTCGCTGGCGGCCGGCAAGGGACAGACGATAGCACCGCCGGGCGCGGACAGCGGTTTCTCCACGACGCTGTCCGGCAAGGCCTTCGCGGTGGTGCCGGCGGCCTGCATCGTTTTCGTTGCGCTGGCCTTGGCGCTGCACGTCGTGCTCCACCGCACACGCTTTGGCTACCGGGTGCAGGCCGTCGGCAGCAACCGACAAGCCGCTGCCTATGCCGGCATTCCGACGGCCAAGGTGCGGCTGCTGACGCTGGTGCTGATGGGTGCGATGGCGGGGCTGGCCGGCGTGATCCATGTCGGCGCCAACGGCGCCATTGCCCCCGGCGATGGCAGCAGCTTCATGCTGCTTGCTATTGCGGCGGCCATCATCGGCGGCACATCACTTTCAGGTGGCCATGGCAGCGTCGTTGGCGCGGCGATCGGCATCCTGCTCGTCCAGGCGATCCTGAGCGCGATGAGCTTGATTGGCGTCGATGCCGCATGGAGCAACTTCGCGACCGGCGCCCTGACCGTGCTCGCGCTGGCGGTCGACAGGCTGTTCAGGCTGTGGCGCAACCGGCGCGCCGGACACGGTGAAGACAATCTGCTCGGCTGAGCCTCGACACCAATTATCCGACAGTCGGAAAATCACCTGAATTGATGCAATCTGATGGGAGCGTTGATGACGCCTCGTCAGACGACAACTACATCTGCAGATGGAGGCTTGCCATCCGCCGAAAAAGGGAATGCTCTGACGCATCCAACCGGCGCTGGCAAAAGACGCAATCCGGCTGTCGCCGGAACACAAGGGACGGATCCGGAACTGATCATCTGCAAACGGGAGGAAATCAAATGCTGACACGGCTAAGACTCGTTCTATACGGCCTGTTGGTGGCGCTGATGGTGATACCAGCAGCGGCACAGGCCAAGACGTTCTACTGGATTTCGCATGGCGGCCCGGCTGATCCGGTCTGGACCTACTTCCTCGCCGGCGCCAAGCAATGGGCCAAGGACACCGGCAACACCGTCAACACCTCGTTCCACAATGGCGATGTGGCCTCCCAGCAGGAAGCGGTTCGCGCCGCCCTCTCCGCCAAGGCCGATGGCATCGTCACCACGAGCCCCGATCCGGGCAGCCTGATCGAGATCGTCAAGGAAGCGCGGGCGGCGAAAATCCCGATCATCAATTTCAACACGCCGGACCCGAAGGCCGACTTCAACGCCTATGTCGGCGGCGACAATGTCACCTTCGGCAAGCATTGGGCGCAGTATCTGGTCGACAAGGGCCTGGTGAAGAAGGGCGACTTCGTCTGGATGCCGGTCGAAATCCCCGGCGCCACCTACGGCGTCCAGGAAGAAGAAGGCATCAAGAGCGTCTTCGAGCCGCTCGGCATCACCTATGAAATCACCGAAGCGACGCTCGACCAGGCCGAAGCCATCAACCGCATGGTCGACTACCTCACCGCCAACAAGGCCAAGGTCAAGGCGATCATCGGTCTCGGCGACCTCGTCACCGGCTCGATCAAGCGTGTGTTCGACCAGGCCGGCATCAAGGCGGGCGAAATCCCGGTCGTCGGCTGGGGCAACTCGCTCGACACCACCCAGGAAGTGCTGAACGGCTATGTTAATGCCGGCCAGTGGCAGGACCCGCAGGCGACCAGCTATGTCGCGCTTTCGCTGGCCAACATGGCCGCCAGCGGCATTCCTCCGGGCTTCAACGTCATCACCGGCGCGCTCTACGAAAAGGACACCGCGCAGGTCTACGACGACATCCTGTCCGGCAAGTAACATCCCAACCCTAGCAGTCGCGACCGCCCCGGCGGTCGCGGCTGACTTCCCATTTCGCCGAGTCCTTCGCACGCGGATGTGCAAGGCTCAGCCTTTCCACTCATGTCGCGGGTTGCTCGTGGAAAATCGTTCGCTCATCCAACGCCTGATCGCGCGGCCAGAATTCGGCCCCTTCGTGCTGCTCGTCGTCGAGATCGCCGTTTTCTGGGGTTTCAACCACGACTTCCTGTCGCCGCAGAACATCTCCAACACGCTGGCCTTCACGGTCGAGCTCGGCCTGATCGCGCTGGCGATGACGCTGTTGATGACGTCGGGCGAATTCGACCTGTCGGTCGGCTCGCTGTTCGGTTTCTCGCCGGTGCTGATGTGGACGCTGTTCAACAGCGGCTTGACTTCGCTGGAAGTCGGCTTTGTCGCCGCGCTGCTGGTCGCCGCCTGCATCGGGCTGGTCAATGGCTGGTTCGTGACACAGCTCAAGATCCCATCCTTCCTGGTGACGCTCGGCATGCTGCTGGTGGTGCGCGGCACCGCGCTTTTCGTCACCGATGGTTTTCCGCAGCGCACCTGGAGCGCCGAAGGCAGCTGGCTGGCGGAGGCGCTGGTCGGCGACTTCTTCATTGGGCCGTTCCGCATCTACATGTCGCTGTTCTGGTTCATCGCCGCGGCGATTGCGCTGGGCTATGTCCTGACGCAGAGCCGCACCGGCAACTGGATCCAGGCGGCCGGCGGCAACCCCAGTGCGGCGCGCGCCCGCGGCGTCAACGTCAGCGGCGTCAAGATCGGCCTGTTCGTGCTGTCGTCGGTCATGGCCTCGCTCGCCGGCGTCATTTCTTCGCTGCGCACTTCGGCAGCCAACCCCAACAGCGGCACCGGCTACGAGCTCGAAGTCATCGCCATGGTGGTGATCGGCGGCACGGCGCTGACCGGCGGGCGCGGCACGATCATCGGCACCGTGCTCGGCATCCTGATCCTGCGCGTCATGCGCAACGGCATCGTGCTGATCGGCGTGCCCGGCCTTGCCTACAACATCTTCATCGGCGCGATCATCCTTGGCATGATGGCGCTGCATTCATGGCTGGAACGCCGGCATCAGGCGGGGACTTGAACCATGGCCGAGCCGCTGATCCGCATGCAGAACATCCGCAAGTCCTATGGCCGCGTGCAGGCGCTGGAGGATGCCAATTTCCACGTCAATGAACGCGAGATCGTCGGCCTGCTCGGCGACAATGGCGCCGGCAAGTCGACGCTGATCAAGGTGCTCTCGGGGGCGGTTCCGCTGACCAGCGGCGACATCTTCATCCGCGGCAAGAAGGTGAATTTGCGCACCACCAGCGACGCCATCGCCCACGGCATCGAGACGATCTACCAGGACTCGGCACTGGTCACGCAACTGTCAATCGCCCGCAATCTGTTCCTCGGACGCGAGCCGATCAAGCCGCCGCGCTTCCTCAACCGGATGGACCAGGACGCCATGAACAATGTCGCCCGCGACCTGCTCAAGCAGGTCGGCATCTCCAAGAACATCCCGCCGACGACGCCGATCGGCTCGCTCTCGGGCGGCGAGCGCCAGGCGGTGGCGATCGCGCGCGCCATGCATTTCGACAGCGACCTGATCATCTTGGACGAGCCGACCAACAATCTCGGCGTCGCCGAAACACAGGGCGTGCTGAGTTTCGTGCGCAACGCCCGCGATTCCGGCCATTCCTGCATTTTCATCGCCCACAACATCCACCATGTCTTCCAGGTGGTCGACCGCATCGTCGTCATGCGCCGGGGCAAGGTGGTCGCCGACGACATCGACCCGAAGAAGACCAGCGTGGCGGAGGTCGAGCGGATCATCACCGGCATGTCGGACAAGGAAATCCGCGATGCCATCGCCGATGGCAAGCCATCGCACTGAGAACGGGCGGCCGTCTTGTCGAGGCAATCTAATGCGCATGTGGCTGATGGGCGGCAATCATCCGACACCTCAGATCGCATCGCTCGTCTGGCGCGGCATCGCATCGGCGCATAGGGTTGCGGCATGAAAGCTACCGTCTCGGATATCGCCCGCAATTGCGGGCTGGGTTGCGGCATGAAAGCCATCGTCTCGGATATCGCCCGCAATTGCGGGCTGTGGGTTGCGGCATGAAAGCCACCGTCTCCGATATCGCCCGCAGCTGCGGGCTGTCGACCGCAACGGTCGACAGGGTGCTCAACAACCGGCCCGGTGCGAGTGCGGCAAACCGGCAGCGCGTCATGGAGGCGGCCAAGCAGCTCGGCTACCTGCCGGTTGCCGATCAGGTGACGCTGCCCTCGCGGCCCGCCCACCTTGAATTCCTACTGCCGATCGGCAGCAATGCCTTCATGCGCGATCTCGCCGGGCATATCGAGGATTATGCCGCGCGCCTGCCGCTTGTCGCCTCGTGCCGGATCCACAACCTTGCCGGAATCTCGCCGAACGCATTGCAGACAGCCGTCGAAAACCTCTCGCTCAGGGCCAATGGCGTCGGCGTCATCGCCGTTGATCATCCGCGCACGCGCAACATCCTGCGCGACATCGTCGACGCCGGCATGCGCCTGGTGACGCTGGTGTCCGATGTTCCGGCGGCACCGCGCTCTGCCTATGTCGGCATCGACAACCGCGTGGCCGGACGAACGGCGGCACTGTTGATGGGACGCTTCCTTGGCGGCCGCACCGGCCATCTGGCGATGGTCGTCGGCTCGCGCTCCTATCGCGGCCACGAGGAGCGCGAAATGGGTTTCCGCTCGGTGCTCAATGAAGAGTTTCCCAATCTGACGGTCAGCAGCGCCGTCGAGATCAACGACGAGCCCGACGTCAGCTACACCGAGACCATGAAGGCGCTGCACAACGAGCCGGAGCTGCTCGGCATCTATTGCGTTGGAGCCGGACACTCGGGCGTCGCAAAGGCGATCCGGGAAGCCAGGCCGAACCGCAAGCCGGTGTTCATCTGCCACGACTTGACCAAGGACACGCGCGGCCATCTCGTCGACGACCTGGTCGATGTCGTCATCGACCAGAATGCCAGACTGATCGCGGAACAGTCGGTCATTCGCCTGCTCGGCTCGATTGCATCCTCGGCGCCCTATCTGACGCGGAAGTTCATCGAGCCGCGCTTGATCTTCAGGGAAAACGTTCCGGTACAGTAAAGCCGCGCCTGGATGGCGCCTGAGCTTTTCTGGTCACACTCGACAACTTTCGCGGGCGATACAGCAAATCTGCACAGCTGCTATGCACGATCCACGATTGCCGAATCGTTGGGCACGTCATAGCTTCTGGTTGTCGGCCATCTACTCCTCCCAGATGCGATGCCGACGCTGAGTGGGGTGCACCTCCTCCCGCGCCACACTCGAAATCGAGCCCGCTGCCACCTCCTCCCGGCAGCGGGCTTTTTTCGTTCCAGTCAACAAAGATTGCATTGCTGCTCACGCTCAAGGAGTGAGGCACCTTCCAGCCTGCGGCTGGGTGCTCTGAATCAGGGCTCGCCAATCAAACGGTAATCGAGGGAGACTTCAGCCGGCAGCCGTGCCCCTGAAGGAAACAATCAGTCCTTCCGCCATGCGGACGAACTGTGCGCTGGGGCCTTCCGTACCGACACTCTGGACACTGACACGAGCGCCTTCAAGCAGAAGCGATAGCGTATCGGCGAGAAGTTCGGCCTGGCCGATGCCAGCATCCCTGCAAAGCGTCACCAGCCGATCGCGCTGGGCTTCCTTGAGCTCCTTGATCACACGTCTTGCCGGATGATCGGTCTCGCTTAGCTCGACGGCGGCATTGGCCATGTCGCAGCCGCGGCCGTCAGCCCTGAGCATATCGGCGGCGATCCGGACCCAGGCATGCAGTTGCGCCAGCTTGTCGCCGGGATGCTCGGTTTCGAACTTTTCCCACATGGCGCCGGCCTTGCAGGCGGTGGCGCGCAGGCACTGGATGATGAGGTCGTCCTTTGAATCGAAATGACGATAGAGCGTCATCTTGTTGGTTCCGGCGGCCTCAGTGATGGCGTCGATGCCGACGCCCTTGATGCCATGCTTGTGAAACATGTCCTGCGCCGTCTCCAGGATCCTGTCCCGGGGGCGAGCGCGTTCCACAGTGCCGTCTTCCATCAAAACCTCCTTGGTTTCCCAAAAATCCCTCGGTACGCCTCTTGACTATGGTGTTACCGGTCTGTAACGTCACGAATGTTACTTACTGGTAACACCTATATCGCCTTTCGTCAATCACAAGGCTGTGAACTGGTCCTACCAGATCAGATGGGCCAGATCGAGATGGGCGAAAATTGCGGATCATGCGGCCTCGGCCGGTGAAGAGATCAAAAAACGGTTCGTGAGCATGGGCTGCGAATCGACAGACAAGGAGCCGGCCAATGCCACAGCGCCGCGATCTTACCATAGATGAAGCCGTCCGGGATCCGATGATCCGGCTGGTCATGAAAGCAGATGGCGTCGACCCGCGCGCCTTCGAAAGGATGCTGCGCTCGCTTGCCGATGCGCAGCGCCGCGAGGTGCCGTTGCTGCGTTCGCTGGACGAGCCCGGCGACGGGCGCGGCCAAGGGCTGTCCAGGGTTGCCAGCGCCTTCGGGCGGGCAAGAGCAGCCGGGGAGGCTTGCGTGTCGTGGTAAACTTTTTCATCCACCGTCCGATCTTCGCCTCGGCGATCGCCATCATCATGGTGCTCGCCGGGTCGATTTGTTATTTCCTGCTGCCCGTCTCGCAGTTTCCCGACATCACACCGCCGCAGGTCGTGGTCAGCGCCCACTATCCGGGCGCCAGCGCGCAAGTGGTGGCCGACACGGTGACGACGCCGCTGGAGCAGCAGATCAACGGCGTGCAAGGCATGACCTACATGTCGTCGACGAGCTCCAATGACGGCTCCTCGACCATCACCATCACCTTCGATGTCGGTTATTCGCTGAGCACCGCCGCCGTCGACGTCCAGAACCGCGTCTCGCAGGCCGCCTCGTCGCTGCCGGCGATCGTCAACCAGGGCGGCGTGACGATCAAGAAGCAGAACCCGAACTTCGTCCTCATCGTCAACCTGACCTCGCCAGACAGTTCGGTCGATCCGGTGGCGCTGAGCAACCTTGCCTATCTGCAGGTGGTCGATCCGCTGAAGCGTCTGCCTGGCGTCGGCGATGTGCAGATTTTCGGCGAGCGGCGCTATTCGATGCGCGTCTGGCTCGATCCCGACAAGCTCGCCAACCTCGGCATCACCGCGGTCGACGTGCAAAACGCCATCGCCGAACAGAACGTCCAGGTGGCGGCCGGCAAGATCGGCCAGTCGCCGGCGCCGGCCGGCACTGCCTTCGAGATGCAGGTCAATGCCATCGGCCGGTTGAGCGATCCCAAGGAATTCGGCGACATCGTCGTGCGCGCCAACACGGACACCGGCTCGCTGGTCAGGCTGCGCGACGTCGCCCGCATCGAGCTTGGCGCGCTGCAATATTCGTCGTCGGCCTTCTTCGGCAAGGACCCGACCGTGGTGCTCGCCGTCTACCAGATGCCCGGCTCCAACGCGCTCGATCTGCAGCAGCGCGTCAAGGACAAGATGCAGGAGCTTTCGGGCCGGTTCCCGAAGGGCGTCGCCTATGCGATGCACTACGACACCACCCGCTTCGTGTCGGCGTCGATGCATGACGTGCTGATCACGCTCGGCGAAGCGCTGGTGCTGGTCGTCGCCGTGGTGTTCATCTTCCTGCAGAGCTGGCGCACGACGATTATCCCGACCATCGCCATTCCGGTGTCGCTGGTGGCGACGCTGGTCGTCATGGAGATGCTCGGCTTCTCGCTCAACATGCTCTCCCTGCTCGGCATGGTGCTGGCGATCGGCCTGGTCGTCGACGACGCCATCGTCGTGGTCGAGAATGTCGAACGACAGCTGGAGGCCGGGCTCAAGCCGCTTGCGGCGACAAAGGCCGCGATGGCCGAGGTCACCGGTCCGATCATCGCGACCACCGCCGTGCTGATGGCGGTGTTCGTGCCGGTTGCCTTCATTCCCGGCGTCTCCGGCAAGCTCTACAACCAGTTCGCGCTGACGGTGGCGATTTCCGTCGGCATCTCCGCCTTCAATTCGCTGACGCTGAGCCCCGCGCTCAGCGCCGCCTTCCTGCGGCATCGCGGCGAGACACAGTTCGCCCCGTTCCGCTGGTTCAACACCGGCTTCGACAGGCTGTCGCATGCCTATGCCAATGGCGTGCGCATCCTCATCCGCTTGCGCTGGATCATGCTTGGCCTGTTCGCGGCAGGACTGGTCGCCACCTATTTCGTCTGGCAGCGCCTGCCCTCGACCTTCCTTCCGGTCGAGGATCAGGGCTATTTCTTCGTCGTCATCCAGTTGCCCGACGGCGCGTCGCTGGAGCGCACCGACGCGGTGGCGCAAAAGGCGCGCGACATCCTGCAGGCGACACCCGGCGTCGACATCGTCGGCTCGATCAGCGGCCTGAACTTCCTGACCAGTGCCGCGCAGTCGAATTCGGCGGTCGAATTCGCCATCCTGAAGCCCTGGGAGGAACGCGGTCCCGACCAGAGTGCCTCGAAGCTCGTCGCCGACGTGCGCGGCAAGCTGATGCAGATTCCGGAAGCCTTTGCGCTGAGCTTCGATCCGCCGTCGATCCCTGGTATCGGCACCACGGGCGGCTTCGAATTCGTCGTCGAGGATCTCACCGGTCGCGGCAGCTCAGCCCTCAACGATGCCACGCAAGCGGTGATCGCCGAGGCGCGCAAGCAGCCGGAGATCAATCCGCAGCAGCTGTTCTCGCCGTTCTCGACCTCGACGCCGCAGTTCAACTACGACCTCGACCGCAGCAAGGCGAAACTGCTCGGTCTCAACCTGCCGGACGTGTTCAACACGCTGCAGATCTATCTCGGCTCGCTCTACGTCAACGACTTCAACCTGTTCGGCCGCACCTTCCGGGTGACCATCCAGGCCGACAAGGATGCACGTGCGGGTGCCGCCGACATTTCGCGGCTCTATGTGCGCAATGCCTCCGGCGGCATGGTGCCGCTCAGCACGCTGGGCAAACTCGTGCCCTTCGTCGGCCCGGAAACCGTGCCGCACTACAACAACAACGCCTCGGCCTCGATCAATGGCGGTGCCGCACCCGGCTTCTCTTCGGGCCAAGCAGTCGCCGCGATGGAACGGGCGGCCGCCACCGCACTGCCCAGGGATTTCGGTTTCGAATGGACCGGCATCACCTTCCAGGAGCTCAAGGCAGGATCGATCGCGTCCGTCGTCTTTGGCCTCGCCATCGTCTTCGTCTTCCTGATCCTGGCGGCGCAATATGAGAGCTGGGCGATGCCGTTCATGGTGCTGCTGGCGGTGCCGCTCGCTCTGTTCGGCGCGTTCGTGGTGCTGTGGGCTCGCGGCATGCAGATCGACGTCTACTCGCAGATCGGCTTCGTCATGCTGATCGGCCTGGCGGCGAAGAACGCGATCCTGATCGTCGAGTTCGCCCGGCGACGGCGCGAGGAAGGCCTCAGCATCGTCGATGCGGCGATGGAAGCAGCACGGCTCAGGCTGCGGCCGATCCTGATGACGGCCTTCGCCTTCATCCTCGGCGTGCTGCCGCTGATGTTTGCGACCGGCGCCGGTGCCGCGAGCCGTCAATCGATCGGCACCACCGTGTTCGGCGGCATGGTCGCAGCGACGATCCTGTCGCTGGTGTTCGTGCCGGTCTTCTACGCGGTCATCGAACAGCTGCGCGAACGACGCGGCAATGACGAGCCCGCCTCTCAAGACAATGAACCAACGACTAAGCCCGCCTTCCCTCCCCTGGCGGAAGCGGCCGAATAAGATTGGAGACTAATCATGCGTAAATGGAAAATCGCGTTGGGGACGGCTGTCGCGCTGGGTGCGATCTCGGTGGCCAGCGTCCACCTGCTCGACATGGGCAATCTCAGCCTCAATGCCGGTACGGCTGGTGCCGCACCCGCCCCGGCGGCGTTCGTCATGCCGGTGCCGGTGGTCAGCGTCGTCAAGAAGACGATCCCGATCTATCTCGACTATGCCGCGCGGACGGAGCCTATCCGCAGCATCACCTTGCAGGCCAGGATTCCAGGCTATCTGCAGGAGCAGACCGCTGCCGACGGTGTCGATGTCCGGCAGGGCGATCTTCTTTACAAGATCTCACCTGACGACTTCCAGGCGGCTCTTGACCGGGCGAAGGCCCAGGTGCAGCGCGACACGGCGACGCTCGATTATGCCCGCTCAAACCTTGGTCGCGGCACCGAGCTTGCCAAGAGCGGCTACCTCGCCAAGGACGGCTTCGACCAGCGCACCAGCACCTTGCGCGAAGCGCAAGCGTCGCTGGCGCTCAACCAGGCGGCGGTCCGCACGGCAGAGCTCAATTTGAGCTATGCCGAAATCCGCGCGCCGTTTGGCGGGCGCCTCGGCCGCAACCAGGCCTCGGTCGGAACGCTGGTCAGCGTCGCCGGCACGGTGCTCAACACGCTGGTGCAACTCGATCCGATCTACGTCACCTTCAATCCGAGCGAGACGGATCTGGCCGAGATCGAACAGGCGCGTGCGAACGGCCCGATCGAGGTCGAGGTCCTGCTTCCTGGTGAGACCGAAGCCAGCCAGAAGGGCGAGCTTACCTTCATCGACAATTCGGTCGATCGTTCGACCGGCACGATCACGGCGCGCGCCACGATCGGCAACGGCAAGTTCACGCTGCTGCCCGGGCAATATGTTCGTGTCCGGCTGCATGTGAGGCAGCAGGCCGATGCGCTTATGGTGCCGCAGACGGCGCTGGGCTCGAGCCAGCTCGGCAAATATCTCTATGTCGTCGGCAAGGGCAACACGGTCGACCAGCGGCTGGTTTCGCTCGGACCGACGAGCGGCGATCAGGTCGCCATCCTGAGCGGCGTCGCCGAAGGCGACCAGGTGATCACGGGCAATCTGCAAAAAATCGGCCCCGGAGCGCCGGTATCGCCGATGCCGGAAAAGCCGGCCACCTGAACACCCCCGTCAGGACCGGCTTCAGCGCGGCGCCCCGACCTTCCCACAGGTCGCGGGCGCCGTTTTCGTGAGCAGTTCCACCAGGCGGGCGACATCGGCGCGGTCGGCCTTGGCCGGCGGCATGAACGCACAATAGGGATGCCCGAGGCGAACCGATACGGATGAGAGCGCTATGAGCCGGCCGGCCTCCAGATCGGCGCGCGCCATGACCCGCTGACCAAGGGCGATGCCCAGGCCCAGCCTCGCCGAGGCGATTGCCAGGCTGGACAGGCCGACCCGCCGCCCGTGCGACGGGTCGGGCGAGCGGCTGCCGCCGGATGCCGCGAACCAATCCGCCCAGGTCGGGTGCGAGGCATAGTTCGGGCCCCAATTGGTGTGGATGAACTGGCTCTCGTGCAGATCGGCCAGACCGGGATCGCCATTGCCGTGCCGGCGCCAGAATTCCGGCGCGCAGACCGGCAGGACGTCGTCATGGACGAGACGAACGAGTTTCAATCCCGGATAGTGATAGTCGCCATAGCTGATGCGCAGATCGATGTTCTGGCGCATCAGGTCGACCGGATCGTCCTCGACCCGGACGTCGATCGCCATCTGCGGGAAGGCATCAAGAAGCGTGGCCAGCCTTGGCGCGAGCCACAGTTCGGCCAGCGAGAATGGCACGCTGACGACCAGACGCGTCCGCACTCCTCCCTCCAGCATGCGCTGGCCTATGGCGGCGATGTCTCCCAAAGCCTTCGCCGTCTGCGGATAGATGGCGTGGCCGGCGTCTGTCAGCGCGATGCGGTTGCCGCTGCGCACGAACAATTGCTTGCCGAACCAGGTTTCGAGATTGCGGATCTGCTGGCTGACCGCCGCCGACGACACGCCGAGTTCAGCGGCGGCCAGAGTGAAGCTGCCGGCGCGGGCGGCGACCTCGAAGGCCTTGATCGCATTCAGCGGGGGCAACCGTTCCACACCAGGCTCCATAAGTTTTTCTTGCTCAATCCTAATTATTTTCGGCGTTGAGAGAAAGATTTTTTTGCCGTCTCATAGGCTCGAAACCTCGGAGCCCATGACGATGAAAGACATCCTCGATCTCGACCGCTATCCGCTCGACCGCGAAGGCAGCGCCGAATGGCAGCGCCTTGTCGAACAATCCATCGCCGCCATCGAAGCCGACGGTATGTTCAATCTCGAAGGGTTTTTGCGCCCCGGCGTGGCAGAACAAGCCGTGCGCGAAATCCAGCCGGTGATGGCCGCGCGATCGCATGTGCACAAGCGCATGCACAACATCTACTTCAAGCCTGATATCCCCGAGCTTGCGCCCGACCATCCGGCGCTGCGCAAGGTCGAGACCATCAGCCACACCGTCTGCGCCGACCAGATCCCGGGCAGCGTCGTGCTCGCCATCTACGAATACGAGCCGCTGCTGCGCTTCCTGGCGGCAACGATGGGCAAGACCAGGCTGCATGTCATGCAGGATCCGCTGGCCCGCACCAATGTCATGGCCTATCGCGCCGGCGAGGCGCTGAATTGGCATTTCGACCGTTCTGAATTCACGACGACGCTGCTGCTGCAAGCAGCGGAGCGTGGCGGCGACCTCGAATACCGCACCGATCTGCGATCTGACGACAATCCGAACTATGACGGCGTCGCCAGACTGCTCGAAGGGCGCGACCCCGATGCAAAGATCCTGCGCATGAAGCCGGGCACGCTGAATGTCTTCCGCGGCAAGAACACCGCGCATCGCGTCACCACCGTCGAAGGCGAGCGTGAGCGCATGATCGCGGTGTTTTCCTACTATGAGAAGCCCGGCGTGATGTTCAGCGCCGAGGAGCGCGTCGGCTTCTACGGCCGCGCGGCCTGAGAGACCGTTTGGAAATTCTACTCTGGCGGCCATCTAGCGGCGTTTTCTGCGCTTCCGGTGCTCACGGACCCAAATGTCCGCTGCGCTCCGGTTCTCGAAACCGCCACCATATGACTCGCCAGAGCGAATTTCGAAACGGTCTCTGCAGCGTCGGCAATCAATTCAGAAATAGCCTCTTGTTAGATTGTCGACAATCTGCTTGTCTTGCTTTCGGTTTCCTTGGGAGCGACCGAATGGGGAAAGTGGATTTCAGTCCGATCGCGGACACCACGCGCCGCGCCGAGATCGTCGCGCTGCTGCGGCGTGCGATCCTGACCGGCCAGCTCGAACCCGGTCAGAAGCTCAACGAGCTCCGTATCTCCGAACAAATGCGCGTCAGCCGTGCGCCGCTGCGCGAGGCGATGCGCGAGCTGGTGCAGGAAGGCATCCTGACCAGCATTCCCTATGCCGGCACCTTCGTCATCGAGGTCACAGCCAAGGACATCGACGATGCCTATTCGTTCAACAAGGTGATGGACGAGCTGGCCATCGAGCGGGCTTGGCCGCTGCGCGACCAGCGCTTCTACGACGAGCTCGACCGGCGCCACGAAGCAGTGAAGCTGGCGACCCGTGAGTTGGACACGACACGCCAAATCGAAACAGCGCTGCAACTGCATGGCCTGATCTACGAATGGGCCGACAACTCGGTGCTGCTGGAAACCTGGCAACGGCTGACCAGCCGGCTGCAGATGTATTTTGCACTCCACCAGCATGCCCGCAATGAGCCGGTGCCGGCCGAAGACGTTCACGAAACCTATGTGCGGTTGCTGAAGGGCAAGGATATGCGTGCAGCCCAGCGCCATGCCAGGGAGCACATCGATCTCGATTTCGAGGAGTTGCTTTCCTACGCGCGCGGCCTCGAACAACGCCCATCGAGGGGCGCCTGACCCGTTCCCACCATCACAGACAGCGGACAAGACACGTGCAGATCGAGACCATCAAAGCCTACCATGTCGTGCAGCCCTTCGTGGACGGGCCCTATCGCATGTCGAAGGGGCGCGAGGCCGACGCCTTCGACGCGGTGATCGTGTCCATGACATCAGACAGCGGCATCACCGGTTGGGGAGAGATGGCGCCGCTCGGCAATTTCTACTCGGCCGCCTTCGCCGCCGGCGTTCGCGCCGGCGTGGTGGAGATCGCGCCGCATCTGATCGGTCACGATCCACGCGGGCTTGCCAGCGTCGGGCGGCTGATGGACACGGTGTTCAAGGGCCACCCCTACATCAAGTCGGCACTCGACATGGCCTGCTGGGATCTCGCGGCGCGCGCCGCCGACGTGCCGCTGGTCACGCTGCTCGGCGGTCGGGAGAGCGAGACGGCTGAACTCTACAAGGTTGTCACCCATGGCAGCGTCGAGGCCATGGCCGCGCTGGCCAAGCGCATCGTCAAGGACGGCTTCCACCGGCTGCAGGTCAAGGTCGGCGGCAATGTCCATGACGACATCGAACGCGTCACCGCGGTCGCCGCTTCGGTGCCGAAAGGCACGGTCATCTTCTGTGACGCCAATGCCGGCTGGACACCCTACCAGGCGCGCCAGTTCGCCGACGCCACGCGCAGCATCGACTACACGTTCGAACAGCCCTGCACGACGATCGAGGAAAACATGTCGGTGCGCCGCATGCTCGACAAGCCGATGGTGCTCGACGAATCCGTCACCTCGCTCGAGGAGATGCTGGAAATTCATCGCCTGGGCGCGGCCGACGGGCTGACGCTGAAGATCTCGCGGCTGGGCGGCGTGACGAAGACCCGGCAGATCCGCGATGTTGCCGTCGATTTGGGCTTCATGATCACGGTCGAGGACACCGGCGGCGCCGAGATCGACACCGCGGCCATGGCACACCTGTCGCTGTCGACGCCAGAGGAGCGCCGACTGCACGCCATCGCCTTCCATGAATGGGTGACGGTGCGCACGGCGTCGAACATGCCTCCGGTCACCGGCAGCCGCATGGGCATTCCAGATGGCCCCGGCCTAGGCATCGACGTCGTTCCCGATCTGCTGGGCAAGCCTTTCTTCGAGGTCGGCCGCTGAGATGAAAATCCGCAGCATCAAAGCCACGCCGATCAATCTGCGCCTCGAGGCGCCCTACGCCTGGGTGTTCGGCGAGCTCGACGGATTTTCGCCGACCATTGTCGAGGTCGAGACCGAGGATGGCTTGATCGGCCTTGGCGAGGCGCCGACACCGGCGGCGGCCGCGATCATCAATGATGTCCTGGCGCCACGCCTGGTCGGCCGCGATGCCTTCGACATCGCCGGCGCCGAGAACGTTTGCCTGCCCTACTGGACCGGTGTGCAGTCGATCAACGACCGCACCCGCATCATGGCTTTCGGCGCCATCGAGATGGCGTTGTGGGATCTGCGCGGCAAGGCCTGGAACCAGCCGCTCTACCAGCTGCTTGGCGGCGCCGTGCGCAAGGACATCCCGTTCACCGACTATTTCTCGCTGCGCGGCGACGGGCCTGATGTGAAGGGCGAGACGACGCCGGAGGAAGTCGCCGACTATTGCGTCGAACTGAACGAGACGCACGGAACGACCTTCTTCGAGGGCAAGTTCTCGACCGAGGACCCGAAAGTCTCGCTCAGGATGGTCGAGCTGATCCGCCGCAAACTCGGCGACGATGCGATGATCCGCATCGATTCCAACCAGGCCTATTCGCTCAGCACCGCGCGTCGGCTGGCGCGGCCGTTGGAAGAGCTCGGGGTGCGCAACTGGGAGGACCCGGTAGCGACCATCGAGGAGATGCGCGAATTGCGCCGCCATTGCTCGATCCCGTTCTCGACGCACAACATCGACATTGCGCGCGCCATGGAGATGAAAGTGCCCGACGCCTTCGTCGGCAACCCGACGACGCATGGCGGCATCGGCCGCCTGCTGCGCTTCGTCGGCGCCTGCGAGCACGCCGGCATCGATTTCTGGTGCTACAGCGGCGACAGCGGCATCGGAAGTGCTGCCTATCTGCATCTGTGCGCGGCACTCGGCTGGATCAGGGAGCCGAACCAGTCGCTGTTTCGCATGCTGCCGATGGATGTCACCGAGGAAGGGCCGTTTTCGCCCAGAAGCAACGTCGTGCGCGTCCCGGAAGGTCCCGGTCTCGGCGTCACCCTGTCGCGGGAACACCTCGCTGCCTGTCACAGAGACTTTACCGAGAAAGGACCGTGCAACAAGTATCATGACCCGGCAAAGCCCGGAACCTATCGCCGTTTGCCGCTGAACTAGATGACGGCAAGCGACCAAGACAAGTGGCCAAGAGACGAGAAGCCAGCCGCCGCGATTTCGGTCGGGAAGGTCGGACAAGACGATGGAGCAGTGCAGCCAAGAATCCGGCACATCGACGCCACGACTGGATGGACCGGACAAAACCGCATGCTAAAGTTCCAGTCGACAGACCTCTCTGGCGGCCGGAAAATGGAGCAATCCACGAAATTTCGCCAACCATAAGAAATAGGGGAAAGGGTAAAAACCCATGAGCAAGAATTACAGCATTCTCGACCTGATCCGGCGCAATCGCTCGCCGCTTGAAAATCACCTGATCGACGGCCTCGTCGACGGCAGGGTCAGCCGCCGCGACTTCGTCCGCCACGGCAGCCTGCTCGGCCTGTCGCTGCCGCTGCTGGGCCGTATCGGCATGGCAGCCGGCCTCGGCGGCATGCCGTCGCTGGCGCGCGCCCAGGGCGCGCCCGGCGCCACCATCCGCGTTGCCAGCAGCGTGCCGGCGGCGACAATCGACCCTGTCACCATCGCGGACGCCGGCGGCCTGCTGGTCATGCAGCAGGTTGCCGAATTCCTTTGCGTCGACGGCCCAGACCTCGTGCTGCAGCCGGCGCTGGCCGAAAGCTGGAAGCCGAACGACAACGGCACGGTGTGGACCTTCAAGCTGCGCAAGGGCGTGAAGTTCCACAGCGGCGGCGAGATGAAGGCCGACGACGTCGTGGCCAGCATCGACCGCCTTGCCGACCCGGCAAACTCGTCCAACGCACTGTCGGTGTTCAACGGCATCCTGCAGAAGGGCGCCTCAAAGAAGGTCGATGACTACACGGTGGAATTCCACCTCGACGCCCCGAACGGCAACTTCCCCTACATGCTGTCTTCCGACAACTACAACGCCGTCATCATCCCGGCGAGCTACAAGGGCGACTACGAGAAAAGCTTCGACGGCACCGGGCCGTTCAAGATCGAGAAATACACGGCGAAGGTCGGCGCCTCCTTCGTCCGCAACGAAGACTACTGGGGACCGAAGGCGTTGCCCGAGCGGACGGAGTTCACCTTCTTCGCCGACACGCAGCCGCAGATCCTGGCACTGCAGGGCGGCCAGGTCGACATCATCAACCAGTTGCCCGTGCTGGCCGGCGTCGCACTGCTCAACGATCCGGGCATCGACATCATCAGCCTGAAGTCGGTCGCGCACCAGCAACTGCATCTGCGCTGCGATTCCGATCCGTTCAAGGACCCGCGCGTACGTCGCGCCATCGCCCTCAGCCTCGACCGCGACAAGCTGGTTGCCGGCCTGATGAAAGGCCGTGCTTCGCCCGGCAATGACAGCCCGTTCGCCCCGGCCTATCCCTCGACCGATGCGAGTGTGCCGCAACGCAAGCAGGATATCGCCCAGGCAAAGCAGCTGATGGAAGCCGCGGGCGCCGGCAAGGGCTTCAAGGTGACGCTGACCACCGAGCGCTACCTCGAAATCCCCGAATACGCCCAGCTCATCCAGAACTGGGTCAAGGAGATCGGCATCGAACTGGAGCTCAACATCCTCGACCAGGGCGCCTATTACGGCGATGCGGTGTTTGGCAAATCGAACTGGCTGGATTCGGTGATGGGCATCACCGATTACGGTCACCGCGGCGTGCCGAACGTCTTCCTGGCCGCGCCCTTGAAGAGCGACGGTACCTGGAACGCCGCGCACTTCAAGAACAAGGACTACGACACGCTCGCCACCAGCTACATCGCCGCACTCGACCTCGAGGCGCAGAAGGCAACGGCAGGCAAGATCCAGAACCTGCTGCTCGAAGAAACGCCGGTCATCTTCGGCTATTTCTACGACTATCTGACGGCGACGGCGAAAGGCGTGGCCGGCGTGCAGCCGACCGCGATGTCGCAGCTGTTCCTCGACAAGGCATCGAAGGCCTGAACGGAAAGGGAAAGCCAATCCTGTAACAGCCAGCTCCCTCACGGGGGCTGGCTCCACAAGGAGTCTTAGCCATTCTCTCCTTCCTTGTCCGGCGTGTCTCGCTGTCGCTGGTGACGCTGTTCCTGCTCAGCATCATGGTGTTTCTGGGCGGCCAGGTGCTGCCAGGCAATGTCGGGCGCGCGATACTGGGCCCGTTCGCCGACCAGCGCGCGGTCGATGCGCTCAATCACACGCTTGGCGTCGATCGCCCGCTGCTGACCCAGTACTGGGGTTGGATCTCCAACTTCGTCCAGGGCGACATGGGCACGTCCTACATCTTCCGCTCGCCGGTCGCGCCCTTCGTCATCGATGCGCTCGGCAATTCGATGAAGCTGGCGGCGGTCGCCTTCGTGCTGGTGGTGCCGATCGGCATCCTCGGCGGCGTCGTTGCCGCACTCAACCTCAACCGCCCGCTCGATCGCATCATCAGCCTCGGCGGCCTGTCGGTGACGGTTCTGCCCGAGTTCGTCACCGGCATCATTCTGATCCTGATCTTTGGTGTGTGGCTGCGCTGGCTACCGATATCGGCCGCATGGCCGCGCAACGCCGGCTTCTTCACGCAGCTCTATTATCTGATCCTGCCTTCGCTGCCGCTGTTCCTGGTGCTGTTCGGCTACATCGCCCGCATGGCGCGCTCCGGCATGATCGAGGCGCTCGATTCCGACTACACGCGGACCGCGGTGCTGAAGGGCCTGCCATGGCGCACGGTGATCTGGCGGCATGTGCTGCGCAACGCATTGTTGCCAACCATCACCGTCATCGCGACGCAGACGGGCTATCTCATCGGCGGCCTCGTCGTCATCGAAACGCTGTTTCGCTACCAGGGCATCGGCTCGCTGATCTTCACCGCCGCGCGCGGCAAGGATTTCCCGATGCTGGAATCCGGCATTCTCACCATCGGCATCGTCTATGCCGTGGCCACCCTTGTGGCGGACTTCCTCTATTCCGTGCTCAATCCGCGCATCCGGCTGGGGTCAGATCAATGAGCGCCGTCCAGACCACTTCCCCCACCCCCGACGACACGCGCCGGCGCGGCCCGCTGGCCGAGGTCTTTTTCTCGCTGCTGCGCTCCCGAACATTCCTTGTTGGTTTCGCGATCGTGCTGTTCTGGGTTGCCTGCGCACTGTTCGGCGAACATTTCGCACCCTATGACCCGCTTGCCGACGACATAATCAATGCGCTGGCGCCGCCCTCTTCAGAACACTGGTTCGGCACCGACCAGATCGGCCGCGACGTCTTCTCGCGCGTCATCGTCGGTTCGCGCGACATCCTGACCGTTGCACCACTGGCGACCTTGCTGGCGACGGTGGCCGGCACCGCGCTCGGCCTGCTCACCGGCTATTTTCGCGGCCTCGTCGACGATGTCGTCAGCCGCATCCTCGAAGCCTTCATGGCGATCCCGGTGGTCATCGTCGCGCTGTTGGCCATCGTTGCGCTCGGCACATCCAAGACGACGGTCATCGTCGTCATTGGCCTCAGCTTCGCGCCGATCATCGCGCGCACCGTGCGCTCCGCGGTGCTGGCCGAGCGCGAACTCGACTATGTCGCCGCCGCACAGCTCAGGCATGAAAGCGCGCTGCATACGATGTTCGTCGAGATCCTGCCCAACGTCATCCCGCCGATCCTGGTCGAAACCACCGTGCGGCTCGGCTATGCCATTTTCGCCGTCGCCACGCTCTCCTTCATGGGCTTCGGCATCCAGCCACCGTCGCCCGACTGGGGGCTCTCGATCTCCAACAATTACGGCATGATCGGCGGCGGCTTCTGGTGGACGGTGCTGTTCGACGCGCTGGCCATCGCTTCGCTGGTGATCGGCGTCAATCTGGCGGCCGACGGCGTTCACGGAGCGCTCAATGACTAAGTCCGCCAAGGCCAAGAACGCCCTTGAACTCACCGATCTGTCGGTTGCTTACCGCGTCGCCGGCCGCAACCGCGCGGTGCTGCGCAACCTCAGCCTCACCATCGGCCAGGGCGAGGCCTATGGGCTGGTCGGCGAATCCGGCTGCGGCAAATCCACCGTGGCGCTCACCGTCGTGCGCTATTTGCCGCGCAACGGCTCGATCACTGGCGGCGCGATCTCGCTCGACGGCCAGGATGTGATGAAACTGGATGCCGAGGCGCTCAGGCGGGCGCGGGCCGAAAGCGTCTCGATGGTCTACCAGGACCCGGGCAAGGCGCTGAACCCGTCGATCCGCGTCGGCCGCCAGCTGACCGAGATTTTTGAACTCGGCGGCATCTCCGGACAAGCGGCCACCGACCGCGCCATCGCCATGCTGAACCGCGTGCGCATCTCCGACCCGACAAGCGTCATGCAGCGCTACCCGCACCAGCTTTCCGGCGGCATGCAGCAGCGCGTGGCGATTGCCATGGCGCTGGCCAACGATCCCTCGATGCTGATCCTCGACGAGCCGACCACCGGCCTCGATGCGACGGTGGAGGCCGAGGTGCTCGACCTGATCGCACAGCTGCGGCAGGAACTGTCGGCTTCGATCCTGTTCATCAGCCACAACCTCGCCGTCGTCTCCAACATGTGCGACCGGGTCGGCGTGCTCTATGCCGGCATGCTGGTCGAGGAAGGACCGACGGATGTCATCTTCAACGATCCGCGCCATCCCTACACCGTTGCGCTGCTGCGCTGCCTGCCGCGCGGTGGCCAACGCAAGGATCAGGGTCGCCTCGACACCATTCCGGGTTTTCTGCCCGGCATTGGAGCCGATATCAAAGGCTGCGCCTTCGCCGATCGCTGCGCGCTCGCCGACGACCGCTGCCGCAGCGAATTGCCGCCGCTCTATGATCTGGGCGGCCGGCTGTCGCGCTGCTTCCATCACGACAAGGCGCAGGCGCTGCCGCGCGCGACACCGAGCGATGTGGCGCCCGCACCAAAGGCGGCGGCAGCACCGGTGCTGCGCGTCGCCGGGCTGAACAAGACCTATGCCAGCCATGGCCATGCGCTGCGCGCCGTCAAGGACGTGTCGCTCGATCTGCGGCCCGGCGAGACGCTCGGGCTGGTCGGCGAGTCCGGCAGCGGCAAGACGACCTTCGCCAGGCTGCTGCTCGGCCTGGTGCCGCCCGACGAAGGCGGTACCATCGAGCTGGAAGGCAAGGCACTGGCGCCGCGGCTGGAGAACCGCAGCGACGACCAGATCAAGGCGATGCAGATCGTCTTCCAGAATCCGGATTCCGCGCTCAACCGCTCGCATTCGATCCGCCACCTGATCGGCCGCGCGTTGAAGCGGCTGGCGGGCCTTTCCGGCAAGGCGCTGGATGCGCGTCTCAACGACCTCGTCCGCTCGGTGCGGCTCACCGACCGCCATCTCGCCGTCAAGCCACGCCAGCTCTCCGGCGGCCTGAAGCAGCGCGTCGCCATCGCGCGCGCCTTCGCCGGCGACCCGCGCATCGTGGTGTGCGACGAGCCGACCTCGGCGCTCGACGTGTCGGTGCAGGCTGCGATCCTCAATCTGCTCGCCGACCTGCAGTCGAAGGAAGACGTCAGCTACATCTTCATCTCGCATGATCTGGCCGTGGTGCGTTACCTCTCCGACAAGATCGCCGTGCTCTATCTCGGCCGCATCATGGAGCTCGGACCGTCGGAAGACGTCTTTTCCGGGCCGCACCACCCCTACACCGAAGCGCTGCTGTCGGCCGTGCCAAAACTCGACCAGACCGAGACGGCGCGCATTCGTCTCGACGGCGAAATCCCCAGCGCCACCAACCCGCCGTCTGGCTGCGTGTTCCACACACGCTGCCCGCGCAAGATAGGCCCTATCTGTGAGCAGCAGGAGCCGCCGCTCAGCGAGGCACAGCCCGGCCATTCGATCCGCTGCCATATTCCTTACGCCGAACTGGCCAGGCTGCAGAAAGCGGCCGTGACCGAGCCGGCATAGCGAGCGTCACCGCCGCGAGTGTGGCTTGGCCGGTCAGACCTGGCCCGCCATGCTCAGGGAACGGTCGCCTTCTGAAAAGCCCTGCCCCTCCGCCCAGTCTCTCGCCAACGTGCGCAACCCAGTCAAAGCGACATCCAAGACGTCCGACGAGACAGGGTTGCTGGGATAGGCAAGGTAGATCGGCCGCTGGAACACCGGCGCGTTGTCGATGCGCCGCATCTCACCACGCTCGATATGACCGCTGACGGCGCTGAGCGGCAGATAGGCGGCGGCCTGCTGCGACAGCACGTGCTGCAGGCCGATGAAGACCAGTCCGGCCGAGATGGCAGGCTTGACCATGCCGGCAAAGGCGCGGTCGTGCTCGATACGGAATTCCAGCCCCCAGTCCATCAGAATGTAGTTTTCGGTCCACGGCTTGGTCTGCGCGGCATGCTGGACAAGCACGACCTGATCGACGGCCAGCGTTTCGTAGACGATGCCGGGATGCGGTCGCGGCAGATAGAGGATGCAGATGTCGAGCAGGCCTTCCGCCAGCTGATCGATCGCAGAGTCCGGAAAGCTGCCTTCGAGCCGCAGCGCCACGTTCGGCCGCCTGGCGCGCATCCACTCGACCCATGGCGAGGTGATGCGGTCCCACAGATAGGCCGGCGCGGTCAGCCGCAACAAGGTCTCATAGCCATCGGGAACGGCGATGTCCTGCCGCGATTGCTCCCAGGTGCGGGTGATGGAAGAGGCATGCGGCAGGAACTGCCGGCCGGCCGGCGTCAGCGTGACGCCATCGCGGTCGCGCACGAAAAGCCGGCGGCCTAACTGCTCCTCCAGCCCCCTGATCCGCGCGCTGACAGTGGACTGGGCGAGGTTGAGCCGGCTGGCCGCGACCGTGAAGCTGCCATGCGTGGCGACTTCGAGAAAGCTGCGCAGATTTTCAGTGTCCATGCCCACCTCTTGCATCGAAAATTTCGATGACCCCTATCAAAAAATATCGCTTTCCGGCGGCAGTCAACAATGAACTAGATGGCCGAACCCCAAGACAAGCGAGGAATCCAGCCATGCCCAAGCATTTCAGGATGATCGACAACGCTCGCAGAACGCTCACCGCAATCGAAAATTCCGCTGTCGACGAATTGCTGGCCGGCAGGATGGGCCGCCGCGACTTCCTGCGCCATGGCAGCGTGCTTGGCCTCTCCCTGCCCTTTCTGGGCAGCCTTGTCGCAGCAAGCGGCCTCGGCACGCAGCAGGCACGCGCCGAGGGCAAGCCGGGCGGCACGGTGCGGGCCGGCGTGGCGACGCCGGGCGGCGCCATCGATCCCGTCACCTATTACGACAGCGGCAGCTACCAGCTGGTTTTCCAGACCGCCGAGTTTCTCTGCGTCACGCAGCCGGACCTCACCTTGAAGCCGGTGCTGGCGGAGAGCTGGGCGCCGAACGAGGATGGTAGCGTGTGGACCTTCAAGCTGCGCAAGGGCGTGAAATTCCACAATGGCGAGGACTTCAAGGCCGACGACGTCGTCGCGACCTTCGACCGGTTGGCCGACCCCAACGGCGCTTCCAACGCGCTATCGGTGTTCAAAGGTCTGCTGTCGAAGGGCGGCACCCAGAAGGTCGACGACCACACCGTCGCCTTCCACCTCGATGCGCCGAATGGCAGCTTTCCCTATTCGGTGTCGATCGACAATTACAACGCCGTCATCCTGCCGGCGAGCTACAAGGGCGATTACGAAAAGACTTTTGAAGGCACCGGGCCATTCCGGCTGGAGACCTACACGCCCAAGGTCGGCGCGACCTTTGTCCGCAACCCCGACTATTGGGGTGAGAAGGCGCTGCCCGACCGTCTCGAGTTCAAGTTCTACGGCGACGTGCAGCCGCGCATCCTGGCGCTGCAGGCCGGCGAGGTCGACATTCTCGATGCTGTTCCGCTCGATGTCAGCCAGGTGGTGCTGAACAGCCCTGACATCACCGTGTTGCGCGTCGCTTCGACCGCACACCGCCAGCTTCACATGCGCTGCGACACCGGCCCCTTCACCGACAAGCGCGTACGCCAGGCGCTGGCGCTGTGCATCGATCGTTCGAAGCTGGTCGACGGCCTGTGCAGAGGCATGGCGGCGACCGGCAATGACAGCCCGTTCGCGCCGGCCTTCCCGGCGACCGACAAGACGGTGCCGCAGCGCGTCCAGGACATAGCCAAGGCAAAGCAATTGCTTGAGGCGGCGGGCCTCGCCAGCGGCTTCGATATCACGCTGACGACGCTGCGCTATTCGGACATTCCCGGCTATGCGCAATTGTTCCAGAATTTCGCCAAGGAAATCGGTGCCCGCATCTCGCTCAACATCGAGGACCAGGACAAATATTACGGCAAGGCGGTGTTCGGCCAGTCGGACTGGCTGGATAGCCCGCTCGGCATCACCGACTACGCGCATCGCAGCGTGCCCAACGTGTTCCTGAAGAGCCCGCTGGTCAGCGACGGCCCGTGGAACGCGGCGCATTTCAAGAGCCCGGCCTATGACGGCATGGTCACCAGCTATCTCAAGGCGCTCGATGTCGGCGCGCAGCGCAGTGCCGCCTCCGACATCCAGAAGCTGCTGCTCGACGAGACGCCTGTCATCTTCAGCTATTTCCCCGATCTGCCGGTGCCGGTGCGCAAGAATGTCAGCGGACTGCCGCCGATCGCCGCCGGGCTGCTGCTCGATCGCGTGTCCTTGGGATAGAGCAGGATTGGGGGATAGAGGCAGGATTGGACAATTCCGCCTTTCGGGCGGTGAGACTATCTGGGGTTGCGAAGAGCGATGGGGGCCATCGTTCGAGCCGCTCGATGCAAGAGAAGCTCGCCGCCCGAAGCCCCCTTCGATCTAACGGCCTGATCCAGGCTTATCTCGCTTTGCGTCAACGCTCTATGACAAAAGAAAAGAAACGGGAGACTACCATTCGCAAGCCCCATCTGCGCGGCCGTGGGCCGCATTTTCCCTTGCTCGACACCATCGTGCAGTACGAATTCGAGCCGGGCTATATAGCCTTCACCATGCCCACGCAGAAGCGCCTGCGTGTGCAGGTGGGGTCAATGACCGTGGCCGACACGACCAACGCATTGGTGTTCTACGAATCCGATCACCTGCCGGTCTACTATTTCCCGATCGGCGACGTTCGCGAAGAGTTCCTGCTGCCGAGCAAGACGACGACAGAGGACCCATTCAAGGGCATTGCCACCCACTATTCGCTCAACACCGGTATCACGCTGGTCGAGGACGCGGCCTGGCGCTATCTCGATCCGGTCAAGGGCTGTCCGCCGATATCGGACTACATGTCGTTCACCTGGAGCAAGATGGGACACTGGTTCGAGGAGGACGAAGAAATCTTCGTCCACGCCCGCGATCCGTTCCGCCGGGTCGACTGCCTGCCGTCCTCGCGGCGCGTGCAGGTCATCCTCGACGGCGAACAGGTGGCCGATTCACGCCGCGGCGTGTTCCTGTTCGAGACCGGCCATCCGGTGCGCCACTATCTGCCGATCGCCGACACGCGGCTCGATATGTTCGCGCCCAGCCGCTACATCTCGCGTTGCCCTTACAAGGGCATCTCCAACTATTATCACGTGACGACGAAGGCGAAGCGTCACGAGAACCTCGTTTGGTATTATCCGGAACCGGTACACGAGGCGGAGCGCATCAAGGGGCTGGTCTGTTTCCACCACGAACTGGTCGACAAGATCCTGGTCGATGGCGTCGAAATCCCGAAGGAAGCCACGGCCGCGTCGAGCGGTTATTTCTGAGCATCGACGCCGCTTGGGTCGCTTGCGCGCGGGCGCTTGATCGAAGCACGGCTCAGCGCATACCCTCTCTGAGGCAGGGAGGACTATCGATGGATCTTTTCAAGCTGGACGGCGATGTCGCGCTGGTCACCGGCGCCGGCAGCGGCATCGGCCAGGCAATCGCGATCGGATTGGCCGAGGCAGGCGCCGACGTCGCCTGTTTCGGCCATGCATCGAAGGGTGGGCTGGACGAAACCGCCCACCGGATCACGGCGCTCGGCCGCAAGGCGCTGGTGCTGACCGGCACGGTGACGTCACCGGGCGATCTCGCGGCGGCGATCGATCGCGTCGAGAGCGAACTCGGTGCGCTGACCGTCGCCGTCAACAATGCCGGCATTGCCGGTTCGGAACCAGCCGAGACGCTGCCGCTGGAGACATGGCAGAAGGTGCACGAGGTCAATGTCGCCGGCGTCTTCCTGTCCTGCCAGGCCGAAGCCCGCAAGATGCTGGCGCGACGCAAGGGCTCGATCATCAACATCGCCTCGATGTCGGGCACTATCGTCAACCGGGGCCTGACGCAGGCGCACTACAACTCTTCGAAGGCCGCCGTCATCCACATGTCGAAGAGCCTCGCCATGGAGTGGGCCGATCGCGGACTGCGCGTCAATGTCGTCAGCCCGGGTTATACGTTGACACCGATGAACAAGCGGCCTGAGGTGGCCGAAGAGGTGAAGATCTTCAAACGCGACACGCCGATGGGGCGGATGGCGGCGCCGGAGGAGATGGTTGGACCGACGGTGTTCCTGGCCAGCCGCGCATCGAGTTTCGTCACCGGCCTCGACCTGATTGTCGATGGCGGCTACGTCTGCTGGTAGGGGTTCGACTTCGCCTGCAGTCTGAATATATACGTCCCGCGAGGCGTTAGACGTTGCGCGGCATGAACCTTGGTATATATAATTTCATCTCATGAAACGGCCTTGGCGAGATGGGGCTTGCCGGGTCGACAGCCGAGAGCAATTCCAGCAAAAGTGCGAAGCGGTTTTGCGTCCGGAATTGCGTAAAAACAAACGGATGGAGCATTGGAGGCGATCGTGTTTCGCCGGAAATGCTCTGGATCATGGGACCTTGATGGCTCGCACCTTGCAGGGCGCCGCAGGACTGGCAATTGATCCGCAGATGATCGCTCGCGCAGCGGTCTGTCGGCAGCCATGACGCTGACACTCCAGTCATACTCCACCATCACCGAAATTGAGCACCATCTTGCCTGCGCTGGCCAAAGCCGGGACAACAATTTGGCGCCGACGGCCTTGCGCGAAGACCAGCCTTTCCAACACAATCAAGAAAAGCCGCAAGAAGGGAACGAACGATAATTTTCACAGCTTGAAGGAGAACAAGCATGTCATTTCGCAGCCAGATCTCGAAACTGTCGATGGGCGCCGTCGCGCTCGCGACACTAAGTCTGCTGACACCGTCCGCCCAGGCCGCCGCTCCGGAATCCAACGATCCGATCAAGATCGCGCTGTTCGACTGGACCAGCGTCAATCTCAACGCCAAGATCCTGGGCGGCATCCTGGAAAAACTCGGCTACACCGTCGAATATCCCACGGCCGACTACCTCTCCAGCCTGACCACCGGTCTCACCAATGGCGATCTCGATGTCGGCCTGGAGTTCTGGGACACGACCGCCGGCGAGGCCATGAAGGCCTCCGATGCGACCGGCCAGACCGAACGGCTGGGCAAGCTCGGACCCAAGGCCAAGGAGGAGTGGTGGTTTCCCGAATACATGAAGGAGAAGTGCCCGGGCCTGCCCAACTGGGAAGCGCTGAAGGACCCGAAATGCGCCGAAGCCTTCTCGACGGCGGAAACCGCACCGAAGGGGCGTTATCTCGGTGGTCCGGTAACCTGGGAAGGTTTTGACGACGAGCGCGTCGAGGCGCTGAAACTGCCCTTCACCGTCATCCATGCCGGCACCGACGCGGCGATGTTCGCGGAGCTGGACTCGGCCTATCAGCGCAAGGCGCCGATCATGCTGTGGATCTATTCGCCGCACTGGGCGCCGGCCAAGTACAAGGGCGAGTGGGTTGAATTCCCCGAATACACGCCCGAGTGCTACAACGACCCGAAATGGGGCGTGAACCCCGACGCCAAATATGATTGCGGCAAGCCGCATGGCGAGATCTGGAAATACTCCTGGTCCGGCATGAAGGACAAATGGCCGGTCGCCTACAAGGTGGCGAAGGCCTACACGATCGACACCGACGAGCTCAACAAGATGAGCGGCGAGATCGATCTCGGCGGCAAGACGCCGGAAGACGTCGCCGCCGCCTGGATCGCAGCCCACGAGGCCGACTGGAAAGCCTGGGCGCAGTGATCGTTCCAACTGGAAAATGAGACCCGGCTGCCTGATCAGCCGGGCCTCACTTCTTGATGTTCCAGAAGGACGTTTGAATGACGAACAAGACTGACCAGGAGCCAAACGCGGCGGGCGCGCCAAAGGATGCCCGCCCGATAAAGCTTGCCTGCCGCAATGTCTGGAAATTGTTCGGATCGAACGCGGCCAGTTTCATCCGCGAACGCGACGGCAAGGCCAGCATGGCCGACGTCACTGCCGCCGGACTGGTCGGCGCGGTGCGCGCCGTCGACCTCGAAATCCGCCAGGGCGAGATCTTCATCATCATGGGCCTGTCGGGCTCCGGCAAGTCGACGCTGGTGCGCTGCATGTCGCGGCTGGTCGAGCCGACCCACGGCAAGGTTGAATTTGAAGGCAAGGACCTGCTGAAAATCTCGGATGCAGCACTGATCGAATTGCGGCGACACCGCATGGGCATGGTCTTCCAGAACTTTGCCCTGCTGCCGCATCTCAACGTGCTGGAGAACATCGCCTTCCCGCTCAGCATCCAGGGGCAGGACCGGCCGACACGCGAGGCACGGGCCCGCGAGGTCATCGAACTCGTCGGCTTGAGGGGGCGCGAGCATTTCTATCCGCGCGAGCTGTCCGGCGGCCAGCAGCAACGTGTCGGCATCGCCCGCAGCCTGGCGACAAAACCGGAAATCTGGTTCCTCGACGAGCCGTTCTCGGCGCTCGATCCGCTGATCCGCCGCGAGATGCAGGACGAGCTGATGCGGCTGCAGACCATGCTGCACAAGACCATCGTCTTCATCACCCATGATTTCGACGAGGCGATAAGGCTGGCCGACCGCATCGCCATCATGAAGGATGGCGAGGTCATCCAGATCGGCACGCCGGAGGAGCTGGTGGTCAATCCGGCGACCGACTATGTCGCCGAGTTCACCCGCGACGTCGACCGCGCCAAGGTGATCTCGGCACGCAGCCTGATGCGCGCCTGCGACGGCTCCGAGCATGGCGGCACCATAGCTCCAGACGCCAAGATCGCCAGCTTCTCGGCCGGTATCGTTGCCGCCAACAAGCCGTTCGCGGTGGTCAACGGCACCGGCAAGCCGATCGGCGAGGTGACGCCGCAAGCGGTGATCGATCTGCTGGCCGGCATCGATCGCTCAAGGGCCGGCGCATGACGGTGACGGCAAGCGCCAGCGAGGCAAGGCCGCGGCCGATTCAGGTCTGGCTGCTGATCTGGGCGTTCGCGCTTGCCGCCGTGCTTGTCGTGTTCCTGCTGCAGGACCGCCTGCCCTGGGCCGTCAACTATCCGGCCAGCGCCGTCGTGCCGGTCGCCGACTGGGTCAGCGCGCTAATGCGCTGGATCAAGTCGAACCTGTCGTGGTTGACCCGCTCGATCACCGCGGTGCTCGGCGTTCCGCTCGATTTCGCGCTCAATCTGCTGGCCAAGAATTTCAAGATCGGCCACGGCGCTGACGCCTATGTCCTGCCGCGCCTGTCCTGGGTCGGCGTCTGCGCTGCCGCCTTCCTCGCCGGACATGCCGTTGGCGGCAGAAAACTCGGCCTGCTGGTTGGCGGCTGCTTCCTCTACATTGCCCTGTTCGGCCAATGGACCAGCGCCATGCTGACGCTGGCGCTGATCTCCATCGCCGTGCCGTTCTGCATCGTCACCGGGCTGTTCGCCGGCATCTGGGCATGGCGCAAGCCATGGGCCGAAAGGCTCATCGTCTCCCCTGCCCTTGACCTGATGCAGACGATCCCGACCTTCGCCTATCTCATCCCGATGCTGCTGCTGTTCGGCAACAGCCCGGTCTCGGCGATGATCGCAACCGCCATCTTCGCCACCCCGCCGATGGTGCGGGCGACGATGCTGGGCCTGTCGCGGGTGCCGTCGGAGATCGACGATTTCAGCGAAATGGCCGGCTGCACGGCGCGGCAGAAACTGTGGCGGGTGCTGCTGCCGTCGGCGCGGCCGACACTGATGATCGGCGTCAACCAGGTGATCATGCTGGCGCTGAACATGGTGATCATCGCTTCGATGATCGGCGCCGGCGGCCTCGGCTACGACGTGCTGCTCGCACTGCGCGCGCTAAAAGTCGGCGAAGCGATGGAAGCGGGTCTCGCCATCGTGGCGCTCGCCATCGCGCTCGACCGGCTGAGCCAGGCCATCGCGCACAGCCAAGCAAAGGGCCATGTCCATCAGGAGATGAGCCCGAGCCTCTGGCGGCGCTACCCCAATCTGACGCTGGCCATCGCCATCCTTGTCGCGACAACGCTGCTCGGCCTGTTCGTGCCCGCCTTCGCGGCGGTGCCGAAAGCGATCACCTTCACCACGGCGCCGCTGTGGAAAGCGGCGGTGAACTGGGTGACGATCAACTTCTTCGACACGATCGAGGCGTTTCGGGTGGCTCTGATCCTCAATGTGCTGAACCCGCTGCGCGCCTTCTGCGAGGGCTTCCCGTGGCTGGGCGCGGTGTTCCTGCTCGGCCTTGCCGGCTATCAGCTCTCCGGCCTGCGGCTGGCAATTCTCGTCGCCGCGCTCACCACCTTTTGCGCCGTCACAGGGCTGTGGGAAAAGACCATGGCGACGGTCTATCTCTGCGGCATCTCGGCCTTCATCGCGTGCCTGATCGGCATCCCCATCGGCCTGATGGCTTCGCGCAGCGACCGCTTCGAGAAGATCGTCACACCGGTCATCGACACGCTGCAGGTGCTGCCGTCCTTCTGCTTCATCATTCCGGTGGTGATGCTGTTTAGGGTCGGCGACGTCACCGCGATGATCGCAACGATAGCCTTCGCCGTGGTGCCGGCGATCCGCTACACCAATCACGGCATCAGGCAGGTACCGCCGGCGCTGATCGAGGCGGCCAAGGTGTCGGGTTGCACGCCGCGCCAGACCTTCTTTCGCGTGCAACTGCCGCTGGCGCTGCCCGAGATCATGCTGGGCGTCAACCAGACGATCCTGATGGCGCTGGCGATGATCATCATCTGCGCCATGGTCGGCACGCGCGATCTCGGCCAGGAAGTGTTCATCGCGCTGTCCAAGGCCGATTCCGGCCGTGGCATCGTCGCTGGTCTCGCCATCGCCTTCATCGGCATCGTCGCCGACCGGCTGTTCAGTGCCTGGACGGCGAAGGCCAGGGCAAGGCTGGGGTAGCCTGCGGCCCGACGCTATTCCGCCGCGACGCCCTTCACCTCGAGATAGCTCTCCATCGAATCGTCGAGCGCCTGCAGCCACGGCGTATGATGCAGCGGCGCCATTGTGCCGGTCATCAGCGAGCGGTAGGCGTGGTCGCGGAAGCTCATAATGTCTTCGCCCTTGTGGTGCTCCCACTCCATGAAGGTCTGGTTGACCGCCTCGACGTCGAAGCCGGGATAATCGGTCTGGTCCATCAATTCCTTGGTGTAGTCGCCCTGGAACCAGATCATCTGCTCGGCGTCTTCGAGCGTCTCCTCACGCGCGCGCCATTTCGCGCCGTGCGCGGCCATCACCTCGGCCGAGGGCAATTTGATGCGACCCATGATGACGTCGCGGGCGAACCAGGCCTGCGCGTCGAACATGTTGAAGGTGTAGAACTGGTCCTGCATGCCGATATAGGAGAGCTGCGGGTTCTTCTCCCAGACGACACCTTCATAGAGATCGAGCGGCCACATGCGGTTGGCGGTCTTGAGCTTCAAATCGTCGGTCAGGAAGGGGAAGGAATGCAGGTAGCCGGTGCACAGGATGATGGCGTCGACACCCCTAGTGGTGCCATCCTTGAAATGGGCGGTCTTGCCGACGACCTTCTGCAGCAGCGGCACTTCCTTCCAGTTGTCAGGCCATTTGAAACCCATCGGCTTCGAACGGTAGCTGGAGGTGATCGATTTGGCGCCGTATTTGTAGCATTGCGAGCCGATGTCCTCGGCCGAATAGGAGCGGCCGATGATCAGGATATCCTTGCCCTTGAACTCCATCGCGTCGCGGAAATCATGGCTGTGCAGAATGCGGCCGTTGAAGGTCGAAAAACCTTCGAAATAGGGCACGTTGGGCACCGAGAAATGCCCGGAGGCGACGACGACATTGTCGAACTCTTCCGAATAGGTGACGTCGTTGGTGCGGTCATGCGCGGTGACGGTGAATTTCTTCGTCTCCTCCGAAAACGTCACCATGCGCACCGGGCTGTTGAAGCGCACCCATTTGCGCAGGCCTGATTTTTCGACGCGGCCCTTGATATAGTCCCACAGCACGGCGCGCGGCGGGTAGGAGCCGATCGGCCGGCCGAAATGCTCCTCGAAAGTGTAGTCGGCGAATTCCAGGCATTCCTTCGGCCCGTTCGACCAGAGGTAGCGGTACATCGAGCCGTGCACCGGGTCGCCATGCTCGTCGAGGCCGGTGCGCCAGGTGTAATTCCACAGGCCGCCCCAGTCGGACTGCTTCTCGAAACAGACGATCTCGGGAATGTCGGCGCCCTTGTCGGCCGCCGACTTGAAGGCCCTGAGCTGTGCCAGGCCGGACGGTCCGGCTCCGATAACGGCAACGCGACTTTTCATGGCAGGCCTCCGATCTGAATTGCTCTTACGAAACAAATTTCACTCACAGGGACAGTAATTGGCCCTTTCGTGCTGTCAACAGCCCTGTGCTGAAACTAGGTTCCGCCGCGGTGGATTTGCTGCAAAAAACCGGACGCGGCCAAACGCCGGATCATGCGCATGCGCCTTCAGGCGACTTGCCGTCGCAGTTGCGCTGCTGTATCGGCACCTGACATGTTCACCTAGAGTGAAATAGATCCGCAGAGTCCCGGGGGCGACATGGCGAAGAAAACTTCCGATTCCAAGGCTGGTCCCGCGGCCGCAAAGGCCAAGCCGCTGCCAAAGGTCTCGGCCGACGGGAAAACCATCCGCGCGCCGCTGACGCAGAACCCGCATGCCATTCGCGACACCCGCGAGAAAGTGCTGGAGGTGGCGATCGGCCGCGAGGTGCGGGCCTTCCGCAAGAAGCTCGGCATCACCGTCGCCGACCTGGCGGTCGCCACCGACATTTCGCTGGGCATGCTGTCGAAGATCGAGAACGGCATCACCTCGCCATCGCTGACCACCTTGCAAGCGCTGTCGCGGGCGCTGGGCGTTCCGGTCACCGCCTTCTTCCGCCGCTTCGAGGAAGAGCGCAGCGCCGTCTTCGTCAAGGCCGGCGAAGGGCTCGATGTCGAACGCCGCGGCACGCGCGCCGGCCACCAGTACAATCTGCTCGGCCATATCGGCTCCAACACCAGCGGCGTCGTTGTCGAACCCTATCTGATCACGCTGACCGAGGATTCCGATGTGTTTCCGACCTTCCAGCATGAGGGCATGGAGTTCCTCTACATGCTCGAAGGCGAGGTCGTTTACCGGCACGGCAGCAACCTCTACCCGATGAAGCCCGGCGACAGCCTGTTCTTCGACGCCGACGCGCCGCACGGACCCGAACAGCTGACGAAACTGCCGATGCGCTATCTCTCGATCATCTGCTATCCGCAGAGCGCGGGCTGAAGAACTCAACGAAGGCCCCTTACCCGGATTGCCAACCGAATTGCGGAGGGCAATTCGGGGCAATCCGACCTCTCCCCGAGGGGAGAGGAGGCTGGCGCCAGCGTTGGCGACCTCTTCTCCCCTCGGGGAGAAGGTGGCCGCGTAGCGGCCGGATGAGGGGGCCCTTGCTCAGTCCGGCCCAAACCCCGGTGATGTCGCACTCCCATCATCCAGCTTCGACAGCCACTCGACCAGCGCCGGGCGATAGCGCGTCAGACCCTTGTAGTTGGCGAGTTCGTCGGGCAGGTCACGGATGACGCGGTGCAGGCGCCGTGCCCATTTTGGCTGCGTCACCAGTTCGTCCATCTTGATCAGATAGCAGCGGATCGGAAAGACGATGCCGTTCGAGCGCGGCAGCCGCCAGAAGCTCTGCAGTTCGACCCGCAGATGCACCTTGTCGCCGACATTCTCCGGCGTCACCGTCGCCCGGTCCGGTCCCCATTTGTGGTAGTTTTCGGGGCTGGTGTCGAGGCGTGGATTGATTGTCATCGTCCAGTTCAGCCGCCGGGCCGGCTTGCCTTGCTGGATGTTGGTGAGGAACTTCAGCGCCCTGACAAAAATCCCCTTCTCATGCGCCAGCGGCACCGGTGCGTGCCATTCGAAGAAGTTCATGCCGATGTCGAAATCGAGCGACCAGTCGGCCTGGGTGGTGACCATGCCGGCATCCATCCACAGATTGCCGTCGCGCTGGTCGAGGATGCAGAAATCGCCCTGGCTCTGCCTGGTGATGTACTCCATCGGCCCGTAAGGCAGCGTCGAGGTGTCGCCGAAGGTAAAGGTGTCGTCGATGCCGAGCGGCCGATTGATCCAGCGCCAGCGATCGCCGTCGCGGGTCAGCGTGAAATGCTCGGGATAGCCCAGCGCCTGCTGCTCCATCAAAAGCTCGAGCAGGTCCCAGCCGGCCAGCGTCATGTGCGGCAGCGACTGGCAGCGCAGCGGATCCTCGGCCAGCACCAGCGCGCGGTCCTGCATCTCGGCGACGTAGTGCTCGTCGACGTCGATCAGGTTTTCCAGCACGCTGCCCTTCGGGCCGACGACATGCGGTTCGATGTTGACCGCATACATGTAGGCGTCTTCGTGGAACGGAAACGGGAACCGCCTGATGTGCTCCGGACTGTTCTTGAAGGTGAAGTCGTCGCGGAACGTTTCCTTGCGAAAGGTGATACCCATGATTTCCTCCTACCGCTCCAGGACCAGCGACCGGCCCTCGAAGCGCGACACGCACGGCATGATCTTGCAACCTGAGCGATGGTCTTCCTCGCTCAGCCAGTGGTCGTTGTGGATGAACTTGCCGTCATACGAGACGACATTGGTCTCGCACTGGCCGCAGACGCCGCCTCGGCAGAGATAGGGTGGATCGACGCCGGCCGCTTCGATCGCCTCGAGCAGACTCTGCTGTTCATCGACGCGGATCGTCTTGCCGCTGACGGCAAGCGTCACATCGAACGGCAGTCCGGGCTGGGGTGCCGCGAAATGCTCGAAATGCACGGTTTCCGCCGGCCAGCCTAGGCTTGCTGCGCGATCGCGCACCCAGTTGATCATGCCGGCCGGGCCGCAAACATAGAGATGTGTGCCGAGCGGCTGCGTCGACAACAACCGGTCGAGTTCGATGCGCTCGTCAAGGTCGTCATGATAGAGCCTGACCCGGCGATCGTAGCGCTCGCGCAGCACATCGGCATAGGTGCCGAGCGATGCAGTGCGGCAGGTGTAGTGCAGCTCGAAATTGCCGCCTTCCGCCGCCAGCTGCGCGGTCTGCGCCATGAACGGCGTAATACCGATGCCGCCGGCCAGCATCAGATGCTTCCTAGCGCGCCGGTCGAGCGAGAACAGGTTGACCGGATAGCTGACCACCATCTCCAGGCCAGGCCGGACATTGCGGTGCATGAACAGCGAGCCGCCGCGGCCGACATCGTCGCGCCGCACCGAGATCGTGTATTCGCGCGTGTCGAGCGGCGAGCCCATCAGCGAATAGGGATTGAGCCTGGTGCGCTCGCCGTCGCGCATTTCGACCACGACGTGGGCGCCGCCGGAAAAGGTCGGCAAAAGCTCGCCGTCGCGCCGGCGGAAATGGAAGCGGGTGACCAGATCGTTGACCGGGACGACATCGCTGACCACGACATCGAGCTTGGTGGTGCCTGTACTCATGGGAAGGCCTCCTCCATCGGAGGAATCTCCGAGCGATCTTCCGCATTGATGCAGACGCCCTGGAAGGCGGCGATGCGCCTGGAATAGTGATCGCGCACCAGCAGCAGCAGGCCGCAATGCGCGCAGGTCGCCGGCTGCGTGGTCACATTCTCGGTGATGCCCTTGCAGTGCACGCATTGCATGCGCCGCGCCAGCGAGCCGCGGTGCTCGGTCTGGATCGAGGTGTGGTCGATGCCGGCTTCAAGCGCCACCTGCATCGCCTGGCCGATCAGGCCTTCGGTGCCCGAGAGATAGAGACGCAAGCCCATATGCGCGTTGGCCAGTGTCTGCCTGAGCCGCGGCAGCAGGCTGGCGAAGGACGGCGCCTGATGAAACTGCGCCGGCTTCAGCGCTTCGAGGGCGGCGATGTGTTTGCCGTCAGGCCCGGGAATGAAGACGATTTCGGAGTCGTCGAAAAATCCGGGCGGCGCCCTCTCGGCGATCTCCGCTATCGCCAGCGCCCCTTCTGCATCCGCGATAAAAAGATGATGCTTGCCGGGTTGCGGAGACAAGGTTCCGTAAACGGGCCGGCTGATGATGCTTTTGGCTACCATTTAAGTCTTCGTGCCTCGAACCCCTCGCTGTCGACTATGCCTCAACCTTTCGCGGTGCGCTTGGTCTTCTTGGGATCGTCGAACGGAAGCGGCTGCGCGGTGGCCTTGATGGCACCGCTCTTGTTGCGGATTTCGAGCTTGGTGTCCTTGACCGCGCAGTCGACGTCGAGGCGGGCGATGCCCATCGATTTCTTGACCAGCGGCGAATACATGGCGCAGGTCACCACGCCGACCTTCTTGCCATCGCGATAGACCGGAGCACCCTCGTCGGCCGGCTCCTTGCCGTCGAGCAGAACGCCATAGATCTTGAAGCGTTCCTTGCCTTTCAGGCGGTAATGCTCCTCGGCGCCCCGGAAGCCCGTCTTGCCGGGGCTGACGGTGAAGTCGAGGCCGAGTTCCCACAGCGTGTCGCCGGGGCCTTCATTGTCGAACGGGTATTTCTGCGAATTGTCGTAGGGGTAGAAGAGCAGATAACTTTCGACCCGCAGCATGTCGAGCGTGGTGAAGCGGCATGGAATGATGCCGGCGCTTTTGCCCTCGTCGAGGATCCTGTCCCAGATCGTGCCGGCATCCTGGCCGCGGCAGAAGATCTCGTAGCCGCGCTCGCCGGTATAGCCGGTGCGCGAGATCATGACGGGCAAGCCGAACAGCTGCGTCTGCATGTGATGGAAGTAGTTGAGGTCGCGGATACCCGGCACGTGCTTGGCCAGGTAGTCGACGGCGGTTGGCCCCTGCAGCGACAAATCGTGCAGATTGTCGTCGAAGCGCAGCGAGACGTCGCGTCCTACCGAAGCACGCTGCAACTCCTCATGGCCGGTGCCCGAACCATGCACGACCATCCATGCATTCGGTCCGGTCCGGTAGAGGATACAGTCGTCGGTGAATTTTCCCGCATCGTTCAGCATGCAGGCATAGGCCGACTTGCCGGGATAGATCTTTTCGACATCGCGCGTCGTCGCTAGGTCGATCAGGTGTGAAGCATGCGGCCCGGTGATGTGGACCTTCTTGAGGCCGGAGACATCCATCAGGCCGGCCTTGGTGCGGATGGCGATATACTCCTCGTCGGCATCCTTGTCGTAGGTCCAGGCGGTTCCCATGCCGCTCCAGTCTTCGAGCTTCGAACCGAGCGCGCGATGGCGATCCGCCAGGGTCGAAAATCTCCAGGATGCCGTCATCCGCTCGTCCTCCGTTTCGAAAATTCTTTAGCTGTTCCCTGCTCCCTGCGCAGCGGCGGGAGCTTTGGCCGAATATTGACCGCAAACCTCCGGGCGCTGCAATACCCATAAGCAATTAATTTCATTGTCAGGCAAAATTCGTCCCGCGAAGCAACGGTTAACCCGACGTAAATCGCGCTTGACAATTGCGGAATTCGGACTGAATTTATGAAAAAAATTTCACTCTGTTGAAAGAGGGCAGCGAGCGGCCAATTCGGGGTCGAGCGTTGGAAAAAGGGGAAAACCGATGTCAGACATGCAGCAGCGCATCGAAGCGCTGTACCGTTCCGACGTGCGCGGATCCGCGCTCCTGATCGTCTGCCTGTGGGCGACGATCCTCTTCGTCCTCCTCATGACATGGCCCTACATCCCGCACAGCGGCATCAAGGCCGTGGTCGCGATCGCCGCCGCCGCCGTGCTGATCTTCAACACCGCGGCGATCCTGGCGATGGTCAAGCACTACAAGGAAGACAAGGAATTCATCTACGGGCTCGATATCAAGAACGCCGACGCGTTCCGCAACCGCAAGTCCTGAGGGGTAGAAGAGATGTCCCGTTACACGCCACCGGAGCAGAGCAAGGCCGGGCAGATATTCGATATCGTCGTCGTCGTGGTCGCCATTTTCGTGGCGCTGTGGCTGCCGCTCAAGATGGGCCTTGCCGGCGCGGCGAAATCCATCGACGCGCTCGACGCCAAGACCTGGGAAGCGCTTGGCCAGAACCCGACCATGGCCTCGATCTGGGAAAAGCTCGGCTACACGCCCGAGACCGCGCACGACATCATCCAGAACCGCTTCCATTATGTCATCGACTGGCCGACGCTGATCATCATGGCTGCGGTGCTGATCGGCTATTTCGTCTTCCTGTTTCGCGCATCCGACCGCGAATATCGCGACGTCATCAACGAAAAATTCGACGACAAATAATCGAGGGACGCACCATGTGGACGGTACTCTCCTACGCATGCTGGGGCATCTCGATCGTGCTTGCCCTGTGGATGCTCTACGACTGGTTCAAGGTCGACACGACCTTCTCCGAAGAGGTGCTGACCTCGTCGCGCGAAGGCGAGCTTGAAGCCGTTTCCGAAAAACACCGGATCTGAGTGGGGATTGAACAATGACGGTCACACTTGAACCGGCAATTCACGGGGACAGGGTTTCCCTGCTCCGCGTGCTTGGCCCGGCCCATGTCTGGGCACTCGGCGTCGGCATCGTTCTCGTCGGCGAATTCACCGGCTGGAATTTTGCCGCCGACAAAGGCGGCGCGCTGGCAGCACTTATCGTCTGCTGGGTCGTTGGATTGCTCTACACCTCGGTCGCGATGATCGATTCCGAAGTCACATCGACCGTCGCCGCCGCCGGCGGCCAATATGCGCAGGCCAAGCACATTGTCGGACCGCTGATGGCGTTCAATGTCGCGCTGTTCCTGGTCTTTGCCTACACCATGCTCGAAGTGTCCGACGCCATCCTGCTCGGCGACACCATCGTCGCCAAGGCGGGGGTCGAAGGGCTCACCCACAATTCCTTCATCGCAGCGACCATCGTCGTGCTGGCGTGGCTGAACTATCGCGGCGTGCTGATGACGCTCAACGTCAACTTCGTCATCACCGCAATCGCCTATATCTCGATCGTCATCCTGTTCTTTTCGGTCAGCCCGTGGACGCAAGGCGCGGTGCTGAAGCTGAACGAACTGGTCACTCCCGGCAATGCGCTCCCCTATGGCTGGATCGGCGTCATCGCCGCCTTCCAGTTCGGCATCTGGTACTATCTCGGCATCGAGGGCACCACGCAGGCCGCCGAGGAAGTGCGCTCGCCCGCCCGCTCGCTGCCTTACGGCACCATGGCCGGCATGATCACGCTTTTGATCGCCGCCGCCATGACCTGGTATGTCTGCGCCTCGATGATGCCGTGGGAGTATCTGGGCATCACCTACTACCCGCTGTGGGACGCCGGCAAGCTGACCGGCAGCCCGCTGCTCGAGAACCTGCTGTTCGTCGCCACGCTGCTTGCCGCACTGGCGTCGGCCAATGGCTGTATCAACGATGCGGCGCGTGCCTGGTTCTCGCTCGGCCGTGACCGCTATCTGCCGACCTGGTTCTCGGCCGTGCATCCGAAATATCGCACGCCCTACCGCTCGATCCTGTTCTTGCTGCCGATCGCGCTGGCCTTCGCCTTCATCGCCGACCTCAACCAGGCGATCACCTTCTCGATCCTGTCAGGCGTGCTGCAATACACGTTCATGAGCATCAACATCATCATGTTCCGCAAGAAGTGGCCGCTGGGCTCGATCCGCCGCGGCTACACGCACCCCTTCCATCCAATCCCGGCCATCGTGCTGTTTTGCCTATGCGTGGTGACCTTCTTCGCCATCTTCCTCGGCTTCGGCTCGCAGCTGATCGCCATGGTCGCCTTCTATTTCCTGATCTCGCTGTGGTTCCATTTCTATCGCTACAAATTCGTGCGGCGCGGTGACCAGTTCACCATGCCGTGGCCGAAGCCGCAGGGTTATTGATGGGAGTAGGCCCGTCCGGATCCCTGGCGGGCCTGGCATGAGAAAATGTCCGAGGTGACATCAGCACTGCTGGCCGGGGCCATTGTCCTGGCTCTCGTCCTCCACCTTGCCTGGCAGGCGCGTGCCAGCCGCAACAGGGCGTCGATGGCGCTCGCCGTCGAGCAGGACCGCATCCGCACTGTCATCACCGACGCAGACAATGTTTCGGAAGGCACCGCCGGCGTCATCACCTGGGAAGGATCGTGGAACAGCAAACGTGTCCAGGTGCGCACCATCGTCGATACGCTGGCGACGCGGAAACTGCCCGCACGCTGGCTTAGTGTTTCGATCACCGAAGAGGTCGCGGTGCCTGCGACGTTCGACATGATGATGCGGCCGGGCTCGCCGACGACCTTCTCCAATTTCGATCATCTTGAGCATACGCTGCCCAAGGCTCCGGGATTTCCTGCCGAGGCGGTGCTGCGCACCGACCGGGGGGCAGCGCGCTTTCCACAAGGCCTCATCGCCAGTCATATCGAGATCTTTTCCGAGGGGCGCGCCAAGGAACTGCTGATCACGCCCAAGGGTATACGCATCGTCTGGCTGCTGGCGGAGGCCGAGCGGGCACGCTATGGCGTTTTCCGGCAGGCCGAATTTGGCGACGCCACACTCGATCCCGCGCTGATCGAAAGACTGCTGGTGTCAGCGTCGGCGCTTCGCGACGCCATCAACAAAAGCGAACGGCAGGCCGCATGACCAATTCCGCCACTGCACCTGCTCCCCCCAGCCCGTATCTGGTTCTCGGCTCGGCAATCGTGCTGCCGGCAAGCGGGCACGTCATTCTGGGTGTGCCGGTGCGCGGCCTTCAGTTCCTCTTCTTCATGGTGATCCTGGCATGGGTCACCGCCAAGATCGCGCCGCCAGACGCCAGCTTTGTTGGTCGTCACGCCGGCGGCTTCCTGATCTATGCCTTGTCGATCCTCGACGCTTACAAGATCGCCCGCATCCGCACCGCCAAATGGGTTCACAATGCCCGGCGAGACAGCGACAGTGCACAAAGCGACATCGAGCCGCATACGTAACTAGAGGAAAATTTTTTTCATATGATTGAATTTATGGGACTCATTCGATACATCATCTCTTAGCTGCAAACGATCTCTTAGCTACAAACGCCGGGAGGCTGACATGTGTGGAATTGTCGGACTGTTTTTGAAGGACAAGTCGCTGGAACCCCAGCTTGGTGCGATGCTGTCGCAGATGCTGATCTCGCTCAGCGATCGTGGACCGGACAGCGCCGGCATCGCCATCTATGGCGCGCCTTCGAAAAATGAAGCCAAGATCACCATCCAGTCGGCCAAGCCGGAGCGCGATTTCCGCGGCCTCGAGGCGGAGCTCGCCAAAGCCATCGGCACGCCGGTGACGATCGCGGTGAAGTCGACCCATGCGGTCGTCAGGACCACGCCCGCCAAGATCGATGAAGCGCGCGAAACCATCCAGGCGCTGCGCCCCGACATCCGCATCATGGGCGCCGGCGACGTTGTCGAAATCTACAAGGAAGTCGGCCTGCCCGAGGCGGTCGTCGATCGCTTCGATGTCCGCAAGATGACCGGCACGCATGGCATCGGCCATACCCGCATGGCGACGGAATCGGCGGTGACGACGATGGGCGCGCATCCGTTCTCGACCGGCGCCGACCAGTGCCTGGTGCACAATGGCTCGCTGTCCAACCACAACAATGTGCGCCGCGAACTGATCCGCGAGGGCATGAAATTCGAGACCGAGAACGACACCGAGGTCGCAGCTGCCTATCTCTCCTCACAGATGGCGCATGGCAAGAACCTCGGCGAGGCGCTGGAAGGCACGCTGAGCGATCTCGACGGCTTCTTCACCTTCGTCGTCGGCACCAAGAACGGTTTTGGCGTGGTGCGCGACCCGATCGCCTGCAAGCCCGCCGTGATGGCCGAAACCGACCAGTATGTCGCCTTCGGCTCGGAATATCGTGCGCTGACCAAATTGCCCGGCATAGACAATGCGAGGGTCTGGGAACCCGAGCCCGCAACCGTCTATTTCTGGGAGCATTGAGTTCATGCCGGCAACCACGCTTTCAAAGACGGCGGCGCATGACCCTCGGGTCTTCGATCTCGATCAGCAGTCGCTGCGCGAACTCAACCAGGCACTGCACAATCTGGCTCCCGGCTCGAATGAAACGGCATGGGAAGTGCTGAACCCGAAAGGCAGTCATTCGGTCGCCGTTGGCGTCGACCAGCCTGTTGCCATCGATGTGCGCGGCAGCGTCGGCTATTACTGCGGCGGCATGAATTCCGGCAGCACGATCACCGTGCATGGCTCGGCCGGCCCCGGCGTCGGCGAGAACATGATGTCGGGCTCGATCACCGTCAAAGGCGACGCCAGCCAGTATGCCGGCGCCACCGGCAAGGGCGGCCTGCTGGTCATCGAAGGCAATGCGTCTTCGCGCTGCGGCATTTCGATGAAGGGCATCGACATCGTCGTGCACGGCAATATCGGCCACATGTCGGCCTTCATGGCGCAGTCGGGCAATCTGGTGGTGCTGGGCGATGCCGGCGATGCGCTGGGCGATTCCATCTACGAGGCGCGGCTGTTCGTGCGCGGCAAGGTCGACAGCCTCGGTGCCGACTGCATCGCCAAGGAGATGCGGGCCGAGCATCTGGACTTGCTGCAGGGCCTGCTCGACCGCGCCGGCGTCACCGGCGTCAAGTCGTCGGAATTCAAGCGCTACGGCTCGGCGCGTACCCTCTACAATTTCAATATCGACAACGCCGACGCGTATTGAGGCAGCATGACCTACAGGAACCCGCCGACGACGCCGCGCAAATCCGCGACCTTCGACGACTATACGCTTTCCGAAATCCGCCGTGCCGCGGCGACCGGCATCTATGATATCCGTGGCGCCGGCGCCAAGCGCAAGCTGCCGCATTTCGACGACCTGTTGTTCCTCGGCGCCTCGATCTCGCGCTATCCGCTCGAAGGCTATCGCGAGCGCTGCGACACCAGCGTGGTGCTGGGCTCTCGCCATGCCAAGAAGCCGATCGAGCTGAAGATCCCGATCACCATCGCCGGCATGAGCTTCGGCTCGCTGTCAGGCCCCGCCAAGGAAGCGCTCGGCCGTGGTGCGACGCTGTCGGGCACCTCGACCACCACGGGCGATGGCGGCATGACCGAGGAAGAGCGTGGCCATTCCAAGCAGTTGGTCTATCAATATCTGCCGTCGCGCTACGGCATGAATCCACGCGATTTGCGCCGGGCCGATGCGATCGAAGTCGTCGTCGGCCAGGGCGCCAAGCCGGGTGGCGGCGGCATGCTGCTTGGCCAGAAGATCTCCGACCGCGTCGCCGAAATGCGCACGCTGCCGAAAGGCATCGACCAGCGCTCGGCCTCGCGCCACCCGGACTGGACCGGGCCCGACGATCTCGAGATCAAGATCCTCGAACTGCGCGAAATCACCGACTGGGAAAAGCCGATCTACGTCAAGGTCGGCGGCGCGCGTCCCTACTATGACACCGCGCTTGCGGTGAAGGCCGGCGCCGATGTCGTCGTCGTCGACGGCATGCAGGGCGGCACCGCCGCGACCCAGGAAGTGTTCATCGAAAATGTCGGTATGCCGACGCTTGCCTGCATCAGGCCGGCGGTGCAGGCGCTGCAGGACTTGGGCATGCACCGCAAGGTGCAGCTGATCGTCTCCGGTGGCATCCGCAACGGCGCCGATGTCGCCAAGGCGCTGGCGCTCGGCGTCGACGCGGTCTCGATCGGCACGGCCGCCCTTGTCGCGCTCGGCGACAACGATCCCCGCTGGGAGGCGGAGTATAACGAGCTCGGCACCACGGCCGGCGCCTATGACGACTGGCACGAGGGCCGCGACCCGGCCGGCATCACCACGCAGGACCCCGAATTGATGAAGCGGGTCGACCCGGTGGCCGCCGGACGCCGGCTGGCGAACTACCTCAAGGTGATGACGCTGGAAGCGCAAACCATAGCGCGTGCCTGCGGCAAGAACAGCCTGCACAATCTCGAACCCGAGGATCTCGTCGCGCTGACGATCGAGGCAGCCGCCATGGCCGGCGTGCCGCTGGCCGGCACCAACTGGATACCGGGGAAGAACGGCTTCTAATCAACGAAGGGCCGAAGCCCACACGCTCTGGGGCCAACAATCGACAAAAAATGGGGAACTTCCGTGACAGCTGATCTTGCAGAATTCGCAAGGGCGAAAAACGTCAAATATTTCATGATTTCCTACACTGACCTGTTCAGTGGCCAGCGTGCCAAGCTGGTGCCGGCACAGGCAATCGCCGACATGCAGAAGGACGGCGCCGGTTTTGCCGGGTTCGCCACCTGGCTGGATCTGACGCCAGCACATCCCGACATGCTGGCGGTGCCGGATCCGGATTCGGTGATCCAGCTGCCGTGGAAGCCGGAGGTCGCCTGGGTCGCGGCCAACTGCATCATGGACGACAAGGAGGTCGACCAGGCGCCGCGCAACACGCTGAATCGGCTGATCGCGGAAGCAGCCAGCGACGGCATGCACGTCAAGACCGGCGTCGAGGCCGAGTTCTTCCTGATCTCGCCCGACGGCAAGACGATTTCCGACGAATACGACACGGCCTCAAAACCCTGTTACGACCAGCAAGCGGTGATGCGCCGCTATGACGTCATCGCCGAGATCTGCGACCACATGCTGGCGCTCGGCTGGGGCGCCTATCAGAACGACCACGAGGACGCCAACGGCCAGTTCGAAATGAACTGGGCCTTCGACGACGCGCTGGCGACCGCCGACAAGCACTCGTTCTTCAAGTTCATGGTCAAGTCGATTGCCGAAAAGCATGGCCTGCGCGCCACCTTCATGCCCAAGCCCTTCCAGGGCCTGACCGGCAATGGCTGCCATGCCCATATCTCGGTGTGGGACAAGGCCGGCAAGACCAACGTCTTCGCCGACAATTCGATGGAGCTTGGCCTGTCGGCCAAGGGCAGGAATTTCCTCGGCGGCATCATGAAGCATGCCTCCGCGCTGGCCGCGATCACCAACCCGACGGTCAATTCCTACAAGCGCATCAACGCGCCGCGCACGATCTCCGGCGCGACCTGGGCGCCGAACACGGTGACCTGGACCGGCAACAACCGCACCCACATGGTGCGCGTGCCCGGCCCCGGCCGCTTCGAGCTGCGACTGCCGGATGGCGCTGCCAACCCCTATCTCCTGCAGGCAGTCATCATCGCGGCCGGGCTCGACGGCATCCGCTCGAAGGCCGATCCCGGCAAGCGCTACGACATCGACATGTACCAGCACGGCCATACGGTGAAGGGCGCGCCGAAGCTGCCCCTCAACCTCCTCGACGCCTTGCGCGAGTTCGACAAGGACAAATCGCTCAAGGCGGCGCTGGGTGAGGAATTCTCGTCGGCCTACCTAAAGCTGAAGCACCAGGAATGGAATTCCTATGCTTCGCACTTCACGCAATGGGAGCGCGACCACACGCTGGATATCTAGTCGACCCAGCGGTGCGAGCGACCTCGGAATGACCGTATGAAATATTCTATCTTCTCGCTCGCCCGCGCCGCCCTGTCCGGCCACAAGAACTGGCAACGCACCTGGCGCGACGCCACGCCGAAGGACCGCTACGACGTGGTGATCATCGGCGGCGGCGGCCACGGGCTGGCCACCGCCTGGTTCCTGGCCAGCGAGTACGGCATCAAGAATGTCGCCGTGCTCGAAAAAGGCTGGATCGGCTCCGGCAATGCCGGCCGCAACACCACCATCATCCGCTCCAATTACGGTCTTCCCGGCAACACCGGCTTCTACGAACTGTCGATGAAGCTGTGGGAGCGGATGGAGCAGGACCTCAACTACAATGCGATGGTCAGCCAGCGCGGCGTCATCAACCTCTACCATTCCGACGCGCAGCGCGACGCCTATGCGCGGCGCGGCAACACCATGCGCATCAACGGCATCGACGCGGAACTGCTCGACCTCGCCGCCGTCAGGAAGATGATACCGTTCCTGAACTTCGACAATGCGCGCTTTCCCGTGCAAGGCGGGCTCTTGCAGCGGCGCGGCGGCACGGCGCGTCACGATGCGGTGGTCTGGGGCTACGCGCATGCGGCGAGCGCACTCGGCGTCGACATCATCCAGAATTGCGAAGTCACCGGTTTTGTCAGGGACGCCAATGGCAAGGTGACCGGTGTCGAGACCTCGCGCGGCAAGATCGGCGCCGGCAAGGTCGGCATGGCGGTCGCCGGCAGTTCGTCGCGCGTCGCGGCGATGGCCGGTCTGCGCCTGCCGATCGAAAGCCACGTGCTGCAGGCCTTTGTATCGGAAGCGATCAAGCCGCTCATTCCCGGCGTCATCACCTTTGGCGCCGGCCATTTCTATGTCAGCCAGTCCGACAAGGGCGGGCTGGTCTTCGGCGGCGATATTGACGGCTACAATTCCTACGCCCAGCGCGGCAACATGCCTGTGATGGAGGACGTCTGCGAGGGCGGCATGGCGCTGATGCCGATGATCGGCCGCGTGCGCCTGCTGCGCCAGTGGGGCGGCATCATGGACATGTCGATGGACGGCTCGCCGATCATCGACAAGACGCCGGTCGACGGGCTCTATATCAACGCCGGCTGGTGCTATGGCGGCTTCAAGGCGACACCGGGCTCCGGCTTTGTCTTTGCCCATCTTCTGGCCCGCGATGTGCTGCACGAAGAGGCGGCGCGATTCCGCCTCGACCGGTTCCGGACCGGCGCCATGATCGACGAAAAGGGCCAGGGCGCCCAACCGAACCTGCATTGAAGGCGGTTTAGAAGAAAATGCGCATTGTCTGTCCCTTCTGCGGTGAACGCGAACTCGGTGAGTTCACCTATCTCGGCGACGCCAAGCCTGTGCGGCCCGAAGCCGGCGCCTCGGAAGACGAGGTCTTCGACTATGTCTATCTGCGCGACAACGTTGCCGGTGAGACCAGCGAATACTGGTACCATGGCGGCGGTTGCCGGACCTGGCTGAAGGTCACCCGCAACACGCTGACGCACGAGATTTCGTCGGTGGAGCCGGCGGCGGGGGCTGGCGCCGCGAAGGTTGGTGCGTGATGGCCGGCGCGCAGACACACCGGCTCGGCAATGCCGGTCTGATCGACCGCTCGGCGCCACTGAACTTCCGTTTCGACGGCAAGGCTTTCTCTGGCTTCCAGGGCGACACGCTCGCCTCGGCGCTGATCGCCAATGGCGTCAAACTGGTCGGCCGCTCGTTCAAATACCATCGCCCGCGCGGCATCCTGACATCAGGCTCGGAAGAGCCCAACGCGCTGGTCGAATTGCGCACGGGCGCACGGCGTGAGCCGAACACCAAGGCGACCACGGCCGAGCTCTATGAAGGATTGGAGGCCGCCAGCCAGAACCGCTGGCCGTCGCTGCGCCACGATGTGATGTCGGTGAACCAACTGTTCGCGCCGATCTTCGTCGCCGGCTTCTACTACAAGACCTTCATGTGGCCGGCGAAATTCTGGGAAGCGATCTACGAGCCGGCGATCCGCCGTGCCGCCGGCCTCGGCCGCGCCGCCGGCATCGCCGATCCGGACCACTACGACAAGGCATGGGCGCATTGCGATGTGCTGATCGCCGGTTCAGGCCCGGCCGGGCTTGCGGCCGCACTTTCCGCCGGCCGCAGCGGCGCCCGCGTCATCCTGTGCGAGGAAGATTTCACGCTCGGTGGCCGTCTGCTGTCGGACGGCGGCACCATAGACGGCCTGCCGGCAGCCGCATGGCTTTCGAAGACATTGGACGAACTCGCGGCAATGCCCGATGTCCGCATCATACCCCGCACGACATTGTTCGGCGTCTACGACGGCGGCACCTATGGCGCGATCGAGCGGGTCAACGACCATTTGCCCTCGCCGCCCGAGCACCAGGTGCGTCAGCGACTGTGGCGGATCGTGGCCAGGCGCTGCGTCGTCGCGGCCGGCGCCATAGAACGGCCGATCGTCTTTGCCGGCAACGACACGCCCGGCGTAATGATGGCCTCCGCCATGCGGACTTATGTCGCGCGCTATGCCGCGACACCGGCAAAGCGCATCGCGCTGTTCACCAACAATGAGGATGGCTGGCGCACAGTCGAGACGGCGCTCGGTGCGGGACTGCAGATTGCCGCGGTCATCGACGCGAGGCCTGACGTATCGCCGGCGCATCGTTCGCTGGCCTCCAAGAGCGGCTTCCCGGTGCTGCATGGCTCCGTCAGCGGTGTCGACGGTGGCAAGGACGGCGTCAGGAAAATCGCGGTGTCGCTGACCGGCGGCGCGCGCGCGGAAGTCGAAGCGGACGGCCTCGCCGTTTCCGGCGGCTGGAACCCGGCGGTCGGGCTCACCTCCTATCATCGCGGCCGGCCGACATGGCGTGACGACATCGCGGCCTTCGTGCCGGACGGCGCGCCTCCCGGAATGGTTGCCGCCGGTGCCGCCAATGGCGATTTCGGGCTCGGCGCCTGCCTGAGCCAGGGGTTTGCAGCCGGCGCGGCAGCGGCGCGTGACGCGGGGCACAACGGCAAGGCGGGCATCGCACCTGTCGCCGACGACGAGGTCTTCTCGCTGACCCCGCTCTGGCACGTCGCCGGCAAGGGGAAAGCCTTTGTCGATTACCAGCACGATGTCACCGCGTCCGACATCGAACTGGCGCAGCGCGAAGGCTTTGAATCGGTCGAGCACCTGAAGCGCTACACGACGCTCGGCATGGCGACCGACCAGGGCAAGACCTCGAATGTCGCCGGCCTCGCCATCATGGCGGCGGTCAGCGGCCGCTCCATTCCCGAGACCGGCACGACGATCTACCGGCCTCCTTACGTGCCCGTCGCCATCGGCGCCTTCGCCGGCCATCATCGCGACGAGACTTTCCATGCGACGCGGCTGACGCCGTCGCATCACTGGGCCGTGGAGCAAGGTGCTGTCTTCGTCGACACCGGTCTGTGGAAGCGGGCGCAATGGTATCCCCGCGCCGGCGAGAAGGACTGGCTGGAATCGGTGACCCGCGAGGTCAAGGCGGTGCGCGGCGGCGTCGGCTTCTGCGATGTCTCGACGCTCGGCAAGATCGACGTGCACGGGTCCGATGCAGGCGCCTTCCTCGACCGCGTCTACATCAACACCTTCTCCAATCTCGCCGTCGGCAAGGCGCGCTACGGGCTGATGCTGCGCGAGGACGGCATCGTCTATGACGACGGCACGACGTCACGGCTGGCCGAAGATCATTATTTCCTGACCACCACCACGGCCAAGGCTGGGCTGGTGATGCAGCATCTCGAATTCTGCCGCCAGGTGCTGTTCCCGGAACTCGACGTGCAGTTGACCTCCGTCTCCGACCAGTGGGCGCAATTCTCGATTGCCGGACCCAAGACCCGCGACCTGCTGAAGGAGATCGTCGATCCGGCCGAGGACCTCTCCAACGAGGGCTTTCCGTTCATGGGCGCGCGCGAAGTGACGTTGCGCGGCGGCCTCAAGGCACGGCTGTTCCGCATCTCCTTCTCCGGCGAGATGGCCTTCGAGATTTCGGTTCCGGCGCGCTTTGGCGATGCCATGGCGCGCAATCTGATGCTGGCCGGCGCGCCCTTCGGCGTGACGCCCTACGGCACCGAGGCGCTCGGCGTCATGCGCGTCGAAAAGGGCCACATCGCCGGACCGGAACTGAGCGGCACGACGACGGCGGCCGATCTTGGCTTGGGCAAGATGATGTCGACCAAGAAGGATTATATTGGCCGCGTGATGGCCGGACGCGAGGCGCTGGTCGCGCCGGACCGGCAGGTCGTGGTCGGCATCAAGCCGACGGACAAGGCACGCCGCTTGCGCTCCGGCGCGCACATCATTCCTAAGGGGCAGACGCCCGGCCCAGGCAACGACCAGGGCTACGTCACCTCGGTCTGCTTCTCGCCGACATCAGACCAATGGATCGGGTTGGCCTTGGTCGAACGCGGCCGCGAGCGCATCGGCGAGATCGTGCATGCGCATGACCCGCTGCGCGGCGAGGACTATGACGTCGAACTCTGCAATCCCGTCTTCTACGACCCGGATGGAGGGCGCCAGCGTGGCTGAGTTTTCCTGGGCTCCCCGCAGCTCGCTTGAAAAGGCACTTGTTGCCGGTGCGCATGGCACGCGCGGTATCGAGGCCGGCATCTCGCTGACCGAGATCCGCAATTTTGATCTGATCCAAGTCATGGCGCGGCGCGGCCAAGCGGCCGAGCTGGCAAAGGTGGCCAAGGCCCGTTTCGGCGTGGCGGCTCCTAATGCGCCGAAGGCGATCCAGACCTCGGACGCCACGTTGATCTGGTCGGGGCCGGATCAGTTCTTCGTCTTGTCGAAGGGCGGCAAGCACACGATGCAGACGCTGGCGACTTCATTGTCAGGCCCCGCCTCGCTGTCGGACCAGTCGCATGCGCGCGTCCTGATCAGCATCTCCGACGCCAAGGCGCGCGCCATGCTGGCCAAGCTGTCGTCGATCGACCTGCATCCTGATGCGTTCGCTGTTGGCGCGGCGGCCGCGACCTCAATGGATCACACCAGTGTCACGCTTTGGCGCGGCGGCGATCGAGATGGATTGGCCGTGTTCAACCTTCTGGTGTTTGCGACCTTCGCCGAAAGCCTGTGGCACATGATTCTGGACTCGGCCGCGGAATACGGCGTCGATATCGGGCATTCCAAGGAATTCTAGCTCACCAATTGTCGATCTTAGCGCTGCCCCTCATCTGGCTGCCGCCATCTTCTCCCCGTAAACGGGGAGAAAGAAGCTGGCCGCGTCGCCGCGCCATTTCTGCAACGTTGGCGATTGGCGAAACCGGCGACGACAGCGTCCTTCGCCCCGTTTACGGGGAGAAGATGGCGGCAGCCAGATGAGGGGCAGCGCTGACGTTCGGAAGACAGGGCTGGTTAGCAAGATTCAACCTTGCCCAATCGCTTCCGCACGCCACCATTGCCTTGCCAAACGCGATCCCCCTGCTATTCTTGCTGCTAAAGTAATTTTACACACAGGCAAACTTGTTTCTCGAACCGCAAGGCTGAGATGAGCCAGTCGCCCTACCCCACAGTGACAGCCGGACCGCCCAGGCCAAGCCTCATCCTGCGACCGGGCCAGATCGCGCTGCCGCCGGGCATGGAGCGCTATACGATCCAGGGCAACGGCGCGGTTCTCATCGAGATCGAAGCCGGCGACACGATCAATGTGCGTAATGTCGAGGGCGGCCAGGCCTGCGAGCTGCTGGCCTGGGACAAATCGGGCGCGACAGACCCTTCCATCTTCGGCGAGAAATCCAACAGCAATGCAGCCGGCACCAAGGCCTTGCTGGCGGAAGGCGACGACAGCCTCGCTTCCTTGCGCCGCGGGCTGGCGCGTCGTCAGGTACAGCTCGATCAGGCCAAGGCGGTGCGCGTCTTCGGCGGCGCCACACCGGCCGGCACCGAACAGGCCTTCACGATTGCGCGCGACGGCGCGATGGTCATCGCCGCTCCCGGCGGGCCGATGCTGGTCGATGGTCACGACACGGCAACGCCGCTTACCGTCATCGTCCGGCGCGCCACGATCCGCTTGGCGGCGAAATCGCAGTTGGCCGATCCACTGGCCGACCCGGTGCTCGACCTGCGTGTCCACTCGGCGACCGCGGAATCCTATTTCGTCAAGGCGGGCGATTATCTGCAGATCATCGATGTTGACGGCCGGCAATGCACGGATTTCCAGTGCTTTTCGGCGCGCAAGCTGGACAAGGGTTTTGACCATCCGCTCGACGTGACGACGACGCGGACGCTGATGGGTGCGAGCTATCCGATGCCAGGCCTGCATTCGAAATACTACGACCAGGACATGGAGCCGCTGGTCGAGGTGGTGCAGGACACATGTGGCCGGCACGACGCGTTCGCGCTCGCCTGCGCGGCGAAATATTACGACGACATCGGTTACCCCGGCCACACCAACTGCTCGGAGAACTTCAATCGCGCACTGGCGGACAGGGGCGTCACGCCACGTGCCGGCTGGATGGCGATCAACTTCTTCTTCAACACGGCGATCGACGCGCATGGCGTCATGGTGTCCGACGAGCCCTGGTCGCGGCCGGGCGACTATGTGCTGCTGCGGGCGCTCACAGACATTGTCTGCGTTTCCTCCGCCTGCCCCGACGACACGACGCCGGCCAATGGCTGGAACCCGACCGACATCCATGTGCGGACCTATTCCGGCCAGCACAAATTCTCGCGAGCGATAGCCAGACGCATGACGCCCGATTCGGAACCGAAAATGACCCGCGAGACAGCTTTTCATTCGAGCTTTGCCAAGCACACCCGCAACTTCGTCGAGTACAAGGGTTATTGGCTCGCCAATTCCTTCGCCAAGGACGGGCCGATCGCCGAATACTGGGCTTGCCGGCAGGACGCCGTGATCATGGACCTGTCGCCGCTGCGCAAGTTCGAGGTCACGGGTCCGGATTCCGAAGCGCTGCTGCAATACACGTTGACCCGCGACGTCAAGAAGCTTGGCGTCGGCCAGGTGGTCTATTCGGCCATGTGCTACGAGCACGGCGGCATGATCGACGACGGCACGCTGCTGCGCCTCGGCAAGGACAATTTCCGCTGGGTCGGCGGCGATGACCTGTCCGGCGAATGGCTGCGCGAGACGGCGACGAAGCTTGGTCTCAACGTGCTGGTGCGTTCCTCCACCGACCAGATGCACAATGTCGCCGTGCAAGGACCGAAGAGCCGCGACATCCTCAGGGAAGTGATCTGGACCTCGCCGCTACAGCCGTCGATCGATGAACTCGAATGGTTCCGCTTTGCGGTGGCGCGCATCGGCGGCGGCAACGGCATCCCGGTCGTCGTCTCGCGCACCGGCTACACCGGCGAACTCGGCTACGAGATCTGGTGCCATCCGCGCGACGCCGAAAAGGTGTTCGACGCCATCTGGGAGGCCGGCCAGCCGCATGGGCTGAAGCCGATGGGGCTGCAGGCGCTCGACATGGTGCGCATCGAGGCCGGGCTGATCTTCGCCGGTTACGAATTTTCCGACCAGACCGATCCGTTCGAGGCGGGTATTGGCTTCACCGTGCCGCTGAAGAGCAAGACCGACGATTTCATCGGCCGTGAGGCGCTGATCCGGCGCAAGGAGCACCCGCAGACAAAGCTGGTCGGCCTCGACATCGATGCCAATGTCGCGGTCGGCCATGGCGACTGCGTGCATGTCGGCCGCGCCCAGATCGGCGTGGTCACGTCAGGCATGCGCTCGCCGGTGCTGAACAAGACCATCGCGTTGGCCAGACTCGACGTCACCCATTCGGCCATTGGTACCGAGGTCGAGATCGGCAAGTTCGACGGCCATGCCAAGCGGCTGCCGGCGCGCGTCGTCGCCTTCGCGCATTACGATCCGCAGAAAACCAAACCGCGCTCCTGACGGCCGCTTTCGCGACGGACAGGCCGGCCGGTCGGCGATGTCGCCGAACGTGTGAGTCCGCGCGCTCACAAGCGTGATGTGTACGGCTTCACAAAACGCTTGACCTGAAAGCGCGCCGGATCAATCTTCACTGTTAAGAAAAAAATGCGACTGAGTGGAAACACCGGCAGCCGCCCAAAGCATGCGTCGATGACGAAGCCTCGCGAAGTCGCGGCCGTCACGAACGGGGAACATCAAAAATGGGGAAGCCAAACACATGAGCACGATTACCACTGCCCTGGAGCCGCTTGCCGAAGGCAAGTTGCACCGAAATATCGACTGGCGCGGCGCCTTCTGGGTGGCGAGCGGCGTTCCGGCCCTCGTCCTGTTTTCGATCGGCGGCATTGCCGGCACGACCGGCACGCTGGCCTTCGGGATCTGGATCGCCTCCATGATCATGGGCTTCCTGCAATCCTTCACCTATGCCGAAATCGCCGGCCTGTTCCCGAACAAGTCCGGCGGCGCCTCGATCTACGGCGCCACCGCCTGGCTGCGCTATTCGAAGTTCATCGCGCCGCTGTCGGTGTGGTGCAACTGGTTCGCCTGGTCGCCAGTGCTGTCGCTCGGCTGCTCGATCGCCGCCGCCTACATCCTCAACGCATTGGCGCCGGTGCCGCTGTTCACCGCTGCCTCGCCGGACGTCGTCGCCTATATCGCCGCGCATGCCGGAACCAGCGCCGCCGACGCCATCACGGCAGTGACCGCCGCGGCAACGCCGGCGATCCGCAACTGGACGCTTTACAGCCACACGCTGGGACCGGTCTCGTTCACGTTCAACGCGACCTTCTTCATCGGCGCGGTGCTGATGCTGATCATCTTCGCCATCCAGCATCGCGGCATCCTGGGCACGGCCAACGTGCAGAAATATATCGGCCTGCTGGTCATCATCCCGATGCTGATCGTCGGTGTCGTCCCGATCATCACCGGCCAGATCAACTGGGCGAATTTCTCGCCGCTGGTGCCGCTGGCGGCCGCCTATGCGCCTGAGCCCGGCGCCTGGAACATCGCCGGCTGGACACTGGTGCTTGGCGGCATGTTCATCGCCGCCTGGTCGACCTACGGTTTTGAGACCGCCGTCTGCTACACGTCGGAGTTCAAGAATCCCGGCACCGACACGTTCAAGGCCATCTTCTATTCCGGCCTTCTGTGCATGCTGCTGTTCATCCTGGTGCCGTTCACCTTCCAGGGCGTGCTTGGCCTGAACGGTATGCTGGCGACACCGATCGTCGACGGCTCCGGTGTCGCCGACGCATTGGCCGGCATGGTCGGCGGCGGAGCGCTGATCCACAGCCTGCTGGTGATGCTGATGATCCTGGCCTTGGTGCTTTGCATCATGACCGCCATGGCCGGTTCCTCGCGCACGCTCTACCAAGGCTCGGTCGACGGCTGGCTGCCGCGCTATCTCAGCCACGTCAATGAACATGGCGCGCCGACACGTGCGATGTGGACGGACCTGGTCTTCAACCTGATCGTGCTGGCCATCGCCTCGGCCGACGCGACGAGCTTCTTCTTCATCCTCGCCGTGTCGAACTGCGGCTACATCATCTTCAACTTCCTCAACCTCAACGCCGGCTGGATCCACCGGATGGACAACGGCCATATCGCCCGGCCATGGAAGGCGCCGACCTGGCTGCTGGGGATCGGAGCGATCTTCGCCTATGTCAACGCCATCTTCATGGGCGCCGGCGCCAAGGTCTGGAACCCGATGGCGCTGTGGGCCGGGCTGATCACCGCCGCGCTGATCATCCCGGTGTTCTGTTTCCGCCATTACATCCAGGACAAGGGCAAGTTCCCCGACCACATGCTGGCCGATCTCGGCATGAGCTCGTCCGATCTGGCGGTCAAGAAGGCGGGCATGCTGCCCTATCTGACGCTGGTCGCCGGCGTCGTGGTGATGCTGCTCGCCAACTGGTTCTTCGTCATCTGACGCCAAACTGAAGGGGTCGAGCGCGAATCGTAGCGCTTGACCCGAGCCTCCCGGCTGAAGCCCACTCCGATACTATCGGGGTGGGCTTTTTCGTTGCGGCCGGTAATAGGTCCAATTCCGTGTCGCCGCAGAGGCCATTGCGTTTCGTCAGCCGTGCGAATATGCTTGTTGTACGATCGTTCAACAAGCATATTCGCGAAGCTCCGATGACCTGCAATCCTCGCTACGAAATCCTGTTCGAGCCGATGCGGATCGGGCCGGTCACCGCGCCGAACCGCTTCTATCAAGTGCCGCACGCCAGCGGCATGACCAACGCCCTGCCGCGGGTGCGCGCCGCCTTTCGCGAAGCCAAGGCCGAGGGTGGATGGGGCGTGATCTGCACCGGCGCCTGTTCGATCGACCCCAGTTCGGACGACGCGCCGCTGCCTTTCGCCACGATGTGGGACGATAACGACATCCGTGCGCATGCGCTGATGACGGAAGCGGTGCACCGCCACGGATCGCTGGCCGGCGTGGAATTGTGGCACGGCGGCGCCTCGGTGATGAACAGGACAAGCCGCCTGCCGCCGCTGTCGCCATCGGGAATTCCATGGATGGCCACCCATGTCGGCTTCATGGGCAATTTGCGGCCGAAGACCATGGACAAGGCCGATATACGCGAGGTCTTGAGGTGTCAGGCCGAGGCGGCGCGCAAGGCGCGCATTGCCGGCTTCGACGTGGTCTACGTCTATGCCGGCATGGGTTATCTCGGCTACGAGTTCCTGCTGCCGGAATACAATCATCGCGTCGACGAGTATGGCGGATCGATCGAGAACCGGGTGCGCTTCGTGCGCGAGATGATCGAGGTCACCAAGGATGCCGTCGGCAAGGATTGCGGCGTGGCCTTGCGGGTCAGCCTCGAGGAACTGCGCGGCAGGCCCGGCCGCAACCAGCCCTCGGAAGCGCATGAGCTGATCGAACTGCTGGCCGACCTGCCCGACCTGTTCGACGTCAAGATGGACTCCAGCCCGACCGACTGTTCGGCGTCGCGCTTCACCGGCGAGGGCAGCCATGAGCCGGTGATCGATTTCGTCAAGTCGCTGACCGGGAAGCCGGTGGTTGGCGTCGGGCGCTTCACCTCGCCGGACACCATGGTCTCGCAGATCCGGCGCGGCGTGCTCGACTTCATCGGCGGCGCGCGGCCTTCGATCGCCGACCCCTTCCTGCCGGCCAAGATCCGTGAGGGCCGCGAGGCTGAAATCCGCGAATGCATCGGCTGCAACATCTGCATTTCGAGCTGGCATGACGGCGTGCCGGTACGCTGCACCCAGAACCCCACCGCCGGCGAGGAATGGCGGCGCGGCTGGCACCCCGAACGTGTCGAGCGCACCGATGCGCCTGAGCGAATCCTGATTGTTGGCGGCGGACCGGCTGGGCTCGAATGCGCGCTGACGCTCGGCCGTCGCGGCCATGAGGTGATGCTGGCCGACGGCAGCCGCACCTTCGGCGGGCGACTGACTTTCGAGAAGACGCTGCCCGGCCTCTCGGCCTGGAACCGCGTCGTCGATTACCGGCTTGGGCGTCTCAGCGAGATGAGCAACGTCTCGCTCTATCCGGAGAGTGTTTTGGGCACGGACGAGATCGTCGAGCTGGCGCCGGATCGCGTGGTGCTGGCGACCGGCGCGCGCTGGACCAACATGCTCTACTCATCGCTGGAAATTCCGGTCGGCAGGCTCGACCATCCGGACGTGTTCACCCCGGACGACATCGCCGGCGGCCGGCTTCCGCAAGGGCCGACACTGGTCTTCGATTTCGACAATTATTACATGGGCGGCGTCCTCACCGAACATCTGGCCGCGCAGGGCATCCCGGTCAGCTATGTGACGCCGGCGGGTCAGGCTTCCGCCTGGACGATCATGACCAACGAACTGCCGCTGGTGCATCGCGCCCTGGCGCGGCGCAAGGTGCCGGTGACGACACTGCATCTCCTAAAATCCTTCGATGGCGAGACGGCGACGCTGGCGCATCTGTTCACCGGCGAGGAGGTCCACGTGGCCTGCCGCTCGGTGCTGATCGTCGGGCTGAGGCTGCCGCGCGGCGAGCTGTTCGAGCCCCTGACGCAACGGGCGGAGGCGCTTGGCGGTGCCGGCATCCGCAGCGTCGATCGTATCGGCGACACGCTGGCTCCGGGCGCCATCGCCCACGCGGTGCACAGCGGCCACAAGCTGGCTCAGGAGATCGGCGCGAAGATCCGCTCGCGGCCCTACCGCCGCGATACGCCCATCGTCGATGCGATAGCGGATTTCGATATGCGGACAGCTGCTGAATAGAGCAATTCCAGGAAAAGTGTGAAGCGGTTTTCCGTTCGGAATTGCGTCAAACAAGGAGTTCTAGAGAGCCATGGAGCGCATCACGGCACGTCGCAGACCCGGTCGCCCGCAGCGCGAGATCGGCGGCATCGAGCAGCGGCCGTGGAAGCAGCTGACGCGGCCTTATGCGCCGATCGAGATCCTGTCGGCCGACCAGGTGCAGACGATCCACGAAATGGGTCTCACCATTCTCGAAGAGATCGGCATGCGGGTGCTGCAGCCGCAGGCGCGGCAATTCTACCGCTCGGCCGGCTGCGATGTCGACGACGGCGAAATGCGGGTGCGCTTCGACCGCGCCATGGTGATGGAGCGCGTCGCCATGGCGCCGTCATCCTTCGAACTGCGCGCCCGCAATCCGGCGAAGAACGTCAAGGTCGGCGGGAAGCACTGCATCCTGTCGTCGGTCGGCGGGCCGGCCTATGTGATGGACAATGATCGCGGCCGCCGGCCCGGCACCTACGCCGAGATGTGCGATTATCTCAAGCTGATCCAGTCGTTCAACGTGCTGCACCAGGAAGGCGGCGGGCCGTTCGAGCCGCTCGACCTGCACCAGAACACGCGCCATCTCGACCTCTACTATGCCGAGATCACCTTGCTCGACAAGAATTGGCAACCGCAAGCGCTCGGCCGTGGGCGCGCCGTCGACGCGCTGGAGATGGTGGCGATTTCGCTGGGCACGACGCGCGAGAATCTCGCGCAGGAGATGCCGGTGTTCACCGGCATCATCAACACCAATTCGCCGCTGCAACTCGACGAGCCGATGGCCGAGGGGTTGATCGCGCTGGCCGAGCATGGCCAGGTCAACGTCATCACACCGTTCACGCTGGCCGGTGCGATGAGCCCGGTGACGCTGGCCGGCGCGCTGTCGCAACAACATGCCGAGGCGCTGGCCGGCATCGTGCTGACCCAGATCGTGCGCCCCGGCGTGCCGGTCATGTATGGCGGCTTCACCTCCAACGTCGACATGAAGACTGGTGCGCCCGCCTTCGGCACGCCGGAATATACGCAGGCCGCGCAGATCACCGGCCAGCTCTGCCGGCTGATCGGCGTGCCGTTCCGCTCCAGCAATGTCACCGCCGCCAATTCGGTCGACGCGCAGGCGGCCTATGAGAGCGCCATGTCGCTGTGGGGCTGCCTGATGGGCGGCGCCAATCTGGTGCTGCACGCCGCCGGCTGGCTCGGCGGCGGGCTGACGGCATCGTTCGAAAAACTGGTCATCGACGCCGAGATGCTGCAGATGATGTGCGCCTATTTCGACCCGCCGGTGGTCGACATCGACACGCTGGCGCTGGAGGCGGTGCGCGAGGTCGGCCCGGCCGGGCATTTCTTCGGCGCCGCGCACACCATGCAGCGCTACGAGCGCGCGTTCTATTCGCCGCTGGTCTCCAACTGGGACAATTACGACACATGGATGGAGCGCGGCCAGATCACCGCGCGCGAACGGGCCAATGTCGTGTGGAAACGCATGGTCGCCGAATACGAACAGCCGCCGATCGATCCCGGCATCGACGAGGCACTGCGCGATTATATTGAGCGCCGCAAGCGCGAGGGCGGTTGCCCGCTGAATTGAGGTTTTGGGGTGTCGAGCTGATTGTCGGGGCCTGCGCCTAGGCACCCCCCTCTGTCCTACCGGACATCTCCCCCGCAAGGGGGGAGATTGGCAGCTTCGACCAATACGTCCTCTTCTTCGACGTTCGAGATTGGCGAAAGCAGAAGTGCCATCTGATCTCCCCCCTTGCNNCAGGCCAGAGGGGGGTGCCTAGGCGCCGGCCAAAATGGTTACCCGTCCCGCAAAGGCCCGACCTGCCCCTCGAGCATCTCAAACCCCGCAGCCTCCGCCGCCTGTGGCGTCACGACGCTTTCATCAAGGCACCATTCGAGCCAGAGCCCGTCGACCAGGGCGATGAAATTGCGCGCCAATGTCGGGGCATCGACATCCCGGCCGCGCGGCACGGCGACCGCGGCGATGTCCTCGGCGAGTTCCGCCCGGTAAGCGTCATAGAGTTCGCGATGCGCCGCCTTGAGGCGCGGGTTGACGGCGATCTCGCCCCACAGCGACAGCCAGATCAAGAGATTGTCACGGCTGAAATAATCGGGCGAAAAATTCGAGTGCACCAAGGCGGCAAGTGCTGCCTGCGGCGACCAGTCTGACGTCTCGGCGCGGCGGCGCTTGGCTTCGGCGATCTGGTTGTTGACGCTGGCGTAGAGCGAGGATTTGTAGACTTCGACCAGCAAGCCATCGAGGCTTTCGAAGTGATGGTTGATGAGGCCGCGCGAGACGCCGGCCTCCTTGCAGATGCGATCGATGGTGAAGGCGCCGATGCCGCCGACCGACAGGCATCGCGTCGCCGCCTCGATCAGCATGGAACGGCGCACATCCGCCTGCTCGCGGCTGAAGCGCGGCGGCGATTTCTTGGCGCCGCGCTTGCGTTTTTCAGGTGATGGTCCTGCTTCCGTCATGGCTCCAGCTAATCGATCGTGGCTTTTCTGTCCACGGAGTGATTACCCCTTCTTCTTGAACAGCACCGGATTGGGGTGGCCGTCGGGATAGATGACCGACTCGAAATCGGTCTTGTGGATGACGACCAGCGGCTGATGACAGATGAAGATGAACCCTCCGGACTGCTCCATCAGGTCCTCCATGCGGTTTGAAAGCGCGATGCGCTTGGGCTCATCGCTTTCCGCCACCAATTGCTGATAACTGGTTTCGAACTCAGCACTGTCGAAGCCCGACCAGTTGTAGGCGCCGATCTGGTCGGGGCGGAACCAGACCAGGTTTTCGGAAGGATCGATACCGCCGGCGAAATCCATCAGCGCCAGATCGATGTTCTTGTAGCCCTCACCTTGCGTCTTGTCGCCGACGCCCCAGAAGGCCGCCTCGTCATAGGGCTGGATCTCGACCTTGATGCCGGCCTGTTCGAGACTGGCCTGGACGATCTGCGCCGTCGCGGTGCGGATGGAATCGTTCATCACCGTCAAGGTCAGCGACAGGTCGCTGACACCGGCCTCAGCCAGCAGTGCGGCGGACTTCTCATAATCCGGTGCGGCGATCAGATTGCTGGCGCGCGCGAACTTGGTGCCGGGCTGGACGACGCCGGTGGAGCGCTTGGTGAGATCGTCATAGACGCCGGTCAGGATCTGCCCGACATCGACGCCATATTGCACCGCCTGGCGGACTTTCAGATCCTTGAGGCGCGGGCTCAGCATGTTGATGGTCAGCCAGACGTAACGGGTCGACTGCGCCTCGATCAGGTTCGTGTCGGCGGGTGGGCTGGCCTTGACCGCCTTGGTCGCCGAAATGGCGATCTTGGTGTAGTCGAAGGCGTCGGCCTCATAGGCCAGCTGTGCGGCCTGATCGTCGGCGACGACGTAGATCTCGACCTTGCCGAAATCCGGCTTCGGCCCCGGCCAGTCAGGGTTTGCGGTCAGTGTCACCTTCTGTTTCTGCTGCCAGTCGGAGAAGAGGTAGGGACCGCATGTCGCCGGGGGCTCGGTGGTGAATTTGCCGCCCGCCTTCTCGGTGCCTGCGCGGCTGATGATGTGTCCGCCATAGTAGGGCAGACTGGTGACGAAGATCGGCTGGTAGGGTTCTTTGAGGTGGATGATGCCATTGCGGGCATCGACCACCTCGACGCGATCAAGTTTTTCGAACTGATAGGCCCAGGGCGACGACAAGGCCTTGTCGGCGATGCGCTCGAACGAGAATTTCACGTCGTCGGCGGTGACCGCGCCAAAGCCATTTGACCATTTCAGGCCGTCGATCAAGGTGAAGGCGATGGTCTTCGGATCTTTCTGTTCGAGCTTTTCCGCGCCCCACAGCGACCACGGCGAGCCTTTCCTGATATCGTCGAAATGGTTCAGCGAGACATAGATGCCGCGCATCATGACATCCTCGATGCCGCCATTCATGAAGGCAGGATCGAGGCATTGCAGATCGCCCTCCATACGGATGCGCAACGTATCGCCGGCGGCCGACCAGGCGAAGCCCGGCTTCATCGCCAGGCCGGCGCCCAGCACGCCCGCCGCTTTCAGGAATGCACGTCTGTCCATGTTCCATTGTGTCATGTCAGTTTCCCCTGTGGTTTGCGGAAGCGCGTGAGAAGGCTTCCCGTTCTTGCCCGCCTGTCACCAGCGGGAAATGGCAGCGCACCATCCGGTCAGTGCCCATCGGTCGATAGGCCGGTGCCTCGGTCTTGCAACGATCGCGGGCGATCGGGCAGCGTGTGTGGAATTCGCAGCCGGAAGGCCGGCGAAACACACTTGGTATCTCGCCGGTGACGGCAGGGTTCTGGCTGCGCCGGCGCGGATCGGGTATCGGCTCGGACTGGATCAGCGTCGCGGTGTAGGGATGCAGCGGCGCCGAAAACACATCCTGCGTCGGCCCGGTCTCGACCAGCCGGCCGAGATACATGATGGCCAGCCGATCGCTGACATGGCGGATCATGGCCAGATTGTGGGTGACGATCATGGCGGCGAAACCGAGTTCGCGCTTCAATTCACCGATCAGGTTGAGCACGTCGCCCTGCACGGAGACGTCGAGCCCAGCCGTCGGCTCGTCGGCGAGCAGCAGATGCGGTTTCATCGCCAGCGCGCGGGCAACACCGACACGGCGCGCCTGGCCACCCGACAGCTCGTGCGGAAAGCGGTCGACGAAGGAGGCCGGCAGCCCGACCAGCGCCAGCAGCGCCTTTGCCGCGGCGCGACGGTCCGGCATCGGCAGCCCCTGGATGATCTGTGGTTCGGTGAGCAGCGCGCCGATACGCAGGCGCGGGCTGAGCGAGGCGACCGGATCCTGGAACATCATCGCCGAGCGCCGGCGCATGGCGCGGAAATCGGCCGGCGTCGCCACGTTCCTGCCCTCGAAGGTGATGCGGCCGGCGGCCGCGCGCACGAGGCCAAGAATGGTACGGGCAAGCGTCGTCTTGCCGGAGCCGGACTCACCGACCAGCCCAAGCGTCTCGCCCGGCATCAGCGACAGCGTCACGCCGTCGATGACATTGAAGCTCGGCAACGGGAACGGGTTGATCAGGCGGCTGAGCAAGCCGCTGCGGGCGAAGGTCACCGACAGATCGTCGATGGCGAGCAGCGGGCTCATGGCGTCACCGCATGGCAGCGCGCCATGTGCGAGACAGACAATTTCACCAGTGGCGGCGCGACAGACACGCAAGGCGCGAAGGCGCGGTCGCAGCGTGGCGCGTAGACGCATCCCGATGGCGGCTGGGTCAGGTTGGGCAATGAGCCGGGAATGGTCGGCAGCCGATCCAGCTTCTCATGAAAGCGGGCGGGATCGCAGGCGAGCAGTGCTTGCGTATAGGGATGCCGTGCATCGTGGAAGATGGCGTCGACCTCGCCGCCCTCGACCACCTCGCCGGCATACATGACATAGACGCGGTCGCAGAGCTCGGCGATGACGCCGAGATGGTGCGAGACGACGATGATGATGCCGTTGTAGTCGCGCCGGAGTTCGCGCAGCAGATGGATGATCTGCGCCTCCATCGTCACGTCGAGCGCCGTCGTCGGTTCGTCGGCGATGAGCAGGCCGGGATCGGTCAGCAGCGCCGCGGCGATCGCCACGCGCTGGCGCATGCCGCCGGAGAGTTCGTGCGGATAGCTGTTCATCCGCCGCTCCGCATCCGCGATGCCGACGCGGCCGAGCATGGCGGCGATGCGGGCCCGCTTCTGCGCACGGCCGAGATCCTTGCGGTGGTGCTGGAAGTCGACGAGCTGGTCGCCGATGGTCAGCACCGGGTTGAACGCGGTCATCGGATCCTGGCCGACCAGCGCGATCTCGTCGCCGCGCAGCAGGCGCTGGTGGTGTGCGTCAAGCTTTGCCAGGTCGACGCCGTTGTAGCTGATCGATCCGTCGATACGCGCGTTGGCCGGCAGCAGGTTGGCGAGCGCGGTGACCAATGTGGACTTACCGCAGCCACTCTCACCGACAATGCCGATCACCTCGCCGGGATGCGCCTCGATGTCGACATGGCGTAGCGCGTGCACTGCGCCATGCGGCGTCTCGTAGCGGACGCTGAGGTTGCTGGCGGCGAGCGAGCCGGTCATGCCGGCCTCCGCAACTGCAGGCGCGGATCGAGATAGTCGCGCAGGCCCTCGCCGAGGAAAGTGAAGCCGAGCGTTGCGAGCACCAGCGGCAGCCCGCCGAAGATGACCATGAAAGGTGCCGAGCGGATACTGGTGTAGCCGTCATAAAGGATCGAGCCCCAGGACGGTGTCGGCGGCCTGACACCGAGGCCGAGGAAGCTGAGGCCGGCCTCGACCATGATGACGACCGGAATGTCCATCGACAGCAGGATGATCAGCGGGCCAACGACATTGGGCAGAAGGTGGATGAAGATGATGCGCGCGGCACTGGCGTCGAGCAGGCGCTCGGCGAGGATGTAGTCGCTGTTCTTCAGCGCCAGCGTCTGCGCCCGGATCAGCCTGGCATAGCTCGGGAACGAAGTGGCGGCGATGACGATGATCAGCGTGCCGGTGCCGGCGCCGAGCACGGTGATGATGGCGAGCGCGAACATGATCATCGGCAGCGAATTCAGGCTGTCGAAGCTCAACACCAGAATGGCGTCCAGCCAGCGCGGCCCGTAGCCGGCGATCAGGCCGAGCAGCAGGCCGATCGCGCCGGCGATAGCGACGGAGACCATGGCAATGGTCAGCGCCGTGCGTGCGCCAAAAATGACGCGCGACAGGAGATCACGGCCGAGATGATCGGTGCCGAACCAGTGCGCGAGCGATGGCGGCTGCAGCTTGTGCAGCACGTCGATCTTGATCGGCGAATAGGGCGCCAGCCATGGCGCGAAGACGGCGGTGATGAGGAAGCCGCTGACCAGGATCAGCGCTACGCAGGTGAACGGATCGGCAAGCAGCGCCCGCAGCAGCGGCAGCCTTTGTCGGTCCGGAAGGGAGAGCGAGGCGTCAGCCACGGAAGACATCGCGCACCCTCGGGTCGAGCCGCGCAATCAGGAGATCGGCGGCGATGGTGATGGAGACGTAGATGGCGGTCATGATCAGAACGGTGCCCATCACGACCGGATAGTTGCGGGTGTTGACGGCGTCGGTGATGAGCTTGCCGATGCCGGGCCGAGCGAACACCGCCTCGACGAAGACGGCGCTGGACAGGATGCTGCCGAGGCCGACGGCGACCAGCGAGATGGTCGGGATGATGGCGATGCGCAACGCGTATTTGGAGACGATCTTCCATTCAGGCAAACCAAACGATCGCGCGGTGCGGATGTGCGGTTCGCCCATCACCTCCATCATCGAGGCGCGGACCATGCGGGCGATGTAGCCGATCCAGCCGAGCGCGATGGCTGCCGCCGGCATGATCAGCGCCTTGGCCTGGCTGACGATGTCGCCTGCCTCGCCGGCACCGATGGCCGGCAGCCAGCGCAACGTCACGGCAAAGAGCAGCAGCGAATAGATGGCAACGACGAAGGACGGCACGGCGATGACGCCGACCGAGAGCACGCCGATGATGGTATCGGCTGTTGTGCCGCGCCGCATGACCGACAGGCAGCCGAGCGGAACGCCGATCAGAAGCGCGACGGTGAGCGCGGTCAGCCCGAGGATCAGCGTGTTCGGCAACGCTTCCAGCACCAGGGTGGAGACCGGCCGGTTCGACCAGACGTCGTAACCGAGATTGCCGGTCAGCGCGTTGCGGAAGAATTCGACGATCTGCCACCAGACCGGCTGGTCGAGGCCCATGCGCTCGATCAGCAGCCGCTTCAGCTCCGGCGTGGCGCGTGGACCAAGCGCCACGGTTGCGGGATCGCCCGGAACCAGGAAGACGGCCGCATACATGGCGATCATGACAAGCACGAGGATCAGGAGGCCGAGACCGATGCGCTTCACTGCATATGCAAGCATGGTCTCCTCTCCGCTCCTGTCAGGCGAAATCGCGCCTGATGCGCCGCGTCGCCGAGGCGCTGTGGACGAGCGTGCCCCGTTCTCGGGCCTCGATCCGCCAGCTCAGGTTGAAATGGGTTTCGTCCGATTTCAGTTCGGTGACTGCCATGGCTTCGATGTCGGCATCGCCGCTGGCAATCGCCCAGCGGTATTCGGTGACGAGCTTGGCCGACAGCGGATCGTCGGCGCGGATGCTCATCGTGTCGCTGTTGGCCGAGGACACGGTGATGGCGCGATCGTCATAGCGCCGGCGCCCATGGTCGGAACTCAGCGCGATGGTCTGCACGCCTGAGCCGACATCGTCGGTGACGATGCGGCGGTCGAAGCCGTCGTCCAGAGTCGTCGTCGGCACCGGCGGCGCCGTTTCGGCGGGTTCAAAGCGCACGTCGCGGTCGCGAGCCGACGGCGGCCGCACCGGCAGCATCACCGTGCTGTCGCCGGTCGCCACGGACAGCGTCGACAGTTTCGGCTGCGGCCACAGGATCGGCCAATGCTGGTTGGCTAGCGCCAGCCGGATGCGATGGCCCTTGGGCACCGTGCGGGCGAAATCATTGAGTTTCAGCCGGACGCGGAACGGTGTTCCAACTGGACACGGCTCTGGATGCTCGTGGCTGTCTCTGTGGCTGAGGTTGAGCACGCCATAGGTCATCAGCGCCGAGGTGCCGTCGGGATAAACATCGCACAGCCGGGCGGCGAGGTTGACATGCGGCTGGTCGACGGTGACGAGCAGATCGAGTTCCGGCGCGCCGAGCAAGGTCAGGTCGTTGTCGAGCGGGGGCGTGTCGAAGCACAGCGCCAGCCCGTCCTCACGACGCTGGTCGATGGCCATGTCCGGGCAGGAGCCGCCATAACCGCCCCAGCGACCGCAATCGCGTCCGGCGGTGACCGGCGAGCGTACGGAAAGTGTGGTGGCACCCGGCGCAGGTTCGCTGCCCAACCCGCCGGCGTTCAGGTGCAAGGCGCGGCGCTCGATGTGCGGCGATGGCCATTGATCCTCAGCAGCCCAGTTGCCGGCGTGATCGGGGAGATAAAAGGGTTGCGGCCGTTCCTCGCCGGTCACCCAGACTCGGTAGAGCGGCTCGTCCATGATGCCGGTGTCTTCGCCACACAGCCAATGCCGCCACCAGCGCAACGCCTCCTGCAGATAGCCGATCAGCGGCCCCGGCGCGCCGCGGCAGGGATAGGCATGCGACCAGGGGCCGACGATGCCGAGCTTCGGCCCCGGCAAATGCTCGAGCAGGCGCGGCACGAAGTTGGAGTAGCTGTCCTCCCAGCCGCAGACGGCCATCACCGCGCATTCGATCGCGGCGTGGTCTTCGCAGACCGAGCCCTGCCGCCAGTAGTCGTCGCGGCGCTGGTGCGCCAGCCAGATTTCCGACAACGAGCTTGTCGCCTCAAGACGACTGACCCACATGGCGCGCCAGGCGTCGCCGACGATCTGCGGGTCAGGCGCCATCGCCTTCTTCACCAGCATGAAGTTCGACCACATCTCCTGCTCGGTCAGCAGCGCGCCGCCCATATAGTGGATATCGTCGGCATAGCGGTCATCGGTGGCGCAGTTGGCGATGATGGCCTTCAAGGCCGGCGGCCGGCGCGCCGCCACCTGCAGCGCGTTGAAGCCGCCCCAGGAAATGCCGGTCATGCCGACATTGCCGTTGCACCAGGGAAGTGCTGCCAAATGGGCGATGATCTCGCAGGCATCCTCCTGCTCGCGCGGCAGATATTCGTCGGCCAGATCGCCGTCGGAATCGCCGGAGCCTCTGATGTCGATGCGGGCGCAAGCGATGCCGTGACCGGCGAGCCACGGGTGGATGTCGATGTCGCGGGCAACGGTGCCGTCGCGGCGGCGATAGGGAACCATTTCGACGACGACGGGCACCTTGGTATCGGTGCGCGGGCGCCACAAAGTGGCGGCGATGCGGGTGCCGTCGGCCAGCGTGATCCAGAGTGGATCGACGGTTTCGACAGCAAAGGGGAACTCGGTCCGTACCACGGCAGGTACTCGTTAAATCGCCTTGTTGAACGTTCGTACAACAAGGCGATTTAAGGCGCAATCCCGCTTCGCGCTTTTTGGCGCCGAATGCCATCTATGCCCAGCGCCGGTCGGGCAGACCGGCGAGAGCGGGGCGCTGGAAGTAAATGCGCGGGCCGGACGATGCCAATGCTACCGATGTGTCAAGGAGGCTTCGCCAGTCATGCACCCGGAATTCGAATATATCTGCTGGTCTCCAGCAACCGTACTATTCTCAGTGCCGGAGCCTGCTCGACAGCAGAGCGCACCTCGCGAGATCTGCGGGATGCCCCCTAGCGTTTCAGTGCGAGCCTATAACGAAGAATTCGTCGCTTCCGCCGGCGCAGTCCTTGGTACCAAATCCCTGACCTGGCGTGTTGTGTGCAAGACAAATGTTATGATTATCAGATTCTCGAATCTGCGTATGAGCCAAAGCAGCGGTTAGGTTATCGACTTTCTTTGTTAATTCCTCGATTTTCCCTTGGAGGCACTTAGTGCCGCAGCTTTTGCTAAGACTCGGTGTGGTAGTCACAGCCATAGCAGCCAACGCCATCGCCGCAGCCAAAGAAATTTGAACGCGCATTGATTTCCCTCCCAATATAGAACCGATACGACATCGGCGCATCATTGCAGTCACATAGAACAGCGCCCGTCTATAGCGACGGTGGCCTGATCGCGAAGAATTGACTGCATGCGGGGAAGGATTTTCATTGTGACTGGAAGGAATCGACAAAATCCAACCGACAAGACGGATCTGTTCCTCATGGCACCACGGGGCGAACGCCCCTGCTTTCCATCTCGCCTTTGTTTGTCCTAGTATTGACAGAGGTTGCCCACGTCCGGAGCCTTCATGTGCAACGATTACGAGCAGCATGTCGCTTGGGCCGAATATTGCCGGAAAATGGCGTCGCTGGCGCTTAAAATCCCACCCCACCAGACTGAATTTGATCTGCCGCAGGCGGACGACGTCCGCCTCAAGGATCCGGTACCCATAATGCGCGCCGCTGGGGATGCTATCGAACTGGCATCGATGACGTTCGGATTTCCGCCGGCCGGACCGAAGCGCCGGACGACATCGCCCAGCCCCCAAAACATCTATTCGGCGGCCAGCGCCAGTTGCGGCCTGTCGGCTTTCTGGCTCAGTTCCAGATCGTCCGTCGGCTCCGCGGCGCCGCGCTTCTTGGGCTCGCGGCCGAAGAACAGGGCATAGCCCGCCGGCAGCACCAGGATGGTCAGCACGGTGGCGACGACGATGCCACCCATCATGGCGTAGGCGAGCGGCCCCCAGAACACGGCGCGCGAGATCGGGATCAGGGCCAGCACCGCCGTCATCGCCGTCAGCACGATCGGCCGGAACCGGCGTACAGCCGAGCCGATGATCGCTTCGGAGCGTTCCATGCCCTTGGCAATGTCCTGGTCGATCTGGTCGACCAGGATGATCGAGTTGCGCATGATGATGCCGAGCAGCGCGATGACGCCGAGAATGGCGACGAAACCGAATGGCGCGCCGCTGATCAAAAGGGCGGCGGCAGCGCCGATGATGCCGAGCGGACCGGTCGCCAGCACCAGCATCGCCTTGCCGAAATGCTGCAGCTGGATCATCAGAAGCACGACGATGATGGCCAGCATGATCGGCGCCTTGGCGGCGATCGAAGCCTGGCTTTCCGCCGAATCCTCCGCGCCGCCCTGGATCTCGACCTTGTAGCCGGGCGCCAACCCGTCACGCAGGCCCTGCATGTCCTTGTACAGCTTGGTAACGACGTCGTTGGACTGCACGCCGTCGGGCAGCGTTGCCCGCACGCTGATGGTCGGCAGGCGGTCGCGGCGCCATTCAATGCCTTGCTCCAGCACCGGGACAACCTTGGCCACCTGCGACAGCGGCACGAAGCCGCCGAAATCGGTCGGGATGTAGACGGAGTCGACCGAGGACAGCAGGCTGCGGCTGGCATCCGGCTCGCGGGCAACGATGGACACCGTCTCCTCGCCGTCGCGGAAGTCGTCGAGCGGGGCGCCGGACATCGATGCCTGCAGCATCTGGCGGATGCGCTGTGAGGTGACGCCGAGCGCGCGGGCGCGATCCTGATCGATGACCAGCTTCATTGCCGGCACCGGCTCCAGCCAATCGTCATGCACGGCACCAAGCAGCGGATCCTCGCGGAACTTCGCCTTCACCTGGTCGGCGATGCGGCGTACCTCCTGCCGATCCGGCCCCATGACGCGCATCTGCACCGGCCAGCCGGTCGGCGGACCCAGGAACAGGCGGTCGACCTTGGCGCGGACGGACGGAAAGTCCTCCGCCAGGACGGTGCGCAGCTTGACGATCAGCCGTTCGCGGGCCGGTTCGTCATTGGCCATGACGAGCAACTGGGCGAAGTTCGGATTGCGCAGCTGCTGGTCGAGCGGCAGGAAGAAGCGCGGCGCGCCTTCGCCGATATAGGTGGCGATGAAACGCTTGTCCTTGTCGTCCATCATCTTGGTTTCAAGCGCCTTGGCCTGCGCCTCGACCTCCTTGATGCTGGTACCTTCCGGCAGCCAGAGGTCGACCAGGATTTCCGGCCGCGACGATTGCGGGAAGAAGTTCTGCGGGATGAACTGGAACGCCCACAGGCTGGTGGCGAAGGTGCCCAGCGTCATGACAAGCACGATGATGCGATGGCGCACCGCCCAGCCGACGGTGGCACGAAGCCGGCGATAGAAGCGCGTGTCGAAGGCGTCGTGATGACTGCCGGCATGCTTGCGCTGCTTGAGGATCATGTTGCCGAGCCATGGCGTGAAATAGATCGCGACGAACCACGAGACGATCAGCGCGATGCCGACGACATAGAACAGCGTGCGGACATATTCACCGGCCGTGGAAGCCGCGAAGCCGACAGGGATGAAGCCGGCGGTGGTGATCAGCGTGCCGGTCAGCATCGGGAAGGCGGTCGAGGAATAGGCGAAGCTTGCCGCCTCGATCTTGACCAGCCCCTCCTCCAGCTTGCGCTCCATCATCTCGACGACGATCATCGCATCGTCGACGAGCAGGCCGAGCGCGATGATCAGCGCGCCGAGCGAGATGCGCTGCAGATCGATGCCGAGTTCGTACATGATGGCGAAGGTGGCGGCGAGCACCAGCGGAATGGCGATGGCGATGACCAGGCCGGAACGCCAGCCGATCGACAGGAACGAGACGACGAGTACGATCAGCAGCGCTTCGCCGAGCGCATGCATGAATTCGGCGACAGCGTCCGTGACGACGCCCGGCTGGTCGGAAATCTGGTCGACGGAAACGCCGTAGGGCAGCGCCTCCTCGAAGCGCTTGTAGGTGGCCTCGACATCCTTGCCGACATCGGTGACCTTGAAGCCCTTGGCCATGACGACGCCAAGCTGCACGCTGTCATGCCCATTGAAGCGGTATTTGCGCTGGAAAGGATCTTCCAGCCCCGACGTCACCGTGGCGATGTCGCCCAGCCTTGTGACCTGGCCACCGGCGCGCAGGCGCAGGTTCCTGATGTCCTCGACCTTGCTGACATCGCCTTCGACGGAAATGCGCACCGAATTGGTGCCGGTGTCGACGGAGCCGGCCGGGTCGACATTGTTCTGTCCCTTGATCGCGTTCTGCAGATCGGTGAGCGTCAGGCCGCGTTCGGCCAGCGCCTTGGACGAAACGTCGATATAGAGCTTTTCCGGCTGGTCGCCGATGATGACCGCCTTCTCGACGCCGGGCGTCGTCAAAAGCATGTCGCGCGCCTGGATGGCGAATTTCTTCAGCTCGGGATAGCTGAAGCCGTCACCACTGATCGAATGCAGGGTGATGAAGGTGTCGCCGAACTCGTCGTTGAAGTACGGGCCGAGCAGGCCTTGCGGCAGGTCGCCTGATATATCGCCGACCTTCTTGCGCACCTGGTAGAACGCGTCCGTGACCTCGGCGGCGTTGGTGTCGCCCTTGATCTGCACCGTGATGATGGCGCTGCCGGCGCGGGTGAAGGAGCGCACGAAGTCGAGATGCGGCGTTTCCTGCAGCTTGCGTTCGATCTTGTTGACGACCTGGTCTTCCATCTCCTTGATCGAGGAGCCCGGCCAGATTGCCTGGACGACCATGACCCGGAAGGTGAAATCGGGATCCTCCTTCTGGCCCATGCGCATCAGGCCGAGCGCGCCGGAAATGATGATCAGGCCGAACAGGAACCGCGCAATGGACGGATGGCCGATTGCCCAGCGCGACAGGTTGAAGGGCCGCTTCTCTTCCGTGGAATTGGTCATCAGTGGTCGTCCACTTCGTTTGATCGTCAGCGCGCCGATGCGAATGTCCTGGCGCGGAACAAAATCGAGGTTCGGTAGTGGCTTCCGGGCGGCAAGGCTCTCCGAGCGGAGAAACGCTCATCGCGGTGGGACGCGAAAATCGATGTGGGGGTTACATCAATCGAGCGCCTCGGTTCGAGCGCTTGCCGCCCGGAAACCAGCGGCTGCGGGAACGCGCAGCCGGTTGTCTGTCGTCAGCGCACCTGCTTGGCGTCGCCGTCTGCCGCGGATGCGGACTGCAGTGCCGCATCGCCGGCGAGTTTCACCTTGAGGTTCTCGGTCATGAACTGTGTTCCGGCAGCGACCACGACGTCGCCGGGCTTCAGTCCCTCGGCAACACGCACGCCATCGGCGGCGAATTCGGCGACCTTGACCGGACGGGCATGAACGGTGTCGGCGCCCCGATCGACGGCCCAGACGATCGACTGCTTGCCTTGCTCGGCCAGTGCGCTCAGCGGGATTGACACGAGCTGCCGCTCATTGGCCGCCGAGGCTTCGATGCTGGCGGTCATGCCGAGAAGCACGCGCGGATCGTTGGGCAAGCTGACGCGGACGGCGAAGGTGCGCGATTGCGGATCGGCACTGCCGGCGACCTCACGGACCTTGCCGTCGAGCGCCAGCGCGTCGTCGGACCAGAAGCCCGCCTTGACGATCTTGCCCGGCTTGAATTCGGCGACCTCCATTTCCGGCACGGCGATCAGCACTTCCTTTTCACCATCGACGGCGACGGTGACCACCGGCGCGCCGGAGCCGACCACCTGGCCGACATCGGCGCTGACCGCGGTGACGATGCCATCCCGGTCTGCCTTGAGATCGGTATAGCCGACCTGGTTCCTGGCCTGGGCAAGCGTCGAGCGAGCGGAATCGCGGGTGGCGACAGCCTGGTCGTAGCTCAGGGTCGCCTGTTCGAGCTGCGATTTCGGCGTGAACTTCTTGTCAAACAGCTGCTCGGCGCGCTTGCGGGATAGCTCTGATGTCTCGACCTGCCGCTCGGCGGCATCAAGTGCTGCCTGCGCACTCTTGACCGACAGGTCGTAGTCAATGGGATCGATGCGGGCGAGCACATCGCCCGAGGCCACATGCTGACCGATGTCGACGAGGCGCTCGGTGATCTTGCCGTTGACGCGGAAAGCCAGTGCGCTTTCGGTGCGGGCCCGCACCGAGCCGGAATAGGAGAGCGTGCGGGTGTCATGCGCCTGAGCGATCTCGACGACCTTGACCGGGCGGATGATGTCCTTGACTTCGGCTTTCTCCTGCGAGCAGCCGGCAAGCCCGAGCGCCGCGACGATCAGGCCGGCAACCGGCAGCTTGCGGAGGATGGAACTGGACAAAGACATCTTGGTACTCCCGACTGGAGATAAACGGTCGACACCGGCGTTCGGCGGCTATTACTTCAGAGCTCTGATCGCATAGTCGATCAGATCGTCGGGCATCGCCCGGTTGGTCTTGGCCAGGCACTGCGCCACCATCTGCGGATGGCACAGGATGACGGTGGCGGCGCCGAAGCAGCGCGACGCGGTCACCGGGTCCTGTTGCCTGAACTCACCGGCCTCGATGCCGTCGCGGATCACTTCCGCAAACAGGTCATGAATGCTGTCGACATGCTTGTCGATCACGCCCCAGTCCCGCTCCATCGCGACGATGACCATTTCATGGACCTTCTGCTCGTCGAGCATGGTCTCCATCGTCATCTTGTACTGCGCATGCACGTAGCGCCGAAGCCGCTCCTCGGCGCTGACCGGCAGGTGCATGATCTCGTAGGCCATCTTGTAGCTGGCGCCGAGCATCCGGCCGCAGACCGCCTGGTGGATTTCGACCTTGGAGGCGAAGAAGCGGTAGATGTTGGCCGGCGACATGCCGAGTTCACGGGCAATGTCGGCGACATTGGTCTTGCCGTAGCCATAGTGCCGGAACAGGCGCTCGGCGCAGTCGAGAATGCGCGTCACATTCTCCTGTCGGGCGGCGTCGGCGACGATGGTGGCGGCTTCGGACATGGTCCTCTGTCAATTTACGAGTGACGAATTTCAACTTTCGTCAGTCGTAAATCGAAACGAGTGACCTGTCAATGCGGATTCTGTGTACGCGTACGATTGGTGACAGATGGTGACAAGGACGGGCGGAGGCCGCCACGCCAGAAGTTGGCGAACGACCCTCGTCCCGTCGTCATCCTAGGGCGAAGCAAGGAGCGCAGCGACGCGGCGCAGACCCTAGGATCCATGCCGCGACATCAGTCAAAGAGTGTGGCGGATCAAGAAGTTACGCAGTTCAGCGCGCCGTGTCATTCTCGACCGTTGGAGCACGGCCGTGAGGTCACGGCATGGATCCTAGGGTTTCCGCGACGTCGCTTCGCGACTGCTCCACCCTAGGATGACGAAGTCAGGTCCTTGGCCATCTCGCGCAGCCGGAACTTCTGGATCTTGCCGGTCGAGGTCTTTGGAATTTCGGCGAAGATCACCGCCTTCGGCACCTTGAAGCGGGCAAGCAGCGCGCGGCAGTGCTCGATGATCTCGGCCTCGGTCGCCGCCTTGCCGGGCTTCAGTTCGACATAGGCTACGGGCACCTCGCCCCATTTGTCGTCAGGCCTGGCGACGACGCCGCAAGAGGCAACGGACGGGTGCTTATAGAGCGCGTCCTCGACCTCAATCGAGGAGATGTTCTCGCCGCCTGAGATGATGATGTCCTTGGAGCGGTCCTTGAGCTGGATATAACCGTCGGGGTGCATGACGCCGAGATCGCCGGAATGAAACCAGCCGCCGGCGAAGGCCTCGTCGCTCGCCTTACGGTTCTTCAAATAGCCTTTCATGACGATGTTGCCGCGGAACATGACCTCGCCAATGGTCTCGCCGTCGGCTGGTGTCGTCCGCATCGTCTCGGGATCCATGACGGTCAGGCCTTCGAGTGCTGCATAGCGCACGCCCTGTCGCGCCTTCTTGGCGCTGCGCTCGCTCTTTTCGAGATCGTCCCAGGCGCCATGCCATTCGTTGACGACCGCCGGGCCATAGGTCTCGGTCAGGCCGTAGAGATGGGTGACGGCAAAGCCGGCATCGGCCATGCCGGACAGCACGGCTTCCGGCGGCGGAGCAGCCGCGGTATTGAAGGTGACAGTCTGCGGGAATTCGCGCTTGTCTTCGTCCTTCGCATTGATCAGCACCGACATCACAACCGGCGCGCCGCACAGATGGGTGACGCCGTGATCGGCAATCGCATCGTAGATCGGCTTCGGCCGCACCCAGCGCAGGCAGACATGGGTGCCGGCCTGGACGGCGAGCGTCCAGGGAAAACACCAGCCGTTGCAGTGGAACATCGGCAACGTCCACAGATAGACCGCATGCTTGGCCATGCCGGCATGGATGGTGTTGGTGTAGGCCATCAGGGCCGCACCACGATGGTGGTAGACGACGCCCTTCGGGTTGCCTGTCGTTCCGGAGGTGTAGTTGAGCGAAATGGCATCCCACTCATCGTCGGGCATCGACCAGGCGAAATCCTCGTCGCCGCCAGCAACAAACGCCTCATAGTCCAGAGTGCCAATCCGCTCGCCTTTCGGATACGGCGCGTCGGCGGCGTATTCGGGATCGTCATAGTCGATGACCAGCGGCTTGACCTTGGCCAGCTCCAGGGCCTGCTTGACGACGCTGGAGAATTCGCGGTCGACGATCAGCACCTTGGTCTCGGCGTGGTCGAGTTGGAAGGCGACGACCGCCGCATCAAGGCGGGTGTTGAGCGAATGCAGCACCGCCTTGGTCATCGGCACGCCGAAATGCGCCTCCAGCATCGGCGGCGTGTTGGACAGCATGACGGTGATCGTGTCGCCCTTGCCGATGCCGCGCTTGTCGAGCGCCGAGGCAAGCTTCAGCGACCGGTGCCAGAAGGTGCGATAGTCGACGCGCTGGCGGCCATGGATGATGGCGATCTGGTCGGGATAGGTCTTGGCCGCGCGCTCCAGATAGGTGAGCGGCGTCAGCGGCTGATGGTTGGCCGCGTTCTTGTCGAGATCCTGTTCGTAAGGATTGCCCATCCCATGCTCCCCGCGTTTTCTTTTAGACCTTCTAGTCACAGGCTCGAGCCGCGTCACCATCAACGATGCCACGATAGGGTGCATTTGGCACAATGATGATCCAGATTCAGCGGATGAAAGGGCATCGCATGCCCCTGCCCAGTTTGACTTTTGTCGAGAGCCGTGAATAATGTCAGCCGAGGAGACGGCATGGCGATCCGACCGGCAGAACAACTCATCCACAAGGCCGCCTGGCTCTATTATGCCCATGGCCTGCGGCAGGACCAGGTGGCGAGCCAGCTTAACATTTCCCGCGCCTCGGTCGCCATGTATCTGCGCAAGGCGCGCGAGACCGGCATCGTCAACATCTCCACCTCGACCCAGCTTTTCACCGACGATGTGCTGGCGCGTAAGCTCGAGGATGCGTTGGGCCTGGACGCCGTCTGGATCGCGCCGGAAAATGACCATATCGCCGACCCGTCGACGGAAATCGCCGTGCTGGCGGCAAGCGTCTTCCTCGAACTGGTCAAGAAGGGCGACCGCATCGGCGTCGCCTGGGGCCGCACCGTCTACATGATCGCCGACATCATGTCCTATGCCGACCTGCAGGATGTCACCGTGGTGCAGCTCTGCGGCAATCTCGGCGCGCCCTATTCCTACCGGCCCGACCAATGCACGATGGAGATCGCGCGACGGCTGAACGCCAAGGGCCTCAACTTCTACGCACCGCTGGTGCTGTCGACGGAAGAGCTGGCGCGCGCGCTGCGCGCCGAGCCGGTGATCCGCGAACAGCTGTCAGGGGTCGGTGAATGCGATCTGGCGCTGTACTCGGTCGGCGCGGTCGACGCCGACAGCCATCTGGTCAAATGCGGCGCACTGACATCGGGCGAAATGGCGGAACTGCGCAGCCGAGGCGCCGCCGGCGTCATCGCCGGTCAGATTATCGACGCCGAGGGCGAGGTGCTCGACTGCAGTTATAACCGCCGGGTAATCTCGGCCGAGCTTGCCTCGCTGCGCGCCATCGCCAGACGGCTGATGGTGGTGCAGGAGGACAGCAAGTTCGAACCGCTGTTCGCGGCGATCGCAGGCGGCCTTTGCACGCATCTGGTGGTCGGCGCGCGCATGGCGCAGCGGCTGCTGGACCATGCCGCTGCCACGACAGAAAAGGCCTCCTAGGAAACCATCATCTTCGCCGCCGACGCATTGTCATCAAAGCGTCGCGGCATTCCTGTTTCACCATCAAAGACAGCAACCGGACGAAACGAACATGAAGAATTTGTGGAATGACGATGCAGCCGAAAAGCTCGTTGCCGACTATGCGAAAAAGGGCGTCGACCGCGACCTGGCGCTGCGCGTCTACACGACCCGGCTGCTGGGCGGTGAACCACGGCTGGTCCTGCATGGCGGCGGCAACACCTCGTGCAAGACGACGGCGACCGATCTTGTCGGCGACGAGTGGGACGTGCTGTGCGTCAAGGGCAGCGGCTGGGACATGGGTGTCATCGAGCCGCAGGGCCTGCCGGCGGTCAAGCTCAAGCCGCTGCTCAAGGCGCGCGCGCTGAGCAAACTGGCCGACGAGGACATGGTCGCGCTGCAACGCGTCAACCTCATCGACCCGTCCTCGCCCAACCCGTCGGTCGAGACGCTGCTGCATGCCTTCCTGCCGCACAAATTCGTCGACCACACGCATTCGACCGCCATTCTGGCCATCGTCGACCAGGAAGACTCGAAGCCGCTGGTGAAGACGGTGTTCGGCAGCAAGATGGGTTACGTGCCCTACATCATGCCCGGCTTCGACCTCGCCAAGGCGGCCGCCGATATCTTCGACACCGATCCTGATGTCGAGGGCCTGATCCTCGACAAGCATGGCATCTTCACCTTCGGCGACGATGCTAAGCAGGCCTATGACAGGATGATCCATTATGTAAACGTCGCCGAGGACTACATTGCCAAGCACGGCAAGCCTCAGGCTGCAAAGGCAGCCTTGCCGGCAAGGCTCGCGACACCCGCGTCCATCGCGCCGATGCTGCGCGGCGCGGTGGCGGTAGCGCGCGGCGAAGGCCGCTTCGACCGCATGATCTCTGACTTCCGCACTTCGCCGGCAATCGTCGATTTCATCAATTCATCCGAGATTGCCGACTATGCCGGACGCGGCGTGTCGACACCCGATCTGTCGATCCGCATCAAGACCGGGCCGATGGCGCTGCCGGCGCCCGATGCGGACAAGGCCAGCGACTACAGATCCGTGATCAAGAGCCATGTCGACGCCTTCGCCAAGGATTACCGCGCCTATTTCGAAACCAATGATGCGCTCGACGACGTCAAGCGCACCATGCTCGACCAGATGCCGCGGCTGACTCTGGTTCCCGGCCTCGGCATGTTCGGCCACGGCCGCACGCTGAAGGATGCGAAGATCGCATCCGATGTCGGCGAAATGTGGATCGAGGCGGTGCGCGGCGCCGAAGCGGTCGGCCGGTTCCATCCGCTCTCCAAGGCAGACCTGTTCCCGCTGGAGTACTGGTCGCTGGAACAGGCCAAGCTAGCTTCCAACAAGCCGAAGCCGCTGACCGGCCAGGTGGTGCTGATCACCGGCGGCGCCGGCGCGATCGGTGCAGCGACGGCAAAACTGTTCGCCGACAATGGCGCCCATGCCGTCGTCGTCGATCTCGACGCTGAAAAGGCTGCCGAGGCCGCCAAGAAGGCCGGCAACAATTCGATCGGTGTCGCCGCCGACATCACCGACCCAGCGCAGGTGCGTGCCGCCTTCGACAAAGCGGTCGCCGTGTTCGGCGGTGTCGACATTCTGGTGTCCAATGCAGGGGCGGCCTGGGAAGGCCGCATCGGCGAACTCGACGATGCGCTCCTGCGCAAGAGTTTCGAACTCAACTTCTTCGCCCATCAGTCGGTGGCGCAGAACGCGGTGCGCATCATGCTGGAACAAGGCACCGGCGGCGCTCTTCTGTTCAACACCTCCAAGCAGGCGGTCAATCCGGGTCCGAAATTCGGCGCCTATGGCGTACCGAAGGCGGCGACACTGTTCCTGTCCCGGCAATACGCGCTCGACTATGGCGCCTACGGCATCCGCTCCAACGCGGTCAACGCCGATCGCATCCGCTCGGGGCTTCTGACCGACGCCATGATCGCCAGCCGTTCGGGCGCGCGCGGCGTGTCGGAGAAGGACTACATGTCCGGCAACCTGCTCGGCCAGGAAGTGACGGCACAGGATGTGGCGCAGGCGTTCCTGCACCACGCGCTGGCCGACCGGACCACCGCCGACGTGACGACGGTCGATGGCGGTAATATCGCGGCAGCTATGAGGTAGAACTTTGCCTTGTGATCCCCTGCCGAATGGCGGGGGATCAAGACATGGATGCCATAATCCTAACAAATATTGTTAGTTCCTGTGAGGTGTGATATAGGATCGGCATGAAAGCCGAACCGATGCGCACCCTCACCATCTCGCTCACCGCGAAGCAGAGTGCTCGCCTGCAAAGCGCCATCGAAGGCGGAGCATATGCCTCCAACAGCGAGATTGTCCGCGACGCTCTTCGCCTGTGGGAGCAGCGCGAGGAATTGCGTGTCCTGGAGCTCGAGCATCTGAAACGCGCCTATGCCGACGGCATGGCCAGCGGCAAGCCGGTGGAAATCGAACCCGCCGAGTTTCTACGCAGTCTGAAGGCAGAACGCCGCGCCCGTGGCTAGATATCGGCTCACACCGCGCGCCGCGCAGGATTTGCGGGATATCTGGCACACAATCGCAATCGACAACGAAAAGGCAGCGGACAAGCTGCTTATGCGCATTTTTGCCAAGCTGGAACTGGTGGCGCAGCACCCCAAGATGGGCACGGCCCAGCCGGAATTGAGCGCGACGGCCCGTGTGCTCATCGAACGCCGGCTATATCGTCATTTACGAACCGCAGTCTGACGGCGTCCTGGTCGTGGCGATTGTCCACGGGATGCGCGATCCGGAGCATTGGCTGTAAACAGAGGCTTCGGGAGGAGACTTCAAATTTGAAAAGAGCGGCCCGAGAGCCGCTCCTTTCCTTTGTCTTCAGCTGAACCCTACTTCGCGTTCGGGTTCGGCATCCAGGCCGGCATCGCGACATCGGCATGGGCGAACTGCGGCAGCTTGGCAGACAGGTCCTCCATGTTCTTGATGTCCTTGTCGATCAGGTCCTTCTGGGTGATCAGCGTCGGCGGCACGACGACGTTGTGGCCGGGATCTTCACCGGCCAGCAACTGCGCCAGCGCACGCACCGAGACCTGGCCGACGACGGCCGGGTTGGTCGCGGCGGTAGCAGCCCAGGCGCTGTCGGGCTCCCGCATCGCGGCGATATCCGAGGTCGAAATGTCAGCCGAGTAGATCTTGATGCCCTTGTTGAGGCCGGCTTCATCGACAGCGATCTTCACACCCTTGGCGAATTCGTCATAGGGAGCGAACATCACCTTGATGTCGGGATGCGCCGACAGCACCGAACGCGCCTGGTTGGCGACGGAGTTGGCGATCGGATTGTCGAGCGTGCCGAACATCGCGACTTCCTTGATGCCGGCATATTTCTTCTTCACGTCGACCCAGGTCTCGTTGCGGCGGTCGAGCGGCGCGATGCCGGCGACATAGACATAGCCGGCATTCCAGCTCTCGCCATTGTCCTTGACCGCCTGCTCGAGCGCGAGGCGCGCAAGGTCACGGTCGGACTGTTCGACCTGCGGGATCTTCGGGTTTTCGACATTGACATCGAAGGCCACCACCTTGATGCCGGCGTCGACCGCACGCTGGGCGGCGTCCTTCATCGATTCCGTCAGGCCGTGCTGGATGATGATGCCCTGCACGCCGAGCGCGATGGCCTGATCGACCATGTCGGACTGAAGGGCGGCATCCTGGCGGCTGTCGAGCACGCGCAGGTCGATGCCGAGCGCTTTGGACTGGGCCTCGACGCCCGAAAGATAGGCCTGGAAGAAGTCGCCGGTCGAGAGATAGCGCACCAACGCGATCTTGACGCCAGGCTTGTCGAAAGGCGCCGGCTTGTCCGCGGCCAGCGCCGGGAACTGCATCAGCATGGTTGCGCCGGCCAGGCCGAGCGCCGCCTTCCCTAGAAGTCTTCTTGTAATGCTCACTTTGTTTTCCTCCACTCTTGTTGAACCCAAATCCTGTTCCGGTCGAAAAGCTACCTCCTGCCCCTGCCCGAAAGCGCAAAGGTGAAGACAAGGGCGATGACCAGAACGACGCCCTTGACGAAATCCTGCGTGTAGTAAGGCGCGTTCATCATCGTCAGGCCTTGCAGCAAGATGCCGACGAACAGCGCGCCGACGGCGGTGCCGAAGGCATTCGGCTTGGCGGCACCTAGCACCGCGTAGCCGATCAGCGCCGCGGCAACTGCATCGAGCAGTAGATTATTACCCGAGGCGATGTCGCCGCGTCCAAGCCGGGCAGCGAGCAAAATGCCGCCGATCGAGGCAAAAACTCCTGAAATAACGTAGGCCCAGATCTTGTATGCCTTGACAGGCGCACCGGCGAGTTCGGCGGCGCGCTCATTGCTGCCGACCGCGTACATCATGCGGCCGAAGCGGGTGTATTCGAGGAAGAACCAGATCAGCACGGCGAGCACGAGCAGCACCACCACCGACACCGGAATGAGGTTGGGGATGAAGAAGTCGAAGCGGTGGCGCCCGAGCGCCAGGAAGGCGTCAGAGAATTTGCCGTTGGCGACCGAACCGTCCGGCATGGTCATGCCGGTGGCGATCGAACGGCCTTCGGTCGGAATGCGCTGCAGGCCGACGAGCAGGAACATCATGCCGAGCGTCGCCAGCAGATCGGGCACGCGCATGTAGACGATCAGCCAGCCGTTGATCAGGCCGACAATGGCGCCGATGAGCAGGCAGACGACGACCGCGACGAGGGCGTTCTGCTCCAGCACCACCATCACATAGGCCGCCGCCATCATGGCTGACGTAGCGACCGAGCCGATCGACAGATCGAAGCCGCCGACGACCAGCGTGGCTGTGACGCCGAGCGCCAGCACGCCGGTGATGGCGACCGACTGGAAGATGAAGACAGCACTTTGCGGCGAAACGAAACCGTCGGCCGCGATCGAGAAATAGGCGACGAGCCCGAACAAGAGCACGATGAACCCGTAGCGGATGGCGTGGTCGCGCAGCGTCATTCAGTGCCCCCTCGCACCGCTGCCGTCTTTACCCAACTCGAACCCATGCTCTCTCCATTCCAATTCCTATTGGCCGCGCGCTAGGCCGCGCTGTGCAACGGTCCGCCGGCGACCTCGGCCAGCAGGCGATCGAGATCGACATCGGCATTGCGGTGTTCGCCGACGATGGTCTGCTCCGACATGACCAGGATGCGATCGGCGGTCTCCAGCGCCTCGTCCAGCTCGGTGACGAACAACAGCGTGGCGCGGCCGTTTGCACTCGCCCTGAGCTTGGCGGCAATGTCGCGGCGGGCGGAAATATCGACGCCCTGAAACGGCTCATCCAGAATGAACAGTTTCGCATCCTGAGCCATCCAGCGGGCGACCATCACCTTCTGCTGGTTGCCGCCGGACAGCTCCGACATCTCGTCCTTCTCGGAACGGCAGACGATGCCCAGTTCTTCGATCTGCCGGCGAGCGGTGGCACGTTCGAGACGGCGCCTCAGGATGCCGAAGCGCGACATGCGCTTGTGAAACGGCAGGCTGATATTTTCCTGGATGTTGAAGCCGCCGACGATGCCGTTCTCGCCGCGGTCCTTGGCGACGAGGAACACGCCGGCGGCGATTGCCTCACCAGCTGTTTCAGGCGCATAAGGCTTGCCATTCATCGTCATGGTGCCGGCGAGCGGCCTGCGCACGCCAAACAGCGTCTCGGCGAGCGCCGTCTTGCCGACGCCGACGAGGCCGGTGATGGCGACGACCTCGCCGTCGCCGAGCGTCAGCGAAATCGGCCGGGCGCCTGGCGCAATGCGCAGACCTTCGATCGTCAGGATTGCCTTGGCCGAATTCCTGACGACGATCTGGTCGAGATGGATCTTGCGGCCGAGCATGGCGTTGACCGCGCCTTCATAGTCGAGCGGCTTCTTGTCGAAAATGCCTGAGATGATTCCGTCTCGCATCGAGATGATCCGATCGGCCAACCGCCTGATGTCCGACATGCGGTGCGAGATGTAGAGGATCGCCACGCCTTGCTCGCGCAGCCTGTCGATCAGCGCAAACAGCCGATCGGCCTCGGCGCTGGAGAGAGATGAGGTCGGCTCGTCGAGGATCAGCACTTTCGGCTGGTGCGCCAAGGCGCGGGCAATCGCCACCATCTGGCGATCGGCCAGCGAAAGATCGCTCACCCTCGCCTTCAAATCGATGGCCAGCCCCATGCGGTCGGCAACCGCCTTGGCCTCCCGGCGCACGCGGGCCGGATTGAACAGGGTGGGCGCGCCTTTGCCGCTCAGCCTGTCGAGGGTCAGATTGGTGGCGACGTCGAGATCGGCGACGACACCGTCATTGATGTTCTGGTGCACGGTGACGACGCCGGCGCGGATCGCCTCAGCCGGGGTTTTCGGTGCGAAATCCTGGTCGGCGAGCGCCATCGTGCCGCCGCCGCGCTCATAGACGCCAGAGATGATCTTGACGAGGGTGGATTTGCCGGCGCCGTTGGCGCCCATCAGCACGGTCACTTCACCGGCATGCAGTTCCAGCGAGACGCCGCCAAGCACCTCGTTATGGCCAAAGGATTTCCTCAGTCCCTCTACGCGGAACACGGCATTGCCGACCATGCGTTCCTCCCTGACATGACGCTATGAGCTGTATCGGCAATTGTCAACACGATTGACAATTGCCAGATCGCTTCCTAGCTTGGCCCGGCCGCCATGCCTCCGTTATGTTCGGAGCGCATATGCGGGAGGATGACGATGACTGAAAAATTGCCGTTCGAAGCCCTGTCGGTCGAGACCCTGGCTGTCCGCCTTGGTGACAACGACGCGCTATGCGCGAAGATCGGCAAGGACACGACATGCTGGAAGGTCCGCGAGGTCGGTGACGGCAATCTCAACCTGGTGTTCATCGTCGAGGGCGCCAGCGGTGCGGCGGTGGTCAAGCAGGCCCTGCCCTATGTCCGCCTGGTCGGCGACAGCTGGCCGCTGCCCTTAAAGCGCTCTTTCTTCGAATATCACGCGCTGACCCGGCAAGAGGCGCGTGCGCCGGGCTCGGTGCCGGCCATCCATCATTTCGATGAGGGCCAGGCGCTGATCATCATGGAATATCTGTCACCGCACATCATCCTGCGGCGGGCGCTGATCGAAGGCCGGCAATTGCCGAACATTGCCCGGGATATCGGCCTGTTCATGGCCCGCACGCTGTTTCGCGGCTCCGACCTGCACATGGCGGCCAAGGACCGCAAGGCCGATCTGGCGCTGTTCGCCGACAATGTCGAACTCTGCGACATCACCGAGAGCCTGGTGTTTTCCGACCCCTATTTCGATGCCAAGATGAACCGCCACACCTCGCCGCAGCTCGACGGTCTCGTCGCCGACCTGCGCGCCGACCGCGACCTCAAGGTCGAGGCGCAGCGGCTGAAGCATCTGTTCGCCGCCAATGCGGAGACGCTGCTGCATGGCGATCTGCATTCCGGCTCAATCATGGTCACAGACCGGGAAACCCGGATGATCGATCCGGAGTTCGCCTTCTACGGCCCGATGGCCTTCGATGTCGGCATGCTGCTTGCCAATTTCTGGATGTCGTTCTTCTCGCAGCGCGGCCATGAGCAGACTGGCAAGCGCGACGCCATGCGCGCCTATCTGCTCGGCGTGACAGCCGAAACATGGTCGGTGTTCCGCGCCGAGTTCTCGCATCTGTGGCGCACCGAGCGCACCGGCATGCTCTATCAGAAGAGCCTGTTCGAGGATCAGGGCGACAGGCTCGGCGCCGAGCAGGCGCTCGACCATGTGCTGCACCAGATCTGGACCGATTTGCTGGGCTTTGCCGGCATCGAGGTTCACCGACGTATCCTCGGCCTCGCCCACAATGCCGATTTCGAGACCATTGCCGACGAGGATTTGCGCGCCAGTTGTGAGGCAAAGGCGCTGAAATTCGGCCGTCACATCGCCGTCAACCGGCGCCATATCCACAGCATCGACGAGGTCAACAACCTGGCCGCGCTGATCGAACAGGAGAGCAGCATTTGAACGTCGGCGACCGCCACTATCGCACCATCTGGCTGAGCGACGACGGACGTTCGGTGGAGATCATCGACCAGCGCTGGCTGCCGCATGATTTCCGCATCGAAAAGATCGGCAGCGTTGCCGGCATCGCCACCGCCATCCGCGACATGTGGGTGCGCGGCGCGCCGCTGATCGGCGTCACCGCCGCTTATGGTGTCGCCATGCAGATGGCTGACGATCCGTCGGATGCAGCGCTCGACGCTGTGTGGGAGACCCTGCACGAGACGCGCCCGACCGCGATCAATCTGCGCTGGGCGCTCGACGAAATGCGGCGCTTCCTGCGGCCCCTGCCAACAGAGCAACGCGCCGCAGCCGCCTATCGGCGCGCCGATGAGATCGCCGACGAGGATGTCGAGCTCAACCGCGCCATCGGCGAGAACGGTCTCGCCATCATCAAGGCCATCGCGGCACGCAAGCAGAAGGGCGAGCCGGTTAACATCCTCACCCACTGCAATGCCGGCTGGCTGGCGACCGTCGACTACGGCACGGCCACCGCGCCGATCTATCTGGCCACGGAGGCCGGCATTCCGGTCCACGTCTATGTCGATGAAACACGGCCGCGCAACCAGGGCGCCCAGCTGACCGCCTGGGAGATGGCCGGGCATGGCGTGCCGCACACGCTGATCGTCGATAATGCCGGCGGTCATCTGATGCAGCGCGGCGAGATCGACATGGTCATCGTCGGCACCGACCGCACCACCGCCGACGGCGACGTCTGCAACAAGATCGGCACCTATCTGAAGGCGCTCGCCGCCGCCGACAATGATGTGCCGTTCTATGTCGCCCTGCCCTCGCCGACCATCGACTGGACGGTGCATGACGGTCTGGCCGAAATCCCGATCGAGCAGCGCTCGGCCGACGAGGTCTCGCTGGTCTGGGGCAAGACCGCTGCCGGTGAGATTGCCCAGGTGCGCATTTCGCCGGAGACGACGCCGGCGGCAAACCCGGCCTTCGATGTGACGCCGGCGCGGCTGGTGACCGGACTGATCACCGAACGCGGCGTTGCCAAGGCGTCGCGCGCGGGTCTGAAAGCCATGTTTCCCGAGAGAGCGTAGCCGCTCGCTTCTAGTCTTCTAGTACAGAGGCTCGGCCATATGCTTCGGCGTCGGCCATGTCTCGGTAATGCCCGGCTGCACCGGCCGCTCCAGATAGGTCGATAAAACCACATAGCTGCGCGTCGAGGTGACCCCCGGCGTTTCGTACAGGCGCGCCAAAAGGCCTTCGAGTGCTCTGGTATCTTCCGTGCGGACCTTCAGCAGCATGCAGGTATCACCGGCGACGGTATGGATCTCCTCGACTTCGGGATATTGCGAGACCGCCATCAGTTCCGGCGTCTTTCCCCAACCCCTGGTGTCGATGTGGACAAAGGCAAGCAAAGGCTTTTTCACCGCCCGGGGATCGATGATGGCGACCGTGTTGCGGATGGCGCCGCTGCGCCGGAGCCGTTTGACCCGCTCATGCGCTGCGGGTGGCGACAAGCCCACGCGATCGCCGAGTTCGGCGTAGCTGATCGTGGCGTCATCGACCAGGACGCCTAATATTCTTCGGTCTATCGCGTCGAGATCGCGGGGCGCAGGCCTGTTCTGCAGAATGCCATCTGTTTCTTCATCCATGGCGAAATTCCTGGTTCTCCGCTGAATTGAATACGGCCATTATGCTGATATGTCGAACATTGATCAAGTTGCACCTTTGACTGCCCGAGCACCGATTCCGGCGCTTGCCTATCTCTTGACGGGCTGCATCGCCGTCATCGGCTCGAACTCGCTTGTGCTGGGTCCGATCGCACCGGCTGTGGCCTCGTCGTTCGGGACCAGCGTGCCGGCCGTGATGATTGCGGCGGCCGCGTTCGGCCTCGGCACCTCCGCAAGCGCGCTGTTCCTGGCCCGCTACATCGACCGGCTCGGCGCACGCCGGATGCTGCAGGGCGCACTGTTGCTGCTGGCACTGGCACTGGTCGCGAGTGCCGCGGCACCCACGGTGATCATGCTGGTCGCGGCACAGCTGCTCGCCGGCATCGCTGCCGGTATCGCCATGCCGGCAATCTATGCCAGCGCCGCGGCCATCGCTCCGCCCGGCCGTGAAAGCGGCACGATCGGGGTCGTGCTGACCGGATGGACGCTCAGCATGGTGGCCGGCGTCTCGCTGTCGGCCGTGCTTGCCGATCTCGTACATTGGCGCGCCGTTTTCGCAGCGGTCGCGCTGCTTGCAATGCTTGCGTTGGCCGGCCTCGCACTGTCGTCGCTGAGTGACATCAGGAAGAGCGGCCCGGCACCGACGCCACTAGACGCGCTCGGCATTCCCGGCATCGTCCCGCTTCTCATTGCCTGCGCCGCCTTCATGACCGCCTTCTATGGTGTCTATGGCTATCTCGGCGACCACCTTCACGTTGGGCTTGGGCAGCCGGTCAGCGCCAATGGGCTGGCGGCCCTTGCCTACGGAATCGGCTTCGGTACAGCTGCTCTGCTCGACGGCGTCATCGATCGGCTCGGCGCACGACGCGTCATGCCATTCGCCTATCTTCTGGTCGCGGTCGTCTATGTTGCCATGGCCGCAACGAGCGGCAGTTTCAGCGTGACCCTGGCCATGGTCGCGGTTTGGGGACTTGCCAATCATTTCGGATTGAACGTCCTGGTGATGCGCCTGTCGGCACTCGATCCGTCGCGGCGCGGCACGATCATGGGCTTGAACAGCGCGGTGACCTACCTCGCGGTCTTCGTCGGCACCACCAGTTTCGGGCCGCTTTATTCCAGCTTCGGCTTTGCCACCTGCGCGGCGGTTGCGGCAGTGCTCATGCTGGTTGCCGCATCGGCGGCGGCTTGGCGCACGAGGTAGTCGTACGTGCTTGGCCCAACCTTCTCACGGTTGACAGCAGCGTCCTGCCCTTTCATACAAAGCCGTTAATGTTCTCAGGGCAGGGTGAAAGTCCCCACCGGCGGTAAGGACTCCTAGTTGCGCATGATTCCTTTCCGAAAACCGTTCCGGTTTTCGGGGTCATGCGCGGGACCCAAGCCCGCGAGCGCTTCCCGGCACAATCGGGAAGGTCAGCAGATCCGGTGTGATTCCGGAGCCGACGGTTACAGTCCGGATGGAAGAGAACGAAACGGAAGACGGACCGCCCCGGCGGGCCGGATTGCGTATCGTGCGTCCTGATTCTGGTTCGAAACGGAAGGATGGACCCATGAATCAGCATTCCCATAAAGACTATGAAACGACCCGTATCGCCGTTATCAGGGCGCGCTGGCACGCCGATATCGTCGACCAGTGCGTACAGGCCTTCGAGGCGGAACTGGCCGACATCGGCGGCGAGCGCTTCGCTGTCGATATCTTCGACGTGCCGGGCGCCTATGAAATTCCCCTGCATGCCAAGACCTTGGCCCAGACCGGCCGCTATGCCGCGATCCTCGGCACGGCCTTTGTCGTCAATGGCGGCATCTACCGGCATGAGTTCGTCGCCAGCGCGGTGATCGACGGCATGATGAATGTGCAGTTGTCGACCGGCGTGCCGGTGCTGTCAGCGGTGCTCACGCCGCACAACTACCACGACAGCGCCGAGCACCACCGCTTCTTCTTCGAGCACTTCACCGTCAAGGGCAAGGAAGCGGCCAATGCCTGCGTCCAGCTCCTGGCGGCTCGGGAACAGATCGCGGCCTGAGGTCGTCAAACAGCCCGGATTTCAACCCTGCAACAAGAATTGCGATCGAGAAGACCGCTGAAGGTTGCGGTTCCGTTGAAATCCGGCCAGAAGCATCAAGAGCCGACCGGCGACCGGCCGGCCCGCGACGTTGCGCTTGAAACCAGATACGGGAGACTATTGGGTGGCTCGCATAACACTGAGACAATTGCTCGACCACGCCGCCGAATACGGCTACGGCGTGCCCGCTTTCAACATGAACAACATGGAACAGGGCCTCGCCATCATGGAGGCCGCCGAGGAGACCAAGTCGCCGGTCATCCTGCAGGCCAGCCGCGGCGCGCGCGCCTATGCCAATGACGTGGTGCTGGCCAAGCTGATCGACGCGCTGGTCGAAATCCATCCCGACATTCCGGTCTGCATGCATCTCGACCATGGCAACAACGAAGCCACCTGCGTGACCGCCATCCAGTACGGCTTCACTTCCGTCATGATGGACGGATCGCTGAAGGAGGACGGCAAGACACCGGCCGACTACGCCTACAATTCCGGCATCACCAAGCGCGTCGTCGACATGGCGCATTGGGGCGGCGTGTCTGTCGAAGGCGAGATCGGCGTGCTCGGCTCGCTGGAGAGCGGCGGCGGCGAACAGGAAGACGGCCATGGCGTCGAAGGCGCGATCAGCCACGACCAGCTTTTGACCGACCCGGAACAGGCGGTCGAGTTCGTCAAGGACACCCATGTCGATGCGCTGGCGGTTGCCATGGGCACCAGCCACGGCGCCTATAAATTCTCGCGCAAGCCCGATGGTGCGGTGCTGGCCATGAACGTCATCGAGGAAATCCACCGCCGCCTGCCCAACATGCATCTGGTCATGCATGGCTCGTCTTCGGTGCCGGAGGATCTGCAGGAGATCATCAACAAATATGGCGGCCAGATGAAGCCGACCTGGGGCGTGCCGGTCGAGGAAATCCAGCGCGGCATCAAGCACGGCGTGCGCAAGATCAACATCGACACCGACAACCGCATGGCGTTGACCGGCGCGATCCGCAAGGTGCTGACCGAGAACCCGAGCGAGTTCGATCCGCGCAAATATCTGACGCCGGCGATGGCGGCGATGCGCAAGCTCTGCAAGGAGCGCTTCGAACAGTTCGGCACCGCCGGCAACGCGCAGAAGATCAAGCCGCTGCCGGTTGCGGAGATGGCCAAGCGGTATAAGTCGGGTAGTCTCGATCCGAAGTTTGGGTGAACTGCCAATCTCCCCCCTCGTGGGGGAGATGCCCGGCAG
>NZ_SMYZ01000007.1 GCF_004919685.1 Mesorhizobium norvegicum | reverse complement strand
TGCCGGACATCTCCCCCACGGGGGGGGAGATCGAGCCGTCATCTGAGCTTTCGCCAATCTCAACCGTTGCAGGAAAAGCGCCGCCGGCGGGACTGCCAATCTCCCCCCAAGTGGGGGAGATGTCCGGCAGGACAGAGAGGGGCGCCTCGTACAAACCTGTTTCACCTTCGGCCGTGCCCCAAGCCGCTTCGACCGCGGCAATTGCCGCAGTCGGCAACTCTGTCGAAAGAGCGAGATAAGCGTCCAGCCTCAGCCCGTCGTTGCTGCGCGCCAGCAAATCCAGCAACCCACGCGGCGTCTCCGGAATCCCCTCAACGCCATAGCCCTGTTCCCTCAGGTCCTGCAGCATCGCCAGCACGCTGGACGGCACGTCGAGGCCGACCGCATAGCCGGTGCGGCCAGGAGCGCTCGGGTAATCCGGAATCAGGATGGCCAGCTTGCGCGTCGCGCGGGGCGTCTCCTGCAAACGGATGAAGGCCGCCACACGGTCCGCGACTTGCGCCACACGATCCGGCTCCGGCCGGTTGGCGAAGGCGCGGTAGCCAAGCGCCGGATCGGTCTCGCTCTCGCCCTTGAAGGAAATGGCGCCGGCGAGGATGCGGCCGTCGAGTTCGGGCAGCACGACATGCATGGCGAGGTCGGCGGGCGCCAGGCCGCGCTGGTTGTTTTCCCAGATGTCGCGGCGGGTGGTGGCGACAATGACCTGGAAGACAGGCACGCCGGCACGGTCGAACAGGGTTTCGACGCCGGGTTCGGCGCCAGAGGCGAAGGCGGTCGCGGTGATGATTGCGGCGGGTTTCAGCGCGGCGAGTGCGGTTTCCACGAACGCCAGGGATGCCGGGTCCTTCAGGCTGGAGACGAAGATGGGGACCGGGTTGATGCCACGCTGGCTGAGCGCTTCGACGAGCGCATCGATGGGCGCGACATCGGCGGCCAGCAGCATCGAGCGGTAAAAGAGGATGGGGATGGTGGAAGCATCGAGGTTGTCAGCGTCGAGTTCCGTCACACCCCCCTCTGTCCTGCCGGACATCTCCCCCGCAAGGGGGGAGATTGCTCTGTCATCGGCGATTTCGCCAATCGCGGATAGTCGAGATAGATTCCTGTCTGACGGGGCAGACGAGGAGCCGGCTTTGATGACAGCCGATCTCCCCCCTTGCGGGGGAGATGTCCGGAAGGACAGAGGGGGGTGTGAAGGAACGCGGACGTTTGAAAGGTCCGGCCTCTCTACGACGCCGCGTCCCGGCTCGTAAAACCCCGCTTTAGGTACGCTGACCGGCTCTGCTACGTCGGCATCCGACCCAGCCAGCCGCGCCAACCTTCGCACCAGCGCGCTCATATTGGCCGGGCCGCCCTCGCGGAAATAGTCGAGCAGGCCGTCGAGTTCCTCGCGCGGCAATGTCGAGGCTTCGATCAGGCGCAGATCCTCGTCTCGGCATTCGCCGGGCAGCAGCGCCAGTTTTATGCCGCGCTCGCGGGCGGTCGAGGCAAGCTGGTCGCAGCCATAGCGCCACCAGTCGTAGCCGCCGAGGATGCGCACGAGGATGATCTTGGCGTGGCGGGCGACGCTGTCGACCCAGAGGTCGACGGACATGGGATGGCGCAGGTCGCGCAGCGCGGCCAGCCGCATCGAGGGCAGGCGGCCGGCGTCGGCCTTCCAGGCTGCCGCCAGTCCGGCGAGATCGCTGTCGGTGAAGGACAGGGCCACGATATCCGCCGGCGTCTGCCGCAGATCGACCGGCTCGGCGAGGTCGTCGAGCGAGGCGGATGTCGTGGTTAGGATGTGCATCGCAACCCGTGTCCGAAATCAGCCGGCGAGTATACGCTCGATCGCCGGGCGGTTCAGCCCCTTGAGGCCGATGACGACGAGGCGCGAGCGGCGGTCGTCCGTGGCGGTCCAGGCGCGGTCATAGTAATGATTGACGCGCGGCCCGACCGCCTGCAGCAAGAGCCGCATCGGCTTGCCGCCGACCTCGACGAAGCCTTTCACACGCAACACGTTCTCTTCTTCGGCGACGGTGGCGACGCGTTTCGCCAGCTCGTCGGGATTGGCGATCGAGGCAATGTCGACGATGAACGTGTCGAAGTCGTCATGCTCATGGTCGAAGGCGCCGTCATGATGGGACTTGCGGTTTTCGATGTCGTCCTCGACGGCGAGACCGAGCCCGAGCAGCACGGACGGATCGACCTTGCCATGCGAGGTCGGCACGATCTTCACCGCGCGGGCGGAGTGTTCGTTGATGATCGCATTGGCGCGGGCGGAGCCGGCTGCATCCATCAAATCGCTTTTCGACAGGATGATCAGGTCGGCGCAGGCGATCTGATCCTCGAACACCTCCTCGACCGGGTCGTCATGGTCGAGCGTCTCGTCCTGGGCGCGCTGCGCCGCCAAGGCATCCATGTCGTTGGCGACGCGGCCCTCGGCCAATGCCGGCCCGTCGACAACGGCGATGACGCCGTCGACGGTCACCCGGCTTTTCACGCTCGGCCACTGGAAAGCCTGGACCAACGGCTTGGGTAGAGCCAGGCCGGATGTCTCGATCAGAATGTGGTCGACCTTCGGCGTCAGCGCGAGGATCTGGTCGAGCGCCGGGACGAAGTCGTCGGCGACGGTGCAGCAGATGCAGCCATTGGCCAGTTCGACGATATTTTCTTCCGGGCATGTGTCGATGCCGCAGCCCTTCAGGATCTCGCCGTCGATGCCGATGTCGCCGAATTCGTTGACGATGATGGCAATACGCTTGCCGCCGGCGTTTTCCAGGAGATGACGGACCAGCGTCGTCTTGCCGGCGCCGAGGAAGCCGGTGACGACGGTGCAGGGAACGCGCGAGACGGAAGCGGTCATGATCAGTCCTTCAACAGGTCGAGGGGAGGGATGCGGGCAACGAGGCCACGCTTCAGGCTATCGGGTCGGCCGCGCCACGGAATCAGGCCGTCCGTCGAGGTGGCGAAGAGCTTTGCGCCCGTGACGAGGTCGGCGCCGCTGGTCGCGGTCAGGTCGCCAAAGACATAGCTCCAGCAACCGTCGCGCAGGATGGCGGCACTCAGGCGCCGCTTGCAATTGCCGAGGCATTCAACGCTGCGGATGCGAATATTGTCGCCCGATGCGGCGCGGCGCGTATCGTCCGCCAGCAATTCGCCGGCGCGGGGATGGGCGTCGGAACCGGTTTCATCGCGGCAGGAGGCGCAGACGATGACGGTGACGCCAGCCAAGGCATCATCATGGCCGGACGAAACATCCGCTGTGCCAGCCGAAAAACTGCTGTCGTGGTCCAAAAATCGGGCTCCTTGCCCGGAAACCCGCCGGGCGATCGGATTCTACAGTCGCAGACGGCAGGTCTCCTGGCTCGCGGGTCATCGCCTTGGTAGCCGCCTTCCCGGGAACTCCCAGTGGCTTTCGGCCTTGGCTCTTCGCTTACAGTTGCGGGGACAGCCGCGGATTTGGGATTTTGTCCCGCACCGCATTCCCTCTTGGCTCCTCTCGTTGAAGAGAAGAGACCGTCTGCAACGGATTTAGGCTTTTGCGGGCATCGGTGTCAACGCGAGCTTACGACGCGGTCAGGTCGGCCAGCGCCGGACCCAAGTCACCGGCGGACGTCACTTCGATACGCTCGAGGCCGAGCCAGCCCTGCATCTGCTTCAATTCCTCAAAGAGTTGAGCAGCGGTTTCAGGCGGCGCGTTGGGCTCCGCATAGGCCGCATGGACCCGCAGCACGCTTGCCGGGCGATCGGCCTTGAGATCGACGCGCGCCACGATTCTGTCGCCGAGCAGGAACGGCAGGACATAATAGCCGTATTGCCGCTTGTCGGCCGGCGTGTAGATCTCGATGCGGTAGTGGAAATCGAACAGGCGTTCCGTGCGCGAGCGTTCGAAGACGACCGGATCGAACGGCGCCAGCAAGGCGCGGGCCTCGATCCTGCGCGGCAGACGGGCGTCTTTATAGAGATAGGCCGGCTTGTCCCAGCCTTCGACGCGCACCGGCAACAACTCGCCTGTTTCAACCAGTTCCTCCAGCCGCCCCTTCATGTCCGCCGGCGACAGCCGAAAGTAGTCGCGCAAATCGCCTGATGTCGCGATGCCATGAGCGCGGGCGGAAATGCGCAGCAATTCGCGGTGCGCGTCCTCGGCGGCCGGCACCGGCAGGTCAAGGATCGCCTGCGGCAGCACGCGTTCGGGCAGATCATAGAAGCGCTCGAAACCACGACGGTGCGCCGTGGTGATGCGCCCGGCCCAGAACAGCCATTCGAAGGCATGCTTGGCGTGGCTCCAGCCCCACCAGCCGCCCGAGCCTTTCTGGCCTTCGAGCGCGGAAGCGGCAATCGGGCCGCGCTCGGCGACCTGGCGGTAGATCTCTTCGATATAGGCGGCGTGTTCGCGGCCCCATTTGGCGAGGCCCAGATACATCTCGTCGCCGCGCTCGGCCCGCTGCATGCGCCAGCGCATCAGCGGGTAAGTCTCGACCGGCAGGAAGGAGGCCTCGTGCGCCCAGTATTCGAACACCGTGCGTTTGCGCGTCACCGCGGCATTGTCGAGCAAGGCGAGTGGGTAGGGACCTAGGCGCGAATAGAGCGGCATATAATGAGCGCGCACCACCGCGCTGACGGAATCGATCTGCAACAGGCCGATGCGGGAGAGCGTGCGGGCAAAATGCCGACGGTCCGGTGTACCGGTCGGGCGGGGATCGAGAAACCCTTGGGCGGCAAGCGCGATGCGCCTGGCCATGGGGAGCGAGATCTTTTCCTTCATGCAGGCATCACTTTGAAGTGTTTTGACCGAGGGTCGGATGGCTGATTCCGGCCCATGCTAGCAGGGTTTTGGCGGCAACCATGTCAGGAGAGAAAAGTGGAGTAAAAAGCGAAGGAAATCAAACAGGAGCGGATCGGACCAGTTTCCCTGGATATGCCGTCCAGGTCAGTGTTTTGAACAAGGTTTGACTTGCTTCGCTGGAAGTGCTGCGCTAACCCTCGCCGCGTTGCAGCATAGGCCCTTAAAACGGTTCAGCGGTTAAACTGTCACGCTTCCGCATTAGGGTCCGGTGCTGTAATCAAAGTGGATTGGCGCCAACGGAAAGCCGAGCATGAATGCACTTCTAAGCTCATACCTGCCCATCGTCCTGTTCATCGGCGTGGCGCTGGTTGTCGGCCTGGCGCTGCTGGCCGCACCCTTCCTGGTGGCTTACCGCAATCCCGATCCCGAAAAGCTTTCCGCCTACGAGTGCGGTTTCAACTCGTTCGACGACGCCCGCATGAAATTCGACATCCGCTTCTACCTGGTGTCGATCCTGTTCATTATCTTCGACCTGGAAGTGGCCTTCCTGTTTCCTTGGGCGGTGTCGTTCTCGAAGATCGGCATGCTCGGCTTCTGGTCGATGATGGTGTTTTTGGCGGTGCTGACCATCGGCTTTGCCTATGAATGGAAAAAAGGAGCGCTGGAATGGGATTGAACGACAGTTCAGGCACCCTCGTCGCGCCGAAGCCCAAAGGTATCATCGATCCCAACACCGGCAGGCCGGTGGGGGAGGACGATCCGTTCTTCCTCGAGATCAACAATGAGCTGGCCGACAAGGGCTTTCTCGTCACCTCGACCGAGGCGCTCATCACCTGGGCGCGCAGCGGCTCGCTGATGTTCATGACCTTCGGTCTCGCCTGCTGCGCGGTCGAGATGATCCACACGTCGATGCCGCGCTATGACTCGGAGCGGTTCGGTGTTGCGCCGCGCGCGTCGCCGCGCCAGTCCGACATCATGATCGTCGCCGGCACGCTGACCAACAAGATGGCGCCGGCGCTGCGCAAGGTCTACGACCAGATGCCGGAGCCGCGCTACGTCATCTCGATGGGCTCCTGCGCCAATGGCGGCGGCTACTACCACTATTCCTATTCGGTGGTGCGCGGTTGCGACCGCATCGTGCCGGTCGACATCTACGTGCCCGGCTGTCCGCCGAGCGCCGAAGCGCTGCTTTACGGCATTCTTCTGTTGCAGAAGAAAATCCGCCGCACCGGCACGATCGAACGGTAAATCCATGACCGCATCCCTGAGCGAACTGTCGACCTATCTCGGCGAGAAGCTGATCGGCCGCGTGAATGAGGCGGCGATTGCCTATGGCGAGCTTACCGTTCATGCCGAGCCGCGCGATCTGGTCGAGGTGATGACCTTCCTGCGCGACGATGCGCGCTGCCAGTTCATCTCGATCATCGACGTCTGTGGCGCCGACTATCCGTCGCGCGCCAAGCGCTTCGACGTCGTCTACCACCTGTTGTCGCCGAAGCAGAATGTGCGCATCCGCGTCAAGGTGCAGGCCGACGAGGAAACCATGGTGCCGTCGATCACCGGCGTGTTCCCCGGTGCCGACTGGTTCGAGCGCGAGACCTACGATCTCTATGGCGTGCTGTTCTCGGGCCACCCCGATCTGCGCCGCCTGTTGACCGACTATGGTTTCGAAGGCCATCCGCTGCGCAAGGATTTCCCGCTGACCGGCTTCGTCGAGGTGCGCTACGACGACGAGGCCAAGCGCGTCATCTACGAGCCGGTCGAGCTCAAGCAGGAATTCCGCAATTTCGATTTTCTTTCCCCTTGGGAAGGCACCGATTACGTGCTGCCGGGGGATGAGAAGGCGGCCGCGAAATGACCCTCGGTTCCAGCAAGAACGATATTGTGAAAGCGGCACGCGAAGCGGCGCAAGTTGCTGCAAAGAAAGCTGACGCCAATTACGACCCGGCGAAGCCTCTGACTGGGTCCCAACGGCTTTTCGTCAACCTGGCAAAAGCTGCCATCGCCCTGATTGTCGTTTTTGCCGTTTATTGGCTGGGTTATAGGGCGGCTTGAGATCATGACCGAACATTCCGTCCGCAACTTCAACATCAATTTCGGACCGCAACACCCTGCGGCGCACGGCGTTTTGCGCCTCGTGCTGGAGCTGGACGGCGAGGTTGTCGATCGCGTCGATCCGCATATCGGGCTGCTGCATCGCGGCACGGAAAAGCTGATCGAAGCCAAGACCTATCTACAGGCCATCCCTTATCTCGACCGGCTCGACTATTGCGCACCGATGAACCAGGAACACGCCTTTGCGCTGGCTGCCGAGCGGCTGCTCGGCATCGACGTGCCGAAGCGTGGGCAACTGATCCGCGTGCTCTATTGCGAAATAGGCCGCATCATGTCGCACATCCTCAATGTGACGACGCAGGCGATGGACGTCGGTGCGCTGACGCCGCCACTGTGGGGCTTCGTCGAGCGCGAAAAGCTGATGGTGTTCTATGAGCGCGCCTCCGGTTCGCGCATGCATGCCGCCTATTTCCGTCCCGGTGGTGTCCACCAGGACCTGCCGCAGAAGCTGGTCGAGGACATCGGCAAGTGGATCGACCCGTTCCTGAAGTCGATCGACGACCTCGATCAGCTGCTGACCGGCAATCGCATCTTCAAGCAACGCAATGTCGACATTGGCACCGTTTCGCTGGCCGATGCCTGGGCCTGGGGTTTTTCGGGCGTCATGGTGCGTGGTTCGGGCGCTGCCTGGGACCTGCGCAAGTCGCAGCCCTACGAATGCTATTCGGAAATGGATTTCGACATTCCAATCGGCAAGAACGGCGACTGCTTCGACCGCTATCTCGTGCGCATGGAAGAAATGCGCCAGTCGGCGAAGATCATGCGCCAGTGCGTCGACCTTTTGCTCGGCAAGGAGAGCACCGGACCGGTGTCGAACCTCGACGGCAAGGTGGTGCCGCCGAAGCGCCAGGCGATGAAGCGCTCGATGGAAGCACTGATCCATCACTTCAAGCTCTACACCGAGGGTTATCGCGTGCCGGCCGGCGAAGTCTATGCGGCGGTCGAAGCGCCGAAGGGCGAGTTCGGCGTCTATCTGGTCTCCGACGGCTCCAACAAGCCCTACCGCTGCAAGCTGCGCGCGCCTGGTTTCGCGCATCTGCAAGCGATGGATTTCCTCTGCCGCGGCCACATGCTGGCCGACGTCACCGCCGTTCTCGGCTCCCTCGACATCGTGTTTGGTGAGGTCGATCGCTAAATGTCAGTCCGCCGTCTCGCAGAAGCCAGCGTCCAGCCAGCATCCTTCGCCTTCAACCGGGCGAATGCCGCTGCAGCGAAGCAATGGATCAAGAAGTACCCGAAGGGCCGTGAGCAGTCGGCCATCATCCCGCTTCTGATGATCGCACAGGAGCAGGAAGGCTGGGTCACGAAGGCGGCGATCGAGACGATTTCCGACATGCTCGGCATGCCGCGTATCCGCGGCCTCGAGGTCGCAACCTTCTACACGCAGTACCAGTTGAACCCGGTCGGTACCCGCGCCCACATCCAGGTCTGCGGCACCACGCCCTGCATGCTGCGCGGCTCGGAAGCACTGATGGATGTGTGCCGCTCGAAGATCCACCACGACCAGTTCCATACCAACGACAAGGGCACTTTGTCGTGGGAGGAGGTCGAATGCCTCGGCGCCTGCGTCAACGCGCCGATGGTCATGATCTTCAAGGACACGTTTGAAGACCTCACCCCGGAACGGCTTGCCGAGATCATCGATCTCTACGGCGCCGGCAAGGGCGCTGAGGTCAAGCCCGGACCGCAGGACGGCCGCACCGGCTCGGAGCCGGCCTCCGGCCTCACGAGCCTGAAGAGCGAAAAGGCGATCCTCAAGTCGACCCGCGACAGGGAAGCCAGGGCGGCGACCAAGGCCGCCCAGGCGGCGCCCGATGCGATCATCGCCACGGCCGTGCCAGGACCGGCCGCTGTCGCGCCATCCAACACCAGCAAGCCGAAGACCAAGGCCGAGCCGGCAACCGCTTTCAAGGCGCCGGAAACCAAGGCGCCAGCCGCGAAAGCCGCCAAGCCATCGCTGGAAGACAAGAACCGTCCGGCCGGCATCGACAAACCGGCACTGGTCGACGACCTCAAGCTGATCTCCGGCGTCGGGCCGAAGATCGAGGGCGTCCTGCATACGCTGGGCATCTACACCTTCGCGCAGGTTGCGTCGTGGAAGAAGGCCGAGCGCGAATGGGTGGACGGCTATCTCTCCTTCCATGGCCGCATCGATCGCGACGACTGGGTCAAGCAGGCCAAGGCGCTCGCCAAGGGTGGCGTCGCCGAATACATCCGCGTCTTCGGCAAGAAGCCGGTCTGAGGGACGAAAAATGCTTCAGGACAAAGACCGCATCTTCACCAACATCTACGGCCTCTTCGACAAGTCGTTGGCCGGCGCGATGGCGCGCGGCGCCTGGGACAACACGCCCGGCATCGTCGCCAAGGGGCGCGAGTGGATCGTCAACGAGATGAAGGCGTCGGGCCTGCGCGGCCGTGGCGGCGCCGGCTTCCCGACAGGGCTCAAATGGTCGTTCATGCCCAAGCAGAGCGACGGCCGGCCGAGCTATCTGGTCATCAATGCCGACGAATCCGAGCCCGGCACCTGCAAGGACCGCGACATCCTGCGCAATGACCCGCACACGCTGGTCGAGGGTGCGCTGCTTGCCGGTTTCGCTATGGGCGCGATTGCCGCCTACATCTATGTGCGCGGCGAGTTCGTCCGTGAGCGCGAGGCACTGCAGCGCGCCATCGACGAGGCCTATGAGGCCAAGCTGATCGGCAAGAACAACACCTCCGGCTATGATTTCGACATCTACATGCACCACGGCGCGGGCGCCTATATCTGCGGCGAGGAGACAGCACTCCTCGAAAGCCTCGAAGGCAAGAAGGGCCAGCCCAGGCTGAAGCCGCCATTCCCGGCCAATGTGGGCCTCTATGGCTGCCCGACCACGGTCAACAATGTCGAATCGATCGCGGTTGCGCCAACCATCCTGCGCCGCGGCGCCGCGTGGTTCTCGTCCTTCGGCCGGCCCAACAATGTCGGCACCAAGCTGTTTTGCATCTCCGGCCACGTCAACAATCCGTGCACGGTCGAAGAGGCGATGTCGATCCCGTTCCGCGAACTGATCGAGACGCATTGCGGCGGCATTCGCGGCGGCTGGGACAACCTGCTGGCGGTCATTCCGGGCGGCGCTTCGGTGCCGCTGGTGCCGGCCGAGCAGATCATCGACACACCGATGGATTTCGACGCGCTGCGCGACCTCAAATCCGGCCTCGGCACGGCGGCTGTCATCGTTATGGACAAGTCGACCGATATCGTGAAGGCGATCGCGCGGCTCTCCTACTTCTACAAGCATGAGAGCTGCGGCCAGTGCACGCCGTGCCGCGAAGGCACCGGCTGGATGTGGCGGGTGATGGAGCGGCTGGTGCGCGGCGAGGCGCAGAAGCGCGAGATCGACATGCTGCTCGACGTCACCAAGCAGGTCGAGGGCCACACGATCTGCGCGCTGGGCGACGCCGCGGCATGGCCGATCCAGGGCCTGATGCGGCATTTCCGCGGCGAGGTGGAGCGGCGCATCGACGAGTTTTCGCGCAATGCGCACCGGGCCGAGCCGGTGATGGTGGCGGCGGAATAGAAGAATTTGTGAATGCGGGCGAAAGCCCGAAGCGAAATACGGGTAGGTGCCCGATTTGAGATACGGGCAAGTGCCCGATTTGAAATACGGGCAAGTGCCCGATTTGAGACAACCGGGGCGGGCGAACGAAAAAACGACCAGGAGAACTCTATGGCGCCGTATTCGACACCCAATCCATTGATGCCCAATTTGGACCAGCTCGAGAAGATGAACCAGGACTTGACCAGGATGATGCCGAAGGAGATGGCCAGCGCCGTCAACCTTTTCGTGCATCCTGTGGCGGGAGCGGCGGCGATGTCGGCGCTTGGCCTTGGGCTCGCCAACCACGCTTTCGGCGTCTGGCTGGGCGCGCTTTCGGGAGCGGCCGAAGCTTCGCAACGGCTGCTGCAGCCGATTGTCGATGATTTCGAGGCGCGCGTCGCGCAGTTTGACGACCCGAGTTCTTCCTCCATCAAGGCGCGGGCGACGGCGAAAACCATGATCGCCGAGGCGCAGTCCTTCGCCCAGGAAGTCACCGATATTGCCGCCAAGGAAGCCGCCACCATGGCGCCGGTGGCAAATGCCGGTCCGGTAGAAGGCGACGCCGCCGGTGTGCTGATGCCCGAGGATTTCAGGCAGCCCGGGGCCATGGAGAAGCCGGCGGAACCGGCCGATCTCAAGGCGATATCGGGCATCGGGCCCAAGCTGGAAAAGGTTCTCAACGGCCTGGGTATCTGGACGTATGGCCAGATCGCGGCATGGACGCCGCAAGAGGTTGCCTGGGTCGAGGATTATCTGTCGCTCACCGGCCGCATCGGCCGCGACGATTGGACAGGCCAAGCGGCGGCGCTCGCAGTCAAGAAGTGAATGAAATGCCGGGTCCGGTTTCGACCGCGCCCGGAAAAAGAGATTGCGGGAACTCCGCAGAGGTTTGAGGCGAATGGCAAAGCTCAAGGTCGACGGGAAAGAGATCACTGTACCCGACCACTACACGCTGCTGCAGGCGGCGGAAGACGCTGGCGCGGAAGTGCCGCGCTTCTGCTTCCATGAGCGGCTGTCGATCGCCGGCAATTGCCGCATGTGCCTGATCGAGGTGAAGGGCGGGCCGCCCAAGCCGCAGGCTTCCTGCGCCATGAACGTACGCGACCTGCGTCCGGGGCCGAATGGCGAGGCGCCGGAAATCTTCACCAACACGCCGATGGTCAAGAAGGCCAGGGAAGGCGTGATGGAGTTCCTGCTGATCAACCATCCGCTGGATTGCCCGATCTGCGACCAGGGCGGCGAATGCGACCTGCAGGACCAGGCGATGGCCTTCGGTGTCGATTCCTCGCGCTATCACGAGAACAAGCGCGCGGTCGAAGACAAATATATCGGACCGCTGGTCAAGACGGTGATGAACCGCTGCATTCATTGCACGCGCTGCGTCCGCTTCACCACGGAGGTCGCCGGCATTTCCGAGCTTGGCCTGATCGGCCGCGGCGAGGATGCCGAGATCACCACCTATCTCGAACAGGCGATGACCTCGGAGCTGCAGGGCAATGTCATCGACCTTTGCCCGGTCGGCGCGCTGACCTCCAAACCCTTCGCCTTCCAGGCACGGCCGTGGGAGTTGACCAAGACCGAATCCATCGACGTGATGGATGCCGTCGGCTCGGCGATCCGCGTCGATAGCCGGGGCCGCGAAGTGATGCGCATCCTGCCGCGCGTCAACGAAGCGGTGAACGAGGAGTGGATTTCCGACAAGACTCGCTTCATCTGGGACGGTCTGCGCACGCAGCGCCTCGACCGCCCCTATGTGCGCAAGGACGGCAAGCTGGTTCCCGCCAGCTGGGCCGAGGCCTTTGCCGCGATCAAGGACGCGGCTTCTAAGGCGTCACCCGAAAAGATCGGCGCCATATCGGGCGATCTCGCCGCCGTTGAAGAAATCTACGCGCTCAAGCTGCTGATGGCTTCTCTCGGCTCGAAGAATACCGATTGCCGCCAGGATGGTGCTGCACTCGATCCGGCGCTCGGGCGCGCCAGCTACATCTTCAACCCGACCATCGAAGGCATCGAGCAGGCCGACGCGGTGCTGATCATCGGCGCCAACCCGCGCTATGAAGCCTCGGTGCTCAACGCCCGCATTCGCAAGCGCTGGCGGATCGGCAATCTGCCGGTCGGCGTCATCGGCGATGTCGGCGACACGCGCTACGACTACGAACAGCTGGGCGCCGGACCGGATTCGCTGAAGGATTTGGCCGAAGGCAACGGCAAGTTCTTCCAGACGCTGAAGAAGGCGACGCATCCGCTGATCATCATCGGCCAGGGCGCGCTGGCGCGCGCCGATGGCGCGGCCGTGCTCGGCCAGGCGGCCAAGCTCGCCGCCGCTGTCAACGCTGCTCGCGCGGACTGGAACGGCTTTGCCGTGCTGCACAATGCAGCGGCGCGTGTCGGCGGTCTCGATCTCGGCTTCGTGCCGGGCGAGGGTGGCAAGAATGTCGCCGGCATGCTGGGCGAAATGGAGCTGCTGTTCCTGCTCGGCGCCGACGAGATCGACATGGCCAAGACCGGCGGCGCCTTCGTCGTCTATATCGGCACGCATGGCGACCAGGGCGCACACCGCGCCAACGTCATCCTGCCGGCGGCGGCCTACACCGAAAAATCGGCCACCTATGTCAACACCGAAGGCCGCGTGCAGCAGACCAACCGCGCCGGCTTCGCGCCGGGCGATGCGCGCGAGGACTGGGCGATTCTCAGAGCGCTGTCGGATGTTCTGGGCAAGAAACTGCCGTTCGATTCGCTGCCGCAGCTGCGCGCGAAACTCTATGGCGAATACCCGCATCTGGCCCGCATCGATCAGGTCGCGGCCGGTAATGCCGATGATGTCGCCAAGGTGGCGAAGCTCGGCGGGCGGCTGAACAAGGGCATTTTCACCTCGCCGGTCAGAGATTTCTACCTGACCAACCCGATCGCGCGGGCATCGGCCGTCATGGCGGAATGCTCGGCGCTGGCCAAGAGCGGCTTCAAGCAGGCGGCGGAATAAGCATGGACACTTTCTTCTCCTTCTACGTGCTGCCGGCGCTGCTGATCCTCTTGAAGTCAGTCGTGCTGATCGTCGTGCTTTTGATCTTTGTCGCCTATATCCTCTACGCCGACCGCAAGATCTGGGCGGCGGTGCAGCTGCGCCGTGGCCCGAACGTCGTCGGTCCCTGGGGAACGCTGCAGGCTTTTGCCGATCTCTTGAAATTCGTCTTCAAGGAACCGATCATTCCGTCGGGCGCCAACAAGGGCGTCTTCCTGCTGGCGCCGCTGGTCTCGGCCGTGCTGGCGATCTCGGCCTGGGCGGTTATCCCGGTGAGCCAGGGCTGGGCGATCGCCAACGTCAATGTCGGCATCCTCTATGTCTTCGCCATCTCCTCGCTCGAGGTCTACGGCGTGATCATGGGCGGCTGGGCGTCGAACTCGAAATATCCGTTCCTCGGCGCGCTGCGCTCTGCGGCTCAGATGGTGTCCTACGAAGTCTCGATCGGCTTCGTCATCGTCACCGTTCTGCTCACCGCCGGCTCGCTCAACCTGTCCGACATCGTGCTATCGCAGCATGATGGAATTGGTACGCGGCTTGGCCTGCCCAACACGTTCCTCGACTGGAACTGGCTTGCACTGTTCCCGATGTTCATCATCTTCTTCATCTCGGCGCTGGCCGAGACGAATCGGCCGCCTTTCGATCTGGTGGAAGCCGAATCGGAACTGGTCGCCGGCCACATGGTCGAGTACTCGTCGACGCCGTTCCTTTTGTTCTTCCTCGGCGAGTATGTTGCCATCGTGCTGATGTGCGCGCTGGCCACCATCCTGTTTCTCGGCGGATGGCTGCCGCCCTTCGACTTCGCGCCGTTCACCTGGGTGCCGGGCGTTATCTGGTTCGTGCTGAAAGTCTGCTTCGTGTTCTTTGGCATTTCCATGGTGAAGGCCTTCGTGCCCCGCTACCGCTACGACCAGCTGATGCGGCTTGGCTGGAAAGTGTTCCTGCCGATCTCGCTGTTCATGGTGGTCGCCACCGCAGCCTTCCTCAAGATCACGGGGTTTGCGTGATGTCCGCTCTTTCCCAAGCCGCAAAATCGCTGCTGCTGCAGGATTTCGTCAGCGCCTTCTTCCTGTCGATGCGCCAGTTCTTCGCGCCGAAGGAGACGATCAACTATCCGCACGAGAAGGGGCCGACCAGCCCGCGCTTCCGGGGCGAGCACGCTTTGCGCCGCTATCCCAATGGCGAGGAACGCTGCATCGCCTGTAAGCTCTGCGAGGCGATCTGCCCGGCGCAGGCCATCACCATCGAGGCCGGTCCGCGCCGCAATGACGGCACACGCCGCACGGTGCGTTACGACATCGACATGGTGAAGTGCATCTATTGCGGCTTCTGCCAGGAAGCCTGCCCGGTCGACGCCATCGTCGAGGGGCCGAATTTCGAATTCGCGACGGAGACGCGCGAGGAACTCTACTACGACAAGGACAAGCTGTTGGCGAATGGCGACCGGTGGGAGCGCGAACTGGCGCGCAACATCACGCTGGACTCGCCGTACCGCTGATATTTGACGCATGGACGGGGCGAGGGGCCTCGTCTAAGGAACACGCAACTTGCCGACCGGAGGCGGTGGCAAAAATCGAACAGGACGAACGTCCTGTTTCGGATAGGAACCCGGGGGAACCCCATGCTGAGTGGACTAGAGGCGGCCTTTTTCTACCTCTTCGCCTTTGTCGCGGTGGCGTCGGCGTTCATGGTCATTTCGTCGCGCAACCCCGTGCATTCGGTGCTGTTCCTGATCCTGACCTTCTTCAACGCCGCCGGCCTGTTCATGCTGACCGGAGCCGAGTTCCTGGCGATGATCCTGCTCGTCGTCTATGTCGGCGCGGTCATGGTGCTGTTCCTGTTCGTCGTCATGATGCTCGACGTCGATTTCGCCGAGATGAAGGAAGGCGCCCTGCAATATGCACCGATCGGCGCGCTGGTCGGTCTGATCCTGGCGGCCGAGCTGATCGTCGTGCTGGGCGGCTACACATTTGCGCCGCAACTCGCCTCGACGGTTTCGAAACCCATCCCGGATCTCGCGACGCGGACCAACACCGCCGCGCTCGGCGACATCCTCTATACCGACTACCTCTACTACTTCCAGATTTCGGGCCTCGTGCTGCTGGTCGCCATGATCGGCGCCATCGTGCTGACGCTGCGCCATAAACCAGGCGTCAAGCGGCAGTCGATCGCAGCCCAGGTCGGCCGCACATCAGCGACCGGAATGGAAATCCGCAAGGTCAAGACAGGCGAGGGGCTCTGAGATGGTTGTCGGCATCGCGCATTATCTGACCGTATCGGCGATCCTGTTCACGCTCGGCGTGTTCGGCATCTTCCTCAACCGCAAGAACGTCATCGTCATTCTGATGTCGGTCGAGCTGATCCTGCTTGCGGTCAACATCAATTTCGTCGCCTTTTCGGCAGCACTCGGCGATCTGGTCGGCCAGGTGTTCGCGCTGTTCGTGCTGACGGTCGCGGCGGCCGAAGCCGCCATCGGACTTGCCATTCTCGTCGTCTTCTTCCGCAACCGCGGCTCGATCGCGGTCGAAGACGTGAACATGATGAAGGGTTGACGGAACCACCATGTATCAGGCCATCGTCTTCCTTCCCCTGCTCGGCTTCCTGATCGTCGGCCTGTTCGGCACGTCGCTCGGTGCCAAGGCGTCCGAATACATCACCTCCGGCTTCCTGGTGATCGCGGCGGTGCTGTCGTGGGTCGCTTTCTTCACCGTCGGTTTCGGCCATGGCGAGGTGTTCACCGTGCCGGTGCTGCGCTGGATCCAGTCAGGCGGACTGGAAGCGGCCTGGGCTTTGCGCATCGATACGCTGACGGTGGTGATGCTGGTGGTGGTCAACACGGTATCGGCGCTGGTTCACATCTATTCGATCGGCTACATGCACCACGATCCGAACCGGCCGCGCTTCTTCGCCTATCTGTCGCTGTTCACCTTCGCCATGCTGATGCTGGTGACGGCGGATAACCTCGTGCAGATGTTCTTCGGCTGGGAAGGGGTCGGTCTCGCGTCCTATCTGCTGATCGGCTTCTGGTACAAGAAGCCGTCGGCCAATGCCGCGGCAATAAAGGCCTTCGTCGTCAACCGCGTCGGCGATTTCGGCTTCGCGCTCGGCATCTTCGGCTTGTTCGTGCTGTTCGGCTCGGTCAATCTCGGCACCATCTTCGCCAATGCGGCGACGTTCATTCCGGCCGAAGGCGCGCCACAGGGCGCCGCCGTGCTGACCTTCCTTGGCTATGCGCTGGACAAGCAGGCGGCCATGACGGTCGTCTGCCTGCTGCTGTTCATGGGCGCCATGGGCAAGTCGGCGCAGGTGCCGCTGCACACCTGGCTGCCGGACGCCATGGAAGGCCCGACGCCGGTTTCCGCACTGATCCATGCCGCCACCATGGTGACGGCCGGTGTGTTCATGCTGGCGCGGCTGTCGCCGCTGTTCGAACTGTCGCATTCGGCGCTGACGGTCGTGACCTTCATCGGTGCCTTCACCGCCTTCTTCGCGGCCACCGTCGGTCTCGTCCAGAACGACATCAAGCGCGTCATCGCCTATTCGACCTGCTCGCAGCTCGGCTACATGTTCGTGGCGCTTGGCGTCGGCGCCTATGGCGCGGCGATCTTCCACCTGTTCACGCATGCCTTCTTCAAGGCGCTGCTGTTCCTCGGCTCGGGCTCGGTCATCCATGCCGTCTCCGACGAGCAGGACATGCGCAAGATGGGCGGGCTGCGCAAGCTGATCCCGACCACCTACTGGATGATGGTGATCGGCACGCTGGCGCTGACCGGTGTCGGCATCCCGGTGACGGTCATCGGCACCGCCGGCTTCTTCTCCAAGGACGCCATCATCGAAAGCGCCTTTGCCAGCCACAATTCGGTTGCCGGCCTCGCCTTCGTGGCTCTGGTCATCGCCGCCTGCTTCACCTCCTTCTACTCCTGGCGGCTGATCTTCATGACCTTCCACGGCCAGCCGCGGGCGAGCCACGAGGTGATGCACCATGTCCATGAATCGCCGCCGGTGATGCTGGTGCCGCTGTTCATCCTGGCGGCAGGCGCACTGTTTGCCGGCATCATCTTCCACGGTGCCTTCATCGGTGAGGGCTATGCCGAGTTCTGGAAAGCGTCGCTGTTCACGCTGCCGGAAAACCACATCCTGCACGAGATCCACGAATTGCCGCTGTGGGTCGAGCTGTCGCCCTTCATCGCCATGCTGATCGGCTTCGCGTTGGCCTGGAAGTTCTACATCCGCTCACCGGATTTGCCCCGAAGCGTCGCCGCCAACCATCGCTTGCTCTACGCCTTCCTGCTCAACAAGTGGTATTTCGACGAGCTATACGACTTCCTGTTCGTGCGGCCCGCCAAGCGCCTCGGCCATTTCCTGTGGAAGACCGGCGACGGCACCGTCATCGACGGCCTCGGCCCTGATGGCATTTCGGCGCGCGTCGTCGATGTCACCAACCGCGTCGTCAAGCTGCAGACCGGCTACCTCTACCATTATGCCTTCGCCATGCTGATCGGCGTTGCCGCACTCGTCACCTGGATGATGCTCTGATGACCGCCTGGCCAATCCTCTCGCTGGTCACCTTCCTGCCGTTGGTTGGTGTGCTGCTTATCCTGTTCATCAACAATGACAGCGAAAATGCACGCCGTAACATCCGCGCCATCGCGCTGTTGACGACGACGTTCACGTTCATCATCTCGCTGTTCATCTGGACCGGCTTCGACAATTCGCAGGCCGGCTTCCAGTTCGTCGAGAAGGTCGCCTGGCTCGACTCCGGCATCTCCTACCATATGGGCGTCGACGGCATCTCCATGCTGTTCGTCATCCTGACGACCTTCCTGATGCCGCTCTGCATCCTGGCCTCGTGGGAATCGATCGAGAAGCGCGTCAAGGCCTACATGATCGCCTTCCTGCTGCTCGAAACGCTGATGATCGGCGTGTTCTGCGCACTCGATATCGTGCTGTTCTACGTCTTCTTCGAAGCCGGCCTGATCCCGATGTTCATCATCATCGGCGTCTGGGGCGGCAAGCGGCGCGTCTATGCTTCGTTCAAGTTCTTCCTCTACACGCTGGCCGGCTCGGTGCTGATGCTGCTCGCCATCATGGCGATGTTCTATCAGTCCGGCACGACCGACATCCCGACGCTGTTGACGCACAACTTCCCGGCCAACATGCAGACCTGGCTATGGCTTGCCTTCTTCGCTTCCTTCGCGGTGAAGATGCCGATGTGGCCGGTGCACACCTGGTTGCCCGATGCGCACGTCGAGGCGCCGACGGCCGGTTCGGTGATCCTGGCCGCCATCCTCTTGAAGATGGGCGGGTACGGCTTCCTGCGTTTCTCGCTGCCGATGTTCCCGCTGGCGTCCGAGATGTTCGCGCCGCTGATCTTCACGCTCTCCGTCGTCGCCATCATCTACACGTCGTTGGTGGCGCTGATGCAGGAGGACATGAAGAAGCTGATCGCCTATTCGTCGGTCGCCCATATGGGTTTCGTCACCATGGGCATCTTCGCCATGAACCAGGAAGGCGTGCAGGGCGCCATTTTCCAGATGCTCAGCCACGGCCTCGTCTCCGGCGCGCTGTTTCTGTGCGTCGGCGTCATCTACGACCGCATGCACACACGCGAGATCGCCGCCTATGGCGGGCTGGTCAACAACATGCCGAAATACGCCACGGTGTTCATGATCTTCACCATGGCCAATGTCGGCCTGCCCGGCACCAGCGGTTTCGTCGGCGAATTCCTGACCATGCTCGGCGTGTTCCGGGTCAACACCTGGGTGGCGTTCTTCGCCGCCACCGGCGTCATCCTGTCGGCGGCCTACGCGCTCTGGCTCTATCGCCGGGTGATCTTCGGCGCGCTGACCAAGGACAGCCTGAAGGGCCTGCTCGACCTGTCGCCGCGCGAGAAGGTGATCATCTACCCGCTGGTCGTGCTGGTCATCTTCTTCGGCGTCTATCCCGCACCCGTCTTCGACGCGACGGCCGAATCGGTCAAATCGCTCGTCACCAATGTCACTGCATCCATCGGCGCCGCGCAGACCGCGGCGGCGAATTAACCCAAGGGTTTTGCGAACCATGACGCCGGACCTTCTCTCCAGCCTGTCGCTCTCGACGCCAGAGCTGATCCTTGCCGTCGGCGCGCTGGCGCTGCTGATGGTCGGCGCCTATTCGCGCGCCAACACCACCAACACGGTGACCGGCCTTGCCGTTGCCGTGCTGGTGGTCGCGGGCGCCTGGCTGATCTTCCAAACCGGGCAGGGCAGCGCCTATGGCAACGCCTTCATCCAGGATTCCTTCGCCCACTTCATGAAGGTGCTGGCGCTGGTCGGCTCGGCGGTCACGCTGGCGATGTCGATGCGCTTCGCCAAGGCGGAGCATTTCGACAAGTTCGAATATCCGGTATTGGTGCTGCTCAGCACGCTCGGCATGATGCTGATGATCTCGGCCAACAGCATGATCGGGCTCTATCTCGGCCTCGAGCTGCAGTCGCTGGCGATCTACGTGCTGTGCGCGATCAATCGCGACAATCTGCGTTCGACCGAGGCGGGCCTGAAGTACTTCGTGCTCGGCGCGCTGTCGTCGGGCATGCTGCTCTATGGCATCAGCCTGGTCTACGGCTACACCGGCAACACCGGCTTCCAGGAGATCGCTTCGGCGCTCGGCAGCGGCGAGCGCCAGCTTGGCCTCGTCTTCGGCCTCGTCTTCGTGCTGGCCGGCCTTGCCTTCAAGATCTCGGCGGTGCCGTTCCACATGTGGACGCCGGACGTCTATGAGGGCGCGCCGACGCCGGTGACGGCCTTCCTGGCGGCGGCACCCAAGATGGCGGCGATGGCGCTGATGGTGCGCGTCACCATGGGCGCGTTCAAGCCGATCGCCTCCGACTGGCAACAGATCATCGTCTTCATCTCCATCGCCTCGATGGCGCTGGGCGCCTTCGCGGCCATCGGCCAGACCAACATCAAGCGGCTGATGGCTTATTCCTCGATCGGCCATATGGGCTATGCGCTGGTCGGCCTTGCCGCCAACAGCCAGGCCGGCGTGCGCGGCGTTGCCATCTACATGCTGATCTATCTGGTGATGACGCTCGGCACTTTCGCCTTCATCCTCGCCATGCGGCGCAAGGAAGGCAATGTCGAGCAGATCAGCGATCTGGCCGGCTTGTCGTCGACCAATCCGATCATGGCGACGATCCTGACCATCCTGATGTTCTCGCTGGCCGGCATCCCGCCGCTCGCCGGCTTCTGGGGGAAGTGGTACGTCTTCCTCGCCGCCATCAACGCCAATCTCTACGCGCTGGCGATCATCGGCGTGCTGGCCTCGGTGGTGGGCGCCTATTACTATTTGCGCATCATCAAGATCATGTGGTTCGACGAACCGGTCGGCGGCTTTGTGCCGATGGCGACAGAATTGCGTGTCGTGCTCGGCGTCTCCGGCGCCTTCGTGCTGTTTTATGTGCTGATCGGCGGACCGATCGGTACCTATGCCGAAGCCGCCGCCAAGACGTTTTTCTAGACGGCATGGCATTTCGGCTGGCTCCAACCTCGGCGTCGGAAGGGTTCCGGCTTGAGGCGCATGACAGCGTCGGCTCCACCAATGCGCTGGCGCTGGATCACGCAAGGGCAGGCGACTCCGGCAAATTGTGGGTCGTTTCCAAGAAGCAGGAAAGCGGGCGTGGCCGGCGCGGCCGTGTCTGGGCGACGCCTGAAGGCAACCTCGCGGCGACGCTGCTCGTCATCACCAACACAGAGCTTCGCCTGGCCGCAACGCTGGGCTTCGTCGCCGGACTGGCGCTGGCCGATGCGCTCGACGCCGTGGTGCCGAAGGGCCGGATCGCCATCGGCCTCGACGGTGGCAGCGAAGGAAAAAACCGTTTCGAGCTGAAATGGCCGAACGATGTGCTTGCCTCCGGCGCCAAGCTGGCCGGCATCCTGCTGGAATCGGCGATCTTGGAAGGCGGCCGTTTCGCGGTGGCAGTCGGCATCGGTGTCAATGTTGTGGCTTATCCCGAGAATTTGCCTTATCCGGCAACATCACTCAGCGCGCTGGGTGCGGCATGCGATGCGGAAACACTGTTCCTGGCGCTGTCGGATGCCTGGAGCGAGAATGCCCGGTTGTGGGATGAGGGGCGCGGACTTGCCGCCGTCAGGCGACGGTGGTTGGCTCGCGCGGCGGGGCTCGGCGGCGAGGTTGCTGTCAGGATTGACGGTAATGTGGTGCGTGGGGTGTTTGAAACCATTGACGAAGACTGCCGTTTCGTGATCCGCGACGATGAAGGTTCGGTTCTGACGATCGCCGCCGGCGACGTGCATTTCGGCGCGGTGGCGTCGGCTCGGGTTTAGGGCGGCTCATTGTTCGATAGAAACGGTGAACGGCTCTAACTATTTGTTTCTGAGCAATTCTGGACGGAAAACCGTTACACGCTTTTCCTGGAATTGCTTCAACGGCTTGGCCTGAGGGCCAGGAAGGAAAAAATCATGGCGAAAGCGGAAAACGTCGAACTCGTCTTCGTGCCGCTCGGCGGCGTTGGCGAGATCGGCATGAACTTCGCTCTTTACGGCTACGGCCCGCCCAGTGCGCGCGAATGGATCGTCATCGATGTCGGTGTGACCTTCCCTGATGCCAGCCTGCCCGGCGTCGACTTGGTGCTGCCCGACACGCGCTTCATCGAGGAGAACCTCGCCAATCTGCGCGGCATCATCATCACGCATGCGCATGAAGATCACTACGGCGCGCTGCTCGACACCTGGCCGAAGCTGAAGGCGCCGGTCTGGATGACGCCGTTCAGCGCCGGCTTGCTCGAAGCCAAGCGGCAAGGCGAGCAGGGCGCGCCGAAAATACCGGTCACGATCTACAAAGCGGGCGAGAAATTCACCGTCGGCCCCTTCGAGATCGAAGCCATTCCGGTCGCGCACTCGATCCCCGAACCGATGTCGCTGGCGATCACCTCACCGGCCGGCACCGTCATCCACACCGGTGACTGGAAGATCGATCCGGAGCCGACGATCGGGCCGAAGACCGACGAGGCGCGTTTCCGCGCCTATGGCGACAAGGGCGTGCTGGCACTGATCTGCGATTCGACCAATGCGCTGCGCGAAGGCGAGTCGCCTTCGGAAGTGGCCGTGGGCGAGGGCCTCAAGGGCGTCATCCAGGCTGCCAAGGGCCGCGTCGCCGTCACCACATTTTCCTCCAATGTCGGACGCATCGTCTCCATAGCCAGGGCGGCACGCGATGCCGGCCGCCAGTGCCTGGTGCTCGGCCGCTCGTTGAAGCGGGTCATCGATGTGGCTGGCGAACTCGGTTACATGGACGGTCTGCCGGAGTTCATCGCCGAGGAGGATTTTGGCTTCATCCCGCGCGAAAACCTGGTCATCATCTGCACCGGCAGCCAGGGCGAGCCGCTGGCCGCACTGGCCAAGCTGTCGCGCGAAGAGATGAAGTCGGTGTCGCTGACGGCCGGCGACACGGTGGTGTTTTCCTCGCGCACGATTCCGGGCAACGAGAAGGCGATCCTCGAGATCAAGAACCGCCTCATCGATCTCGGCGTCAAGATCATCGAGGATGGCGACGCGCTGGTGCATGTCTCCGGCCATCCGCGGCGCAGCGAATTGCGCAAGATGTATGAATGGGTGCGCCCGCAGATCGGCGTTCCCGTGCATGGCGAGGCGGCGCATCTGGTGGCGCAGGGATCGCTGATGTCGACATCCGGCATCGGCCAGGTGGCGCAGGTGCGTGACGGCGACATGCTGCGGCTCGCTCCCGGCCCTGCCACCATCATCGACCAGGTGCCGTTCGGCCGCGTCTACAAGGACGGCAGACTGATCGGCACCGATCAGGCGATGGGCATCCGCGACCGGCGCAAACTGTCCTTTGCCGGCCATGTCGCGGTCAATGTCGTGCTCGACGACAAATATGAGCTGGCCGGTGACCCCGATCTGGTCGCCATCGGCGTCGCCGAGGCCGATGGCCGTGGCGAGACGCTGGAGGATTTGATGATCGATGCGGCAATCGGCGCGGTGGACTCGATCCCTCGTCAGCGCCGAAAAGACCTCGACCTCGTGCAAGAAGCAGTACGCCGCGCCGTGCGCGGCGCCGCCAACGAAGCCTGGGGCAAGAAGCCGCTGGTGACTGTATTCGTTACTCGGTGAGGGAGGCAGCCGTTCGCTAGATCAGGATGACGATTGGTTGAATCGTCATCCTGATCTATCCCTTTGTTGGAGCATGATCTCTGGACAAACGAAAACCGTTTGTCCGAGAAAACCGGTTCCCACTTTTCGGGATCATGCTCTAGACGTTCAACTGATAGCTGACGGGAAGCCAGCGAACAGAACCGTCAACCGATTCGATGTAGCCCAGACCCGGAAATGGCATGTGATGGCCGGCGACCAGCAGACGCCGCTCTGCGGCCATCTTGAGCAGTCGCTTGCGGGTTTCGACGGCTTGGTCCTTGTCGTCATCCAGATCAGCACGCCACTCCGGCCGTTGGATGGACACGACATAGTGCAAGAAGGCGTCCGACCAGATCAGCAATTGCTGCCCGTCGCTTTCGACGAGAAATGCCAAGAGCCCGGGGGAATGACCGGCCGCGTCGATGGCGGTAATGCCCGGCAGCACCTCATCTCCGGGCTCTATGAATGTTGCCTGATCGGCCAGGCCGGTACAAATTCGCCTGAATAGATCACGGTTGGCCAATCTGGCGGCGCGTACCGCACTACCCTCGGTCCAGAAGCTGAATTCCGCCGCGCCGAATACATAGCGTGCCCGCCGAAAAACGGCTTCGCCATTCTTCACAAGCCCTCCGATATGGTCTGGGTGCCCGTGCGTGATAACCACCACATCGATGTCATCAGGCCCGAGCCCAAGGTCCTGCAGACATTGCAGGAGCGAACTGTCCGCGTCTCCGCATCCTGTGTCGAACAGGATTTTTTCGGAACCGGTGTCGATCAGCGTTGGGATGAAGCAGTGCTCGTAGCGATCGCGGTCGATAAAGTTCGAGATTGCGAGTTCGTGCACTGCGGTTGGCGACTGTCCAGGTGCCAGGGCTGACGCAAGGTTGTCGCGAACATCGACGGCATCGAGCAAAGCGGCAACTTTGAACGAGCCAAGACCAAATGTGAAAACGCGTGGGCGAGCAGGGTGGGCGTGGGACATCGCCGCTTGTACTTCGCAGCTGTCGATCGGAACAGCCTGGGTCGCAATTTTGAATCTCTCTGCTCTTTCGAGGGAGTTCGAAGACCGCTCATCAAAGTGCGACAGTGCGCGCCTCGTGAAAGGCTGTTGATATCAGTCGATTTGCCGTATTACGCCAACCATTGGACCCGGGAGGGAAAGCTCGGATGCTCGGACGTTTGAACCATGTCGCGCTTGCCGTGCCGGAGTTGACAGCTGCCGTCGCCGCCTATCGCAACACGCTGGGCGCCGAAGTGACGGAGCCGCAGGCGCTGCCGGAACATGGCGTCACGGTGGTGTTCGTCAATGTCGGCAACACCAAGATCGAACTTCTGGAGCCTTTGGGCGAGGGTTCGCCGATCGCCGCCTTCCTGGAGAAGAACCCTTCCGGCGGCATGCATCACCTTTGCTACGAGGTCGATGACATCCTGGCCGCGCGTGACCAGCTCAAGGCTGCCGGCGCCCGCGTGCTGGGCGACGGCAACCCGAAGATCGGCGCACATGGCAAGCCGGTGCTGTTCCTGCATCCGAAGGATTTCTTCGGCACGCTGATCGAACTGGAGCAATCATGAGCTGGGTTTCGTTCACCGCCCTGTTTTTCGCGACCTGGTGGGTGGTGCTGTTTGCCGTGCTGCCGTTCAGCGTGAAGACGCAGGACGACGATCACGATGTGACGCTGGGCACGGTTCCAAGCGCGCCGCGCGGCCCCCACATGCTGCGCGCCGTGATCCGCACCACTGTCGCCACCGCGATCCTGATGGGCATTTTCTATGGCCTGACGCATGGCCTGGGATACAGCCTCAACGACATCCCGCACATCGTGCCGGATTTCGGCCAGGCGCCAGCCAAATAGACTGTCCCGCAACGGTGTTTTGATCCGTCGGAACCATACGCGGTTTCGGACGGGAATGCCGTGCCGTTTTGCGGTTGGGGGAGCGCTGACGTAGGGTAAGGTGGTTTGGCAACGCGTTGCGCTAAGCGGATGATTGCACAAAAAAAATGCAAGGCACAAGGCCTTGCAATTTAAACGCGTCCGATCTGTTTCCGGTTTCCGGCGGCAGCGAGTAACCGCGCCTAGATCGCATCCTCCCAAGACTTTGACCGCGTAGGAGAGCAGATTTTTTTCTGCCCTCTCGGTTATCGAGGCACATTAGCCTAACGCGAATGAAAATGTCACGAAGAATTTTGCCTCGAAACAGGCATTCTCGTGCTGCACTGCACAATAGTGCGGCAGGCGTTGCTTTCGAAACGTCCAGTAAGACGCGTGCGGCACTGCGACGCCGGGTTTGGGTTCCCATTCCGCCACGAAATGGCTATGAAGCCGGGTCAAGCAAGCCAAAGTCGCGCCGATTCTGACGCGGCCACCCTCACTCACGGACCTGTCCATGCGTTTGTCGCGCTACTTCCTGCCGATCCTCAAAGAAAATCCGCGCGAGGCCGAAATCGTCTCGCACCGGCTGATGCTGCGCGCCGGCATGATCCGCCAGCAGGGGCAGGGCAGTTTTTCGTGGCTGCCGCTCGGCAAGCGGGTGCTGGACAAGGTCTGCCGCATCATCCGCGAGGAGCAGAATCGCGCCGGCGCGCTGGAAATCCTGATGCCGACCATCCAGTCGGCCGATCTGTGGCGCGAAAGCGGCCGCTATGACGACTATGGCAAGGAGATGCTGCGCATCAAGGACCGGCAGGACCGCGACATGCTCTACGGTCCGACCAATGAGGAAGTGGTCACCGAGATCGTCCGCGCCTATGTGAAGTCCTACAAGGACCTGCCGCTCAATCTCTACCACATCCAGTGGAAGTTCCGCGACGAAGTGCGGCCGCGCTTCGGCGTGATGCGTAGCAGAGAGTTTCTGATGAAGGACGCCTATTCCTTCGACCTCGACTTCGAGGGCGCCAAGGCGGCCTACAACAGGATGTTCGTGTCCTATCTCAGGACTTTTACGCGCATGGGGCTGCAGGCCATACCGATGCGGGCCGACACCGGGCCGATCGGCGGCGATCTCAGCCATGAATTCATCATTCTGGCCGACACCGGCGAAAGCCAGGTCTACTGCCACCGCGACTATCTTTCGCTCGATGTGCCCGGCGCCAACACCGACTTTGCCAACGACGCCGAGATTGCCGACATCGTCAAGACATGGACGACGCCCTACGCCGCCACCGACGAGATGCATGACGAGGCGGCGTGGGAAAAGATCGGCGAGAGCGACAAGGTTTCGGCGCGCGGCATCGAGGTCGGCCACATCTTCCATTTCGGCGACAAATATTCGAAGCCCATGGGCGCCAAGGTGACCGGGCCTGACGGCAAGGATCATTTCGTCTCCGGCGGCTCCTACGGCATCGGTCCGTCGCGGCTGGTCGCGGCGATCATCGAAGCCAGCCATGACGATAACGGCATCATCTGGCCGGAAGCGGTGGCGCCGTTCGACATCGGGCTGATCAACATGAAGGCGGGCGACGCCGAGTGCGACCGCGTCTGCGACGAGCTGCATGCTGCTTTCGTCGCCGCCGGCAAGGACGTGCTCTATGACGACACCGACCAGCGGCCCGGCGGCAAGTTCGCCACCGCCGATCTGATCGGCCTGCCGTGGCAAGTGATCGTCGGGCCGCGTGGTGTCGCCGCCGGCGAGATCGAGATCAAGAATCGCAAGACCGGCGAGCGCGAGACGCTACCGATCGCGGACGCGAAGAAGCGCTTCGGTGTCGCTGCATGAGCGAGGCGGTGGCGGCAAGATCGGCGGGCGCCGGACCTTTTTCCATCTTCGAGCGCATGGTCGCGTGGCGCTATCTGCGCTCGCGGCGCAAGGAGACGGTGATCTCGGTGATCGCCTCGATCTCCTTCCTCGGCATCATGCTGGGCGTCGCCACGCTGATCGTGGTGATGGCGGTGATGAACGGCTTTAGGGCGGAGCTGTTGACGCGCATCCTCGGCGTCAATGGCCATCTGATCGTGCAGCCGCTCGATTCGCCGCTGGAGGACTATGCGCAGGTCGCCGGTCGCATCAATGGCGTGCCGGGCGTCAAATACGCCATCCCGCTGATCGACGGCCAGGTGCTGGCGCAGGGCAATGTCGGCGGCGGAACCGGAGCGCTGGTGCGCGGTATACGCGGTGAGGACCTCAGCAAGATCGCCATCGTGGCCAGCAACATCAAGCAGGGCTCGATCGCCGATTTCGACACCAGCGAGGGCGTTGCCATCGGCAAGCGGATGGCCGAGAATCTTGGCCTGACGCTTGGTGACACCATCACCTTGATATCGCCGGACGGCGACGTGACCCCGATCGGCACGACGCCGCGCATGAAGGGCTACAAGATCGCGGCGATCTTCGAAGTCGGCATGTCCGAATATGATACCTCCATCGTCTACATGCCGTTCTCCGAAGCGCAGCTTTATTTCAACATGGACGGGCGGGCGCAGACAATCGAGATCTATGTCGACAATCCCGATGATGTCGATGCGCTGAAACCGAAGGTGGAGGCGGCGGCGCAGCGGCCGATCGACATGGTCGATTGGCGCCAGCGCAACGAGACCTTCTTCTCCGCCCTGCAGGTCGAGCGCAATGTCATGTTCATGATCCTGACGCTGATCGTGCTGGTGGCGGCGCTGAACATCATCTCCGGCCTGATCATGCTGGTGAAGGACAAGGGGCACGACATTGCCATCCTGCGCACCATGGGGGCCTCGCGGGGCGCCATCCTGCGCATCTTCCTGATGACGGGCGCGGCGATCGGTGTGACAGGCACGCTCGCCGGCGTGCTGCTCGGCGTGCTGATCTGCACCAACATCGAATCGATCCGCCAATTCTTCTCGTGGATGACCGGCAAGGTGCTGTTCAACCCGGAACTCTATTTCCTCAGCCAGCTGCCGGCGAAGATGGATCCGCGCGAGACGACCTATGTCATCCTGATGGCGCTCGGTCTGTCGTTCCTGGCAACGGTGTTTCCGGCATGGCGGGCCGCCCGGCTCGATCCGGTCGAAGCCTTGAGGTACGAGTGATGGCCGAGGCCATTATCGAGCTGAAGAGCGTCGAGCGGCACTACGTTCAGGGGCCGCGTAAGCTCACCATTCTCAACGGCGCCGATTTTTCGCTGAAGCGCGGCGAGATGGTGGCGCTGGTGGCGCCGTCCGGCACTGGCAAATCGACGCTGCTGCACACTGCCGGCCTGCTCGAGCGTCCCGATGCCGGCGACGTCATCCTGGCCGGACGTGCCTGCGGGCGGCTCTCCGACGACGAGCGCACGGCGATCCGCCGCAACGATGTCGGCTTCGTCTACCAGTTCCATCACCTGCTGCCGGAATTCTCGGCGCTGGAAAACATCATGATGCCGCAGCTCATCAAAGGGCTGAGCCGCAAGGACGCGGCCGAGCGCGCGGCACAGCTGCTCGACTACATGCAGATCGGCAAGCGCGCATCGCACCGGCCGTCCGAGCTCTCCGGCGGCGAGCAGCAGCGCGTCGCCATTGCCCGCGCGGTCGCCAATGCGCCGCTGGTGCTGCTGGCCGACGAGCCGACCGGCAATCTCGACCCGGTCACCGCCTCCTATGTGTTCGAGGCGCTGGCGGCGCTGGTCAAGCAATCGGGCCTCGCGGCGCTGATCGCCACCCACAATCACGAGCTGGCATCGCGCATGGACCGGCGCGTCACGCTGGCCGATGGCAAGGTCGTGCCGCTTTAGTCTCCGATGTCGTCATCCTAGGGTCTGCGCGCGTCGCTCCGCTCCTTGCTCCGCCTCAGGGTGACGAAGCGATGGGGGTATTGGCCAATCGCAAAGGCTGCGATCTGCCACGTAGCACTGTCCGACGCCCCGTCAACCTTTTCTTAACCCTGCCGATTTGATCGCCCGGAAATTCCGAGGTAGTCGGATTGCGGTCGTTGACATCAGCACAAAATTAGAACAAACTACGAACATACCAACAACAGGAGAGAGTTATGACCGATCTGGTTCAGGATGTCATCTCACTGGTTTGCATGAGCACCTTTCTCGTTTCCATGGCGATCTGGATCGGAGCCATGTGATTTGACGGCATTCGCCGCCGTGATTCCGAGCGGGTTATGACCCGTTCCGCCGTTAAGCTTTTCTTGCCGCCGCGACGTTAGGGTGCCCTGAAAGACAGGGAGCGTCGCGTGTCGCCCATCGTCACGGCCATTCTCGTGGCCAGCAATCTCGGGCTGATCTTTCTCTTGATGACCGTGCCGCTTGGTCTGCGCACGGTCCGGCTCAGCCGCGTGATAGCAGCGGACCGGCAGCGCCTCTGGCAGGCGCTGTGGCCGCTCGGCAGCGATGCCGGCTGGTCCGGTGAGATCCTCTCGGCCGAAGCGCCTGACGGTGAGGGTGTGGCTCGAATCATGCTGTCCTGGGAAGGCCGCGACGGCAAGCCGATCGAGCGCAAGTCGCGGTTTGAAGACGTGGTCGAGGGCAGCCGCTTCTCGATGCGTGTCCTCGAGGACACCGCGCTCGACGCTTCGTTCTGGAAGGATTTTCGAGAAACCGCTGAACTCGTCTCCGAGGGCAACGGTACGCGGGTTACCCTCAGCCAGACCGATCGCTACCGCGGCGTTGCCTTCCTGGTGTTCCGCTATTTCGCCATGCGCCGCGAACTCTCCAAGCTGCAGCGCTGGGCGCGGACCGGGCAGTATCGCAAGGGCGGCTGGTTCGAGCATCCGCTGAGCCAGGTCGGCTTCGCCGCGCTGTCGGCATTGATCCTGTGGCCGTTCTTCGGCCTTCATTTCGGCGGGCTGGCGCTGGCCGCGATCCTGACGTCGGTGGTCGCCCTGCACGAGCTCGGCCACATGGCGGCATTTCGCCTGATGGGCCACAACAGGGCGCGGATGATCTTCATCCCGCTGCTCGGCGGCATCGCCATTGGCGGCCGGCCCTATGACAGCCGTTTCGAGGTCGCCTTCGTGGCGCTGATGGGTGCCGGCTTTTCCGCCTTCCTGGTGCCGATCGCAATCGCCGCAAGCACCTTTGCCGGCGCGGAAGGACATCGGCTGGCGGCAATGCTGCTGGCGGCCCTGGCGGGGTTTGCTGCCCTGTTCAACATCGCCAATCTGGTGCCGGTGTGGAAATTCGATGGAGGGCAGGTGCTGCGCCAGATCTGCCCCGGGCCGATTGCGCTGGCACTGGCCTCGTTCTTCCTGCTCTCGGCTTTCCTGGCTGTGGGGTGGCAGGCCGGCTTTTCCTCCAATTTTCTGCTCGCTTCGGGAGCGGTGTTTTCGATCCTCAGCCTGCTGACGATGAGCAGCGGGGTAAAGCCGCGTCACGAGCTGAAGCCGATTCGCACTGTCGACCGCTTCGCCATGGCGGCAGCGCTGTTGGCGGTGTTCGCCATCCATGGCTACGGCGTTCTGTGGGCCTCCGCGCAACTTATTTGAGCTACACCCGCCGCTGTTGGATAGGGCGGCATAGGGCGCGCGACTTCGGAGAAAGTAACGGATCCGACGGTCCCATAGCCGGTCATCACAATAGCTTCCTCCCGAGATTTCGTTTTTACCGGGAAATTTTGTGTGTTTAATTTCCATACAGCTCGATAATGCAGCAACCCTAGAGCCACAACCATCATGTTGACCCTAAAGGAAATTCTGAAATCGGATCCGATGTCTACTCCAATTGAGGAGTATGAAAGAATATTTAGTTTTATGACTATCAAAAATTTGCCTGAAGGCGACGAAATTAAGAAGCAGGCTTATCTTCAGTCGTATAGAGTCTACGTGTTCCTTGTTTATTCGTGGATTCCGATCCTGACGTCTTTCTTCGTATATTGTTTTTCTAAGGGAATTGGCGATAGGGGATACGTGTCGGATCTCGCCGATGGCATTTTATATGCCTTTTGGCACTGGGGATTCCCGAAAGACGACCATCTCTTTTACACAAGAGCATGCGGCGCGACGAGCTTGTCCTGGGCTTTTTGGCTGATTTGGAGACTATATAGGGATGCCACGGACAGGGGGGTCTTCTTGCGTGAAGATGTTCAAGACGCCTTCCCCAGAATTTTGCAGCTTGGTCTTCTTATGCTTTTGGGAGCATTATTTTTCTTTGCATTTTCGTTGCTCGGTCCCTTCAATTTTTCGTCACTATCTGTGCCATCTGCAAACGATAGCGTGCGCGTGTATGCCTTGAAGAAGTGCGCAATGATATCTTGTGGTTATTGGTTGCTCGGCTTTTCGTCTCTATTGGTGTCCATATGTATTCGGTGGGCGTATGGACGAAAATGAAGTGACATTGTAGCTCAACCGGCCTTGCGAGCAGCCTCGGCAGACAAAGTCACCGTCGGGCCAAAGACGTCCTCGAAGGCGGATTTCAGCGCGAGATCAAGGTCGGCCATTGTCAGGGGAAGGCCGAGGTCGACGAGGCTGGTGACGCCGTGGTCCTGCACGCCGCAGGGCACGATGCCGCTGAAATGGTCGAGATCCGGCTCGACATTGATGGCGATGCCGTGAAAGCTGACCCAGCGCCGCAGCCTGATGCCTATTGCCGCGATCTTGTCCTCGGCCGGCGAGCCGTCTGGCAGGACAGGGCGATCCGGCCGCACCACCCAGACGCCGACCCGGTCCTCGCGGCGTTCGCCCTGCACGTTGAAGGCGGCGAGCGTGCCGATGATCCACTGTTCGAGCGCGGCAACGAAGGCGCGGACATCCTCGCGCCGCCGCTTGAGATCAAGCATGATATAGGCGACCCGCTGGCCCGGCCCATGATAGGTGTATTCGCCGCCGCGCCCCGCCGCAAACACCGGGAAGCGGTTGGCGTCGATCAGATCCTCGCCGCGGGCGCTGGTGCCGGCGGTGTAGAGCGGCGGGTGTTCCACCAGCCAGACCATCTCGCCAGCAGCGCCGCTTCGGATCGCCTCGGCGCGCGCCTCCATGAAGGCAAGCGCATCGGGATAGGCGGTGAGGCCGGGCTCAATGCGCCATTCGACCGGTGCTGAACCGGGGAGCGGCAGGAACGACGTGGCGATCTGGCTGCGTTCTGGCATGACGTGTCGCTTTTTGCTTACGCCTGTCGTGGCCCCAAAACCGCTTTGCACTTTTGGGCGACATGCATTTGCCCTCCATATGGCAATAACAGGCCAAAACGTCCAGTTCCGGTCCCGCATTCCAATCCTGTGGAGCGTTATGCCAATCGCTGGCGATTATTGCTTGCCGCGCACTTGTTTCGCCGGAAACGATTTGCTACACGCCGCGAGCCGGTCGGTTCCGGCTCTACCACGTGCGGTCGTGGCGGAATTGGTAGACGCGCAGCGTTGAGGTCGCTGTGGGGCAACCCGTGGAAGTTCGAGTCTTCTCGACCGCACCAATCTCTCTTCCCAGAATCCGATTTGTGCCAGCCTCCGCCCGCTGCGGGCGGGGCGCATTTCGTTTGATATTCCCGCACTTTACGCCACTTTCTTTTTGAGCGTCGGATTCTCCCAAAACCGGGTTTCCCCTTTTGGCTTCGATGCTCTAGACCTGATTTGCACCTTTTCCGGGATTCTTGTGGCGGGAGGCGCTGGTGGAAGGCGAGCACGAACGGACGACCGGCGCCAGGGCCGCCGAGGAGCATCACGCCGACATTTATGGCGAGGACGGCGCCGTCCTTTCGTCCTTCCTTGCGCGGATTGGTGCGGCGATCGCCGACCGCGATACGCTGACCCTCAAGCATGAAGTCGACGACCTGCATCAGTCGGAACTCGGCGACCTGCTCGAGGCGCTGCATCCCGAACAGCGCCGCGCGCTGGTCGAACTCCTGGGCGCCGATTTCGACTTTTCCTCGCTGACCGAGGTCGACGAGGCGATCCGTATGGAGATCGTCGATCACCTGCCCAATGCGCAGATCGCCCAGGCGGTGCAGGAGCTCGATTCCGACGACGCCGTCTACATTCTCGAAGACCTCGAGAAAGAAGACCAGGACGAGATCCTGTCGCAGCTGCCGTTCACCGAGCGGATCAGGTTGCGCCGCTCGCTCGACTATCCCGAAGAGACGGCCGGCCGGCGCATGCAGACCGAGTTCGTCGCGGTGCCGCCGTTCTGGACGATCGGCCAGACCATCGACTACATGCGCGAGGACAAGAACCTGCCCGAGCGCTTCAGCCAGATTTTCGTCATCGATCCGACCTTCAAGCTGCTCGGCGCCATCGACCTCGACCAAATCCTGCGCACCAGGCGCTCGGTCAAGGTCGAAGAGGTCATGCACGAGACGCGGCACGCCATTCCCGCCACCATGGACCAGGAAGAGGCGGCGCGGGAATTCGAACAGTATGACCTTTTGTCGGCCGCTGTCGTCGACGAGAACGAGCGTCTGGTCGGCGTGCTGACCATCGATGACGTCGTCGACGTCATCCAGCAGGAGGCCGAGGAAGATCTGATGCGCATGGGCGGCGTCGGCGATGAAGAACTGTCCGACAGTGTTTTCTCCACCTCACGCTCGCGCGTTCCATGGCTGTTGATCAATCTGTTGACGGCATTCCTGGCCGCATCGGTGATCAGTCTGTTCGATCGCACGATCGAGCATATCGTGGCGCTGGCGGTGCTGATGCCGATCGTCGCCGGCATGGGCGGCAATGCCGGCTCGCAGACCATGACCGTGACGGTGCGGGCGCTGGCGACCAAGGATCTCGACATCTACAATGCCGGCCGCATCATCCGCCGCGAGATGGGCGTCGGCTTCATCAACGGCATCGTCTTCGCCATCCTGATCGGCATCGTCGCCGCAGCCTGGTTCCGCGACCCCAATCTGGGCGGCATCATCGCGGCGGCGATGATCATCAACATGTTCGCGGCAGCCTTGGCCGGCATCCTGATCCCGCTGCTGCTCGACCGTTTCAAGGTCGATCCGGCGGTCGCTTCGGCGGTTTTCGTCACCACGGTCACCGATGTCGTCGGCTTCTTTGCCTTTCTCGGCATTGCCACATGGTGGTTCGGTGTGCCCTGAAGGCATACATTGTGTCTCAATTGACTTTTACGTAAATGCCATGCGAGGCTTGTGCGGGGCGCGATGTCGATTCCGGCATGGCATGGGTTTTGGTTCGGGACGGAAGGGCAACGCCGCATGGCGATCGCCCGGGATACCGGCATGCGGGAAGTGGCAATGCGAGAATATTATTCGATCACCGAGTTGACCCGCGAGTTCGACGTATCGACGCGGACGCTGCGCTTCTATGAGGATGAGGGGCTGGTGCAGCCGGTGCGGCGTGGCCGCACGCGGCTGTTTCGCCCGTCCGATCGCCACCTCATCCGGCAGATCATGCGCGGCAAGAGGCTCGGCTTCTCGATCAACGAGATCCGCGAAATCATCCAGATGTACAAGGCGCCGCCCGGCGAGGTCGGTCAACTCAAGCTGATGATCAAGCGCATCGAGGAAAAGCGCGAGGATCTCAGGCAGAAGCGCCGCGACCTCGAAGAGACGCTGGCCGAACTCGACCAGGCAGAGGAATCTTGTGTGGAGCGGTTGGTCGAGCTCGGCGTGAACACCTGAACCTTCGTCATTCTAGTGTCCTGATCGGCAA
>NZ_SMYZ01000068.1 GCF_004919685.1 Mesorhizobium norvegicum | reverse complement strand
CTAGATTCATCCCGCTCTAGGTTCCTCAATCGACTCTCCGCCCGCACCGATTGCACGCCGGTACGTTTCGTCAGTGTCTTCTACATACACATAGAGGAAAGGCGGCATTGCTTCGCGTTCGCCATCGCCGCTGACCATCACGATAGGGTCGCCAATCTTCATCTCTGCCGGCGCCCCAGTCCGGTACTCGCCGGTCGCGTCGAATACGGTTTTGAGAAATTCGACCAAGCCCCTGACGTCGTCGGTGACGATTCTCGATGTGACGGTGCGCCAGCCATCGGGCTGAAATTTGACCATTTGCTCACCCTATCAGTCGGCCACGACAGTTGCATGAGGGGCAAGGGGTTAGCCATGCTGCGCCTCGTAGGCTCTGCACGTTACCGGCGGATCGGCGCGGTTGGCGCTGCAGTCGTTCCTTGAGGGATCCTAAGCTTTCTGCCGCAAGTCGAACAAGACCGCGTGCTCGGGCTATAGGGCCAGGTTCGGTCCTCAGGGCGCTTACCCACGTAGGAACAGATGAATTTCCTGACCGGGATGTTCAGTGGACGGGTAGGGAGACCCATTGGCCGTGAAACCGCGAGCCGGCAAGATTCGCCGCATGGCGGCATTATTGCTGCGTGTTGTAGCGAACACGGCTGATCCGCTTGCGAATGACAGCGCCGCGTCGACGAGACGCCAGCCCAATTTATGACGGCGATGGCTTTCTGCGACGCCCACATACCCTAGTTCGGCTGGGTAGGCGGCGGCGTCCGCATTTGATTTCGACTTGGCAAAGACGGCGGTTCGATAGTCCGGCTCTGGATTTATAATCGCGGCAGTTCCGACCAGCTTCTTACCGTCATAGAGCATGACTAGGCCCCGCGCACCCTTGATGCGTTCCAGCAGCCCATAGTGGGAAACTTCGCCCTCCGAAACAACCAACTTGACAAAGGCATCGAGTTCTTTGTCGGAATACCCATGCGGGGGCCTGGCGGTCAACGAACTGAGATGTTGCATTGCTTGAGCATAGGTCACTCAGATTGAGGTCGCAAATTCATCGACACGGGCGGGCCGAGAGCGAGGCAATTTTCATGCGTGAATTGCGCGCCGGCGCTCGCGGTCTCTCTCGGCGAGGCCCTCCGCGCCGCCGGGCTGCCCTAGTAACGGTGCAATTTACGATGCTTGCACAACCGGACAGCAGCGAACGTCTCCTTGTGGGCGCATCACGGTCACCGGTCCTTTGATCCGAAGGTCTGCTTTCCACCCGTTGCGGACGGTCAGACTAGTTCTGTGCAAGAGCCGACTGAAAGTCTTTGGTGTTGTTGCGATTGGGATAGGACTGGTCCGGCACCGGCACACCGAGATGCAGGCAGAGCGGCTTCCATCCATCTCCCAGATTGTGGACCAGCAGCCGACCCGGCGGCACTGTCGCAATGACCGCCCTTACATTGGCTTCGTAGACGGCTATGGCATTGGCGCGATCGTGCGGCCGGCCGCCGAAGACCTGCCTGGAGATCAAGGCAAGACCCAGCGACTCCTGATCCGTGCTCTGGCTGATGCCTGCCAGGATCGTTTTCTCGAAGCTTTTCCACCAGCTTTCCGGCGATCGGTATGTCAGGATGACCCGGGCGCCCGGATAGAACTCAATCAGGTCGCGCCAATAGTGCGCCGAGGGCCAATCGATGCAGGACGCGTAGCCCGCAAACAGCTGGCTCCAGTCTGGTGCCGCGCCCTGCGCCAGAGCACGCCAAAGCCGCTTCTGGTCTTCATTGGCCATGACTTCGGACATGTGGTGACAGGGGCCGAAGCCAAGGATCGTCAGCGCCTCGCGCATCGAATCCGTTCCTGTCCGGCCAAAGCCCGTTCCGATTACCCTTATCGCCATTGTCTCCCCCGGTTCAGGCCTACAGCCGTCAGATCAGTCGCTTGCGAGCACCATCCGCAGGCGGTTTCCTTCAGGGTCGGAGAGGTCCAGCGCCCCGCCCGTTTGCAGCGAGGGCAGGTGCGCATCGCCGAGACGTCGCGCGACGGCCGCGAGGTCTTCCCGGGTCGGAAGCACGACGGTGAAACGCTCCAGACCTGCCGCGCCGAGCGGTGGCTCCTTCAGCTCGTCGCGAGCCCAGATGTTGAACGCCACCATGTGTGGGCGTTCCTCAGTGCCGCAGTCGAACAGGCCAAACGTTGCAGACTGGATATTTGGCCTGAAGCCAAGCACGCCGAGGTAGAACGCCATCAGCGTTTCGGGTGATCGCGCGCGCATATGGATGTGACCGATGAAGGTATCCGCCGCCAGCGGAACTTTGACACGGTCCGCCGGGTCGAGCTCCTTTAGCAATCGATCGATATCCAGAGGTTCGAGCCCGGAATGCCTTTTGCCGTCCTTGGCGACAAGCGAAACACCGCCGCCAGCCATCTCTTCCCTGGAAGCGAAGCGCCCGGGCGTGTCGAAGCAGATCTCGATCCCGTTGCCGGAAGGATCGGAAACGTAAAGGGATTCCGAAATCAGGTGATCCTGGGCGCTGTGCCTCAGGCCAGAGGCCCGCAGCCGGGCGGCGACCCGGGCCAATTCCTTGCGTGTCGTGACATGGATGGCGACATGAAAAAGATCGCGGGACTTTGGAGGCAGGACGGTTGTTGCCCCGGCGTGCAGCACAATAAGAGTCTTGCCGTCGACGCCGAGTTCGGCGGTCCCGCCGTCCCTGGTCAGGGTCGAGAGGCCGACCACGTCACGCCAGACCGGTAAGGCGGCTGGAATGTCGACGACGCGCAGATGAACCGGGCCGAGACGGGTGGTGTTGGGCAGAATTTCTTGGCTCTTCATCGGCCGTTCCCTGCAGCGCTGGAACATTAGCTGCGAAAGATATGCCTGTCTTGCGCATAGTTCGGGTCGACCGCTCCCGGGTGCGTATTCGCCTGTGGTAGCCGGGCCGTTGCCGCCCTTGCTGTCATTTGCGATAGCCGGCGGATGGGGGAGCAGATGGACAAGGCAAGCGCGGAGCACCGCTACGAGGACTGAGACAAGCTCAAAACGCGGAGCAGGATGCGCTCGGCGCCTTCGAGCCCGTCATGACGCATTCCTTCGGAATTGATCCGCAGGACGGCCGGCCCGTGATGTTCCACTCTCAGATGATCTGCGACCTAGCGACCGTCGTCGACATCGGTGAGTCGTGATCGACGAGCCTAAGCACATATTGAGGCCGACCGCTGGCTCTCCGCCCCAATGCCGCATCGTGGAGGTGGTGCGTCGCTACCGCGTAGGGTGGTCGTGGCATGAGTGCCGATGTCCGCTTGGGTCAAAGTCGACATTCAGCCGGCAGGCAAATCAAGCTAACAGAGTAGCCGAGAATTTCGTCCAGTTCAGATCGCCACCGTGCACTGGTGGCTCTGAATCAGGTGCTTCTGCAAACGGTGAAGGAAGTCCCCAGACCGCCCCTTGGATCTTGTAGGGCTCTACGGGGCCGGTGAAGCCGCCCCTACGGTTGGGTAGCGACTGCGCGAGACCGGATGGCCATCGCTAGCTCTCCGCATGGCTAAAGACCACAGCGCCGTTGTCGTTACGAACTTCAACGGCGACGATTCCATCGTCACCTTTTCGGGTCTGGAACATCGAGATTGCATGGTCTTTCGCAGTCTTCTCGGCGTCGAACGTCTCCTTGTCGACGATGCCCTGTCTTCCGTACCAGATGACAGTGAAGGCCATTTTTGGTCGTTCCTTTGCGCCAAGCATACAGGAATTCAGGGCGGTAGGGGATGAAAGCACGGTGCCACATTCAAGCATTGGCGCTCCACAGGGCCGGTGAACTAGCCGCATCTGGACTCCAAACGGCAAGAGGTCGCATTCTGCCCTGGGGGAAGAGGGGCATGGACAAGCACCCCTACGACAATCGCTCTGGACAGTGGCGCAAGGGTACCGCCGGCAAACGCCGTCGTCGTTCTGGCAACCCGTCGTGGTGGGTGTCCATCTTTGCGGGCGGCGCATTCCTGGCCGGCTTGCTGACCCTTGAAATCGGCCCACCTCTCGTAGGCTGCAACATCAAGGGCAATATCAGCTACAACACAGGCGAGCGCATCTACCATGTTCCCCGGACAGGAATACTACTGGCAGACACGTATAAGCCTTTGGAAGGGGGAGCGGTGGTTTTGCTCTGAAGCGGCCGCCCGCAAAGCTGGCTGGCGGAAATCGAGACCGGCCTTTTTATTGAGCATATGAGCCCAGTACGAAGACGCCATGTGGCGCGCTCGCCCAGTGTTACGACGCTGAGCTGAAGATCCACATGCAACGCCAGTTGCGAAGCGTCTCTTCGCTCAGCTGTCCGCGGTAGTGAGCGATGACGTCTTAAAGAGTGAGGTAGTTCGAGTCAGATACGGGGCGCTATTGCGTTGATCGAGTTCTTGATCGGCGACCGCCCTTGGCTACCAAGCGCAACGAACGCCGGCGGAAGAAAGAGGCGGCTTAAGGAAGTGACTTGGCTAGATCAACCGATGCCGCTCCTTAGATTCGTTTGCCCGTCGCCTCGTGCCATTGGTGTCAGTGGTTTTAGCTCGATGCGCCGCGTCGCTTTGAGCCCGATCTGTGTTCTTCTTCCTTCCGCTATCGCCGCCTTCATTCTCCCATCGCTCGATCGCCCTCCGTTCGAGCGCCTTACGCGTCTTAAGCACGTCGAACTCGATGCCGACGCCAGCCGATAGAGCTTCGCTCGCGATGGCGTCGGCAAGATCGGCGTCGGAGATTTCCAGTTCAGGAAAGATCTGTCTTATTGCTGCTAGGGCTTCCGAGAGAGCAAATGATTTCGGGTCTCTTTGGACCTCGTTGAGGAAGGCGCTAATTGCGGCGCGCACTTCAGGCTGAATTCGGTGGGTCGGGTCCGCGCTATTCATGGCGATTCTCCCTGGCAATCGTCTTAACGGTGCATACACGTTGAGGGTTCCTCACGCGCGCGGGCAGCAGTATAAATCCGTTGCCTTTGACAACCCGCCACAGCTAGGTCAGTCGTACTCGGGTCGTCCGCGGCGTGGCCAGGAGCAAACAGGTTTCGCTGCCCATTATCCCGGCTATGAGCCGAATGCGCCGTAGCACAGCATCGAAATCAGGCAATGAGGCCGTTCCAAGCTCGACCACCAGATCCCAGCGGCCGTTGGTCGTGTGGATGTTGGAGACTTCGGGCAAGCCACCCAGCGCCCGGATCACGCAGTCGGCAGCGTGGCCCTCAATCTCTACGAGCATGATGCCACGGATGCGCTGATCCACCGCGTCGGCACGCAAAACAACCGTGTAGGCGATGATCTCGCCGGATCGCCGGTCATGAAGCTCGCGCGTAACCGTATAGATGCCATCTGATGACGGCATCTCCTTTTTGAGCAGGCTGCGGCCCGCGATGGCAGCCGCAATTTCAAGTTCAGGCTATATGGTAGCGGCGGGGTTTTGAACCCCCGAGACGAAACGTCTTTATTATCAACCAGTTGAGAGGGATCAGGCCTGTCGGAGTCGGTACTCCTGACCCTGTTCGCCAAAAATCGACAACAATATCATATTGTTAGGTAGTAGTAGTGGTAGCGGGAGAGCGCTACCGCCTTTCCCCCCACTCGGCCTCGCCGTATTTCGCACTTCGTTGCCGCGGCTGACGCGAAGCTGAAGTCGCCTTCATGAAAATAACAGGTTCCGGCGGCGCCGCCATGCCAGACTCGGCCGCGTGATCGCGAAATTCAAGCCGATACAAATGAATTTGCCCGCGCCTGCAACGCGGGGTCCGAGCCGCGGATTGCCGCGCATCGCGGGCAGCGACGCGGGATCGAACTTCGCGAGCTTCTTTAGCGCGTCGGGCGCAAGAGACGAGCCGGACAAGTCACGTACATAGCCTGATAAATCACGAAGTTTTCCATCCGCATCGACCAGACCGGGCTTCTCCGACCCGCCCTGCCATAACGTAGCAGCCCCATATCCAACGTCCTTCAGAGTTAGTAGGTGGCGCGGCCGCCGGAGAGATCGAAGACCGACGCGGTGGTAAAACTGTTTTCCTTCGAGACCAGCCAGGCGACCATGTTTGCCGCCTCGTCGACTTCCAGGAACCGCGCGCGGGATCTTGGACAGCATGTAGTCGATATGCTCCTGCTTCATCTGGTCGAAGATCGGCGTACGAGCTGCCGCCGGCGTGATGCAGTTGACCGCAATGTCGTAGCCGGCGAGCTCCTTGCCCAGCGACTTGGTCAGCCCGATGACGCCTGCCTTGGAGGCCGAGTAGGCCGACGCGTTGGGATTGCCTTCCTTGCCGGCGATCGAGGCAATATTGACGATGCGGCCGTAATTGCGCGCCTTTATGGCCGGCACGACAGCGCGGTTGACGTGAAAGGTTCCGTTGAGATTGATATCGATGACGCGCCGCCAGGCGTCGAGAGGGTACTCGTCGAGCGTGTGATTGGGCCCGGCGATCCCCGCCGAATTGACCAGGACCGAAACGCCCCCGATCTCGCTTTCAGTGCGGGCGTGCGCGGCAAGCACCGCCTCGGCATCGGTGATGTCGACCACGACTGCCCTGGCTGCATCGCCGAGCTCGCCAACCGCCGCGTCCAGCCCCGCCTGGTTCATGTCCCACAGACTCACCCTTGCGCCGGATGCGATCATCCGCCTGGCAAAGGCCAGGCCCAACCCTTGCGCTCCGCCGGTCACGACGGCAACCTGTCCTTGAAGATCTATTCTGTTCATTCCATTCCATCCCTGGCGTTGTTCGATAGATCCGCGGTCACACGCTCTTGCAGTCCCGGTTGGCGCACGTCGACATAGTCGCCGGCAAGGTCATCGGCCAGACCGGTTGCGAGCCAGGCAATCGCCTGCGCCGCGCGCTCGGGCGGGTCGAGGTTTTCCCTGGGAATGTCGGAGACCGCATTGATCCTGGCGTCGCGAATGGCGGCTTGCATGCCGGTGTCGACAAGCCCCGGGGCGAGTGCGAACCCCAAAATGCCGCTGGCTTCGCCTTCGAGTTGGATCGACCTGGTCAGCATCAGCAAGGCCGCCTTGGAGGCGCAATAGGCGGCCCAGCCGGACATGGCGCGGGTTGCCGCGCCGCTGACGATGTTGACGATACGGCCACCACCGAAATGCGGCCAGAGCGCCGTGGTCAGGGCGGCCGGGCCGCTGACATTGAGGGTCAGCGCGGCGTCGAAAGCCCCAGCGTCGAGTTCGACCAGGCGCGCCATCGGTGCAATGGTCGCGGCGTTGTTGACGAGGATGTCGATCCGCCCGTGCAGCTTGAGCGCCTCCGCGACGCGATGCGGGATCGCATCCAGATCCGCCACGTCCAGCATGAAATCCGACGCCACGCCGCCGGTCACTGTTACGGCATCGACGACAGCGCTGCAATCGCCGGCGTGGCGCCCGGAGGCAATGACGGTGGCGCCAAGCTTTGCCAGCGCAACCACGGTCGCGGCGCCCAACCCAGTTCGCGCACCGGTGACGAGTGCTACCTTGCCGTCCAGCAAACGCGTCATTTCGACGGCCCTCGCAATCCGGCCTCGCGAACTGCCTCAGCAGCAGGGGTCGCGGCATAGGCCTGGAAGCCACCGGTGACGTTGATCAGCTCGCCGGTCACGAAATTGGCGTCCGGCCCCATCAGCCACGCCACCGCGCCGGCAACGTCCTCCGGCTTGCACCAGCGATGCAGCGGGATGGTCGCGACCACATCCGCCTCGAAGTCCTCCCAGCTCTTGCCGAGCCTGTCGGCTTTCTGCCGGAACAACGCTTCCATGCCGGTTCCCGGTCCGACATGCCCCGGAGCGACCGCGTTGACGCGCACGCCGCTGGAAGCCATCTCGATGGCCAGGCACTGGGTGAGCCCCCACATGGCGTTTTTCGATGCGATATAGGCCGACGAGAACGGGTTGCCGAAGCCGAGCTTGGTGGCGATGTTGACGATCTGGCCGGCCTGTTGCGCCGCCATGATGCGCGCGACCTCGCGGCACATCAGGAAGGTGCCGCGGCTGTTGATATGGAAGATGCGGTCCCAGTCTTCGACCGCCGTTTCGACGACCAGAGCCTGCATGTGGACGCCGGCATTGTTGACCAAGCCGAACAGCCCGCCATGCCGACCGACGACGGCTTTCACTCCGGCGACCACCGAAGCTTCGTCGCCGATGTCGATGACTTCGAAATCGCAGCCTGTGGCTTTTGCGGCGGCCTCGGCCGCGACGCCGTCACGGTCGGCGATGACGACACGATAGCCGCCTTTGGCGAGCCGCGCGGCGATGGCGCGGCCGATGCCGCCGGCCCCGCCGGTGACGATGATGGCGCCCGAATTCATGCGGCACTCCAGGCGCGAAACAGATCGCGCATCTTTACGGTTTCCGTCAGCACATCGTCATGCACGGTGTCGAAATAGCCCTGGTGCACATATTCGCATGCCAGCCAGCCATCGAAACCGGCATCGCGAAAAGTCGAGGACATCGCCGGGAAGTTGAGCGTTCCCTCTTCGAGCTTGGTCTGCAGCGCGCCGGGGCGCGCCTGGCGCAAATGCGCGTGCCCGAACCATGGCGCAAGCGCGTCGATCTCCTCTTGCCGGTAGCCGGAAACGGCGAAATGCGCATAGTCGATAGCAAGCTTCACACCCGCCGCCCGTTCGCACAGTTCGGCAGTCAGATGGATGTTCGGTCCTCCAGCAGTAAGCCGCCCACGGATAAACGGGACCTGCCTGTCGCCAGAGACGGGACGTGCCGAATTGCACGCGGCGCTGACCGCTACCTTTTGACATCGGCAAGGTCCGCGGCCGTCAGGCGCATCGATTCGCGTCAGCCTTCAAACGCCGCGCTTCGACTTTTCCCTTGGGTTCGGGCATTTCAATTTGGATGCCGCACCCCCGCTTGACGTAGGCATCTACGGCTTTCTGTTTGAGGGCGGGCCAACGGATCCGCGCTCAATGATCGCGGTCGGCAGAATGAGCCTTTCGGGCGGTCTTGTTTCGCCCTTCAGGCGGCGAATGAGCAGTTCCGCGACGCTTTTTCCAAGCGAATAGACGGGCTGGTCGACGACGGTGATGGGCGGGGTGGTGACGCTCGTCCAGTCCGCGTCATGGAAGGTGATGAGCGAAATGTCCTGGGGAATCCTCAGGCCGCGCTGGCGGATGACCCTGAAGATCTCCAGCGCTATGAGGCTGTCGGAAGCAAGGATCGCCGTCGGCCGATCAGGCCCGGACAGCAGCTTTTCGGCGAGCCTGCGCGTTTCGTCGGGACTTGTTGCACCAAGGCGAACATAACGTTCGGGCCTATCAATTCCGGCGTCTCGGCACACAGTGAGGAAACCGTCGATACGCTCGCGAACCGATGAGGTGTAGATTTGCCCGAGGTCGCGGTATTCATGCCCCTCGGCGTCGACCGCGGTGACATAGGCGATGTTGCGGTGGCCGGCGTCCGCAAGGATGCGGGTCGCCCGCATGGCGATGCCGCGATCGTCGACCGTGACAGTATCGACGTCCAGATCGGGCAGCGCCCGGTCAAGCAGGGCAAGCGGTCGGCCTGAACGGTGGATGTCTCGCAGATGCGAGATATCCCGCGATTCCGATGGCGTGACGATCAGCCCGTCGACGCGCTTGCCGATCAACAGCCGTACAGCTGCCTTTTCCACCTCGATACGCTCGCCGGAGTTGGCCAGAATGACGTTGAATCCGGCTGCCCTTGCCGCATCGCTGATGCCGCGCACCGCGAGGCTGAAGAACGGGTTCTCGATGTCGCCGACAACCACCCCGATGATGCCGGACCTGCCGGTCGTCATGCTCCGGGCCAACTCGTTCGGACGGTAGTCCAGTGTCTTGGCGGCAGCCATGACGTCGGCGCGGATCGTGTCGCTGACGACGCCGTATCCGCCGAGCACGCGCGCGGCGGTCGCTTTCGACACGTTTGCCGCGCGGGCGACGTCGCTGACAGTTATCGACCGGGTTTTGGGCGCGGTTCTTTTCATCGGACGAACGACTACAAGAGTTGTTGACGGAAGGTCAATCTGGCGGTAACGATTATCAAAGAGACCGGTCTCATGCAATAAGAGACCGGTCTCTTTCGAAAAAATGCGGAGCCAGGAGACGTGATGGCAGCCTGCAGTGCAAGCCGCTGTCGTGGCGGCGGACGATGTGAGGCGTGAAATTACGGGCTCAACGTAAATGCCAAGAAGAACAGACCTTCAGAGTGGAGAGAAGACATGAGCAGGACAGGAATTCTCAAGTCGTTGATGTCGCCGGTCCAGGCCGGCGCAATGGCTCTTATGGTTGTGTGCATCGGCGCGGGTTTGGTTTCGCGGGCCGCTGCCGCGGATGACAATCCCTATGGCCTTATCGATGCGAAGGTCATCAGCGTCGGTACCATGGGAGACGCCAAACCCTACGCTTTCACTCAGGCGGATGGAACGTTCACGGGCTTCGACATTGAATTCTTCCGGAACGTCGCAAGCCGCCTTGGATTCAAACCCGATCAGGTGATCTTCACCGGTCAGGAGTTCTCGGCGCTGATGCCTTCGGTTGCCAATGAGCGCTTCGACGTGGCGGTCGCGGCGATCGGCACGACGGAAGCGCGCAAGAAGACAGTCGACTTTTCCGACGGCTATCTCGCAGGCTATCTCTCGGTGCTTACCGCCGACAAGGCGATAACTTCGGCGGATGGGCTTAAGGGCAAGCGTCTTGGCGTCGTGCAGGGTACGCTGCAGGAAATCTATGCGGCGAAGAATTTTGTCGGAACGGATCTCGTCAAATTCCCCGACAACAACTCCGCCGTTTCCGCGCTCAACAATGGAACCGTCGACGCGCATTTCCTCGATTACGAGGCCGCCAAGCAATACGGCGAGCGTTATCCGGGGCTGACGATAGCGGTCAATATTCCTTCCTTCGACGCGCCTGCGGGCTTCGTCGTGCGCAAGGGCAACGATAAGCTTCGCAATGCGCTGAACACGGCCCTGCATGCGGCCATGCAGGATGGCACCTGGAAGACGCTTTATGAGAAGTGGTTCCCCGGCTCGCCGATGCCTGACCAATATCTCCCCAAGAAGTGACCTCACCAGCCGCCGGCCGTGAGGCCGGCGGCTGGAAGACATGCTGTTGCGCCTGATTTCTGGGCGGCGCGAATGGCGCAATGGAAGGGGATCGAATGAACTGGCTTGAAAACTTACGCCGCAGTTTCCTTGACTGGCAAGCCATGGCGGACGTGCTGCCGAGCATGATCACCATCGGATTGAAGAACACCTTGATTCTCGCCGCCACTTCCACGGTGCTCGGCGTCATTCTCGGTATGATCCTGGCGGTCATGGGCATCTCGCAATCGCGTTGGCTGCGCATTCCAGCTAGGGTCTACACCGACATTTTCCGCGGTCTTCCGGCGATCGTGACGATCCTGCTGATCGGCCAGGGCTTCGCCCGCATCGGTCGTGAGATTTTCGGGCCTTCGCCCTATCCGCTCGGCATTCTCGCCCTCAGCCTGATCGCCGGCGCCTATATCGGCGAAATTTTCCGCTCGGGCATCCAGAGCGTCGAGCGCGGGCAGATGGAAGCCTGCAGGGCGCTCAGCATGAGCTACGGGCAGGGCATGCGTCTGATCGTGATCCCGCAGGGCATCCGCCGCGTCCTGCCGGCGCTGGTCAACCAGTTCATCGGCAACGTCAAGGATTCGAGCCTCGTCTACTTCCTCGGCCTGCTCGCGTCGGAGCGCGAGATTTTCCGTGTCGGTCAGGACCAGGCGGTGGTTACCGGAAACCTCTCGCCATTGCTGCTGGCTGGCATGTTCTATCTCGTCATCACCGTGCCGTTGACCCATGTGGTCAACTATATCGACAACTCGCTGCGGGTCGGAAAGCAAAAGGCCGGCCTCGTCACCAGCGGTCTTGCCGAGGTGAGCGAACTGGAAAGCGCCATCAGCGGTCCACCTTCGGAGGCCCGCCCTGAAGACATCTCGGCGCTTCCCCGCTTCAAGGGCGGCAGTCTCGCGATCACCAATCTCGACATGGCCTACGGCGATCTCGCGGTCCTCAAGGGCGTCAGCCTGACGGTCAAGCCTGGCACGGTCACTTGTGTCATCGGCCCATCAGGTTCGGGTAAGTCGACCCTGTTGCGCTGCCTCAACCGCCTGGTCGAGCCGAAAGGTGGCGACGTGCTGCTCGATGGCGCGAGCACTCTGGCGATGAAGCCTGAAAAGCTGCGTCGGCGTGTCGGCATGGTGTTCCAGCATTTCAACCTGTTTCCCGACCACACAGCCTTTGAAAACGTCATGCTGTCGCTGACCAAGGTCAAGGGAATCCCAGTGCAGGAGGCCGAGCGCATCGCCGAGGCGCGCCTTGCCGATGTTGGGCTCGCCGCCCGCAAACACCATCGTCCCGGCAGCCTATCCGGTGGCCAGCAACAGCGTGTGGCAATCGCCCGTGCGCTGGCAATGGACCCGGAGGTCATCTTGTTCGACGAGGTGACGAGCGCGCTCGATCCCGAACTGGTCAAGGGCGTCCTCAATCTGATGGCGGACCTTGGTCGACGCGGCATGACGATGGTCGTCGTTACCCATGAAATGGGCTTTGCCCGCAAGGTTGCCGATCAGGTCGTGTTCATGGATGAAGGCCGCGTCATCGAGGCCGGCACGCCCGCCGCGATCTTCGACACCCCGAAAAGCACGCGCCTGAAGCACTTCCTGGCCGAAGTGCTGTGACCGCACCATCGCTCGGCAGCTGAGACGCGTGGAACCCAAGCGCCTTCGCCCCCGCCGCTCACTCATCCTCCATACAGTGAAAGAATATTCCATGGCTACGTTACATCCGGTCACCAAAGTCGTCGTTGTCGGGGGCGGCATTTTCGGTGTGTCCTCGGCCGTTCATCTTGCAAGGCTCGGCATCGAAACCGTCCTCGTCAATAATGGACCGCTCGCCAAGGGCGCGTCTGGCCGCTCACTCGCCTGGCTCAATTCCGCGCGCAAGCGGTCGGCCGACTATCATCGCCTGCGCATGATCGGCATTGACCGCTACCGGACGCTGTCGGCGAGATATCCGGATGCTGCGTGGCTGCGTTTCGACGGTGGCCTGACATGGGATGCGGACAACGCCTCGAACGAGATCGCGGAAGTCTTCGCCCATGAAAAATGCCTCGGGTATGACGCGCAATACCTGTCCGCAGGCGCGATAGCGTCGGTCACGCCGGGCATCGATGCAAGCGCTGTCACGCCTGAAGGCGCGATCTTCAACCCGGGTGAAGGGTGGGTCGACCTGCCGTCGCTGATCGAGATATTGATTGCGGAATTCGTGGAGCGCGGCGGGCAACTGGTCACCGATGCCGGGAGCGCTGCGGTCACGGTCGTCAACGGCCGTGCTACCGGCGTCACGACGACGAGCGGCATCAGCTTTGCTGCCGACGCGGTACTCCTGGCGACCGGTGGCGATGTGCCGCGAATGGTGGCGGATTCCGGCCGGCATATCGCCGATGGGACGCCGATCGCGCTGCTGGTCAGGACCAAGCCGGTCAACTTGCCTCTTCGGGCCGTGCTCAACACGCCGCGCGTCGCCATCCGCCCGACGCCGGACGGAGCTCTCGCGCTCGATTCCGCCTGGTCGGAAGAAGAGGTGGTCGTCAATTCGGACGGTACTTATGGCGTGAAGGATTCGACCGTTCAGGGGCTTCTCATCGAAGCCTCAAAGGTTCTCGAGGGCCATCCGAAGCTGGAGTTGGAAAGCTATGGTGTCGGCCCCAAGCCGATACCCGCAGACGGCGAACCGGTATTCGGCCAATTGAAGGACATCAAGGGATATTACGTCGCCTTCAGCCACAGCGGCGCGACGCTTGGCTTGATCGCCGGCGAGCTGCTTGCCGGCGAGATCGCCACCGGAAGAGAGCACCCACTCCTTGCAAACTTTCGGCCAGCTCGGTTTTCTTGAGGATCGTTGCAAAATATGAACTGCCGCTAATCATCTACACGCTGGAGTCGTTGAATGTCCGCACCACGTGCTTCCGAACCCCGCTCCAGGTCCAAAAGCAGACTGGTAGCTCTCGTGAAGAGTTTCGGGCGCCGGCAGGCGTACGAAAGTCCCCGAGGAAGGAACCCGCGGGCCACAGGTGACGGCTATGGAGATTTCGGATTTCAGCGGATGTCGGCGAGGGCGCGACTGCCGCGGGGAAGCGCCGGGATGGATGCGGACGGACCGCTTCGCCTTCCGGCCACGCGGCGTGGTCGGCTCGTCGCGCAGCCGGATGCGCCCCCTGCGGCGTCGATGAACATCGCGAGCGCGTGTGGATCCGTTGCCGGAGGCTGAGCGCCTGCGGCTGGAGGCTGGATCATGTCATGCCGGGTCACGGGACGGTCTCCCGGTGAGTTGTCCTCGCGTCGGGCGGTCCGCCCGGCTGCCTCCACCGTTGGATCGTCTCGATGACGATCATGCGTCCGCCGCAGCAGGGGCATGGCGGCCGGACATCAGCCGGCTCTTCCGAGGTGTCGTTCTCGGACGGCGCAGCGACGTTCAGCAGTTCGCGGGCGCGTGCGAGGCTGCCTTTGCGGGAGCCGCCGGCAAGCAGGCCGTAATGCCGGATGCGATGGAAGCCGTGCGGCAGGACATGGAGCAGGAAGCGGCGGATGAACTCATCGATCGTGAGCACCATGACCTGCTGACGGTCGGCGCCGTCACGGCGGTAGTCTTTGTAGCGGAAGGTGACGCTGTTCTTGTCGAAGGCGATCAGGCGGCTGTTCGAGATAGCGACCCGGTGGGTGTAGCGCGACAGGTAGGCGAGCACCGCCTCCGGTCCCGCGAACGGCGCCTTGGCATAGACCACCCAGCGCTTCTTCCGGACGGGAGCCAGGTGGCGCAGGAAGGCCCGCAGGGTGTCTTTCCCCACCCCTAGACAATAAAACGCACCGCGCGCTGAATATCGAAGAAATCTGCAGCCTTGAAACGCAGCGTGCGCGCCGCAACGTGCTCGACACCCGGATACCAGCTGGCACCATAGGCTTCGACCGGTGTGGTATATTCGACGACCAGCTCGAAACTGTCGGCGAGCCGGGGCAGGCAGGCTGACAGGTCGCGTGACAATGCCGCTTCAACGCCGTCTCGGATCGTCTTGACAGCGGCTCCGGGCGTCAGTGACGAGGTCGCCGGGCCAAACCCTTCGCTGGTCGCTACCGTGCCGATGGCCGGCACCAGAACCTTGGCATCCGCGCACATGCCGGCGTCGCCGCTGAGGAACACCGAGGGCACGCGATAGCGTGCCGCGCAGAGCGCGTTCAGCGTATATTCCGAGGCGACCTCGCCATTGATCAGCAACCGCGACACCGTGCCGGTCAAGGTATGCGCCAGCGGGTTGGTGTCGGTCCCCGCCTTGTTGTGATAGCCGGTGTAAAGCGCTGCGGCGAAGCTGGCATCGATGCCGAACATCATCATGTCAGGGTGGCCGCTCCAGCCGCGCACGATGCGGACATAGTCTGGCAGTTTCGACAGAATGAGGTTGCGCGCCGTGGAGTGCGCGTCCTTCACCACCACTTCGGTGGCGCCCGCCGCCCTGGCGCCCTCGCAGGCCGCGACCAATTCGTCGGTCATGTACTCGCGGAATTCGGCATAGTCGGGATTTCCCTTCTTGGCTTCGTCCCAGTTGGTGATGCCGGCGGTGCCTTCGATGTCGGCGCTGATGAATACCTTCATGATCTGTCTTCCTGTTTCAAAGTAGCTCGGCCATCGACGACAGCAGCCGGTCGATCTGCTCGGGAGAATGCTCGGAAAACATCGCCAGCCGCATCATCGGTACGTCGGGCGCGTCGGAATATCCCGAGGCCTGCGTCACCTTGACGACGATGTCGCGTTCGTCGAGCCGGGCCTGCAGCGCGTCGAAGTCGATGTCGCCCCTGATGGAAACGATAGGGACCGGCGTGTCGGCGACATCGAAGCCCAGCTCTCGCAAACCGCTTCTCATGCGGCGCACATTGCGGACGAGGTCGCAACGCATTCGCGGCGTCGTCTGCAGGATGCGCAAGGCGGCATTGGCCGCTGCCGCCGCGCCCGGCGGCGGCAGCGACGCGCCGCGCATGATCATGGCGTTGCGGCCTACCTTCTCGGCAAGTGCCGCGTCGCCCGGAATGATGCCGCCGAGCGCGCCGAAAGCCTTGCTCAGCGTGCCCGCTAAATAGTTGCCTTCAGTCTCCAGGCAGGCATGTTCGAGCGACCCGCGCCCACTCTCGCCGATCGCGCCGACGCCGTGGGAATCGTCGATGCATAAAAGCGCGCCGTCATACGGCGCCATCGCTTTGCGGTAATCCGCGAGCGGCGCCAATGCGCCTGTCGAGGGAAAGACGCCGTCGACCACCACAACGGGACGCTGCCCCGGTCCGACATGACGCGACAACGCTTCAGCCAGGCTGCCGGCATCGAGATGGCCGAAGCTGTGGACTGGCTTGCCGAGCGTGGGGATGGCGTCGCGGGCGCTGTAGTGCGTGGCGGCATCGACGAACACCACATCGAAATCGTCGCGCAGCCCCTGCAGCAGCGTCATCGGGCCAGTGTAGCCCGATATCATGGAAACGACGTGCTCGACGCCGAACCACGTGCAAAGCCGCTCGCCCAGGTCGGTATAGGCCTGCATCTGCGCCAATGTTCCGGGACCCATGCCGAACTGCCGCGTGGCGGTGCAGGCGGCCTCGATGACCTCGGGGTGGCCATGCAAACAGAAGTAGCTGGTGCCGCAGAAATAATCGACCTCACGGCCGTTGATGCGCATGCGGGCACCCAGCGGCGATTCCATCATAATCGGCATTGCCATTGGCGTTCTTCCGTTCAGGCGGCCGGCGCGTGCCGGCGCTCGAGGAACATCGGGCCGACCCGGATGCCGCGCCGGCCGTGATCGTCGATGGCGTCGATTTCGAGGATCTCCTCCTCGTAGAGGAGGCCGTGCATGCGAAAGCGCCCGGCCTCCACCGGCTCGCAGCTGTGCGTGCAGAAATACTCGATCAGGCATTTCAGCTCGCCATGGCTGTAGCTCAGATAGGTGATGTTGAAGTCCGGGCCGTATTCGCCGAGGTGCGGCGCGATTTCGGCCGGCACCGCCTCAGCGGGCAGCGCGTCGATGCGCGTCCAGTTCACCCCTTTCCACACCAGTGCGCCGGGAGCGGGAAACGACAGGTTCATGTGCGGATATTCGGCGCCGTGTCCATAGATACGCCCGTCAATGGTGAAATCCGAACCGGCGACAGGGCGGATCTGCAACGGCACGCCTTCGCCCATCAGAAAGAGCTTGCCGGCCTTGGCCTTGACCTCGACGACTTCGCCGGAGGTGTCGTGCCGGTAGTGGCCAGGCAGCGCCACAAGCTGGTCGGCGGCGACGGGCGGCAGGCTCTGCGGCCGCACCGGCAGTGTTCCCATACGGCGCTCGGCCAGCGCGATGCGCAGGCCCTCGACGCCGAGCCGTGCGCCTATCTGATTAGAGAAATCCAGCGTCGAGAAAATCAGCACGCCGACGCCGGCAGCGGGCAGCAGGATCATCTGGGACGAATAACCGTAGACGGCGCCGCCATGGCCGACCGACGTCCAGCCGTCGACGTCGCCGACGCCGAAGCACAGGCCATAGGTGTTCGCCACCCTTTCGCCGGAGGCGCGCTTGCCGACCGGCACCCACATCTCACGCAGCGATGCGGGCGATGCGATCGTCCGGCCATCCGGCGCGAAGCCGCCGCGCAGCAGGCACTGGGCATAGCGTGCCATGTCGCCAACGGTGGAATAGATGTTGCCGGCCGGCGGACCACCAAGGTCGAACACAGGCGCCGGGCTGTCGCCCTCCAGCGTCCACATGTCGGCGGGCGCGAGCCGCTCGGCGATGCCGGGCGCCAGGCCTGACGAGGTCTGGTTCATGCCAAGCGGCTTCAGGATGTTCTCGGTGACATATTCGGCATAGCTCCTGCGCGTCAGCGTCTCGATGACCCTCCCGGCCACGGCGATGCCGGCGTTGGAATAATGCATCTGGCCAAGGCTCGGATCTTGCTTCAGCGTCGAGGTGGCGAGCTCGGCCACGGTGTCGGCCAGCGGCGGCCGCCTTGCGTCGAGATAGTGGCCGCTCTTGGGCTCGCGCACCAGGCCGGCGGTGTGGCTCATCAGTTTGCGCAGGCTGATTTGCGCGCCGTGCGACCCGCCTTCGCGCCCTGCAAACGGGTTCAGCGGCTTGAAGCCAGGCAGATATTCGGAGACGTCGACATCGAGATCGACAAGCCCTTTTTCGGCAAGCTGCATGATCGACAGGGCTGTGAATGTCTTGGTGATCGAGCCGATGCGGAAACAGGTGTCGTCGCCCATGGCGAAGCCGCGGTTATGGCGCTGGATATGGCCGGCCACCATCAGGCCGTCGCAGTCGACAAGGCCATAGGAGATGGAAGGGATCGCCTTGTCCTCGACCTGCTGCCGGATCAGGTCCTCGAACAGCTCGATGGCAGCGGCGGAAAGTCTGCTCATTGGTGGTCTCCTCGGAAAATCGATCGGAAGCAGTGAGGGTTCCTTCGCCGAACGCTCAAAAGAAGGTCTTCATCGCTTCGATCACCCTGTAGTCGCTGTCGACAAGATAGATGATCTGCCACTTGTCGAATGTCGTGCATGGATGGGAAATGCCGAGCCCGACACGGTCTCCGACGGCAAGCGGTAGATCGGACGGGAAGCGCAAGTAAGCGTGCTGATCGTTGAGGTTGACGATCTCGCACCCTGGCGGCAAGTCCTGCGGATAGGCGCCCGCGCGGGACAGGAGCAGCGGCACGGGAAATCCCGAATCCGTGCCGCAGTCGCGCCGGCCGGCAGTCAGCAGGGCAAGCCCCGGCTCTGGAACCGACTGCACATAGGTCCAGATCTCAAGCGCCCGGCGCAGGCCGTCCTGCTCCCCGATCTTGGCTTGCAAGCGCTCATGGGCGCTCCGATAGAGCCCGGAATCGTGCGTGACGTAGCAGCCACTTCTGGTCACCACGCGGGCGTTGCAGTGCGCCAGCCTCTCGATGACGATATCGTAATGGGAGGAGCCGCCGGCGGTGACCAGCGGCGCATCGCTCTCGAACAAACCTTCATCCGCGCAAAGGTCAAAGAGCGCGGCGATTTCATCCATGAAAAGGCTGACCGCCTGCTCGGGCGACCCGTTTTCGGTTTTTATCAGGCCTTCGAACGCCTCGATCCCGACAAGGCGAAGCTCCGGGGTGGCGCGTATCTGCCTGGCAAGGGCAAGGGCGATGTCATTGGTCCGGCAGCCGGTGCGGCCGCCAGGATAGCCGCGTTCGAGAAGCAGTTGCAGCGGGTGGTCGAGGCGGTTGCGGCGCACTGCTTCGGCCGCCGCTTCGATGCCGACGGCGCTGTCGACGATCATCATGAAATCGAGGTCCGGCTCCTTGACCATCGCGGTGATCGCGTCGAGCTCCGATCGTCCGACCGCCTGATTGGCGAGGATGATCCGGTCCGCACCGAAATTGCGGCAGACGCGCATCTGCTGGACTGTCGCGACGGTTACGCCCCAAGCGCCATCGGCGATCTGGCGGGCAATGATCTGCGGGCACATCGTCGTCTTGACATGCGGTGCAATCAGCGCGCCGCGCTCGGATACGAAACGCTGCATCCAGCGCGAATTGTGGGCGAGCGCATCGGCACGGATAATTGCCGCGGGCAGTGGCAAGTCGCCGGCCAGGACATTCCAGCCCTGATTGGCGACGTCGGCGAGTCCGAGCCTTGCGCCGAACGGAATGCCTTTGATGCTGTCGTCCACAACAACCGACGCCAGCGCGTCAAGATTGAAGGCCATTGGCCGATCTCCCCCCAAAACCAGAGCTACGCAACGGAGACATGTGCGGCGCTGCCAAGGCCGGCGCGAGCCGGTGACACCGCATCGGGATCGAAGCCGGTTTCGAGAATTTCGTCGGCGACTGTCCTGCGGCGTGCCAGCGCCGCGGCCACCTTGGCCAGCGCCGGGGCGGTCTGGATGCCATAGCCGCCCTGACCTGCCAGCCAGAAGAAGTCCTCGCAACGCGGGTCGAAGCCAACCACCGGGCTACGATCGGCGGCGAAAGTGCGCAGGCCCGCCCAGCGGCGTGAAATCGAACGGACGGGCAGATCGGCCGCTTGCTGGATGCGGTCTATGGCGACGGCGACGTCAAACTCGTCGGCCTGTGCATCACAAGGTGCGCTTGGCGTTTCATCCGCCGGCGAAGCGAGAAGCCGCCCGGCGTCCGGTTTGAAATAGAACTCCTCGTCGACGTCAATCACAAGCGGCCAGGATGAACCGTCCACGCCATCAGGCAGGTCCAGCATCATGGCCGTGCGCCGCAGCGGTGTTAGTCCGGCTGTTGCAACACCGGCCATGGCTGCAATGGCGTCGGCCCATGCGCCAGCGGCATTGACGATCGTCCTTGCCTCGAATTGCCCGTTGTTCGTGGAGACCCGCCAGCCGTAGGGACCCCGATCTACATCCACGACTTCGGCGGAGACCGCGATGCGGGCACCCCGGCTGCGCGCCCCGCGCAGATAGCCTTGATGCAAGCCGTGAACGTCGATGTCCATCGACGTCTCATCGAGGAGGGCCTGTGCCACATAGTCGGCTCGCATGATCGGCACGCGCCTGCACACGGCGTCTGTATCGAGAGCCAGCGACGGCTTTTCGCCAGTCTGGGCGAATATCTCGACCATCCTGAACATGCTCTCTTCCTGATCGGCGCGTGCGATGAAAAGCACATTGCGCGGCGTCAGCAGGGGATGTTCGGCAAAGCCGGCCGGTGGCGTTTCATACAGACCGCGACTGGCTCGCGTCAGCGACCGGATGGTGGCGTTGCCATAGGTTTCCGAAAAGAGGGCGGCCGAGCGGCCAGTCGTGTGGTAGCCGCAATGGCCCTCACGCTCGAGAAGCAGAACGCTCGCCCCGTCGGCCAACTCATAGGCCGCAGAGGCGCCCGCCATGCCGCCGCCTACAACAACAAAGTCGAACATCGTTCACTCCAAGCCGATTGATCTCATCAGAAACTTATTTTTCCGATTGATCAAGAAGTTTTCCGTATCGCGCAAAAAAATAGAATGTAATATCTTTGAGGGCCTGAAATGCGGGATACGGCAACGGAAATGATGGATCAGAAAGCCAGCCTGGGTGATTTCGTGCGGGAAATCCGCACCCGCAACCATTGGACGCTGTCGCAAGTCAGCGCGATGACCGGGCTCGCCATATCGACATTGTCCAAGGTTGAAAACAACCAGATGTCGTTGACCTACGACCGCATTGTCCAGTTGGCCGATGGGCTGAAGGTCGACATTGTCGAACTGTTCGGGACCCGAGCCACGGAAGCCACCCCGAGCCCACTGGGCCGCCGCACGATCAGCAGGGCAGGCGAGGGCAGGTCCATCAAGACCAAGAACTACGACTATCTCTATTTGTGCACCGACATCTCGAAAAAGTCGATCGTCCCGATGTTTGGCGTGGCGCACGCCCGCACGATGGAAGAGTTCGGCACCTTCATCCGCCACGTCGGTGAAGAATATACCTATGTGGTCGAAGGCGAGCTCGAGCTCCACACCGAACACTATGAGCCAGTGACCTTGAAGGTCGGCGACTCCGTCTATTTCGACGCAACGATGGGCCATGCATACGTGACGGTCAGCGAGAAGCCGGCGCGCTTTGTCTGCGTTTGCTCCACGTCCGAGAAAGAACTGATCGACGCGATCGGCTCGTCCTCGATCGCTGAAAGCGCCATTTCGAAACTGGCGCCACGCGCCAATACCGATCAACTGGCGCGTACGATAAGAAAATAAGTTGCGCTTAGGAAAATCGCTGCCTAATCTGATCCTGCGGACAAATTGCCGGAAACAGGCGTCGTTCGAGTCCGCCGAACCTCAGAGGGTAGATAGATGGTTTTCGCGCACTGGAAGAAGCTGGGCCTTGCCCTTTTAGTTACATCATCGCTTACGCAAACAGCATGGGCCGCTTCGGACGTGCTGGTTCTCAGCCGGGCGGAGGACGCGCCGACCGCGGACCCTGGCGTCGAGATCAGCAACAGCGGCTATACCTTCATCTATGCCGCCTATGAGCATCTGGTTGCCTACAAGGGCGCGACCACCGAGGTCGTTCCGGAGCTCGCGGAAAGCTGGTCCGTCGACGACACCAACACGGTCTGGACCTTCAAGCTGGCCCAGGGCCACAAATTCGATGACGGCACACCTGTCGACGCGGCAGCGGTCAAGTTCAGCTTCGACCGCGCAATGAAGCTCAAGGCCGGCCCTTCCGATGCCTTTCCCGTGCTGAAGGAAGTTCAGGTCGTCGATCCGGGCACCGTCAAGTTCATCCTGTCGTCGCAGTTCGCACCGTTCCTCTCGACCATGGCCGTCTCCGGCGCGGCCATCATCAATCCGAAAGTGATGGAGCATGAAAAAGATGGCGACATGGCCAAGGCATGGCTGGCGGAGCACACGGCCGGCAGTGGCGCCTACAAGATCACCAGCTGGGAACGCAACCAGAGCGTCGTCCTCGATCGCAATGAGCATTACGCTGGGTCAACTCCGGCCTTGAAGCAGATCGTGGTGCGCACCGTCGGTGAAATCTCGGCGCGCCGCCTGCAGCTCGTCAACGGCGATGCCGACATCATCGAACAGGTCCCGGTCGACCAGGCGGCCGCGCTCAAAGGCGATCCCAACATCGTTGTCGAGAGCAATCCAAGCCTCTACGTCAACTACGTCTATATGAACAACAAACGCCCACCGCTCGACGATGCGCGCGTGCGCCAGGCGATCTCCTATGCCGTGGACTACAAGGGCATCGTCGACGGCATCATGCAGGGCCAGGCCGAGCAGATGCGTGGCGCTGTTCCGGACGGCATGTGGGCGCACGACCCCAACGGTTTCCAGTACAGCTACGACGTCGAGAAAGCCAAGGCACTGTTGAAGGAAGCCGGCAAATCCGACATCCATCTGACCTACACATTCTCGCAGGCAGACACGGCCTGGGAACCGGTCGGCCTCGCCTTGCAGGCAAATCTCGCCGACATTGGCATCAAGCTCGATCTGCAGGCTGTTGCCGACACCACAAAACGCGAAATGGCGGCAAGCGGCAATTACGACCTGGCGCCAGGCGCATGGACGCCCGATTTCGCCGACCCCTACATGTTCATGAACTACTGGTTCGATCCGGACCGGATGGGCGGCCCGGGTAACCGCGCCTTCTACAACAATCCCAAGGTTGCCGGCCTTGTTCGCGAGGCCGCCAGCATCATCGACCAGCCGAAGCGCGAGCAACTCTACCTCGAGGCACAGAAGCTGTCGACGCAAGACGCACCCTATCTCTACCTGATGCAGAAGAACGACATCTTCGCGCGGCGGGCCGTGGTCAAGGGCTACGTCTACAACCCGATGCTCATCCAGGTCTACAACTTCGCCACCATGTCGAAGTCGGAATGACCGCGCGCGACGGAGCGCCGATGGCGCTCCCGTTCGTCGCCCATATGGACCCTGACCTTTTCGGCATCCCTGCCTTGCAGAGTGCTGCCACGCCAGATGCCTTCCGGACGATCCCCGGAAGCGTCCGGCTGTGCAATCTCGACGATGGCTTGAACACGGGAAGCGCCGGACAATGTCTGACGGTCGGGGAGGCGGGACGCCTTTCCGGCCGCCCTGTTCCGTAGGCAAAAGAAGCCCGCAGCGCCGCGAGGACCGACCTCAAATGACGATCATGCGCATTATCATCCCCCGCTTCGTGATGCTGTTCTTCGTCGTCTTCGGCGTCGCGGTCATCACCTTCATCATTTCCCACCTGATCCCCGGCGATCCCGCCCGGATGATCGCCGGTGACAGGGCAAGCGCCGAAACGCTGATGAGTGTGCGGCGCGATCTCGGGCTCGACCGGCCAGTGTGGGATCAGTTCGCCATCTACGTCAGCAACCTGCTGCATGGCGACCTCGGTACCTCGCTGCGGACGCGCCGCTCGGTTGCCGGCGACATTGCCACCTTCCTGCCGGCAACGATGGAGCTCGGCGCCATCTCGCTGATCCTGTCGATCGTGATCGGCATTCCGCTCGGCGTGGCCTCCGCCATCTACAAGGACGGACCAATCGATCAGGTGGCTCGCACCATCTCGGTCTGCGGTATCTCGATGCCGGTGTTCTGGTTCGCACTGGTGCTGGTGCTGCTGTTCTACGCCAAGCTGCACATTCTGCCCGGGAGCGGTCGCATCGACATGGGCATTGCGTTGCCAACGCGCATCACCGGCTTCTTCCTGATCGATTCCCTGCTCGAAGGCCGCATGGACGCTTTCTGGAGCAGCGTGCGGCATCTCATCTTGCCTTCCGCCGTGCTCGCCTTTGCCAATCTCGGCGTCATCACGCGCCAGATCCGGGCTTCGATGCTGGACGTCCTTCAGGAGGACTACATCCGAACGGCTCGCGCCAGTGGCCTGCGACGCCGGGTCATCATCTTCAACCATGCCTTGCGTAACGCATTGATCCCGTCGATCACGCTGCTTGGCCTGGCGCTCGGCGACCTTCTCTACGGCGCGGTGCTGACCGAGACCGTGTTCGCATGGCCGGGCATGGGCACCTATGTCGTGACCTCGATCCAGACGCTCGATTTCCCGGCGATCATGGGGTTCACCGTGGTTGCATCGATCGGCTACGTCCTCATCAACCTGATCGTCGACATCGCCTACATGTTCGCCGATCCGCAGATCAGGGAGATCGGATGATGAGCGTCGCATCTTCGACAACACAAAGTGTCGCCGCCGCCGCTGGCTGGAAATCGAGATTACATTTTTTCTGGTATCTGACCCGCCGCAGCCCACTGACGCTGGTTGGGGCGGTGATCATCTTGATGGTCATCGTGATGATCGTCGCCGCGCCGCTGATTGCACCCTACAATCCCGACAAGCTGATGCTGTCCGCGCGTCTGCAGCCACCGAGCGCGCTTCACTGGTTCGGTACCGACGAAGTCGGTCGCGACCTGTTTTCACGCATCATCTACGGGTCGCGTGCCTCATGCGTCGCGGCGTTCATGATCGTCCTGATATCGGTGAGCATCGGCGTGGTCATTGGCTGCATGTCTGCCATACTGGGTGGTCGCATCGATACGGCGATCATGCGACTGATGGATGTCATCATGGCGCTGCCGGCGCTGGTTCTGGCCATGGCGCTCGCGGCGGCACTCGGCCCCAGTCTGGTCAACTCGATGCTGGCCGTGGCGATGGTGCGCATACCGGCCTATGTGCGGCTGGCGCGCGGGCAGACGCTGTCCTTGAGGGAACGGGTCTTCGTCAAGGCGGCGCGCACCTTCGGCGCCTCGCCACTCTACATCCTGCGCTGGCATGTCCTGCCCAATGCGATGTCGCCGATCATCGTGCAGGCAACGCTTGACCTTGGCGGCATTGTGCTGATTGCCGCGGCGTTGAGCTTCATCGGACTTGGCGCACAGCCGCCGACGTCTGAATGGGGGGCGCTGGTCAGCACGGGGCGCAACTACATCCTCGACCAATGGTGGTACTGCACCTTCCCCGGCCTTGCCATCCTGATCACCGCGATGGGCTGCAACCTGCTTGGCGACGGCATTCGCGACATGCTCGATCCACGGTTGGGGGGACGATGATGGTGGCGGCATCCGAAATCCTGAAGCCCACCGGGCAAAAACCCGCGGCCCTGACCATCGACGGCCTGTCGCTGGAATTCCCCACCTACGCCGGCGCGATCAAGGCGCTCGACGACGTGACGATCGAAATCGGCGCGTCCGAGATCGTTGGCCTGGTCGGCGAGTCGGGATGCGGCAAGTCGGTGACCACGATGGCGGCGACAAGGCTCCTGCCGGAGGGCCGCTACCGCGTCACCGCGGGCAGTATCCGCCTGTTTGGCCGCGATCCCTTCGCGATGGATGAAACCGAACTCCAGGACGTTCGCGGCAAGCTGGTCTCGACCATCTTCCAGGAGCCGATGAGCGCGCTCAATCCGACCATCCGGATTGGCCGTCAACTTGTCGGCGTCATCCAGCGCCACGAAGCGGTCAGTGAGGCCGAAGCCGAGCGCACGGCGCGCGGCATTCTCAAGGACATGCTGATCGCGGAACCCGAGCGGATCATGCGGGCCTATCCGTTCGAACTGTCGGGCGGCATGCGCCAACGCGTGCTCATCGCCATGGCCTTCTCGTGCAACCCCGGCTTGATCATCGCCGACGAGCCGACCACGGCTCTGGATGTGACGGTGCAGGCCGTCATCCTTCGCCTGATCCTCGATCGCGCCAAGCGAACCGGCACCTCGGTTGTCTTCATTTCGCACAACATTGCTGTTGTCTCACAGCTCTGCGACCGGCTGTACGTCATGTATGCGGGCCGCATCGTCGAGTCCGGTCCGACGCGGGCCGTGCTGGAAGCGCCACAGCACCCCTACACTCAAGCGCTGCTGCGCTGTCTGCCGGAGCGGGTGGAGCCGAAAGCGGAACTGGAGGCCATCCCCGGAACCGTGCCCAATCTGCTTGATCCGCCGCCGGGCTGTTTCTACCGGCCACGCTGTCCGGAAGCCAACGATCAATGTTTCGCAAAGCCTCCTTCGATGGCGCCTGCTCCCGATCATATCGTCGCCTGCTGGCGGCGCGAGACAATCCAACCATCGATCAAGGCGAGCGAGGCCACGCAATGACGACCGCGCCTCTTCTCAACGTCGAAGACCTTACCGTCAATTTTCCGATTCCCGGCGGCTGGTTCGGCCGGGCCACCTCCCATGTCCATGCCGTCAACAAGGTGGACCTGACGATCCGCCCGGGGGAAAGCCTAGGCATCGTCGGCGAGTCCGGGTGTGGTAAAAGCACGCTCGTCCAGGCGATTATCGGCCTTGTCGAGCGCAGCTCGGGCAAGGTGGTGATCGACGGCCAGGATTTTCACGAAGCGCGTGGCAGGCGCAAACGTGAAATCCGCCAGCAGATGCAGATCGTGTTCCAGGATCCGCAATCCTCGCTCGATCCACGCCTGCCGGTGTGGCGCCTGATCACCGAGCCGCTGCATGTGCGCGGGGGAATGTCGAAAGCCGCGCTGCGGGCGCGCGCCGCCGAACTCGCTGCTTCCGTCGGCCTGCGGCCGGAGCACCTGGATCGACGGCCGTATGAATTCTCCGGCGGCCAGCGGCAGCGCATCGCGGTTGCGCGGGCGATCAGCACCGATCCGGACCTGTTGATCCTCGACGAGCCGACGTCCGCGCTCGACGTGTCCGTGCAGGCGCAGATCATCAACCTGCTGCTGAAACTTCAGCGTGAGCTCGGCCTTGCCTATCTGATGATCTCGCACGACGTTTCGCTGGTGCGCCACTTCTGCGACCGCGTGGCGGTGATGTATCTCGGCCAGATTGTCGAGGCCGGACCGGCGGTGCAGGTGCTCGATTCTCCGGCGCATCCCTATACCAGAACCTTGCTGGCCACGGTTCCGAGCCTCAAGCACCCGCTGCCCGAGCTTGCTGCGACCCGTGTCGGCGAGCTTCCCAACAACCGGATCTTGCCAACCGGCTGCTACTATCGCGACCGCTGCTCGTTCGCCGCCGCAGGCTGCGACCGCCTGCAGCCTCTCGTCGAATTCGGCGATCGTGCCGGAACCGTCAGCATGTCACCGCCGGACAAGGCGGCATGGCCGCGCTCGGTACGATGTCACCGCGCGCAGGCGGGTGATATCTGAAAGCGGATGGTGGGCGGCCGCGGAGGGCGGTCGACCTACCCGGTTCGCGCGCCGCGAAACGCTGAAGCCTGGCGTTGATTATAGCGCCAATTCCGCGAATGGCTCCGCGACCTTCGGCCAGTATGGCTGCCGCAGCTTGGTGTATGCCAGATCGCGGAAATTGGGCTGCAGCGCTCCGGGCGCGGCCACATAGAGAATGTCCTTGGCGATCGGCTCAAAACCGGCCCGGAAATGATTGCTCGACTTGACGACCACGATCTTGCGAGTGGCGGGATCAAGACCAAGCGCGGTCATGCATTCGGGATGAAAGGTTTGCGTGCGCACGCTGTTGATCACCAGATCGATGCCGTCGGCGCTGACCCAGGCGGCGTCGCCGATCGGCAGCGGCACCACGCCAAAGCGCTGGGTGATGCCGGAAGCGATGCGGCGCACGGTGACGTTGAGGTCGAGCGGCTCGCCGGATGCCGCCCCGATCTTGCCGCCGATCCGAAGCGGCAGCGTCGCGCCTTCGCCGGCGGCCTGGCAAAGCCGCACCGCAATGGGATCCCAGTACAGGCAGCTGGCGACGCCGCGTATGCCGCGTTCGATCACCCGGCGAATGATGAAGGTGGAGTCGCCCGGAGCGCCGCCGCCTGCATTGTCCGATACGTCAGCCAGCACGACCGGGCCGCCGTCGGTCGCCATCGCGCGATCAAGCGCGTCGTCGATGGTGAGATGATGGGGTTCGAGCGCATTGCGCAGCGCGAAAATCTCGCGGCCAAAGGCCGACGCGACTTGGTGCGCCTTGCCTGCGTCGCGATCGGCGACGACCAGCATCTTGGCGCCGACATCGGCGACATCGCCCCAGGGGAAACCGTGGCCGAACGACACCGACAGGATGCCGTCGCGGCCTTGGCTCGCCTTCATGCGGTCGACCAGCCCGCGCAAGGGTTGTTGATGGGGCCTGAAGGTGCCGATCATGCGGCAATCGAACAGCGCCATCACCGGGCGGATCTCTCCGGCCAGCACCTTGACCATCAGCTCGAACAGATGGCCGGCGCGCTCCTCGATGTCGGTGTGGGGATATTCCATATAGGCCACGATCATGGTGGCGCTTTCCATCATGCGCCGCGTCAAATGGCAGTGCAGATCGAGCTCCGCGCCAATGGGGATATCGGGTCCGACCAGCGCACGGACATGGGCCAGCAGATCGCCTTCGACATCGTCGTAACCCTCGGCAACGCAAGCGCCGTGCAAGGCGAGAAGCACGGCGTCCACCGGCATGGCAGCTTTGAGGTCGCGCAGGATTTCGCTACGGAAATCTTCGTAGACGGAGCGTGTCGTCGTGCCGCCGGGCTCCGCCACGGCGCATAGGCTCTCGACAACAGTCCAGCCGCGCTCGCGAGCGGCATTGTGCCAGACAAAGAGTTGTGAAGAGCAGCAATTCAGCGGCTTCGTCGTGGCGTCGCCATGCGCAACCTGGCCCTCGACAAAGGCGTCATGGCCGGTGCGTATCGGAGAAAACGTGTTGGTTTCGGTGTCCAATCCAGCAATGAACAACTTCACGAAACCACCTCTGGCGCCGACCTGAAACAACTTTTATGATCAATAAAAATATGTTTATGTTCGGAAAGTCAATTGCCGACAGACCTTGAAAATATGTTCGCCGGATCCACCCGCAAGGCTTGCCTCGATCGCGCTCGCGAGCTGCTGGCGGTTGCGCGACCAGCCGACGACGACGCATCGTAAAGTTAACTGAAGGCTGACGGAAATCTGCGATCAGGCAGCATGTCGAAGATTTCCCGTG
>NZ_SMYZ01000067.1 GCF_004919685.1 Mesorhizobium norvegicum | reverse complement strand
CATCGCGGCTGGGGCAAGTCTGTCGTCATCGGTGTTGCCGGCGCTGGCCAGGAGATCTCGACACGGCCATTCCAGCTGGTCACCGGGCGCACCTGGATGGGCACCGCCTTCGGCGGCGCGCGCGGCCGCACCGACGTGCCAAAAATCGTCGACTGGTACATGGATGGCAAGATCGAGATCGACCCGATGATCACCCACACGCTGAAGCTGGAGGACATCAACAAGGGCTTTGAGCTGATGCTCGCCGGTGAAAGCATTCGCGGCGTGGTGGTTTACTAAGGAGAAGAAAAGCCGCCGACCGAAGCACGGGTTCAACAAGGGAGGAAGAAAATGCCTGAGAAATTGCATCCCAAGATCGACAACGGACTGCCCAAGGAAAGCGCAAGCTTTGCCGGCGGCACGCTGGTTTGCGCCTGCACCAGCAAGCCGGTGAAGGTGAAGGTCAAGGGCCAGATCGCCCACAACCATGCCTGCGGCTGCACCAAATGCTGGAAGCCGGCAGGCGCAGTGTTTTCGGTCGTTGCCGTCGCCGGCACCGGCGACGTCACCGTCGCCGAGAATGGCGACAAGCTCAAAGTGGTCGATCCCGGCGCGCTGATCCTGCGCCACGCCTGCACCGGCTGCGGCGTCCACATGCACGGACCGGTCGAGCGCGACCATCCGTTCAAGGGTCTCACCTTCATCCACCCCGAGCGCTTCGAGGAGGATGGCTGGTCGCCGCCAGGCTTCACCGCTTTCGTCTCGTCGATCATCGAATCCGGTGTCGACCCGAAACGCATGGACGGCATCCGCGCGCAGCTGAAGTCAATCGGCATCGAGCCCTATGACTGCCTCAACCCCGGCCTGATGGACTACATCGCGACATGGACCGCGAAGAAGTCCGGAGCGCTGCCGGCCTAATTTTGTGCGGTCCAATCAATGATAGGCATACGCCACGCTGAAGGTTCTGTGTTCCCAAAATTCGGAGCCTCCCCAGTGTTGGCGTAAGACCGGCGGCGTAGTCGAGCCAGCGCAGCTCGATCGCGCCGCCGGTGCAGTTTTGCGAGGCGCAAGGTTGCGAGCGCCGTGACCGGCAGCTACGCCGGTCACGATGTCCTGACAAGAAGGCAGATCTGATGAAAGTTGTTTCCACATCCAAATCCCATGGCGGCGTCCAGGGGGGTTATTCGCATGCTTCCGAGGTGTGTGCCTGCGACATGACTTTTGCCGTCTTCGTGCCGCCACAGGCCAAGGACGGCCCAGTGCCGGTTCTGTGGTACCTGTCGGGACTTACCTGTACGCACGCCAATGTCATGGACAAGGGTGAGTACAGGCGCATGGCGGCCGAACTCGGCCTGATCGTCGTGTGTCCCGACACAAGTCCACGGGGCGCTGACGTCCCGGACGAGAAGGACAATTGGCAGTTTGGCAGCGGCGCCGGCTTTTATGTCGACGCGACGCAAGCCCCCTATGCGAAAAACTACCGCATGTATTCTTATGTCGGCGATGAACTGCCCGTGTTGATCGCCGCCAATTTTCCCGCCGATATGTCTCGCCAATCCATCTTCGGCCATTCGATGGGCGGACATGGCGCGCTGACCATAGCGCTGAAGAACCCCGAACGCTTTAAAAGTTGCTCGGCTCTCGCGCCGATCACGCAGCCGAGCACGGCGGGCTGGTCGAGGCCTGCGCTACAGAAATATCTCGGGTCAGACGAGAAGAGCTGGCGCCCCTACGATGCCACTTTGCTCATCGAGGACGGTCGTCGTTTCGGCGCCTTTCTGGTTGATCAGGGCATGGCCGACGGCTTCCTGCAGGACGGTCTTCGCCCATGGTTGCTTGAAGAGGCCTGCAAGATGGCCGGCATCGAGCTCACGCTGCGCATGCAGGAAGGTTACGACCACTCCTACAACTTCATCTCGACCTTCATGGACGATCATCTGAAGTGGCACGCCGCTCGATTGGTCAGGTAGGCCGGGTAGGCCGGGTAGTGGGCGGACTTCACTTGCCGACGATCGAATTTGTCTCCGGCAGAGCCATGCCGTAAGCGGTGTCGGCGGCGCCCTCGGCGATATCGCTGGCCAGGCGATAGCCCTTGTTGGCGCGCACTTCGCGCGGCGACATGCCGAACTGTTCGGAGATTTGGCGCGAGAAGTGAAACGGGTTCTTGTAGCCGCATTGATAGGCGATCTCGGAGATTGCGAGGCCGGTCTGCAGCAACAGCGAATGACCGTGGTTGGCGCGCACTTGCCATAGGTAACGCACCGGCGTCACGCCAATGTGTTTGCGAAATGAAGAGACGAGGTGCTGCGGGGTTACCCCCACCAGCGCTGCGAGCCTTTCGACGGTGATCTCCTTTTCATAGTTCTCATCGATGTAGAAGCGGGCGCGCAGCACCGAACGTGGCGTCAGGCGTTCTTGCTCGGACATCTGTGCTTCGTGGAAATAGGCCAGGAAAATGGCCTCGCCGAGCGCGTTGCGGAGCATGTTGAGATTGGAACTCGAGCCGGCGCCGAGCTCGACGCCCAGGCGTTGCATCGCTTCGACCCTTTGCGATAGCGGGATGCGAGGCGACAGGGAACGCAGGCGCACCGCCAGAGCTTCCGGCAAATCGCCCGCATATCCCTCGCACCAGCTGACGCGGGTGTTGCGGCCCTCGGCATACTCCATGGACAGATGCCGCTCATTACGGAAAAAACCGCAGCTGCGCGGTCCCATCACCGTTTCGTCGTCGTCGCAGAAAACGCGCGCCTTGCCTTCGTGGATGATCAGCAAGGTGACATAGCGCTCCTTGAGAGGACCGTAGACGCCACCCGCCGGGTATATCGCTTCGCCGAATATGAATCCGCGACCGCCGTCGATGAATGCGTGCATGGCCAAAATCCTGCTCGCCGCCCGGCATCTTTTGTAACACGGCTATACGGTGCTTCAAAGGCGGAACGAAACCGATCTTAACTGCAGATATATTTTCCACCACGGCAGGCATTCCGCGAAAACCGCGGCTGAGGGATACTTTCCAGCGTCCGATCGAGGTTGTGGTGCTTCCGCTCGGACAAGCCAGCGAGACTGTTCCGAGGAGGAAGCGTGTGTTTCTGCCAGCCGATCATTCCAAGACCAAGGACGACCTGCCGCGCGGCTGTACATTCGCGGCAAGCGACTGGCATATCCTTGCTTCATTCTGGCATCCCGTCGCTTTCATCCACGACATTGCCGACAAACCTGTCCGGGCCAGGCTGCTCGATGTCGATCTGGTGATCTACAAGACATCGGCCGGCATCACTGTTGCCCGTGACCTCTGCCCGCATCGCGGTACCCGCATCAGTGCCGGCTGGATGGCCGACGACCAGATCGTGTGCCCGATGCACGGCCTGCATTTCGACCATAGTGGCGCCTGCTCGAAGATACCTTCGATAGCCAATTCGGAAGGACGAATTCCGCCGAAGCTGAAGCTCGAGACCTATGCCTTTGTCGAGCGCTACGGCATCGTCTGGACTTGCCTGAAGAACGATCCGATCTGGCAGCTGCCCGAGTGGGAGGGCATCTCAAATCCCGATTTCAGAAAGGTTTATGTGCCGAACGGCACCTGGTATGCGGCAGCCAGCCGGCATGTCGAAAACTTCAATGATGTGGCTCATTTCCCATGGGTGCACACAAAGAGCTTTGGCGGCAGCACTGCTGACCCGATCCCACCATACGAGGTCGAGCAGACCGACTATGGTCTGCGTTTCGAGCTGCCCTATCACGAAGGATTCAACCGTTTTGACGATGGCGTCGAGGGCGATGAGCGCGATGTGGTCTACACATACGAGCTTACCTATCCTTTCTCGACAATCATCAAGATCGCGCCGCAGGGTGCGGGCTATGTCGTCTATTTCGCCGATACGGTGTGTCCGGTCTCGGCGCGCGAGACACGCATCTTCCAACTGATGACCGACACGACGGGCGATCCCGACACCGATTATTGGATCAAGGACGCGCTGCTCATCAACGACGAGGACAAGCCAATGGTCGAAGAGCAGCACCCCGAAGAATTGCCGCTCGATCTGAGTGAGGAAATCCATGTGCCATCGGATCGCATGTCGCTCGAATACAGGCGTGGCCTGGTCAAGCGCTTTGGCCTTGGCGCACCGGTCGCGAGTTGATTGCGAGGCGTACCGCAACTGGAGACATCAGGTTGAAGTCATGACTGTCAGATCTGCATCAGCACCCGTTTCAACAGGAGCACGGGCATGATCGTCGGCCTGTTGGAAAACCGCAAGACGACGCCGTCGCCTAAGGCTGATGCGCGGCTGCGCCTTCGTGTGACTCGCAGGCAGGAATGTGCGCAAGGCATCGCGGCCTTCGACCTTGCTGCCGCCGACGGTGGCGAACTACCCGCCTTCACCGCCGGATCGCATATCGACGTCTACCTGCCGGGCGGCATGACGCGACAGTACTCCTTGCGCAACAATCCGGCCGAGCGCCACCGCTACTGCATAGGTGTGCTTCGAGAGGCCGCCGGACGCGGCGGCTCGGCCTACATGCACGACAGGTTGAAGGCCGGCGACACCGTCGAAACGGGTCGGCCCCGCAACGCCTTTGAACTGGAGGACCAAGCACCGTTCTCGGTGCTGCTCGCCGGTGGCATCGGTATTACGCCGATCCTGTCGATGGCGCATCGCCTGTCGGCGCTCGGGCGCGACTTTGCCTTCCACTATGGCGCACGCAGCATGTTGCGCCTGGCCTTTCGCGACGAGATTCAAGCTTCGGCCTTTGCCGACAAGGTGCGTTTCCATCTCGATGACGGACCGGCTGAGCAGAAGCTGGATCTGGCGGCACTACTCTCCAACCGCCGACCTGGCGCCCATCTCTATGCCTGTGGGCCAGCCGGCTTTCTCGACGCGGTGATTGCCGCGGCAAGGAATGCCTGGCCATCCGAAGCAGTGCATCGAGAGTATTTCGCCAATGCCGGCCGGCCAAATCAGGCGATCAAAGACAGACCCTTCCGCGTGACCCTTGCCAGCGACGGTCGCAGCTTTGAGGTCGTACCCGGGCGCAGCATTGTCGAAGTGCTCGGCGAAAACGGCATCGAGATCCAGGTTTCCTGCGAGCAGGGCATATGCGGCACCTGCGTGACGCGCGTGATTTCGGGTGTGCCGGACCATCGTGACCTTGTGCTGACCGAAAAGCAGCATGCGGCCGGCGATCGCATGACGCCATGTTGTTCACGCGCGCTGACCGATGAGCTGGTGTTGGATCTGTAAAGGATGGAAACGGCGATGGATCTGGACCAGTTCACAAAGGCGCTGCCGAAGGCCGAGTTGCATCTGCATCTGGCAGGGGCAGTGAAGGCCGATACATTTCTCAAACTGGCCCGGAAGAATGGCGTCGCACTACCGCAATTCGGTGAGGCCGACGAACTCTACCGCTACGACAACCTCGTCGACTTCTTGCAGATCTACGATCTGGTAGCACGTTCCGTCGTTAGCGCAGACGATTTCCACCTGATCACCTATGGAGCACTCGCGCATGTCGCCAATGCAGGCGGACGCTATGTCGAGTTCTTTTTCAGCCCACAGGTGCACCAGGACGCCGGCGTCAGCTATCAGACGATGTTTTCCGGCATCCTGAAGGCCATGGACGATGCCGAGACGGATTTCGGCCTGGTGTCGCGGCTCATCCCCGCCATCAACCGCGAGCTCACGATCGACCGTGCCTTCGAATTTCTCGATCTGGTGCTGCCCTTCCGTTCCGACAAGGTGATCGGCATCGGCCTGGACTATGATGAGGAACCGTTCCCGCCAGCGCCTTTCAAGGCGGTTTACGACCGGGCAAAAAAAGCCGGGATGCGGTTGACGGCGCATGCCGGCGAGGGGGGGCCTGCGGCCAATGTGCGCGATGCGCTCGACCTGCTTTCGGTGGAGCGCATCGACCACGGCTACAGGGTCATCGAGGACGCCGGCCTTGTCGCGCGGTGCATTGACGAAGGGATCGCCTTTACCGTCTGTCCGAGTTCGACGGTCATCCTGACGCACTGGCGGGATTTGACCGCCGCCGACCATCCCATTCGAACCATGCTCGATGCTGGTCTCAAGCTGGTGGTCGACACCGACGATCCGCCGATGCTGCAGACAGACCTTGCCAAGGAATACCGGCTGCTTGCCGAGACCATGGCGCTCGATCGCGGGACGCTTGCACAGCTCGCGCTCAATTCGCTCGATGCGGCATGGCTCGACGATTCAACCAAGCGCGACTGGCGTGCCTCGTGGTCGGCGGAGATCGATCGCCTGCTGGCCAGAGCGGAGCAATCGTCCACGAACAGCTGAGATCAGTGCCGCCCGGGAGAGGCGGAAATGGAAGACAAAACGAAAAGAATGGGATGCAACCCAAAATGACCTCAGAGGGAAAGGCAGAATCCTATGTTTATGATCTTCGTCAGAAGGGTGGCGGCACTGTCCGCACTCGTCGTCGCTCTCATCGCCATTGGTCCAGGACTGGCGAGGGCCACCGAACCCGACAAACTTCGCATTGCGGTCATCCTGTCGGCTGGAATTGAAAGCGGCTGGGACGGCACGCTTATCCAGGCCCTGGAACGGGTGAAGGCCAAGAAGCCGCATGGCCTCGATATCACCTGGAAATACACCGACCCGTTATGGGGGGACGATGCCGGAGACGCGATGCGGCTGTTCGCCGAAAGTGGCCAGTACGACATCATCTGGGCTCACAGCACCTATTCGGACCAGGTGAAGAAGCTCAAGGACGAGTTTCCCAACATCCTGTTCGTGGTCGTCGGATCGGGCAATGATGGCTTCGGCGGCAACCAGTACTGGATCTACAAACGCGTGCACGAGCCGGCCTATCTACTGGGCACCATAGCCGGCAAGATGACCAAGTCCAACAAGCTCGGCGCGGTCGGCACATTCCCGGCGGATGACGTGAATGACGAGATCAACGCCTTCTTCGCCGGTGCCAAGGCGGCAAATCCCAAGGCCGAGCGAACCGTCGCGTTCATCGAATCCTGGTACGATCCGGCCAAGGCGGCTGAATACACCTCGGCTCAGATCGCAACCGGCGCAGACCTGATCTTTCAACTGACTGGCAATTTCAAGCCGTGTGAAGAAGCCAAGATCCTTTGCTTCGGCAATTTCCAGGATCAGCATTCGTTCTCGCCGTCGACGGTGCTATCGAGCACGGTCGCGCTGTGGGATCCCGACGTCGAACATGTCGTCGATGCCTGGTGGGCCCACGCGGCCGAGGGCAAGCCCTATGCCGGCAACACGGACAAGCACTGGTTCTCGATGAAGGATGGGGGCTCGACCATGGCGTCCTATGGTGAACTCGAGGCGAAGCTGCCGGAAAACGTCCGCGCCGATGTCGATGCGCTGAAAGCCAAGATCATGGCCGGGACGTTCGAGGTGCCGGTCGACGTATCAGATCCAAAGGCGCATTGATCCTTCCGAGATCATCCGGCCGCGACGTGCCGCCGAGGCCGTCGCGGCCGATGCTTCCGCCTCCAGCCTTTTGGAACCAGCCATGTCCACTGCTTTGCGCGTCGAAGGCTTGACCAAGCGCTTCGCCGGCGTTGCCGCCAACGACGATGTCGACTTCGATCTCCGTCCCGGAGAGATCCACTGCCTGTTCGGCGAGAATGGAGCTGGGAAGTCGACACTCTCATCGTGCATCTTCGGTTTCTATCGCCCTGACAAGGGGCAGATATTCGTTCGGGATCAGCCCGTTCACATCGCCTCGCCGATCGATGCGATCCGCCACGGCATCGGCATGGTGCACCAGCATTTCGTGCTGGTGCCGGAATTCACCGTGCTCGAAAACATCATCGTCGGCACACAGCGCTCGGGCTGGCGGCTTAACGCTGCCGAGGCCAGGCAGAAGCTCAAAGCCATCTGCGACGGTTACGGCCTCGACATCGATTTCGACGCCTATGTCTGGGAATTGCCGGTCGGTCGCCAGCAATGGGTGGAGATATTGAAGGCGCTCTATCTCGATGCCGAAATCCTCATCCTCGATGAGCCGACGGCGGTGCTGACGCCGGCGGAATCGCGCATCCTGTTCAACATCATGGGCAAGATGTGCGCCAGGGGCCTGTCGATCATCCTCATCACCCACAAGCTGATCGAGGTCATGCAGTCCAACCGGGTCACGGTGCTGCGCAAGGGCAAGGTCGTGGCAACGCTCAACACCGTTGAAACGTCTCCGGACGAACTCGCCCGACTGATGGTCGGCCGTGCCGTGTCGTTCACGATCACCAAGCCAGAGCTGAAACCGGGTGAGACGGTGGTTGCGGTCAAGGGGCTGACCGCGCACGGACACTGGGGCGAGGCCGTTCTCAAGGACGTTTCCTTTTCAGTCGCGCGCCACGAGATCCTCGGTATAGCCGGCGTTGCCGGCAACGGCCAAAAGGAGTTGTTCGAGGTGCTGTGCGGCGTGCGCAAAGCTCAGGCAGGCTCGATCTGGCTGATGGACGAGGAGATAGCCGGGCTCACCCCCCGCTGCCTGATGGATCGCGGCGTCGGTCACATTCCGGACGATCGTTTCCGTGAGGGTCTGGTGTCGGAATTCAATGTCGCTGAAAACCTGGTGCTCGGCTGGCAGCGTAGCGCGAAATACCGCAGCGGCCCGCTGATAAACTCCAAGGCCATCGCCAAGCTGTCGCGCGACATGATAGCCGAGTACCAGATCGCCACGCGCGACGAAAAGGTCGCTGCTGGAAAGCTGTCGGGTGGCAACGCGCAGAAAATCATCATCGCGCGCGAATTCCGGCATGCCGCCGGTCTGATGCTCGCCAATCAGCCGACGCGCGGCCTCGATGTCGGCGTCATCGAATATGTGCAGTCGCAGTTGCTCAGGAAGCGCACAGAAGGTTTCGCCGTCATCCTCGCCTCAGAGGAATTGAGCGACCTGTTCGGCCTCGCCGACCGCATCGCGGTGATGTTCAAGGGCGAGATCATGGGCATCGTCGATCCCAGGAACACGACCATCACCGAGGTGGGGGCCATGATGGCAGGCCGCCGGCAAGGGACAATCCAATGATCCGCTTCGAACCGAGAACCGAACGCGACGGCCTGTGGACCGCCGCATCCTTCGCCATGGCCGTTGTTGCGGGGCTTGCCGTGTCGGCCCTGCTGCTTGCTTCGACCGGTGCCGATGTCGGTCAGGTCTTCGCAGCACTCGTGCAGGGTGCCGCCGGCTCGCCAAAGGCGTTGGCTACCACGCTGGTGAAAGCGACGCCGATCATCCTCGCCGGACTTGCCACCGTCATTGCCTTCCGCGCGCAGCTCTGGAGCATCGGCCAGGAAGGCCAGGTCTTTGCCGGCGCCATGGGTGGGTATCTTGGCGGGCAGGTTCTGGCCGGTATGCCGCCGCTGCTGTTTTTCCCGGGCGTGCTCGCATTTGGCATGGCCGCAGGCATGGCGCTCGGTTGGCTCGCGGCGCAGCTGAGGAATCGCTTCGGCGTCAACGAGATCATCTCCACGGTGATGCTGAATTACCTCGTCATCTATCTGCTGTCCTGGCTGCTGCAAGGCGGCCCGTGGGGCGAGAACGGCGCCACCATCTCCTACCAGCAGTCGCCGATGCTGCCTGAGGAAGCTTTTCTGCCGGCACTGTTCGGCAGCAACAGGTTGCATGCAGGCGTGCTGTTGCCGTTCCTCGCTGCCGCTCTGTGCGCAGTGGTGATATCGCGGACGCCGCTCGGCTACGAGATACGCGGCCTCGGCTACAATCCCGAGGCGTTGCGGCACAAGGGCGTCAACATCGCCCGCACCGTTACCATCGTCATGATGGCAAGCGGCGCCCTTGCCGCCCTTGCCGGGGCAACGGAACTGTTCGGCGTGGCGCACAGGCTGCGCGCCGACAACCTTATCGGTCTCGGCTATGCCGGCATCATCGTCGGCATGATCGGCGGCCTCAGACCGCTCGGCACGGTCGTGGCCGGACTGTTCTTCGGGGGACTGGCCAGCGGTGCCGTCTACATGCGGGTGCTTGGCGACGTGCCTGCGTCGCTCGTGCCCGCCATCCAGGGCATCACGCTATTCTTCTTCCTCTGCGCCGGCGTGCTGGCGCGTTACCGCGTGGTGAGGGTTGCATTCCAATGAATCAGCTGTTCCAGGAAGCGATCATCGTCAGCATCCTCGCCGCCACCATGCGCACCATGACGCCGCTGTTGTTTTCGGCGATGGGCGAACTCATCACACAGCGTGCCGGCATCTGGAACATGGGTGTCGAAGGCACGATGCTGACGGGTTCCTTCGCCGCCTACATCGCCGCAACGACGACCGGGTCGCTGTGGCTTGCGGTGCTTGCGGCGATCGTCGCCGGAGCCTTGATGGGCGCCATCATCGCCTTCATGACCGCAACCTTGCGCGTCGACCATTTTATCGCCGGCCTCGGGCTCAACCTGCTCGCCGGCGGACTGACGCTCTACTGGTTCCAGAGCTACATCCAGGGCCGGGCACAGCCGACATTTTCCGGCTTCCAGGACGTCGCCATCCCGCTGCTTTCCGACATTTCGGTGATCGGACCCATTCTGTTCTCGCAGCGCGCGCTGACCTATGTCGCACTGCTCACCGTGCCGCTGGTGTGGTTCCTGCTCTATCGCAGCCGTTACGGGCTCGAATTGCGTTGCCTTGGCGAGAACCCCAAGGCACTCGATGTAAAGGGCCTTAGCGTAACCGCCCGCCAATTTGCCGCGGTGATGATCGGCAGTGCGCTGACAGGTCTTGGCGGCGGCTTTCTTATGCTCGGCTTTTCAGATCGCTTTCTCGCCGACTTCACGGCTGGGCGCGGCTGGATCGTGATCGTGGCCCTGATCGCGGGAAACTGGAAACCCAAAGGGGTACTGGTCACGGTCATAGCTTTCGCCTTCCTTGAAGCGCTCGCCACGCATCTACAGGTGCTAGGGGCGCCGGTGCCACACCAACTGCTCCTGGCGCTGCCATATCTGGCGTCGATCGGGCTTCTGATGGGTGTTCGCTTCCGGAGCGGTCAGCCGACCCGGCTCGGCATACCGTACAAGCGGGAATGACAGCGCTCCGGCGTCAGAGGTCTCGACAGGGGCAGAGCCGGAATCGTCCCGGGCATTCGGGAAGTGCGGATAACGGCTATCCATCAGCACATCTCTGATCCAAGCGATCCATTTCCGGCCGGCTATCGTTTGCCGGACACTTGGCGGGTTGAAAAAGTGAATTGAAGGCGATGGTGCTTGGCATCTTCGCGGCAAGCAGTGGTTTTCTGTCAGACCTCGTCTTCGAGCCTCGAGATCGCACCAGACCGTGCGATGGCGTGGCTGAACAAACGACCTGCCAGGCCTCGATCTCCCCGACCGGCAGCATCGGCTGTCTTTTCACATCGCCCAGTCCAACTTGCGGATTCAAGGCTCCTCCTGACTGGGGTGCTCCGTTGATTTCATTGCGAGATTTTGTCCGATGGCGCTACCATAGCGGAGGAATTTCTCATAGTTTTCAGTGAGTTAAGCGGATTTTGGTAGCGGGAGAGCGCTACCGCCTTTCCCCACATTCGGCCTTGCCGCATTTCGCGCTTCGTTGCCGTGTGTAACGCGAAGCGACCTAATTTCTCCATTTGTATGACAGTTTCAAGGCTCGGGTGGCGCCATCGAGACTTGGCCGACTGACCTGACGGCTATGGAGCAGCTCGCGCGCTGCAACGAGCTGCTCGCCCATACAAAAATGACAGCTTTGTCGTCAAAGGTTAGATTTTTGTTGACAATCCTTATAATATCGCTGAATAAGAGAGCCTTCCTGCAAACATGAGAGTTCACGATGACAATTGCCGAAAGCGCCGCTGCTCGGGAAATCCTGGCCACCCTTATGGAGCTCGGCTCCGCGACAATTCACGAGGCCCAAGGTCAGCGGGGCGCATTGTGTTCGGCGATCAAGCCCGCTGATCCTGCTTCGAAGCTCGCCGGACGAGCCGTGACCGTGGATGCCTCGCCAGGCGACAACCTTGTTATCCACTACGCGCTCTCCAAAGCACGACCAGGCGACGTGTTGGTCATCGACGCCAAGGGCTTTGTGGAAGCAGGAGCGTGGGGGGACATCCTTACGCTAGCCGCTCAGACGGTCGGAATCGCGGGCCTGGTAATCGACGGCGCCGTCCGCGACGCGGAGGCCATCATCGCGATGAATTTTCCAACCTTTTCGCGGGGATTGTCGATCAAAGGAACGGGCAAGTACCTGCCGGGTAGAGTGAACATCCCGATCATCTGCGGCGGCGTTCGCGTGGAGCCGGGAGACATCGTGGTGGGCGACCGAGATGGGGTGGTTGTGGTTCCTGCCAACAATCTGGAAGCGGTGCTTGCCGCGTCGGAGAAGCGGGCGGCCACCGAGGAACTTTACCGTGGCGAGCTGAAGCGGGGAACTTCCACCATTGAGTTGCTGCATCTTGAGAATGTGCTGAGCAAGCTCGGGATGGTCTGATCAGACGAGCGTGGCAAAGGACATGTACAGTTCTCCCGGGACTCTTTCACGGATTGCAGCCGATCTCGCCTTGGGCGTTACGACCAGCAGGGCCCTCGTTGAGGCGGCGCTGGAGAAGATCGCGGCTGATGGCCGAGCGTTCCGGACTGTCTATGTAGACCGCGCGCTGCAGGGCGCCGATTGCGCGGATGCCCGGCGCCGCTGCGGCCGGGTCGTATCGCCGCTCGATGGAATCCCGTTCACCGTCAAGGACAACATGGACGTTGCGGGGGAAGTAACCGCTGCCGGATCGCTCGTGCTGCTGTCGCAACCGCCGGCAAAGAAGGATGCACAGGCCGTCGCGCAGTTGCGCAAAGCAGGTGGCATCATCCTCGCCAAGACTTACATGCCTGAGCTTGCTTTGGCGTCGATCGGCACCAGTGCGCATTATCTTGCACCTGGCAGCGCTTTGGACGATAGGCGCGTCCCGGGGGGCTCCAGCAGCGGCGCTGCCGTGGCGGTAGGGCGCGGGGTCGTGCCAGCATCGTTGGGCACGGATACTGGAGGCTCGGTAACCATCCCTGCTGCCCTCAACGGGATCGTCGGCTACAAGCCGACGGCCTCGCTGATATCGCTCGACGGCATCGTGCCTCTATCGCTCCATCTCGATACGGTGGGCGCAATCGCAAATTCGGTCGACTGCTGTCGGCTGGTCGCTGGGGCGCTGGCCGGCAATGCCGATCAGCTTAGCCTCGATACGCAGCAACGGCCGCCGGCCTCGCTTCGCCTCGCAGTTCCCACGAACTATGTGATGGACGAGCTCGACCCCTGCGTGTCGGAGGCGTTTCGAACAAGCCTCGATACTCTCAGCGATCTGGGCGCAAATATTTACGAGATTGAAATTGCCGAATTGAACGGCATTCCGGAAATCTACATGGGCGGCGGGTTTGCCATGCCTGAGATGGCTTCCTGGCTCAAGCGTCGAGGGTTGTTGGTCAATGAAGCCGATTTCGATCCCCGGATGTTTTCGCGTATCAGCGAGGGGTGCGCAATGTCGGCTTTGGCTATGCTCGACAAGATCGCGTTGCGGCAAGAACTTGCCTTGTCTGCGAGGGAAACGTTGTCGCGATGGGACGCGATAATCCTGCCCACCACCGCGATAGTCGCGCCGCTGTTCACCGAGGTCACCGACGACAGCGGTTATCGGCGTCTCAACATGCGGCTCATGCGCAATTCTCGCATCGCCAACATTCTTGACCTCTGCGCGGTGTCGATCCCCCAAATGAGTTCCGATCCCTCCATCGGTCTCGGTCTACTGGTCGCGTGTCCAGCGGGAATGGATGAAGCGGTGCTTGATATCGCCGATACCATCATGACCGCCCTGCATATGGCAAAGCTGTAAGGAGACAGGGCTTGTCCGACCTCGCCCAGACCGAGCCACTCCTCGAAACACGCTGGCTCAACAAGAGCTTCCGCGGGCTTAGGGCTCTCCGCGACAACAATCTCAGCATCCTGCACGGCGAGATAGCCGGCGTGATCGAGCCTAACGGGTCTGGCAAGAGCACATTGTTCAACGTCATCACTGGCTTCACGCCCCCGACTTCCGGCGAGGTGTACTTCAAAGGACAGCGGATCACCGGCAACAGTCCGGCGGGGGTGGTCGAGCGCGGTATCGCCCGCACCTTCCAGGGAGCCCGCCTGTTCGGTTCTGAAGGTAGAGCAGCCTTGCCTCATTTGTCTTGCAAAAGACGCTCATTTGGATACAATTTACGCGCGATTGTAGGCAAAAAACGATTACAAGTATGCGAGGACAATAGTGCCGAAAACTGTAAAAGCCGCTGATCCTGTTTCGCTAGCGACCGGCGTGCGCGAGCAGCTCGAGCAGATCATTTTGAGCGGTGAATATGCGCCAGGAGAGCGTCTCAACGAGCTGGCGCTGACAGAGCGTCTGGGTGTCAGTCGCGGGATCATCCGTGAAGCGACGCGATCACTGGAGAACGCGCGGCTCGTCGAAATCATACCCAACCGGGGCGTCGTGGTGAGGACGGTCGACGTTCCCGATGCCCTCGAACTCTTCGATGTTCGTGCCGGCCTCGCGAGTGCTGCTGGCAGGCTGGCCGCCGCACGAGCGACAACGGAGCAATTGCGGTCGCTCGCGAAATTGCATGAAGAAATGAACGATCTCGTCAGAGGCAACGACTCGGTCTCGTACGCAACTGCCAACCATGCCTTTCACGATGCGGTCATGCTGGCGTCCGGCAACAGCCGATTGCAGGAACTGGACCTGACGGTGCGTAACGAGATGCAACTTTACATTCGCAAAGGCGTGCTGGGAGAGGCGCAGCTCAAGGTATCCAATCTAGAACACGGCCGTATCCTCAACGCCCTTAAAGCCGCCGACGCCGAAGCGGCGGCGCGGGAGTTCGAGCTGCATATTCTCAACGGCAAGCAACGGATGCTGGAGAGCTTGCGCAGCAGTCCTGCACGCAGAGCCAGCTAGAAACAAGATCACTGCAAACGACCGATCGCCAGGCGTGGACGCGAAGTCGCGATCCGCGCGACGGGGACGCTCGAAACGCGCTGGAAGAAAGCACAGTCATGAATTCCAACCTGCCACCTGAAATGCAACTGCTGTCGCGGCGCCTAGGGCAAGTCAAACCGTCTCCCAGCATGGCGATGGCGAGAATTGCGTCCGAAATGAAGGCCGCGGGAAACACGGTGGTCAACCTTGCGCAAGGGGAGCCGGATTTTGATACGCCCCAGACTATTCGTGACGCTGCGCACCGCGCTATCGAGGCGGGACAAACCCGCTATACAACCGTCGACGGCACGCCGGCGCTGAAACAGGCCATCCAGGCGAAGTTCGCAAGAGAGAACGGGCTGTCCTTCACTGTCGACCAGATTTCAGTGGGCGCGGGAGGCAAGCAGGTGATCTTCAACGCGTTTCTGGCTACGATCGATCCGGGCGACGAAGTGATCATTCCTGCCCCCTATTGGGTCTCCTATCCGGACATGGTCGCTTTGTGCGACGGCGTACCTGTCGTACTGGCGGCCGATGAACGGACGCAGTTCAAGATCACACCAGAGCAGCTCGAAGGCGGCATTACCGCCCGGACCAAATGGGTCGTTCTCAATTCACCGTCCAATCCAACCGGCGCCGTCTATACCCGAAAGGAACTTCTGGAGCTCGGGCGGGTCATCAAGAAACATCCACATGTCTTGGTCGTCTGCGACGACATTTATGAGCATCTGGTGTATTCCGGCGAAACATTTTCCACGTTGCTCTCGGTCGATCCGTCGCTGTCGAACCAGGTTTTGGTTGTGAATGGCGTGTCGAAATCCTACGCCATGACGGGATGGCGGATTGGCTACGGTGCCGGGCCGAAATTCTTGATTGACGCCATGGCCACCGCACAGTCGCAATCCACCTCGAACCCCTCATCTGTCAGCCAGGCTGCGGCTGTCGAGGCTCTCACTGGGCCGCAGGATTTCATCCCTGAGCGGAACCGCGTCTTCCGAGCGCGCCGTGATGCCGTCATCGCGAGGCTCAATCAGATCGCCGGGCTGCGCTGCTTGTGCCCCGATGGAGCGTTCTACCTGTATCCTTTTTGCGGGGAGTTGATGGGCAAGAGGACGCCCGACGGAGAGGTATTGCGAACCGACGCAGATTTCGTCGCCTACCTGTTGCGATCGCAGGGCGTCGCTGCAGTGCACGGCGCGGCATACGGGCTCAGCCCATATTTCCGATTGTCCTATGCCACGAGCATGGACGTTCTCGACGATGCATGCACGAGGATCGCGGCAGCATGCCGGGATTTGCAATAATCGGCGCGAAGGCCCGGGACGAGATGACGACCATGACCGGATTGAGCGAAAGTATCTCGCAGATGCATACCATCGCCGCCTTCGACCGTCTCGGCGAGGAAAATGCCTTCGCGGTGTTGGCGCGTGCCACAGCATTGGCGCACCAAGGCCGCGATATCGTCAATCTCGGCATCGGCCAGCCCGACTTCAAGACGCCGCAGCACATCGTCGAGGCGGCGATCAAGGCGCTGCGCGATGGCCACCATGGCTATACGCCGGCCAACGGCCTGCTGGCGACGCGCGAAGCGGTGGTGCGGCGCACGCTGACCACCACCGGCATCGAGGTCTCGCCGGAGAATGTGATGATCCTGCCCGGCGGCAAGCCGACCATGTTCGCCGCGATCCTGATGTTCGGCGAACCGGGCGCCGAGATTCTTTATCCCGATCCCGGCTTTCCCATCTATCGCTCGATGATCGAGTTCACCGGCGCGGCGCCTATTCCGGTGCCGATGCGCGAGGCAAACGGCTTTGCATTTTCGGCCGAGGAAACGCTGGCGTTGATCACGTCCAGGACCAGGCTCCTGATCCTCAACTCGCCGGCCAACCCGACCGGCGGCGTCACACCCCGCGCCGAGATCGAGAAGCTGGTCAAAGGGCTGGAAGCCCACCCGCATGTCGCCATCCTCTCCGACGAGATTTATGACGTCATGACCTATGATGGCGAGACGCATTGCTCGCTGCTCACCTTCCCGGAAATCCGCGACCGGCTGATCGTGCTCAATGGCTGGTCGAAGACTTGGGCGATGACCGGCTGGCGCATGGGCTGGTCGATCTGGCCGAACGGCGACAAGGGTGCGCATCTCTACGACAAGGTGCGCAAGCTGGCGGTCAATTGCTGGTCCTGCGTCAACGCGCCGAGCCAGTATGCCGGCATCGCGGCAATAGACGGCCCGCAGGACGACGTCGAAAAGATGATGCGCGCCTTCAACAATCGCAGGAAGGTCGTGGTCGAGGGGCTGAACGCCCTCCCCAGCGTCTCCTGCATCACACCGAAAGGCGCCTTCTACGCCTTCCCCAATGTGTCCAAGACCGGCTGGAAGGCCAAGAAGCTTGCCTCGGCATTGCTCGAGGATGCCGGGGTGGCGCTGATCGGCGGCCCCGATTTCGGCATTCTCGGCGAGGGCTATGTCAGGCTCTCCTACGCCAACTCCGAAGAGAACATCTTGCGCGCGCTGGAGCGGATCGAGCAATTCGTGACCCGGTAGCAGGCCATATGGACGACTTCGCTTTCCTTTCTGTGACGAAGGCAGCTTCACTTCTAGCAGCGCGGAGGATCTCATCGGTCGAGTACACGCGGGCGCTGCTGGATCGTATAGACAACGTCGGTCACCGGCTCGCGGCCTTCATCTCGCTCGATTCCGACGCGGCATTAGCTGCCGCAAGGTGCGTAGATGATCAGCGCGCAGCCGGCCATGTCCTGCCGGCCCTGGCCGGGATACCGTACGCCGTCAAGGATCTGATCGACGTCGCCGGCCAGCGGACTACGGCGCAATCCGCCGCAAGTACACGACTTCCGGTCCGCGATGCGGCTGTCATTCGCCGCCTTAGAGAGGCGAAAGCCATCCTGCTGGGAAAGTTGACCCTCGAGGAATGGGGCATTGGTTCGCCGCTGGATCCGTTGCCTTGGCCTCCGGCGCGCAATCCATGGTCGCTCGATCGTACGCCGGGCGGCTCCTCGAGTGGCGCTGGAGTCGCCGTATCTTCAGGCCTGGTCCCCCTAGCACTCGGCACCGATACGGCAGGCTCAGTGCGCAATCCGGCGGCCCTGTGCGGTATCGTCGGGCTTAAACCCACGCGCGGCCTGGTCAGCCGCGCTGGTGTGGTCGCACTGTCCCGCACGCTGGACCATGTAGGACTAATGGCGCGATCGGCGCAGGATTGCCGTCTGCTTCTCGATGCGTTGACAGGAGAGCATTCGAGAGCTGGCGACCTTCCCCGCTGTAAGCAGCCGCTCGCCGGCCTGCGGTTCTGTCTTCCTGACGTGTCTCGCAACGAAGAACTATGCTCGGCCGAAACCAGGCACGCCCTAGATTCGGCGTGTGGCGTGTTCGAGCGCCTCGGCGCCTCGACCGTTACCGTGGGCACGCCCGATTTTCAGGCTTGCTATCGCGCCTTGGTAGTCGTGCTTCAAGCCGAGGCGTTCCGCGCGCATCGGTTCCGTCTGGCCGCTTCGCCTGGTGCCTTTGGCTCCAGGACCCATAGCAACCTTATGGCAGGGGCTGCGATCTCGGCCGCGCAATATGCAACAGCCCGACTGGCGTGCAGCGCCTTCGCTGTCGAACTGGCGACAACGTTTGCATCCTGCGACATCCTCGTTTTGCCACCCGTCAATGGCCCGGCCGTCCTACTGGACGACGAGCTTGCACTCAAGCGCGCGGGGCAAGGCGTGCTGCGTGCCCCGTTCAATGCCAGCGGCAATCCCGCTTTGTCGCTATGCGCGGGTATGACGGCAAGCGGCCTGCCGCTGGCAATGCAACTGGTAGGCCGCCCAGGCTCGGACACGCTACTCCTCGAAGTTGCCATCGCTTTCCAGCGAGTGACGGGCTGGCACGAGTTGCACCCAGCCTTATAGCGGCTCGCCGCGACAAGAGAATGCCCCGCTTTTGTGTTGACAAGATTGAGAAATGTCATCTATATAAACGCATATTGCTAGCAATCTAATTAGTTTTGCATAAAAAATCCCGCATTCTTAAACAGCGGGGAAAACCAGGGAGAGAACCAAATGGACAAAACAAGCGGGGCATTGGCGCTGACATGGGCGCTGTGCGTCTCAACAACCACAGGCATCGCCCACGCCGGCGCAACACTGGATACGGTCAAGGCGCGTGGACAGCTGAAATGTGGCGTCAATACCGGCGCTGCAGGCTTCTCGGCGCCGGACAAAAACGGCGTATGGCACGGGCTAGATACTGACTTCTGCAGGGTCGTGGCCGCTGCGGTTCTGGGCGATGCTACCAAGGTGCAATTCGTGCCTGTGACGTCCGAGACGCGCTTCCCCACCCTCCAGTCGGGCGAGATCGACGTCCTCATCCGCCAGACCACGACGACCCTTTCGCGGGACACTTCGCTGGGGCTGCTCTTCGAGCCACCGATCTTTTATGACGGGCAGGGCGTGATGGTCGCGGCGGCCTCTGGTATCAAATCGGTCAAAGACCTCAACAAGGCCTCTATCTGCGTCCAGCCTGGGAGCACGACCGAACTCAACATTCGGGACTATTTCCACGGCAACAACATGGAATTCCAGCCGGTCGTGATCGAAAGTCTCGATCAGGTGACAAGTACTTTCTTCTCCGGCAGATGCGACGCCCTTACGAGCGATCGTTCGGATCTCGCCTCCTCTCGGTCGATCGCGGCAAACCCGAATGATTATGTGCTATTGCCCGAGGTTCTCTCCAAGGAGCCCCTGGCTCCGGTCGTCCGTCAGGGTGATGACCAATGGTTTCTGATTGTAAAGTGGGCAGTCTACGCAACCTTCATAGCCGAGGAAAAGAAGCTCGGCCGTGACAATGTTGAGGCTGCGCGCACCAGTAGCAGCGACCCCGAGGTTGCGCGTTTCCTCGGCTCCGACGCCAACATTTACGCCGGCCTTGGGTTGCCCGCCGACTGGGCGTTTCAGATTGTAAAACAGGTTGGCAATTACGGCGAGATATTCGAGGCCAACGTCGGTCCGTCGACGCCGCTTGGGCTGGACCGCGGCCTAAACCGGCTCTGGAGCGACGGCGGTCTTCTCTACGCACCACCCTTCCGCTGAGCCCGTCAACCCATTTGGTGGCGCCGCCGTGCATCGTCTGGGGCGGCTGCGCCACCAATCAAACGTAGGTGCGAAAATGAATTTAAGCGGCAGATTCCGCTCGCTACTCTACCAGGCGCTTTTCGCAGTCGCCTTGCTCATCGCGATGCTGGTCTTGGCCGCCCCAATTATCGACAACGTCCGTCAAGGTGGCGCTGGTTTCGACGTTCTGTGGCGTCCAGCGAACTTCAACTTTGGGGAATCGCTGATCCCCACCGGGCCGTCCGACACCTACGGCAAGGCGCTTCTCGTTGCATTCGCAAACACACTCTGGGTCAGCTTCATCGCCTGTATCCTGGCAACCGTGCTGGGCGTATCGATCGCCATCGCCGGCTATTCGCGACTTGTCATCTTGCGGCGCGTCGTGTCGGTGTATGTGGAGGTGTTCAGGAATACACCACTGCTGCTCCAGCTGCTTCTGTGGTACTCCGTGCTGCAGTCGCTGCCTTCCTTGCGGCAGGCGATCCAGATCGGCGACGTCTTCATCAGCCAGCGCGGGATTGCACTGCCTAGCTTGTCAGTTTCCCCGCAGAGCCAAATTGTCATCTCAGCTGGAGCACTTGCCCTGGTGCTGGTCTCTTGGCTGCCCGCCCTGACACGGAAACCCGGACCGCGGAAGGCGCTATGGATGATCGCTCTTGCAGTCATCGTTGGCGCGTTTTTGCTCGGCCTTTCGGCGGAAGCTCCGCAGCTGGAAGGGTTCAATTTTCGCGGCGGTTGGCGGATCAGCCCTGAGTTCCTGGCAATGGTGATCGGGATCACTCTCTATTCGGCCGCCTTCATCTCGGAAATCGTCCGTAGCGGAATCGATGCAGTGCCGAAGGGCCAGTGGGAGGCTTCGTACGCATTGGGTCTTGGCCGCCTGCGCTGCATGCACCTTGTGGTGCTGCCGCAGGCCACACGGGTCTCGATTCCGCCTCTCGTTAGCGAGTATGCCGGCATCGTCAAGAATTCAAGCCTGGCGGTGGCCATCGGCTATCCCGATCTGATCTGGGCGAGCAGCACAGCCATCACCCAGACGGGGCAAGCGGTGCAGATTGTCGTGATTGTAATGGGCCTCTACCTCACCGTCAGCACTTCGATCTCGATCGTCCTGAACGTCTTGAACCGTAGGATGATGCGCCGCTATGACTAGCCACACATTCCCCCAACGGGGTCACAGGCTGCCAGCAGAAAAAGCGCCGATCTTCCGACGCGTGCCGCCCGTCAGGCTGGCCCTGAATCTGACGCTCGTCCTGCTGCTCTTGCTCAGCCTTATGCCTCTGTGGAATTGGGGCGTGCGGGATGCCGTGTGGGACGGCACCCAGCAACAGTGCCAGCAGCTCCATGCAGGGGCGTGCTGGATCTACGTCGCCGAGAAGGGCCGGTTCTTCGTTTTGGGCTTCTATCCCGTAGACCTGCAGTGGCGGCCGGTGATCGCCACCCTTCTTATCGTTGCGCTCGCCAGCGCGAGCGTCATGCCGCGATTTTGGCGACCTCGATTGCTGATTGCCTGGATGACAGGCGCGTTGGCCTTCCTCTGGCTCATGGCAGGCAATATGGGCCTGACGCCGGTCCAGACCCATCTGTGGAGCGGACTGCCATTGACCATCATGCTGACAGCCTTCGCGCTGATGTTCGGTTTTCCTCTAGGCGTGTTACTCGCGCTTGGGCGCCTCTCCAGCTTCCCGCTCATCCGGCTTGGCTGTGTCATCTGGATCGAAGTCTTGCGGGGCCTGCCGTTTATTTCCATCTTGATCACCGCCAACGTTCTGATGCCACTGTTCCTTCCCCAGGGGATGACACTCGACAAACTCATCCGGGTCCAGCTCGCCTTCACCCTGCTGGCATCCGCTTACATCGCTGAAGTGGTGCGGGGTGGGCTACAGGCGATCCCGGACGGGCAGCAAGAGGCCGCATTTTCGCTCGGACTGGGTTACTGGCGGTGCACCCTGCTGGTGGTATTGCCGCAAGCGCTCCGCCTGGTCATCCCATCCCTCGTGAACACCGCGATCGCCTTCCTGAAGGACACTTCCCTCATCATTGTGGTGGGATTGTTCGACTTGCTCGGAACGGTCAAAGCCGCCAGTTCCGACAGCGCCTGGCTCGGCCATGCGACCGAGGGATATCTTACCGCGGCAGTCATCTACTTCATCCTGTGCTTCTCGCTGAGCCGGATCGGATCACGTCTGGAACGCAGAAACGCCACCACCCACGGCACGCAAAGTCAGCAGCCGCAGCCCGCCTGACCGTAGGGCCGAGGGCAGAGCATCAGTATGGAGACAATCCAATGACCATGATTCCACTGACTGCTTTGGCGCCACGCCAGGAGGAAATCCCCGTGGCCGAAGTTGCGGTGCTGATCGAGGAGATGGGCAAATGGTACGGCGATTTCCAGGCGCTGCGAAACATCAATCTGAGCGTCAGCCGCGGCGAGCGCATTGTGATCTGCGGGCCGTCAGGTTCGGGCAAGTCGACGCTGATCCGCTGCATAAACCGCCTTGAGAGACACGACTGTGGTCGGATTGTTGTCGATGGCGTCGAGCTATCGGATGATTTGCGGAAGATCGATGAGGTTCGCCGTGACGTCGGCATGGTCTTCCAGCATTTCAATCTGTTCCCGCATTTGACCATCCTCGAGAATTGCACGCTGGCACCGATTTGGGTGAGGAAAATGAGCCGAAAGCGGGCGGATGAGATTGCCATGCACTTCCTCGAACGGGTCAAGATTCCCGAACAGGCGGGCAAATACCCGGGTCAGCTCTCTGGGGGGCAGCAGCAGCGCGTCGCCATCGCGCGGTCCCTATGCATGAATCCACAGATCATGCTGTTTGACGAGCCCACGTCGGCTCTTGATCCGGAGATGATCAAGGAAGTGCTCGACACCATGGTTGGCCTTGCCGAGGACGGCATGACGATGCTCTGCGTCACGCATGAAATGGGATTCGCCAAAGAAGTCGCGAGCCGCATATTGTTCATGGATTTGGGCGGCGTGGTCGAGGAGGGTTCACCCGACGAATTCTTCGGCAGCCCTCGGCACGAGCGCACGAAGCTGTTCCTGTCGCAAATTCTTTGAGCGCCACGGAAGGTACACCAAACCTTAAAGCGCAGATGGATCATGCAAATGGCCACTAACTTGGACCCGTTCAGCTTCCATGCAAGCCCGGACGCAATCGCCGATCTACGTCGAAGGCTTCATGCGACGATCTGGCCGGACGAGGTGGAGGCGGAGCCGTGGCGGTACGGTCCGCCGGTCGCCTACATGAAAAGCTTCGTCGACTATTGGCTCGATGGATACGATTGGTCGCTGCACGAGGCCAGGTTGAATGCATTTCCCCAATTCATGGCTGACATCGGAGACCATCGGATTCACTTCATTCATCAGGTTGGAAACGGGCCGGATCCGGTTCCAATTATCCTCACCCATGGCTGGCCAGGAAGCATCGTCGAGATGCTCAGCATCATCCCCATGCTTGCGGATCCTGCGGCTTATGGTGGAGATCCTGCTGACGCCTTCACGGTGATTGCACCATCGATCCCGGGCTACGGATTCTCGAGCCGACCCACTCGGCGGGGGACGAGCGTGTTCGCGGTCGCGGACCTTTGGGCCGATCTGATGACCCGCCTCGGTTACCCGACATTCGGAGTCCAAGGAGGGGACTGGGGTTCGTGGATCAGCGCCGCCACCGCACTGCAGCACCCGGATCGGGTTCGCGGAATCCACCTCAACTATCTATCGACGCGTTTTCGCCCGGCCATGGCGCAGGGCGACGCTCCCTTATCACAGGACGAGGAAGCTTACCTCGCGCGTGTTGCCGAATGGTCGGACGCCGAAGGCGCCTACATTGCAATTCAGGCCACCAAGCCGTTGACCCTTGGTTACGCCTTAACCGACTCGCCGGTCGGACTGGCCGCTTGGTACGTGGAGAAGTTCCGCAGTTGGAGCGACTGTAAGACCCTGCCAGACGAGATCCTGAAGAAGGACGAAATGATCACCGACATCATGCTGCACTGGCTAACTGGCACCGCGCATTCCGCCTTAAGGTTCTACAGTGAATCCAAGGAACACCCGCTCCACCTGGCGGCTGGACAGCGTATAACGCCCCCGTGCGGGATAGTTCGACTGCCTGCCGAACTTCCGATGCCGCCACGCAGCTGGGCAGAGCGAGCCTTCAACATCGTGCATTGGACGACCCTGCCGCGCGGCGGACATTTTGCAGCTTGGGAGGTCCCGGACTTGCTGGCTGAGGATATCCGCGCGTTTTTTCGGCCACTGAGGGCCGCCGCCTCGGTCACGTAATGCGTCCTGACTGCGCTTACATGTACCCGAAACGGAAGCGGGTCGTAGTCCAACGATCTGTCCGGCCACATCCAGGCCGGACATGGCGATTGGAGGATCTGTAGCCTCACAAGCCTTTTGTCCGATTTCGCGACCCAATCGCAGTCGCAAGCTTCCCCAGATCGGATGTGCTCCGTTATGTTCTGTGAGGGAATGCCCGCAACCACTGACTTTCAGACCCTCTCGAAGACCTGCCTGGCCTATGGAACACCGCTTCACCCGCCAAGAACTCTATGACCGGGTTTGGTCAAAGCCGATGTCGCACCTTGTTTCAGAGCTTGGGACGACGACGGGAGTATTGGGCACCCTGTTGCGTCGTGCGGACATACCCACTCCGCCTGCTGGCCATTGGATGCGAAAGGACTTCGGGAAACCTGTCGTTCAGCAGCCATTGCCGCCGGCGCCAGCAGGATGCACGGAGCCCCTGCTTCTGGATACCGGGAGGCGAGGTGCAGCGCGCCGGCCCAGGCTGAAAGAAGGGACGGCAACACCAAAAGTGGATCCGGTTCCAAAGCCCGACATCCGGGCACAACCGCTCGAAGTGCCCGTGCCGGCGCCGATCAAGCCACGTCCGACACAGCCGACGACGATAACGCGCGACGAACTATATAGCTCGGTCTGGACAACGCCGATGATTCGACTGGCGGCGCAGTTTGGCATCAGCGGCAATGGTCTCGCCAAGATTTGTGATCGGGAGAATATCCCATGTCCGCCGCGCGGCTATTGGGCGAAGCTGGCCGTGGGCAGGGCGCCGGCACAGTCTCCGTTGCCGGAATCTGGTGGTTCCCATGCGATCACCATTCGCCCGACACCGTTGCCGCCACCGCCAATTGACCTGCCGCCGGAGGTGCAGCAGCTGGTAGACAAGGCTCGCGCCAGCGAACCTGCAATAGCCGTGGGCGAGCGTCTTCTGCGACCTCATGCGGTTATCGCGGCCTGGCTCGCCGAGCACGAGGAGAAGAAGCAGCGAGCGCGCAGGGAGCGAGATCCGTGGACTCGCAGTCTGTACGATCCGGGCGAGTTCACACAAAACGATCGCCGGAAGCACCGGATTCTGGACGCTCTGTTCAAGGCCATCGAACGTCATGGCGGCAGGATCAAACAGGGAGACCGGCGCGAACTCTTTGCGGAGGTTTTGGGAGAAAAAGTCGAGTTCCAGGTTCGTGAGAAGCAAAAGCAGGAACGTCGACCGCTAACGGCAGATGAGAAGCGATGGCGCTCGCCTGACGACAATCGCTGGAAGCAGGAGCTGGTTGCAACCGGACGTCTCGTCTTCGAGATCAAGACGTGGCAGTGGCCTGCCGGTTTACGGCGCCAATGGGTCGACAGCGACAAACAGGCAATGGAAGATATGTTGCCTGACATCCTCACCACCTTCGTGGCTGCTGGGCCGCTGCTGGTTCAACAGCGAAAGGATCGAGAAGCCGCCGAGCGCGAGCGTCAGCTTGCGGAGCAACGCCGATATGAAGAGCAACGACGGCGCAAGCGCGACGCGAACCGCTGGCGCCGCTTCAAGGAGATGGCACAAGACTGGCACGAGCTTGCCACGGTACGCGATTTCCTCGTGGCACTTCGCTCGATGAATGTCGACCCGTCTGGCGAAATTGACGGGCGGAGCATTGAAGAGTGGATAGCGTGGGCTGAGGATTGGCTTACACGCGCTGATCCCTCAACAGAAGGTGTTGGCGGTATCTTCAGGCGGATCGCAGAGATAAACGATTGGACCTATCACGATTGACAAGAACTGGTTGCAGGCGAGGCAAATGGACTTTTCAGCGTTGCGGTGCGACCAGATCAACCAGTCGCAGCGGCCTCGGCTAGGTTGGGCCACTGGAAACCCGGAATATCTCTCGCATTGAACAGTCGTGACTAGCCATGCGGGTTTGAGGCTTAAGGGTCTGGGCAGGGGACACGGACGGCATGTCCGGAAGGGGCGGGCAATGAAAATCATCTTCAGCCGCAAGGGATTTGACAGTTCTGCAGGGGGAGCACCTAGCCCGATTGTTGACGGTCGTCCGATCTCCCTTCCTATTCCGCTCGATCTGAAACATACGCGATACCGAGACCTTCGCGACCCTATCCCATCATTGGTCAACGACCTTACCCGTGGCAGGCACACTGCCAATTCTTATTGTCATCTCGACCCCGACATTGATCCGAGTGCCACTCGGTTGCCCCGTCCCAGTTTATGGCGCGGCGCACTCGGGCAGATTGGTGCGGCGCAGTCTCATCTAAGTCGTCAAAACGTCGGTCCAGGCGATCTGTTCTTATTCTGGGGGCTCTTCCGACACGCTGCCTGCAAGAACGGCCAATGGCGCTACGAAGGCCAGCCGATGCACCTGATATTCGGCTGGCTGGAAATCGGCGAAGTCCATCTCGTTGGAAACCGAGGTGCCAATTTGGTAAAGCGCCATGGCTGGCTTGGCTTGCATCCGCACGTTCGACCAGGATGGGAGCGATGGTCTGCGCATGAGCGAAGCAACAATACGATTTACCTAGCTTCGGAGAGACTTTCGGTATTGCCTGGCTTAAAATTGCCGGGCAGCGGAGTTCTTGGCAGAGGCCATGTTTTGACCTCTGCAACGTCTCATCTCAAATCCGTTTGGCAGGTGCCCGAATGGCTGCATCCAAGATCGGGCGGCAGCGGCATGTCGTTTCATCCGCCAGGCCGTTGGCTGGACGGAGGAGAAGTACGATCAGCGGGAAGGGGCCAGGAATTTGTTGCCGACATAGGGTCAGCCACCGAACCGTTGAGGTGGTTGAAAACGGTCTTTGCGAAAAGCGTTTGAATTCGGCGACATGTCCGTGGAAAGGATTGCCAACTCTTACCAGCGCCGAGATCGGCCGCGTCCAGCTCCGATCTGTCCGGAAAACGGTCGCTCAACGATCATAAGCGGCGTATCGATTGCAACTCCCAGCAATTGGCAGCGTCAACCGCTTCTGAGCGGTGCCCATTTGCCCAACATGATCTTCACCAACGGAGTTGGCTCTCTCGAAACGTGTTCGGCGTACTGGGCAAAAAGGCCGTGTTGGCTTCGACTGTTTCGCCGATGTAAGGCCTCTTGGCCTGCTCTATGGCACCAAGCAAAGTGCGAGGTCATCTCCCCGGACCCCGCTGTCTGGTCCATTTGCAACGCCAGGCTAGGCTTCAACGGATGCCGCTCTTCAGCCTGATGCGACTCTGACGGACCTTCCCCCGTCATACGGCACCTCTCCCCGGGGGCGGCGGTCCCGCGTCCCGCCTGCGGCGTCGCCATGCTGACGCTCCTTCGGCGCCCTGTTAACCGGTCTCGAGGTCACGAACTGGCTCTGGCAGTGAAATGGACCTGCCTGTCTTACGGACATTTCATCGCCTCCGCTTTGTGCGCCCTTTTTCCTGGGGCCGCTGGCGCGGCACCGGCGCGCCGGAAACGGCACCTCTCGCCGGGGGCGGCGGTCCCGCGTCCCGCGCTGGAAAAGCTGCTGTCCTTCTGCCTCTGGGGCGACGGTTGCGCGGCCGCACTTGTCACCGCCGAGCCGCCCGGCATCGAGCTCGACAGGTTTCATTGCACCGTCGCCGACGAGGGGCGGGATCTGATGAGGTGGGACATTGGCGACCACGGCTTCGATATGGTTCTTTCCGGCCAGGTGCCGGCCGCGGTTCATGAGACTTTGCGGAGCAACCAGGGCGCCATCTTCGGCGACCGGCCAACCGAAGCGATCGATCTCTGGGCCGTACACCCCGGCGGACGTTCGATTCTCGACGCCGTCGAAAGGGCGCTGAACCTTGCGCCCGCTGCGCTAGAGTCGTCGCGCGAGATGCTACGCCGATACGGCAACATGTCGTCGGCCACCGTAATGTTTGTTCTGGAAAACATGCTGAAGGCGCCGTCCGGACTGCTCGGCTGCGGCATGTCGTTCGGACCCGGATTGACGGCTGAAACCATGCTTTTTCGAACCGTATCATGAAGGCGCTCAGCCAACGCAGCCTCGTCCCGGAAATCCTTGACGGGCTTGCGGCCGACGATCCTCGGGCGCTTGCCTCGCGCCGTGACCTCCGTTGTATCAATACGTTGATGTTTAAGGCGCCGATCAAGGCGTCATTGTTCAGGAAATTCGTGCCGAGGCCGCCGGGCCGCATATTGGAAATCGGCGCCGGGGACGGCACCTTTATGCTCAAGCTCGCGCGGCGAATGGCACGATACTGGCATAAGGTCGAGCTGACGATGCTCGATCGCGTCGACCTCGTCACCCCTGAGCTCTCAGCGGATTTCGACAGGCTGGGATGGAAGCTCGAAGGCATCACGGCCGACGTCTTCGACTGGGCGGAAACGTCAGGCGGCGGGCCTTTCGACGCGATCACTGTCAATCTGTTCCTGCATCATTTCAACGATGCCGAACTTGTGCGTCTATTTTCACTGCTGGCGTGGAAAGCCCCGCTGCTCCTGGCGACGGAACCGCTGAGGGCAAGGTTCGCGCTGGCCGCGACCCGTCTTCTCCCGGCGATCGGCGCCAACGACGTCACCCGACATGATGCCGCCCAGAGCGTGCGCGCTGGCTTTCGTGGCAGAGAGCTTTCCGACCTCTGGCTTGCGGCCAACGGCAAGCCGCTCGAGGAGCGGCGTGCCGGTCCCTTTTCGCACGTCTTCGTCGGCGCCGGCGCCCATGCCGGCTCGAGATGACCATGAGGCGACCATCCACCCACGACGCGATTGTCATCGGCGCTGGCCCGGCAGGCACTTCGCTCGGGCTGGTGCTGGCCCGGCGCGGATGGGCCGTGGCGATCGTGGAAAAGAGCGTGTTCCCGCGCCGCAAGGTGTGCGGCGAATACATCTCGGCAAGCAATCTGGCGCTTCTCGACCGGCTGGAGATCGGCGACGCCTGGCGCGCCAATGCCGGTCCCGAAATCCGCCGTGTGGGCTTCTTTTCCGGTCAGACCAACGTCGAGGCGCCGATGCCCGGGGCGAAATATGGGCCAGAAGATGGCTTTGGTCGGGCGCTGGGCCGGGACATCCTGGACTTTCTGCTGCTGCAGGCGGCGCGATCGGCAGGCGCCGAAATCTTCCAGCCTTGCCGCGCCGTCGCCATCGACCAGGATGGCGATATGCAAGCGGTGCGAATTCAGGCAAGAGATGAGAATTCCCGGGACGAAGCGACAATCTTGCGGGCTCCGGTGATCGTCGCCGCGCATGGTTCCTGGGACCCGGGCACACTACCAAGCCAGCTCGAAAAGGCCAGCCTCTCGTCGGACCTGCTCGGCTTCAAGGCGCACTTCACAGGGTCTTCACTCGCGCCTGATCTGATGCCTCTGCTGACATTTCCCGGCGGCTACGGCGGCATGGTCTTCGCCGATCATGGCCGCATGTCAATCTCATGCTGCAAAAGGCGTGACATGCTCGCGCGGCTGCGCAGGGACCGTGGTTTCGAACATGATGGCATTAAACAGGATGGCAATCTTTCGGCCGCTGACGCGGTTTTCCGCCATCTCATGGCTTCTTGCCGCGGCGTGAGTGATGCACTGGATGGAGCCCGCCTCGACGGTCCGTGGCTTGCAGCCGGCCCGATCCGGCCTGGCATCCGCGCCTGCTATGAAAGGGATATCTTCCGAGTCGGCAATGCCGCCGGGGAGTCTCATCCGATCATCGCCGAAGGCATCTCGATGGCGCTTCAGTCCAGCTGGCTGCTGGCCACGGAATTCGCGGGAGCGCCAAGCGGCCGGGCAGGGCGCGAAATTGCTGGCAGACGCTACCGAGCGGCCTGGAGAGGATTGTTTTCGACGCGGGTCTACGCAGCTGCAGCCATCGCCCGAATGGCCCTCAGCCCCGGTGGCGCAGCATTGATGGGGGCGGCTGTCCGGAATTTCCCGCAAGCACTGACACTGGGCGCGCATATGAGCGGCAAGACTAGGGCGATCCCCGGTCTTAGATGACCGGCGCTGCGGCGCTTCGCCTCCACGCACAGCATCGCCCGAACCAGGTTTTGGAACATTCCACCGAAGCCCCGCATTCTACTTATGGTTCGGGCTTTTCTCGCAGGCGCTGATGTCGCGACCGTGCCGCCAGCGGTGCTTAGAAAGCCGCTATGCAGCCAAGGGCCTGCGTCCTTTCTCGCCGACTGGAGTAAAACTGGCCAAGCGATCCTATGATTGCCCCGTTGCCGCGGGTCGCAAAGGGAGAAGAAGATGGCCGAAGACCACATCAAACCGAGCGGACCGGATCTGGTCCAGGGCATCGCGCTATCCGACCTTCCCGATGGCGGAAAGCTCGTCGGCCATTGTGGCGAGGAACAGGTCTTGTTGGTGCGCCGCAGCACTGAGGTCTTCGCCATCGGCGCGACATGCACACACTACGGCGGGCCGCTCGTTGACGGTGTTGTGGTGGAGAATACCGTTCGGTGTCCGTGGCATCACGCGTGCTTCGATTTGCGAACAGGCGAGGCCTTGCGCGCCCCCGCCTTTAATCCACTCGCTTGCTGGTCGGTGGAGCTGCGCGATGACCGGATATTCGTAGGGGAGAAACGCAAACGGACGGCTCCGAGGCGGCGTGATGGAAGCTCTGGCCAGGTTCCAGAGAAAATCGTCATTGTCGGCGGCGGAGCGGCTGGTTTCGCAGCGGCCGAAAAATTGCGGCGCGAACGCTATCAAGGCAGCATCGTCATGTTCAGCAACGACGAAGCGCCGCCCGTTGATCGTCCCAATCTTTCCAAGGAGTACCTCGCCGGCAAAGCACCGGCGGATTGGGTTCCGCTGCGTGGGGAAAGCTTTTATTCAAAGAACGACATCGACCTGCGTCTCAATGCGAACGTCGCCAGTATCGATGCAGGTTCTGGTGAGGTTGTACTCGCGGACGGGTCCCGGACTCCCTACGACAGGCTGCTGCTTGCGACCGGAGCCGAACCGGTTCGCCTGACCATACCCGGCGCCGACCAGCCACACGTTCACACGCTGCGCTCGCTCGCAGATTGCATGGCGATCATCGAGCGAGCCACGACTGCCCGCGGCGCCATTGTGCTTGGCGCCAGTTTCATTAGCCTGGAAGTTGCCGCGGCCCTGCGCTCGCGCGATATCGACGTTCATGTCGTGGCGCCAGGTAAGCGGCCCATGGAGCGTGTCCTGGGTCCGCAGATGGGCGATTTCATCCGCGCCCTCCATGAGGAGAATGGTGTCGTGTTCCATCTCGAGGACACTGCGATCAGCATTGACGGCAGGAAGGTGAAACTCAGCAGCGGTGTTACCTTGTCGGCGGATTTCGTCGTCGCCGGCATCGGCGTGCGACCGCGGATCGGGCTCGCCGAAAAGGCTGGCCTTAGCCTTGATCGCGGTGTCGTGGTGAACGCCTTTCTGGAGACGAGCGCACCGGAGATCTTCGCGGCTGGCGACATTGCCCGGTGGCCAGATCCACACACTGGCGAGAACATTCGGGTCGAGCATTGGGTGGTTGCAGAGAGGCAGGGACAAACTGCAGCACTCAACATGCTCGGCCATCGCGAGAAATTCGTCGCGGTGCCGTTCTTTTGGAGCCAGCATTACGATGTACCCATCAACTATGTCGGCCATGCCGGGCAATGGGACGAGATCGCGGTCGATGGAGACATTGGTGCCAAGGATTGTCTTGTGCGTTTTAAACGCAATGGACGTACACTGGCTGTCGCTTCGATCTTCCGCGACATCGAAAGTCTAAAGGCCGAGGTCGAAATGGAGCGCCAGATCGCGACTTAGCGAAACGCCCTCGGGAGGGAATGCCGCGTCCTAGTGAGCAAAATCGAGGTCTGGCGAAGAAAAAGCGGCGGCTCCCGCGGGCCGAACGAAACATATGCTGCCGATCCCTCAAAACTAACCCAGAGCCCTCCATCAGGATGCGGATCGCGACCGCGCCGAGCGGATTTGGCTTGGTGATCCCAAGCCTCCATTGAGGGAACGCGCTGTCTCGCTCGCTATCGAGAAGGGCGAAGTTCGGACAAAAGACCTGACCGACATCCGGCATTATCCGGCATTCCTCGCTGCTACCTCGGCCGCACGTGCGAGGCGGGTTATTTGCTCATGAAGGCGGGCTATGGGCGCTACCGCGGTGGGAGTTCCTCAAAGCGGCTTCGAGGCACGATACGAACTGATCTTTGGGGGCCAGTTGTCGATGAGAGCCGGAGAAGGAAACCGAGTTCCGACTTGGGATGGTGCTGCCGGCTCTGTGAAACTCGGGTTCGGTGGTCGGTCCCAGTGTTGGAGCTGTTGCTTGTTCGCATCTTTGATAACGCAATCAATGAGCTCTGTCTTGCCCGCTCGCTCCCGCAGTGTCCTCGAAAAAGCAGTTAGGTTCGCATGCTTGATCAGGCTCCAACGCTCTCAACGCCAGCAGACTGGCTGCATGGATCCACCTGACAAAGCCCGAGGCCGCCCTTTTGCGACCGCGAAGGGTCACTGCATCGGAAACATTCCGCGCAGCCCTTCCAAACATGTCCCTTCGGATGCACGTCGAAAAGATTGTATGATTGCAACTCGGCTTAACGATCGATCTCTCCGAACACGATGTCGAGCGAACCAATGATCGCGGAGACATCGGCGATCATGTGGCCCCGACACAAGAAATCCATTGCCTGCAGATGGGCGAAGGAGGGTGCTCGGATCTTGCACCGGTACGGAACATTGCTGCCATCGGAAACCAGATAGACGCCGAATTCTCCCTTTGGCGCCTCCACGGCGGCGTAGACTTCACCGGCCGGCACATGAATCCCTTCGGTATAAAGTTTGAAATGATGGATCGTCGCTTCCATCGAGCGTTTCATCTCGGCACGCGACGGTGGCGTGATCTTTTGATTTGGAAGTGCGACCGGGCCCCGGCCTTCCGGCGACCGTAATTTTTCCAGGCATTGCTTCATGATCCGCACCGACTGGCGCATTTCCTCCATGCGGACGAGATAGCGGTCATAGCAGTCCCCGTTCTTGCCGATGGGAATGTCGAAATCCATCTCGGGGTAACATTCATATGGCTGCGCCTTGCGCAAATCCCAGGCCGCGCCCGATCCGCGTATCATCACGCCGGAGAAGCCCCAAGCCCAGGCATCGTCAAGACCGATCACGCCGATATCGACGTTGCGTTGCTTGAAGATGCGGTTGTCTGTGAGCAGCACTTCGAGATTGTCGCAGACCTTGAGGAACGGGTCACAGAAATCCCAGATGTCGTCCAGAAGCTTCGGAGGCAGATCCTGATGCACGCCGCCGACCCGGAAATAATTCGCGTGCATGCGGGCGCCGGAAGCGCGCTCGTAGAAGACCATCAGCTTCTCGCGCTCGGCAAAACCCCAGAGCGGCGGGGTCAGCGCGCCGATATCCATGGCTTGCGTCGTCACATTGAGAAGGTGCGACAGAAGCCGGCCGATTTCGCAAAAAAGGACACGGATGAGCTTTCCGCGCCTGGGAACCGATATTTCGAGCAGCTTCTCGGCGGCGAGGCAGAATGCATGCTCCTGATTCATTGGCGCGACGTAGTCGAGCCGGTCGAAATAGGGCAGGGCCTGCAGATAGTTCTTGTGCTCTATGAGCTTCTCGGTCCCGCGATGGAGCAGGCCGATATGCGGATCGACGCGCTTGACGACCTCGCCATCGAGTTCAAGCACGAGCCGCAAGACACCATGCGCGGCCGGATGCTGCGGTCCGAAATTGATGGTGAAGTTGCGAATTGCGGCCTCGGCCATGGCAATCCTTCCGGCCTCGTAGTTCGCAGTCGATCTCGAATGCCCGATGCAAAGTGCGGCGCCTGACCGACGATCAAATCAAGTCGTCGTCTGGGCCATCGTCACCGATGTTGGCAGCGACCACATGCGACGAATCCAGCCCGACCGCTACCGACACCGACACCGACACGGCAGGTGGCGTCGCATCGATCGAACTTTGCAGGATATACTACTCTTCAGAGCTCGTTTGGGTAATCACGGCATCGACCTCCGATCTAATTTCCGGAGGCAAATCCTCGATGTCGATGACCGCTACGCTCGTGAAGCCTGGTCACACAAAGTTGGCGGAGCCTGGGTTACATCTTGGGGACGTTGCGCGCCCGGGGATTGAGCGTAAACTGGCGACGCCACGCCGAGTGCCAAAAGGACGGCGATTGTCGTCAGCATGCGCATGATCTTTCCGTTCCCGTTTGCTCAGAGGAGGATCATCTTGATGGCAACAAAGAGTATCCCTTAGTTGTGGCCCTCGGCTGCCACAGATGTGCCCAATGGTGAAAGCCGTGCCTCGGAGCTGTTGCCTTGGACATGTAAATCGTGAGACCGGTAATTTTGCTGGNNCCAGCAAAATTACCGGTCTCCCCCCGAGGATGGGCCGAACGCCTTGCCAGGAAACTCAAGCTCCGATGAGATAGCAGGGCTCCGAAAGCTCACGGCTTCGGAGCAGGTAAGGTACCGATCCGCATCGGCGCCACTCCATTCACCGCGCGGGCGCCAACCGGCCCCCGGTTATCCCTCCACTTGGACTTCTTTCCATGCTCGTTGCTCAGATTAGCGACTTCCATGTCCATCCCGTTGGCCAAATGGTATATGCTGGCATCGACACCAATGCCATGACGCGGCGCGCCATTGCCACGATCGCTGCCCTGGACCCTGTTCCCGATTGCGTCCTCGTCACGGGCGATCTTGCCGATAGCGGGGGCCTGGACGAGTACGCTCTCGTGGTTGATATCTTGTCCCGCCTGGCAATGCCGGTATTCGTCATTCCGGGCAATCACGACCGGCGCGAGACGATGCGCGACGGCCTCGCCGCGGCCTATCCCTATCTGCGCCAAGCTGAGGATTTTCTGCATTACGTTGTCGAGGATTTTCCAGTTCGGCTCATCGGCCTCGACACGGTGGTGCCGGGAAAGGTCGGCGGTGCTATCTGCGCCGCACGAGCGGCTTGGTTTGCCGATCGTCTCGCTGAAGGCGACGGTCGCCCGACGCTGGTCTTCATGCATCACCCACCCTTCGTTACCGGTGTCAGCGGGATGGACGCGACGATGTGCCGAACCGACAGCGCATTCGCGGGGCTTGTCGAAAGCCATCCTGAAATTGAATGCGTGGTCGCTGGCCATCACCATCGCCCCATCACCCGTCGCTGGGCCGGCACGGTCGGCTTCGTTGTGCCCGGAGTGGCGCATCAGCTGGCGCTTGATCTTCGCCCGGGCCAGCCCATCCGATTTATCCTCGAGCCTCCTGGCTTTGCGCTCCACGCCTGGTCGCCCGAGACCGGCTTGGTCTCGCATGTCGCGCCAATCGGCGACTACGGACCGAGTCGCGATTTTTAGCCTTATTCCGGTTGTCCGTGGAAGCTCGAGAAATGAGCCGCTACTGCTGGCCTCGGCGAAAGCGGAGGCCGGAACGCGCATCCAAACAGCGCAGTAGTGACGGTCCGGAGGCGGCGTAAATGCAACGGAAGCGCCGCGCCGGCTGTGCCGGCGTTCGCCCTCGCCTCGCCTGCAGCGCGAATAGCGCTGCTGGCTCGCCCAGGTTCGGTCATCGTCAATCACCAGATCACGCACGATCAGCACGGGAAGGAGCCGGTGAGCGACAGCGCAGGGTTCGGCGTCGTTTTGGCCTTCGGCCTATTGGTGCTCAACTGGCTGGCGATCCGCTATATCGGTGTTGTCGCCTGGCTGGCGAGCTTCTGATGCGCACGCCGTTCCACCCCCGGTGCGAGGAACGGGAGAGCACCAAGGACGGCGACGAGATAGCAGGGCGGTACAACCCGCCCCAACCGAAGCCGCGTTCTCGACGACATGGTTACTGTGACAAGACGAACAGGGTATAAGGCTATCAGGCAGCAGACTGGTTGAGGAACGCCCCACCGTCATGAAGCCGATGAACGAAGAGCACCTCGCGGTTCTACGCAGGCACATGGTCGAGGTGATTGCAATCCATGCCGACCTTGCAAGCGAAGAACTCGGCAAGGCGACGCTCGATGAGCGGGTGATGGCAGCGATGCGGCGGGTGCCGCGGCATCGCTTCGTGCCAGCCCCGTTTGCGCCTTATGCCTACGAGGACATGCCGTTGCCGATCGGCTTCGACAAAACCGTCTCGCAGCCCTTCATCGTCGCTCTCATGACCGATCTCCTTGCTCCCCAACCGCACGAGGCAGTGCTGGAGATCGGCACCGGCCTGGGCTACCAAGCCGCAATCCTCGCGGAACTCGCCGGGCAAGTTTGGAGCGTCGAAATCATCGAAGAATTCGCAAGCTATGCCGAGTCTCTCCTGCAGGGCCTCGGCTCCTCCAATGTCGGCATTCGTGTCGGAGACGGGTCTCGTGGCTGGCCTGAGCACGCCCCATTCGACAAGATCCTGGTCACGGTGGCGGCTGAGCCGACGCCGCCGGCTTTGCTTGAGCAGCTCAAGCCAGGGGGACGCCTGATTCTGCCTGTGGGATCTGAAAAAGTACAGTTGCTGACTGTCATCGACAAGGATGCGGCAGGGCAACTCAAGACTCGGAAACTCATCCCAGTTCGGTTCAGTCGGCTCGAAACGGTCTAATGAGGGGTGCGGCTGCGCGGAGCCGTGCTGGAAGATCAGGATAACGCGCGCCGCATCGATCACACGGGTGCTGGATGGCATCGCCGATCTTTTGACATCCATGCGCAACGCTACTCGTCGAGCACGCCTGCAGCCGCCGGTCGCGCCGCTGGCGATCATGCCGGCGCGGTCGTATTGCGCGTTTCTCAAAGACCCTTATCCAGCCTGTTTGCCTACCAGAGGGCAAATGGGTCGCTCATCTCTAAAGGTCGAAGGAAGGGACCCCTGATTGGCTGTTTCGCTGGTTCGGCTACCATCCTGACGACGCACAGCCTGGACCGTTTTTGAGACGGCTTCCGCTCAACTTGTTGGACGGACCGGTCCTTGGATCGAGCGCAATCCGCAACACTCCGCCATCGGGCCGGGTAACTTCGATAATGGTTTCGACACGGACAAACTGCGATCCTACGGAGTAGCCAGGCGCCAGGTCATGCCGGAAGTCGTACACTGGAGCCACAAGGGCCCCAACGACCGGGCGGAGAACTCGCATCGGCCCGGCCTTCGGCGGTTTCGAAGCTAAACTGCCACTCCCTTGATCCCTCTGCCCCGGCCAGCAATGGAGCCGGGGCACTCCAGTACAGACTCTGCCCATCGATCGGCACGGACTCCAGACCGACATCGTCGAACAGCCGCGCATTTGACCGCGTTCGCCAAATTATGGCCGGATCTTTGCGAAGCCTCCACATCTGCGTGAACGAAGCCCTCCAGGCATCATCGTGATTGGACTTCACGATCCGTTGGAGTCACGCTGGCTGCAGGCATAAGAAGGATATGGGTGGACCAACTATCGTCCGAATAGGAGGCCAACATGAAGCACCAAACGATCGAGCAACTGCAGATCGTCGCCGAAATAGATCAGGCCTACCCGCGCCAGACCATGTCGCGCAGCGAACGTCTTGAACGCTGGGCGGAGCTCCTCGAACGGAACCCTGACCGGCGCCTCTCGACGCTGCCTCAGACTGAGTACCAGCCGGCTAATGCGCGCGCGATCATGCGCGGTCACGACACGCCGATTTCGATCGCTTTCGAGGATCCTGTCCTGCGCGCCGCCGGGTTGGAAAACGACAACTACGGCGAAGCGAAGCGGTTCTTCGAGCTGACCGACAGGCAATTGCATGAGATCATCTGCTATTGCCATTTCGGCGCGACGGTGAACGCCGCAACGGCCGCCCGTCACATCCGTGCGGCGATTGCAGGGAGACAGCCCGGCATGTTCGCTCGGATGCGTGAGGCGTTCGTCGGATAAGCCGGCGCCGTTTCGCAGCATCATTTTTGAAGCGGCTCGCAAGGAAAGCCTCCGCCGCAGCGCAGGCAACCGCTCCCCAAGCGGGAAGGCTGCGTTGCATGAAGGATGGTGCGGTCATGATTATCCAAGGTTCTTTTCGAGAGCGGCGTCGAGGTCTGCTGGGCTGAGCTGCACCATCTGTTGCGCCGAACTCTGCAGGGCGATTGCCGGCAGGTGAATGAACGCGCCGACGCGTCGCCAGGCAAGCCTGGAAAATTTGGCACTCCTATCATTCGAGTGCCAAAGGGGCTATGTTAAGTGTTGCAGTCGCTCTATGTGCGGCGGCAGAAAGAACCCCCAATGAAATTCCGACCACTCCACGACCGCGTCGTCATTCGGCGCGCTGAAGGCGACAACAAATCCAAGGGCGGAATCATCATTCCCGACACCGCCAAGGAAAAGCCTCAGGAAGGCGAAGTGATCGCCGTCGGCCCGGGCTCGCGCGATGAGAGCGGCAAGCTGATCGCGCTCGACGTCAAGGCCGGCGATCTCATCCTGTTCGGCAAATGGTCCGGCACGGAGGTCAAGATCGACGGCGAGGATCTCCTGATCATGAAGGAGAGCGACATTATGGGCATCGTCGAGAAGACCAAAGCGGCCAAGAAAGCCGCCTGACCGGGCGATTTGCGCTCTCCTAATTTCTAGACTGAACTGGACGTAAAATCATGTCTGCCAAGGAAATCAAATTCGCTACCGATGCCCGCGACCGGATGCTGCGCGGTGTCGAGATCCTCAACAATGCCGTGAAGGTGACGCTCGGCCCCAAAGGCCGCAATGTCATCATTGACCGCGCCTATGGCGCGCCGCGCATGACCAAGGACGGGGTCGCCGTCGCTAAGGAAATCGAGCTTTCCGACAAGTTCGAGAACATGGGCGCGCAAATGGTGCGCGAAGTGGCCTCGAAGACCAACGACCTTGCCGGTGACGGCACCACCACCGCCACGGTGCTGGCCGCTTCCATCCTGCGCGAGGGCGCCAAATTCGTTGCCGCGGGCATGAACCCGATGGATCTCAAGCGCGGCATCGATCTTGCTGTGGCTGCCGTGGTGAAGGACGTTCAAGCCCGGGCCAGGAAAGTCAAATCTTCGGACGAGATCGCCCAGGTTGGCACGATAGCCGCCAATGGCGACGCGTCGGTCGGCGCAATGATCGCCAAGGCGATGAACAAGGTCGGCAATGAGGGCGTGATCACCGTCGAGGAGGCCAAGACCGCCGAGACCGAACTCGATGTCGTCGAAGGCATGCAATTCGACCGTGGCTATCTTTCTCCCTATTTCGTCACCAATGCCGACAAGATGCGCGCGGAGCTGGAGGACCCCTACATCCTCATTCACGAGAAGAAACTCGGAAATCTGCAGGCGATGCTGCCGATCCTCGAAGCCGTGGTGCAAAGCGGCAAGCCGCTGCTGATCATCTCCGAGGACGTCGAAGGCGAGGCGCTCGCCACCCTGGTCGTCAACAAATTGCGCGGCGGCCTCAAGGTCGCGGCCGTCAAGGCGCCGGGCTTCGGCGATCGCCGCAAGGCGATGCTGGAAGACATCGCCGTGCTCACCGCCGGCCAGATGATTTCCGAGGATCTCGGCATCAAGCTGGAGAACGTCACCATCGACATGCTCGGCCGCGCCAAGCGCGCGCTGATCGAAAAGGACACGACCACGATCATCGACGGCGCCGGCGAAAAAGCCACCATCCAGGCGCGTGTCCAGCAGATCAAGTTGCAGATCGAGGAGACCACCTCGGATTACGACAAGGAGAAACTCCAGGAGCGGCTGGCGAAGCTGGCTGGCGGCGTTGCCGTCATTCGCGTCGGCGGTGCGACCGAGACGGAAGTCAAGGAAAAGAAGGACCGCATCGACGACGCGCTGAACGCCACGCGTGCGGCGGTGGAAGAAGGCATCGTGCCCGGAGGCGGTGTGGCGCTGCTGCGCGCCAGGTCGGCGCTTAACGGGCTGACGGGAGCCAATGCCGATGTGACGGCCGGCATTTCGATCGTGCTGAGGGCGCTCGAGGCGCCGATCCGCCAGATCGCCGAGAATTCCGGCGTCGAAGGCTCGATCGTCGTTGGGAAACTCATGGACAGCAAGGATCACAATCAAGGTTTCGATGCTCAGACCGAACTCTACGTCGACATGATCAAGGCCGGTATCGTCGACCCCGCCAAGGTCGTTCGCACGGCCCTGCAGGATGCCGGTTCCATCGCGGCCCTGCTGATCACCGCTGAAGCAATGATCGCGGACATTCCGCAGAAGGATGCGCCCGCTATGGGTGGCACAGGAGGTATGGGCGGAATGGACTACTGAGCGGCGCCTGAAAACTATAGCCAGGACGCCGGAAGGCCAGCGACGCGGGCACATGCGAGCCGATATCTCGGCGATCATCGGTTCGCTCGACATCGTGTTCGGGGAGATCGATCGGTAGGCGCTCGTCGCTGTCGTTTTTGCTGCCAAAAATCGTCTTGGAGACAAGAACATGACCGACACTCTTGCCGAGAAAACATGTACGCCTTGTCGCGGCGGCGTCCCGCCGCTCACGCGTGATGAAGCCCAACGCTTCCAGGCACAGGCTCCAGATTGGGAGCTGGGTGACGATGCCCACCGCATCCAACGGAGCTTTCGATGCCGCAATTTCCGGGACGCGCTCACCCTTGTTCAGGAGATCGGTGAGCTCGCCGAAACCGAAGGCCATCACCCCGACATCAGCTTCGGCTGGGGTTATGTGACGGTTTCCCTGAGCACCAAGAAGATCAAAGGACTGCACGAGAACGATTTCATCATGGCGAGCAAGATCGATCGGGTGCTCGATCGCTCGGGCCGGCCCGTCGACCGCCAGCAGTGACACGGCAAATCCATCGCCAATCTAGCGAGGTTTCCATGACACAGATCCGAACCGACAACCAACCCGTCACCCAAATCACAATCGTCGATTCTGAACCGGACAAGCAGGCCGAGGCATTGTCCGTCATGACCGAGCGGGCGCGCTTTATGGCGCGCCAGCCTGGCTTCATCTCAATCAGCCTGCATCGCAGCCTCGACGGGCGGCGCATCGTCAACTACGTCCAATGGCAGAATCGCGATCTCTTGCGATCGGCTCATCAATCGCCGGAATTCCGGAAGGAGTGGGGTCATTTCGATCAGTTGACGGACGAGATCGATCCCAATCTGTACGAGGTAGCCCAAGTGATAGATAGTGGTCAGTAGGCGTGCCGCCCACATGACCTGAACCGCCGGGTCG
>NZ_SMYZ01000066.1 GCF_004919685.1 Mesorhizobium norvegicum | reverse complement strand
CACAGAACCCTCCAGATTCAACATGCTGGCTGGGCAAGGAGGCCAGCATGGATGGGCAAGCCTTATTCGATGGATCTTCGCGAACGGGTTGTTGCGTCGGTTGAGCGGGAGGGGCTGTCGCGGCGGCAGGCGGCAGTGCGCTTTGGGGTTGGTATCAGTACCGTCATCAGATGGGTAAGCCGCTTGCGCGAAACGAGCAGCCTTGCGCCCGGCAAGATGGGTGGGCACAGGCCGAAGAAGATTGCCGGTGAGCATCGGGACTGGCTTCTGGCGCGCTGCCGGGCCGCTGATTTCACGCTACGCGGACTGGTGGCCGAACTGGCCGAGCGCGGCCTGAAGGTCGATTACCGCTCGGTATGGGAGTTCGTCCACGCCGAGAAGCTCAGTCACAAAAAAAGACGCTGATCGCGGCTGAGCAGGATCGCCCCGATGTGGCGCACAGGCGGGCTCAGTGGGCAAAGTATCAGGACCGCATCGATCCTTCCCGCCTGGTGTTCATCGACGAGACCTGGACCAAGACAAACATGGCGCCGCTCAGGGGATGGGCACCGCGCGGCGAGAGGATCAAAGCCAAGGTACCGCACGGCCATTGGAAGACCATGACCTTCTTGGCGGCGCTACGCCACGACCATGTCGATGCGCCATGGCTCATCGACGGACCAATCAACGGCGAGCGGTTCCAGCTCTATGTCGACAAGGTTCTCGTCCCAACCCTCAAGCCCGGCGACATCGTCGTCATGGACAATCTCGGCTCGCACAAGAGCAAGGCCGTGCGCCGCGCCATCCGCTCGGCCGGCGCCAAGCTGTTTCTCCTGCCGAAATACTCGCCCGACCTGAACCCCATCGAGAAGCTCTTTGCAAAGCTCAAGCATTGGCTGGGCAAGGCGGCCAGGCGAACCATCGATGCAGTCTGCAATGCCATCGGACAAATCCTCGGCACCGTCAATTCAATCGAATGCAGGAATTACTTCATCGAGGCCGGGTATGCCCAACCTAAAGTCATCCCGCTCTAGCCTGGTGCCTGTCACACTTGTGCGCCCGCGGGCGCACAAATTTCTAGTTTCATTCACTAGGTAGGGGCGATTTCGTGAGGCATGAGCCAATGAGTCAACTACCAGATGCCGTAGTGTCGGTACTTGCCTGTGACCTGTAGAATTGTTTCAGAACTGATCAGGAGGATCGGCATGCCGAGAAACGTGACAACGCTAGCGGTTTCCAAGTACATCTGCGCTGCAGATGAGCTGTGCCGCAAGTCCGGCCTCCACATTACAATGGGCGACGATTTTGAAGAGTATGTTCGGATTACCAGCAGGCTTCCCGGAAAGTCGCCGACCTATCCCTTCTTCCGGCCAGACTGTTCTGATCTTCCGCCAGGAAAGGTTTTTTGGATCGTCGGGCGGGACCAGGAAGGAAGGGTAGCGCATGTCCAGGGAATGCGTTTAGACGTTCTATCGAACACAAACCTTGCTGAACACCTTGGGTCGCTCAGAGCCTTCTTCTCACATCCCAACCTCCAAGCCGGGCTCGATTCCTCGTGTAGCTGCTACGCGCCGAATGCTCGCAAAATAACCGGCTTGGTAGCATATCATGGCGACATGTGGCTGCGGGAGGACTTTAGAGGCCGCGGTCTTTTGATCATTATTAGTCGCCTGGCATTTGGATTAGCATGGGCTAGATGGTCGCCGGATTTCATTTACGGGCTCGTTCCCGGCTGGGGCATCGAAAAGCGTGTGGTCAATCGCTACGGCTATCTGCATCGAGAGCCGCACGGATCAGTCCTGCGCTTGCCTGCGCAGGGAATAGAGGACGACGATTGGCTCGTTTGGCTGACCCGAAACGAACTGTTGCGGATGCTATCGCATACTTCGGAAATCGGGGTGGAGCCGTGAGAGTACTTTTGCGACAGCCGACTCTCTCATGAAGCACGACATTGATCTGATGGAGGGGCACCAGATGCAGTACGAGACCGGGTCTAGCTTAGCCAACGTTACAGAGGCTTTGAGGTGGAAGCGAGCGAAAAACCGATCGAGGCTCGCGGCGAAGACGTCGTCCAGATCATCACGAACAAGGTTGCATCAATGCGCGCCGTGACAAGGCAGCGCTGGATATGGCGCCGAAACAAAACTGATGCCAACAACGGTGACGGCGGCGCTTCAGAGCCCGGTCGTGAACCACGAGGCGGAGACATATGCCCCTTTCCCTCGGGTTTGCTCGACTACACAATGCGTCGAATCAGAACGGTCTTCGGCGACTTGGATTTTCACAATCCGTGCTGGATGCTGTGTCGGTGTTGTCCGGGCATGGTCGGCACCTTGTCCTAGCGGCAGGCCGCGAAGGTGCTGGCCGAGTTTCCGCCCATTGAACTGACCGAGAAGCATGCGACCGTGCGCAAGCGCACCATTAGGATCGGCGAGCAGCTCGACGACCAGTCGCGCAGGAAACTGAGCGTGCGAGGCCTCATCGGAAGCGCGTTGGGCAAGATGGCCCGCCGATGAGGCGGCGGCAGAAACGGCTGCAGCCTGTGCGGCGAAGTCGCAAGGCTACGTGAAAGGCAACTTGGAGGATTTTTTGAATTGTCGAACGAGCCAGTTTCCTTCGAGACCCGTGACAACATCGCTATCATAGCGATAAACCGTCCGGATCGGCGAAATGCAATTGATGAGCGAACTAGCAAACAGCTGTGTATTGCAGTGGATCGGTTCGAGAGTGACGACCATCTTGCGGTTGGCATTCTTCGCGGTGAAGGGCCTGTTTTCTGTTCAGGAATGGACCTTCAAGCGTTCGTCGATGGGGAAGCGGAAGAAATACTGTTTGGAGACGGGCATTTGGGTGGGTTGGTAAGCCGGGCACGAACGAAACCTCTTTTAGCCGCTGTTCAGGGTGCAGCGATCGCCGGCGGATTTGAACTCATGCTGGCCTGCGATCTAGTAGTGTCGACTGAAAACTGTAAGTTTGGCTTACCTGAAGCAAAGCGCGGTCTAGTGGCAGGCGCTGGTGGGGCGCTTCGGCTGGGTGAGACCTTGCCGCCTGCACTTGCCAACGAGATACTCCTTACCGGCCTCCTCTTTGAGGCTCCCCGGGCATATCAGCTTGGTCTTGTCAATCGGGTGGTGCCGGAACATTTCCTATTGGAGGCTGCGATGAGTCTGGCTGATTCCATCGCTCAAAATGCACCCCTTTCAGTGCGGGCGAGCCTCGCTCTGTTGAAAGCTCAGAGCGAAAAAGCCCGAAATTCGCTTTGGACACTTAATGACGAGTTATTACGCGAGCTCATTCGATCAAATGACGCGTTAGAGGGTGCTGCTGCGTACAAAGCCAAGCGCAGGCCGATCTGGCGTGGCGACTAACGACAGTCGCGTGCAGAATTGCTAGGCACCTATCGTCTAGAGCAGGTCCGGGGATCGATGAATCGATTGTGATGTGACGCCGGACTGTTTGGCTGATTCAACGTCCACTTTGATGAGGGCACTGAGCGACGATCTTCGATCTCGGGTCTTGAAGGCTTCGACGGTTGGCATGTCCGCACGGCAGGCGGCGGCGCGGTTCGGGGTCGGGATACCGAGTGCAATCCGGTGGATCGCGCGGGCGAAGAAGCGCGCTCAGCCGGATTGATGCGGCGGCTGAGGATGTTGGCGGCAATGACAAGGCTCGCCTTGCCATGCATGCGAGAGAAGCCGTCGGCGAACATCAGCGCATAGATGAAGCCGGCGCAGGCGCCGGTCAGGTCGATCGCACCGGCGCGGTTCAGTCCCAGCCGATGTGCGACCAGCGGCGCGCTGGGCGGCAGGAGGTGATCGGGTGTCGAGGTGGCGAGCAACAGCAGGCCGATGTCGCTCCGGTTGATGCCCGCATTTGCCAGCGCCATGTCGCCGGCATGCGCGGCAAGACCAGACAGCGTGTCTTCGTCCGTTGCCCAGAAGCGCGACCGAATCCCGGTGCGCCGCTCAATCCGGTGATGCAATAGGGCGGCAGAAGATTCGAGTGTGATTTTTCATGGAATGAGGACCCTGTTTGAGGGGTGATTTTCGTCCAAACGGGACCCCTTAACGATGGGGTCATCAAGATGCCTCCGGTTTGATCGGCGGCATTTGTGTTTTGGATGTTGGTTGTGGAGACGATTGCAAAGATACGCCGGCTGTCGCTGGTGCAGGGAAAGTCGATCAAGGCGATCTGCCGGGAGCTGAAGATCTCCCGGAAGGTGGTGCGCAAGGTGCTGCGATCGGACGAGACAGAGTTCCGCTACGAGCGCAAGCATCAGCCTTATCCCCGGATGGGCGCCTGGCGTGACGAGCTGGATCGGCTGCTGTCGGCGAATGCGGCCAAGTCTCAGCGGGAGCGGCTGACACTGATCCGCATCTTTGAGGAGCTTCGCGGCCTCGGTTATGACGGCAGCTACAGTTCGGTGTGGCGGCATGCTCAGAGTTGGGAGGCGGATCGCGGCAGCGCCGCGGCCGAAGCCTACATTCCGTTGAGCTTTGCGCCGGGCGAGGCCTACCAGTTCGACTGGAGCCACGAGATCGTTCTGCTCGACGGCGTGACGGTAACGGTGAAGGTGGCGCACATGCGGCTTTGCCACAGCCGTATGTTCTTCGTGCGGGCCTATCCGCGCGAAACGCAGGAGATGGTGTTCGATGCCCATGACCGGGCGTTCAGCTTCTTCTGCGGCGCCTGCACGCGCGGCATCTACGACAACATGAAGACGGCGGTAGACGCGATCTTCATCGGCAGGGATCGCCGCTACAACCGCCGCTTTGCGCAGATGTGCGGGCATTACCTTGTCGAGCCGGAGGCCTGCACGCCAGCGGCCGGCTGGGAGAAGGGGCAAGTCGAGAACCAGGTCGGGCTGGTGCGCGAGCGCTTCTTCACACCGAGGCTGCGCTTCAAGACGCTGGAGGATCTCAACGGCTGGCTGGCCGACAAATGCGTTGCCTATGCCAAGGCGCATCGGCATCCCGAACAGGGCGAGCGCACGGTCTGGGAGGTATTCGAAGAAGAGCGCGCCAGCTTCATTCCCTATGCCGGTCGCTTCGACGGCTTCCATTGCATTCCCGCGTCGGTGTCGAAGACCTGCACGGTGCGCTTCGACAACAATAAATACTCCGTGCTGTCGAGTGCCGTCGGCCGGCCGGTCGAGATCCATGCTTATGCCGACCGGATCATTATCCGCCAGGACGGTGTGGTCGTGGGCGAGCATGCCCGCTGCTTCGGCCGCAACGAGGTCATCTACGATCCCTGGCACTACGTGCCGGTGCTGGCCCGCAAGCCGGGCGGATTGCGCAACGGCGCGCCGTTCCTTGGCTGGGTCCTGCCGTCGGCAATGGAGAAGGTGCGCCGCAAGCTCAAGGCGGTTGATGACGGGGACCGGCAGATGGTGTCGATCCTCACCTGCGTGCTGACTGACGGATTGAGCGCGGTCGAGGCCGCCTGCCAGGAAGCCATCGAGCACGGCGTCTCGTCGGCGGCGGTGATCCTCAACATCCTGCCCGCAGCCGCGATCCGGCGCCGGGCACGATCCTTTCCATTCCCCAGGCGCTGAAGCTGGCTCACGAGCCGATCGCCGACTGCGCCCGCTATGACAGCCTCAGGAGGACGAACAGCCATGGAACGCACCGAAGTACTGGAACTGATGGGGGCGCTGAAACTCTTCGGGATGCGCGCGGCCTATGACGAGATCATGGGCGTTGCCATTAAGCGGCAGCACGAGCCGCCCAGGATCGTCGGCGATCTGTTGCAGGCCGAGATATCGGAGAAGCAGGCCCGCTCCATCAAATACCAACTCACCGTCGCCAAGCTTCCGCTGGCCAAGGATATCGAGGACTTCGATTTTGCCGGCACGCCGGTCAACGAACCTCTGATCCGCGATCTCGCCGGCGGTGCTTTCGTTGCCGATCAGCGCAACGTCGTCCTGGTCGGCGGGACAGGCACCGGCAAGTCGCATCTGGCGATCGCCATTGCCCGTTCTCTCATCCGCAACGGCGCACGCGGGCGCTTCTTCAACGTTGTCGACCTCGTCAACAGGCTCGAGACCGAGACCCGTGCCGGCCGGCAGGGCCGCATTGCCGATCACCTTACCCGGCTCGACTTCGTCGTCTTCGATGAACTCGGCTATCTTCCCTTCGCCCAGGCCGGCGGGCAGTTGCTCTTCCATCTGGTCTCAAAGCTTTACGAACGCACCAGCGTCATCATCACCACCAATCTCGCCTTCGGGGAATGGCCGAGCGTCTTCGGCGACGCCAAGATGACAACCGCGCTGCTCGACCGCCTAACCCATCACTGCGAGATCGCCGAGACTGGCAACGAATCCTGGCGCTTCAAGAGCCGCTCTCAAAGCTGAAGTCCGAAAGCCAATCAGTCGCGCCCGATCAGGCTGTGCAACCCCGACCAGCTTCGCCTGATCGGGCGCTTACCGGCGTGCCTCTCGACACCGAAAGCCGGGGTCCCTTTTGCGCGAAAAAACAGGGTCCCGATTCCGCGGTCATTGACAGGCGCTGGCGCGCGTCTTCAGGGCCACCAAGGCTGATCGACTTGGCCTTTTCGCTGATATCGGAGATCAGGCTCCGCATGCGATCCGCGTTGGCTCGGAACGGGTCAGAAGAAGTTGAGATCGAACTGCGGATGACTGGCACCTGGCTCTCCGGAATACTGTATTGGGTCAGACGCCACGCCACACCGGGAGACGCTTTTCATTGAAGGCTGCGGCTCCTTCGACTGCGTCTTCTGAAGCGATGAGAGTCTTCAATAAGTCGTCGTTCATCGCCCATCGCAGGCTACGGCCAGTCGCCAACGACGCCCTCGCCAGATCGAGGCTTGCCTTCCGGGACATCGGGGCATTCAGTGCAATTGCTCTGGCTATCATCAACGCAGTTTCTAATACTTCGGACTCGGGAACGATCCGATTGACGAGGCCAAGTTCGTAGGCCCGCTGCGCGCCGAACAATTCACCAGTCAGAAGGATTTCCGCGGCAATGACTGGCGGGAGTATTTCCCCGAGCCGGAAGGCTCCTCCGGCACCCGCAACCAGACCTCGCTTCGCCTCAGGAAGCCCGAACCTGCATGTGTCCGCAGAAACGACGAGGTCACAGGCCAACATCAATTCAAAACCTCCTGCCACCGCCACTCCGTGGACAGCGGCGACGAGAGGCTTCGTCAGATTTCGACTGACCAGTCCTCCGAGACGTCCTTCCCCAAACAGAATGTCGTCCGCCTCGCCGTCAAGGAACGCTTTCAAGTCCATCCCTGAGCAGAACGCGGCACCCTGACCCTTGATGACAGCAACCGACGCTGACGGGTCCGCGTCGAAGTGGTCGAACGCTTCTCGCAGAGCGCGGCTCAGCTTGCCATCGACGGCATTCCGACGTTCGGGCCGGTTCAAGGATATGAGAGTGATGTCCCGCCGTTTTTCGACGAGCACTGGTTGGTCTGACAAAGTAGCGTCCCCGTTTAATCTTTCTGCCTGGATCGTGCTTCGAGAGCGGCTTCTTCCTGCGCCATCTTCCTGAGCTCTCCCCGGATGATCTTGCCGGTGGTGGTCATCGGCATCTCGTCTATGAACCTGACGACCCGCGGATATTCATGCGCGGCGAGGCGCGATTTCACGTGTGCCGCGATGTCCTCTGCAAGGTTTTGCGAAGGACTGAATCCTTCGCGCAGGACGACGTACGCCGCCACGACGGAACCCCTGATTTCATCCGGCTTGCCGACCGCACCGGCCAGACGCACTGACGGGTGACCGAGCAAGCAATCTTCGATCTCAGCGGGACCGATCCGATACCCTGCGGAGCCGATGACATCGTCGTCTCGTCCGACAAAGCGCAAACGTCCATCATTGTCCCTGACACCTCGGTCTCCGGTAACCAGCCATCGACCCTCGGGTCCATGAATGAACTTCTCCCGAGTGGCATCCGGGTTGTTCCAGTACCCTAGGAACATGACGGGGTCGGGAGCGAGTGCCGCAATAGCCCCCTCCACGCCTGCAGGCTGTCTCAGTCCCGATACCGGATCAAAGACGTCGACATCATGTCCAGGGACCGGCCGTCCCATAGATCCTAGTGCGGGCGGCTCCAGGGCCGCACAAGACGAGACGATCATGTTGCATTCTGTCTGGCCGTAGAATTCGTTGATCGTCACGCCTAACGCGTCCTTGCCCCACTGGATCAGCTCGGCTCCCAACGTCTCTCCCCCGCTGGCGACGGAACGGAGGTCGAGCCCTGAGCATTCCTCAGCAGGCTTGAGTTTCAGCATCTTCAGGGCGGTAGGTGGGAGGAATACGTTTCTGATCCTCTGCGAGCGGATCAGAGTGATCGCCGCCTCGGTCGTGAACTTCGAAAAGCGGCAGGCGACGACCGGAATACCATGATGAAGCGCAGGCATCAGTACGTCGAGCAGTCCCCCAATCCACGCCCAATCGGCAGGTGTCCAGAAGCGGTCGCCGGGCTTCGGCAGAAAGTTATGACTTATCTCCACACCGGGCAGATGTCCCAACAGGACGCGATGAGCATGTAGCGCACCCTTGGGATTGCCGGTTGTTCCAGACGTATAGATGAGGATCGCCGGGTCATCGGAGTGAGTGTCGACGGGGATAAACATGTCCGACTGCTCAGAACACATCTCTTGGAATGAGACTTCGTCGCCGTCCCCCCGGCCGTCCACGCAGACGACGAGTTCTATCGAAGGCACGCGAGACCGGATGCTTGCGACACGTTCGGCGCCGGCACGGTCGGTAATGACTACCCTCGCGCCTGAGTCGCGAAGTCGGTGCTCGAGCGCCTCCGGACCGAACAGGGTGAAAAGTGGTATCGACACACATCCGAGTTTGGTCACGGCGATATGGGCTACCGCAGTCTCGACACGTTGAGGAAGCAACACACCCACTCGGTCGCCCGTTTCACCCACCTGTCGGCCAACGCCATGCCCAGAAAGTGCATTGGCTAATCTGTTCGACATCGTACGCAGGTCGGCAAATGTGTATTCGCGCGTAAAACTAGCCGGATCGACGTCAACTATCGCGAGACGAGTTGGGTCTGCTTCAGCCCACTTGTCGCAGATGTCGACGCCGATATTGAACCGCTCAGGAATAGACCACTGAAAGGATCGGCGGACCTCCTCAAAGCTATCCTTCTCGAAAACCATCTAACCGTCCCCGGCACGCTGCTGCTCCTGCCGCTGGAGCTGCTAGTTAATGTTCAATTCGGTCTGCTTGATACTCGCCACTTTCGGTCAACGAAGAGCGATGTTTGCCTCAAAAGCAGGTCGCCATTGAAACGACTGCCGCAGAACAGTCCCTTCTTCTAAAGGTCAAGCTTTTCTCCACACGAGTAGTTGGTGGAGGGATTCTCGGCCGACCCGATCGCTTAATCCTAGAGACATGCCAAGCCAGGCTCTCCAATGGATGGTTCACGTCATCAAGGCCGCATGCTTCACTTGGGTATCGGATGCGGCCGCCGCAGCCATCGATCGAAACTCATCGACGCTGAGCTCGCCGACTTGCTCTAGTAGCCTTGGCCACGCAGATAGGCCTTCCGCTAACGAGGCCAACCGAAAGAATTCGTTGGGTGCATGAATATCTTCATCATAGAGGGCAAAGCCGAACATAAGCGTCTGAATTCCGAGCAGCTCTTCGAATACCGCGGTGACGGGTATGGACGCGCCCAGACGGACAAGCACTGGCTCTTGGCCGTGCGCCTCGGACAAGACTCTTTTAGCGGCAAGCAGAAGGGGGTGTCCGGTAGGCAGGTTGAAGGCGCGACACCCGGTTCCCGGGTCATCGATCGAGAGCTCAACGCCCGGCGGGCAAACAGCACGCAGATGAGCCTTAAGCGCGTTTGAAACTTGATCGGGGTCCTGTCCCGGCACGGTTCTCAAGGACAGCTTAGCGTTGGCAGTTCTTGGGATCACTGTTTTGCTGCCGGATCCGATGTAACCTCCCCACATTCCGTTTATGTCCAAAGCCGGTCGAAGCGTCAGCTGCTCACGTATCGAGAAGCCGGGTTCTCCTTGGACGCACGCCCCAACGTCTTTGACGAAAGTGACCTCGTCGAAGGGAAATCTGGCCGTCTCAGCTCGTACGTGGACGGGGACGGAAGATATGGGCGGCACCAATCCCGGGACCGCTATCGCGCCACTCTCGTCATGTAACGAAGCAATGATCCTCGCCATCTCGTGTGCGGCGTTCCGAACCGCGCCACCGTAGAGACCAGAATGAAGGTCCTTGTCGGCGGTTTTGATCGAAATCTCAAACTCCACAATTCCGCGCAAGCCGACATTAATCGTCGGGATTTCGGAATGCACTCGCGAGTCATCAGTGGATATCATTCCATCAGCCTGCAGCAAGTCGCTGTACAGTTCCACAATCGCACGCAAACTGGGACTATTGATTTCCTCTTCCCCTTCCAAAAAGACTTTTACGTTCACAGGGCAGGCGCCTCGGACGTTGAGAAAAGCAGCGATAGTTTCTAGGGCGATTGCAGTCGAGCCTTTGTCGTCAGATGCACCGCGTGCATAGAGCCGTCCGTCTCGGATCGTTGGTTCGAAAGGTGGAGTCACCCAAGCGTCCAGCGGGTCGGGAGGCTGTACATCATAGTGTCCATAGATGAGCAACGTAGGTTTTCCGGGCGCACCATTCCAAGCACCATAGACAGCGGGATGGCCTCCGCCATCGAGAAGCTGGACATCGCTCAAGCCCATGCTTTTGAGCCAGGTCACCAGAAACGTTTGCGCGTCGCGCATCCCTCCTGTGAAAGCTGGGTCCGTGCTTACACTTGGCAGGCGCAAGAAAGCGCAAAGTCTATCTACAATGTCGTTTTGGTGGTTGTGAAGATACTGTACAATTGCATCGGTGTGCATCGCTTCTACTCCTACTCATTAATGTGCGGCCATGGTCACATCGCAGCCTCGGCCTTTAGCGCACGGTAAGTCGTATCGACCGATTTCGCGGTCGCGTCGACAATGATGTCGATTTCGTCCCGGGTGATGATCAGAGGGGGGGCAAAGCCAAGGATATCGCCATGCGGTATGGCTCGGCCGATGACCCCGTGCTCAAACAGAGAAGCGGCGGGACGCGCGCCGACCTGCAGCTCGGGCTCAAAAGATACGCGCGCTTTGGGATCCCGCGTCATCTCTTCGCCAGACAGGATTCCAGCGCCGCGAACTTCGCCGACAATGGCCTCCAGTTCGGCTCTCATGCGGGTAAGCCAATAGGGCCCGACTTCCTGGACATGTTCCAAGATGTTTCTTTCCTTAAGGACTTGAATGTTGGCGACTGCGGCCGCCGCGCACAGCGGTGCGCCGACATAGATCCCGTCCTGGTTTGCGCCAGACCTGACGGCCGTTTGATCGTCATAGAAGAATGCGCCGTTGCCCGACGCGAGGAGCCCGTCTTTGATCTGCACTTCACTCACTTGATTTCTGTCGGACGGCTTTTGACTGGCGGAGTTCGATCCGCTAGCCCACGAAATATGAGCCACCTGGCATTGGGTTCGCCAATATAATGTTGCGGACAATACCATCGCGTTTTGAGATGGCTCCAAACTTACTATTAGGACGGCCGCTCTTTTTGTTCTTCGGAAATGGTCCTCATCCTGGCGATCCTTTTATCATAGTCCGGCCGAACCGCCGGGTTGCCTGAAGCAAACACGGCGTCCTCACGCAACCTGAGGATTCGCCCATCTCACTAGGGGTGTGGTTGAGCCCGCAAATAACCGTAGCCTAGCCTTGCCCGCGGAATGGGGGGGGCATTGTAGGGTGACAGACGGTCGCCGGGTATTATGCGCAGCGCGCTGGCGAATGGCGCCGGGCGCATCGCGGCCGACTCGCGCAGTGCTTGATGCCTGCTGGTGCTTCAGCCACCGCCCCGCATGCCGATCTCGTCGCGAGAAGACACCAATCTGCAAACTGAATTGGACGCGCGCGGCCGCCGGCTATCTACTGCCGATCGAGGACATGGCACTGGATGCAGCTCTAGGAATTCCAAATGAACGCATGCTTTTCCGTAGCGCGCGGCAACCCACGCGGATCGATGCGAATGATATGAGCGATCTGCCTGAACGACTCCACGACATTATCCGACGCCGGAATATGGTGCTCGGGCCGGGCTACCAGTTTTCCGAGACTATTCCGGTGGAGTTTGTCTCGAGTTTTGGTGCCCACCTGATAGACAGCGACGGCAATGACTATCTCGACGCGTTTAACAACGTGCAGGGCGTCGGCCACGCGCACAGGCATGTAGCGGACGCCGTCTCCCGCCAGATTGCAGCGATCAACACAGATACACGCTACCCCCAGGAAGCGCTGGTGGCCTATGCCGAGCGGCTACTTGCAACATTCCCAGCCGAACTTTCGAAACTAAGCTTGCCCTGCACTGGATCTGAAGCAAATGATCTCGCAGTTCGGGTCGCGAGGTACCATACGGGCGGCGAAGGTATCATAGTTACGCGCTGGGCGTTTCACGGTCGCACTCGTGAGGTCGCCAGTTTTTCCCCAATGCTGGGCACAGGATCTCCGCTGGGACCAAACGTCCGACTTATTGCCGCTCCTGACCCCAGGTTCTGCGAACCCCAACAATCCCTTGAGAATTATATGCGGGATCAAGTGCGTTCCGCAATTGTTGATCTCGAACGGCATGGATACAGGCTAGCAGCCTTAGTTGCCGATTCCGCGTTCACCTCAGACGGCATTTTTACTCACCCTGTGGGCTTCCTGCAGGCAATGGTCAACGAAGTTCATGCCGCTGGTGGCCTTCACATCGCTGACGAGGTTCAATCAGGGTTCGCTCAGCTCGGAGATTCGATGTGGGGGTTCAGTCGGCACGGGGTAGTTCCTGATATCGTCACGATGGGCAAGGCGATTGGGAACGGTTTCCCCATCTCTGGCGTCGTCTTCCGCCCGGAGGTATCTGACGAATTCGGACAGAAGGTCAGTTACTTCAACACATTGGGCGGCCGATCGCTTTCTATAGCCGCGGCGACCGCAGTGCTCGATGTGTTCGAGCAGGAGAATGTGCGTGAACGCGTTGCCGTGAACGGAGCGACCTTGCAGTCAGGGCTCGAAACGCTGGCGCGGGACTCTCCTTACGTTGCGGAAATCCGAGGCAGCGGGCTGTACCTTGGTGTCGAGATCGTCAAGGACAGAGAGACACTCGAGCCGGATCCCCTTCGTTGCGAAAGCATTATCAAGGACCTTCGCGATCGTCGAGTTCTTATCAGCCGGACCGGCCCCTCGGGTAACGTGTTGAAAGTTCGTCCTCCAGTCGCTTTCACCGCTGCCGATGTGTCTCGATTCCTTGAGACCTTTGCCATCGTAGCGAAACAGCGGCTCTAGAAGGCTCTAGCGACATGAACAAATTACCTGACGCAATGCTCCAACGGCTCCTGGAGGAGAGCAGCCTGCTTTCATCAAGCGAATCTATCGACCCGTTGTTGCTGAACAACATGCTTGAAAGGCACTATGGGCTCACCGGACAGACTGAACGATTGGGCAGTGAAAAGGGCCATACGTTCAGGCTCAAAGCCGATGCGCGCAAATACCTCGTAAAGGTGTCACCGTCTGACGAGCCTGAACCCGTTACGGCGTTGCAGATTGCGGCGATGCGTTATCTTGATGACGCCGCTCACGCTCTGCCGGTCCAGCGGATCAAGCCAACCCTTGACCGAAGGGATAGCGTTCCAGTCGACTTGGGGGATGGCACTTGTCGAACACTCAGCGTCTTCTGCTTTGTCGAGGGCCTGTTATGGGAGCAAATGGATGCCAACTTTGAGCAGTTGACCAAGGTCGGAGGCATGCTCGGGCGATTAAACATTGCACTGCGATTATTTGGTCATCCAGCTGCCGCGCGTAGCTTAGTTTACGACATAAGGCACTTTCCCCATTGGGCGGGACTTGTTGAGTACGTGCCTGACCCCGAGCACCGACTGCTGGCTCAAGGGGTCTTCACGCTCTTCGAAGACATCGTGCTGCCGAGGCTGCCCGGTCTTGAAATGCAAGTGATTCACGGGGACTATGCTTCCAACAATGTCGTGGTGGATCCGTCCAGCGATGACTTTGTTAAGGCCATCCTTGACTTTGGTGACACTGTCCACAGCGCGGTAATCTTTGACCCTGCGAATACTGTCGCGCACCTGATCGGCCGCACGCAGGATCACCCGTGGCAGGATGCCTTTGCCTTTGTCGCTGGATACGAGCAAAGCCGGCCGATAAACGAGTCGGAACTTCCACTTTTGCCAGTTGCGGCTCTCGCGCGGCTCACCATGCTCGCGTTGATCCGATACTGGAAGGCGGAGCGAGCGCCTGACCAGAGCGAGGAGCTACTCGCTAGTGCCGAAATTTATTGGACGAACCTAGAGCGAGCGATGGCCGTACCACTGGATGACGTCATCGTGCGATTCCGTGACCGCGCCGGTGAGTACGTGGGCGCAGCGACTGGAAACGGATGCGGCTCGAGGGAACACCCGCAGGACTCCACGTGAATGCCTCCATGAATGTCAAAATCTGCGGAAAGGACGTCAAGAGGGCCGTATCCGTAAGGTGTTTATTCGCAGTTGTTCGGTCGCTTTTCAGTAAGGCCGCAACTTTTCGCTCATGGCCTCTCGTTAGTGGCTGGATCAAAAACGAAATCAAACCGTTCGGTCGTGCGCCTCACTGATTGACGGTACAATACGACGGTTGAAAAAGGAGTTAGGAATACCATGACTATCTCAGCGATTCCTCTAACGGGGATGCCCTTCCCGAAATCAGAGTATGAGCGCCGGCAGCAAAAGGTCCTTGAAGCGGTAGCGCGCGCCAACCTCGACGCACTCCTCGTTACAGCCCATGGCCATCTGCAGTATCTCACCGGGTACAACGGGCGTGGCGCCTATTTCGCGCCCTTCCCGCTGATCCTCGTGCCGGGGCGGACGCCGACGCTTGTCATCCGGGAGTATGAATTGGGCGCCGTTCGTGCTGAGAGTTGCGTTGCCGAGATCGTTACCTATACCGAGCAGAACGACTTTCCCAAAGTGTGCGCCGATGTCCTTCGGCGGTATGGATTGCAGAACAAAAGCGTAGGCTTTGAGCTAGGTTGCTGGAATCTCGCGCCGGCCGACGTGAGTCGGGTCCATACGCAACTTCCCGATATGAAGATCGCCGACGCGACTCGTCTGGTCGCGTTGGTAGCGGCGGTAAAGACAGAGCTCGAGCTCGAAGCCATGCGCGCCGCGATGGTGCTGACGGACGTGGCCGTGCGCACGTTTCAAAACTCACTGCGGGAAGGCGTCACCGAAGCGGAAGTGTCAGCGAAGATCGACCTGGATGTAAGAAAAGCCGGCGGCGTGCTTCAGGCGCCTGTCACGACTCTGTTGTTCGGCGAGCGAACGAAGCTGTCACACGGCAGCCCGATGGACCATCCGATCAGAAACGATGAGCCCGCATTCATGGAACTCGGCGGTCTCAAACAGGGCTACTCCGCAGGACTTGTCCGGTGCGCCGTGCTTGGTCGGCATCCCGAGACCGAATCCTTGCACGCCCTATCAGTGGAAGCCCTCGAAGCAGTGATAGCCGCGATCAAGCCGGGGGCAACCGCAGGCGAGGTGGATGCTGCCGGGCGAAAGGTGATTGAGCGATCTCAACGTCCGAAGGTCCTTAACCACCGGGTTGGGTACCAGACAGGCATCAATTGGACAGAGCGCGGCAATCTGAGCTTGGAGCCGGATGCGACCGATGTCCTCCAGGCCGGAATGACCTTGCATATGCCAATCATCCTGTGCGGAGAGGGCGGCTATCTGCTTGGAACCAGCGAGCATGTCTTAGTTACAGAGAGCGGCGTCGAAATACTTAGCGATACACCGCATACCCTTTATCGCGCGTGATTTTTGGCAGCGGCGCCGAGTAGCTGTAACACTGCGGAAGTCTCTGTACTTCGATTGGAATCTTGAAAACCGGGCAGACTGCACATCTGTGTCAAATTGGTATCTATAAAAGGGATCCCTGCATTTTGAGTTCAGTGCTCTCTCGTCATATGGCCGACGATCCACGACACCGTAGACGCTCGCCTTCGTCGCGTGATGTTGACGCGCGAAGGCGTGTGATCTTGTGGTCCCAGCCGCGCTATCAACCGCAGCTATTGCGTTTGCGTGTCGCGATGTTCCCACCTTAGTACCCCGAAAATTGGGAGGCTGTGCATTGCGCCCACGACGCGCCAGTCGCAGCGCGGTCGCGAGGCGTGCAGTTATCCTCGGGAAGATAGCCAATGCGGAGTTTGGGTTGGAAAGGTTACAAACAGCCCTCTGCGCTCCATGGAATAATGACCTGACGGCTGGGGCTCCTCTGGCGGTGCTGCAGTAGCAGCGGTCCTCAATCTTAGCATCTTCATCAAGGTAACGGAGCCGGGGGATAGGTGGCGAGTGTGACGAGAACTTGCGGCTTCAGCCGGCCTTCGCGTCGTTCCGGAGCCATTCCTCGAGCCAAAGCAGACGAAGCAGCCATGCCGGTTCCGAGTCATATCAAAACGAGATGTCGACGATCAGCAAACTGAATTTGACCTCAGTATCCGCGACGGAAGATAGTCCCGGGTCGCTCCACTCCTGATTGCAGGATGCAGCGAAAGGGTCTGGCAAGAGTGGTTTCGAAGAAAGCCGAACAATGAGCGAAGCACCGCACCTAACGTTCAATATCGACGCGCCTGGCTTGAGCACGGGACATCTCGTTGTTCCCAGGGGTGCCGACTGCGAAGCTCTTTCGATCCCGGTCTTCAGCCTCAATAGAGGCGAGGGACCACGCCTTCTAATTACTGGGGGAAATCACGGCAATGAATTGGAGGGGCCAATAGTCGCTCGGCGGCTTATCGAGTGGCTGCCCGAAGTCCAAACTTGCGGAAGAATTCTCGTCGTACCGGTGCTAAATCCGCCGGCCGTGCGCGCATGGGGCCGAAACACCCCGATCGACGGCTCAAACCTAAACCGGATGTTTCCGGGACGCGCTGATGGCTCGGTAAGCGAACGTATTGCAGATGCGGTTTGTCGAATGTTGGTGCCAGAGGCCGATATCATATTTGATCTGCATAGCATGGGACCAACGTGGGATTCTGCGCCTGCGGTTATTACGCATCCTATTGCTGATGCCGATCTAATGGCCAAGACACTCCGTCTGGGAGAGTCCTTCAAATTGCCAGTAACCTTGCTTTGGGAGCATAATGAGACCGCTGGTATGTTCGACAGTTGGGTGCATCGCCAGGGCAAGGTATTCATTTGTACTGAATTTGGTGGTGGCACCGTTGGTTTCGAGGATCTGAAAATCTATGAGACTGGCGTGCGCAACGGTTTGATCACGCTTGGCCTGATCAAGGGAACAGTAGACATTCCGACCTACCGTCAGCAGAAGCTTAGTCAAACACTTGAAACGTTATTGTCGGACAAGGTAACATCACCAGACACGGGCATCTTCGAACCTCGATGCTCGGTGCTGCAAAAAGTGCAGCAGGGAGACATAATCGGGAAGTTGCACCCAATGGATTCAGTGTCGGCCCAGTCCATCGATATCTGCGCGCCTTCAACATCAATTGTCTGCACTATCAAATCGGGAGCACATGTCAGCGTTAATGAAGAGGTGGCTATCATAGCGAGACCTCTCAAACGCTGAAAGTTGATTTGAGTGTCGATGTTACCAGGCAGAACAGCACGCCGTTTCGGTGGGTAGGCAAGTAGTGGCTATGATCGTGAGAAGTGGCCGGAGGCGTGAGAAGATTCTGCTGCTGAACTAGCCTAGCAACACCGCTGTCGCGCCGGTAGGTTCACTCGACCACTCGAACGAAATTTGTTGCAGGCCATGCGAACCCGTTCGCAAAATGACGTCGGCAAGTGTCCGCATCGATACCGTATGACATCGCCGCTGATTTGGCTATGCACGCGGCTGACGAACGGCGGCTCCGGACGTATCAGGCACGTTGAAGGACATATCGGTTCTAGATGCCTCCGATATACAATCAGCATTTGACGGAAGGCGCCGGGCGATGGATGTTCAATGAAGTTACAGAGCTGTCCGGTCGGCGTTTCTCCACAATTTTCCTGTAATGCTGACCGATTTCGCCTCTTGGCACGTGTCGGGAAGTAAATCTCGTCGTATCGCGGAATCCGGGGCTCTCGTGGCCAAAGGATCAACTGGGAGGAAGCAATGAAGCACCGTTTAAACCGCAGACGTTTTATCCAGGCGACGTCGTCCGCTATCGCTGTAGGCGCGCTATCTTCTGTCACTACCCGAGCTATGGCGCAATCCTCTGCAGAACTCCGAGTCTTGGTCAACGGTGGCGAAGTCGGAAAGGCACAAATTGAAGCGTATGTGAAACCGTTCGCAGCCGAGACTGGTATCAACGTAACTCCAATCACCCAAGATCTCGATTTCGCGAAGCTTGAGCTGATGATGAAAGCAAACAACGTCACGATCGACGCAAGTCCACTTAATCCAGGCGCGGTGTTTCCTGCAAGTGATAAAGGGTACCTCGAGAAGATCGACTACTCGATCTATAAGAAGGAAGAGCTTGACGGATTCTATGATTTCGCCAGGGATACGTTCGGCGTCGCCTCGCTTGTCTATTCTTATAATATGATCTATAATACAGAGAAGTTCCCTGCTGACAAGCAGCGACCGACCAACTGGACCGAGTTCTGGGACGTCGTAAAGTTTCCCGGTACTCGCTTCCTTGTGTCGGGTCAGTTGGGATCCGAAGGGCCCTGGGAAGAGGCGTTGATGGCGGAGGGCGTCGATCTCGATAAACTTTATCCGATGGATATCGACCGGATCTTCGCCAGCCTGGACAAGATAAAGCCGCATATCCGGAAGTGGTGGACGAATGGGTCCGAGATTCAGCAATTGATGAGTGGTGGAACTGGCGATATCATGAATTCTTATGACGGACGGGCAATCTCGTTGATTGATAAGGGTTCGCCGATCGAAATCAACCGCAGTCAGGCCAAGCTAACGTGGGACTATTGGGTAATCCCGAAAGGGGGGCCCAATACGCAAAACGCTCAAAAGTTCGTTGAATTCGCCACCCGGGGTGAACGCCAGGCGGCCTTCTGCAAACTCTACCCCGAAGGTCCCAGCAACCGTAACGCCTTTAAGTTTATACCGGAGGATGTAGCCCGTAAGCTGCCTACACATCCGGACTACGTAGCGAAAAGCATCCCCATAAACGGTCGGTGGTACGCCGAGGTCGGCTCGGATGGGCTGTCGAATACGCAAAGGCTCGCGCAGCGCTGGAACGAGTGGGTTTTGCGATAGATCCGGATCTGTGAGTTGGTCGGCGAGGGGCAATCTCTAATTTGCCGCCTTGCCGACCTGTGATATTCTGAACGAGCCGACCATGTCGGACGTCCTTGTTTTTCAGGATTCCATTTCGGGCGATCCGTCGATCGATCTTGGCAGCCACCATCACGATGTCGCCGCGTCCGTCCCATCTATCGAGGATAACGCATTGGAGCAGACCTCAATTCCCGCCCAGATCGAATTTCGCAATGTCACCAAGATGTACGGGCAGGTCACCGCGGTCCAAGACTTGTCACTGACGGTACGCCAGGGCGAATTCCTGACCATTCTCGGTCCGAGCGGTTCGGGCAAGACCACGGCGCTCATGCTGCTTGCCGGGTTCGTAGCGGCCAGTAAGGGCGACATTCTGATCGCCGGAAATTCTGTGGCCGCAGTCCCATCCTATCGGCGCGACCAAGGCATCGTCTTCCAGAACTATGCGCTGTTTCCGCACCTGACGGTACGTCGGAATCTGGAATTCCCGCTCGAAATGCGGGGCGTCAAGACGGCCGACAGGGCAAAGCGGGTCGATCGCATCCTTGAGCGTGTGCGTCTCAAGGACTTCGGCGGTCGCATGCCGTCGCAACTGAGCGGCGGCCAACAGCAGCGCGTGGCGCTCGCCCGTGCGCTCATCGCTGATCCGCCGTTCCTCCTGCTCGACGAGCCCCTCGGCGCTCTCGACCGCAACCTTCGCGAGCAGATGCAGATCGAAATGAAGAACCTTCACAAAGAGTTCAACATCACCACCATATGCGTGACGCACGACCAGGAGGAGGCGCTTACACTGTCAGATCGCATCGTTGTCATGCGTGCCGGGCGGATTGAACAGACCGATTCACCGGAAGCCCTTTACGATCGGCCGGCATCCCGCTTTGTAGCGAATTTCCTCGGAGAGGCCAACATTCTCGAAAATCTCGATTGTTATGTGGAATCCGATGCGGCGCAGCCGTCGGGCACCGTGCCCATGATCAGGCCAGAGCGTATCCGCGCCTCCGCGCCGGCGGCGCCGCAGAGGGCCGATGCGAGACAGTGCCAGTCCGTTACCGGCACTGTCGACGACATGATCTATGCCGGACCGTTGCGGAAATACCATGTGCGCGTCGGGAGCACCGTGCTTGTCGCGCGCGAACATGCCGCCTCGGGGCAGCAGATCTTCCAACCCGGCGACACAGTGCGGCTTGACTGGCTGCGGTCCGACGTTCGCTTCGTAGCGGCGTGAATCCCCCGGGAGATGGACGAATGCAAATGCTTCAGAAATTTGGCCGAATGCCCATTGCACTCACCGTGCCGGCACTCGCCATCCTGCTCGTCGTTTTCGGTATACCGATCGTTCAGCTCTTCCTGACTAGCCTCAATGCGCCGGACTTTTCGATGGTCAACTATCGTGCATTTTTCGGCCGGTCGGCGAATGTCCGCGTGCTGTACCAGACGATCGAGATCAGCTTGGTGGCCACGGCGATTTGCCTCATCATCGGCTATCCCGCGGCCTATCTGATCGTGACTGCCTCCAAGCGTTTGCGCATGGCGCTCATCGTGCTGGTCGTTATCCCATATCTCACCAGCGGATTGGCGCGTACGTATGCCTGGATCATAATTCTTGGCGATGGTGGCCTGATCAACAATCTTTTGCTCGAACTCGGTCTAATCTCGAGCCCGCTGCCGCTCATCTACAACCGTATGGCCGTCTATATCGCCATGGTGCACATTATGCTGCCTATGATGATCCTGCCTCTGGTCAGCGTCATGATGGGTATTGACAGGTCCCTGATGGCCGCAGCGCGCAGCATGGGCGCGGGCCCGTTCACTGCGTTCTGGCGCGTGTTCTTTCCGCTCAGCTTGCCGGGCGTGCGCAGTGGCTCCCTGTTGGTCTTCGTGATCTGCCTCGGCTTCTACATCACGCCGGCCGCCGTCGGCGGCTTGCGAGATGCCATGCTGTCAACCTTCATCGCGTCGCAGGTCTCGACCGGCTTTGATATGGCACCCATTGCAGCCTCGTCTTTCATTCTCCTGGCGATCGCCGTGGTCGTGCTCTCCATGCTTGGGCTCGATCTTTCGGGTAACCAGGGGCGCGCGGTACAAGCAGTGCGGAAGTCTCGGCCAAGCCGGCTGCCCTCATTCGGCACAATGAAAAGCTATCTCCGCGAACTTCCCGTTTCCTCACGTGCGAAGCGATGGACGGTCCAGCTCTATCAGGCCCGAGGCGACAGCCAATGGTCGAAGATCGTTGGACCGGTGTTCGTCGTTGTGGTCATGTTCTACCTGCTGTTTCCCGAAGCCGTCGTGATCATCATGTCGTTCAGCGCCGGGTCGGTTCTGGAATTTCCACCCTCGGGTCTTTCGCTGCGGTGGTACCGTTCTTTCTTCGACGATCCGTCCTGGTACGGCGCTGCCTGGACCAGCATTCAGATCGGCGTTGCAGTCGCCATCCTCTCGACCGTCGTCGGCACGCTCGCGGCCTACGGCATCAGCCGCGCCCGCCCCCAGTTGCGCAGCTCTCTGACCATGGCGATCCTGACGCCGATTACCATTCCAGTTATCGTTGTGGGCGTAGTGACCTACTTCGGGCTGGCCAATCTCGGACTGATAGGCTCGAAGACAGGTATCGTCCTGGCACACAGCATCGGCGCCATAGGCTATGTCGTCGTGATAGTGTCGGCGACACTGGCAAATTTTGACCGTACGCTAGAGCAGGCAGCAATGAGCATGCGGGCTGGGCCGCTGCAAACCTTCATGAGGGTGACGTTGCCCTTGATACGGCCGGGCATCATTGGCGGCGCGGTGTTCGCCTTCATTCACTCCTTTGACGAGGTCGTCGTCACCTCATTTGTCGGCGGATTCTCAATGTACACCCTGCCGCTGAAGATGTGGGAAAATATACGGAACCAGATCGACCCGACGGTCGCCGCAGTGGCGTCGCTATTGACCCTTCTCCCTGTGATCTGGTTGGTAGCCCTATACGTCACGTGGTGGCGATCTAGGCGAACGAGTCACCGCGCGCTTCCAGAGGTCCAAGTTTGAGGTCATGCGGACAGGATCCGGCCAACCTTGTGACGTGATAGGGCTCAACGCTTTCTGCGTTGTTCGCGCCGCACCATGAACTGAGGTCGGCTGATCAAACGATACGCGTCCGGAGCTGCAAGCTGATGTCACATACTTCTCGGTTGCTCGGACTTCAGAAATAGAAATCAGAAGTCCCCAATGGCCGAATCCCTCTTTAGGACAGCGGCAAGAATGGCGATACTTTAAGATGCTTGATCGCTGAACTGCTCCCATTTCTTGCTTCATCGGTTGCGCCGCATTAGCGCCAACCAATTTGCTGAACTTGATGTACATAACTGGAAAATGCGGGCCATTCGCATCCGGGGGACGATGAAGCGGGCCACGGCACTCACGGCTTCCAGCCATATCGTTGCGAGATGACTATGATACACAAACTGAATTGATGCGGGCTGCCGCTTAGCCAAATATAGATGCAATAGGCGACGTCAATGCAGCACAACAAGATCGGGAAGGTCACAGAATCAACAATAGCTCGCACTTTGTGCCCGAAGAAACTGAATATAGCGGACCTTGTAAATGAAGAGTCGTTCATCTGTGCCAACATCTCTTGAGGGTCTGACGGCATGCGAATGCCTGAAGCTATACCGAAGGCGGCAGCTCTCGCCCGTTGAAGTCGTTGATGACTGTCTTGGCCGGATCGATGCAAACAACCCGACGCTGAACGCATTTTGCCTCGTCGATCACCAGCGGGCTAGGTCTGTTGCGCGGGCTTCGGAGGGGCGCTGGATGAAGGGGGAGCCAGCCGGAGTTCTCGATGGCATTCCGGTTACCATCAAGGATCTAACCTTGACGCGGGGCTGGCCGACAAGGCGTGGATCGCTGGCCAGTAGCGCCGAGGGTCCTTGGTTAGACGACGCGCCCGTGACAGCGCGCCTTCGCGAGGCCGGCTGCGTTATCCTCGGCAAGACAACCACTCCGGAGTTTGGCTGGAAAGGTGTGACAGATAGCCCCCTCTATGGCATCACTCGCAACCCTTGGGATCCTGAGCTGACGCCGGGCGGCTCCTCGGGCGGCGCCGCAGTTGCGGCGGCCCTCAACCTCGGCTTTCTTCACCAGGGTAGCGACGGTGGGGGATCAATTCGGATACCAGCGAGCTTCACAGGAACCTTCGGCTTCAAGCCGACCTTCGGCATCGTCCCGCAATGGCCTGCTAGCGCCATGACCACACTGTCTCATTTGGGGCCGATGACCCGCACAGCCGCGGATGCAATCTTGATGATGAATGTCATCGCGCGAAAGGATGCTCGCGACGGTTACGCTGGACCCACCTATCCCGGCCTCGAGGTCAATCTAGCAAAAACCCTCAAGGGTCTGCGCATCGGCTACAGTCGAGACCTTGGGTATGTGAAGGTGGCTCACGACATCCAAAGAGTCACCGATATTGCGGTCGATCAGCTTCGGGCTCTTGGAGCCGAGGTGGTCGAAGTCAATCCGGGATTCGCGGATCCCGTCAAGCCATTTGAGACATTTTGGTTCGCCGGCGCCGCCCGTATTGTGTCGCGAATGAACAACAAGCAAAGACGACTAGTAGATCCCGGCTTTTTGGAAGCTGCCGAACGCGGTCTGACGATCACGCTTGCCGAATTTCAGGAAGCTGAGGCGATGCGGTTCGAACTTTCCGCTCTTATGGCGAAGTTTCACGAAGACTATGACTTCCTGGTCACACCGACAATGCCGATCGCCCCGTTCCCAGTCGGGCGAAATGAGCCAGATGATAGTTTCAAGGGGTGGGTGGACTGGACCCCCTTCACCTATCCCTTCAACCTGACTCAGCAACCAGCAGCGTCCCTTCCATCAGGACTAGATGATCAAGGGCTCCCTGTCGGGCTACAATTGGTCGGTGCGCGTTATTCCGACACCACCGTTCTTGCTGCGGCGTATGCCATCGAAAGCCGCCTGGGACATATTTCGATGGCGAGAGCGAGTATGCCCCAGTCGTCCCCTGAGCGATGAGCCCCCCTGTGCAATCGATCCGAACCATGCGGGGGATCCTCGGAGTTTTCTCCGCACGCTGGCCAAACAGTTGGTCATTCAGCGCCTCACCCGCTGCGATCCTCCTGCGTCTCCATGCAGCCCTCTGCAACAAAACCAAAGCAGAGTCCTAAGGTCTTGCCACTCCTCCTTACAGGGCACGTGGATCTTGAGGTGCGGAGTGCGGCAAATCATTCGTTGCGCGCGATTTCCAGCCTATAGATCGGACCGCTTCCGCAGTCTCAAAAGCCTGCTCACTAGTGGCATGTCCGCCGAGCTCCACCGCCCGTTTGAACCGCAGACTGTCAAGATTTGCGGAAAGCGCGAATTAGATCTTGCTAGAACTCTCAAAGGCAGAATTGACCAGCTACCCCCTCCCGCCGCCTACGGGCGCTGAAGCCCGCAGGCGACACCCACTTTCGCCTCGGAACGACGGGCAACTATCTGGATTCCAGATTGTTGCAATATAAAAAATATCCTTGTGGGATCAAGCAGCGGCAACTCCAATAGAAGCGCTACAGGGAATCCGCCGCTTTTTGATTCAGGGATGACACGCGTGTCGCGTCGCCGGCCTGCTCCAAAAGCAAGACACACATAATTTGAGGGGAGAAACTATGAACAAGTGGCCACTCACTCGCCGCGCCGTAGCGAAAGCAATGCTTTTGGCATCGGCTGCACCTTGGGTCATGAATTTGGAGGCGCGTGCCGGCTCATCTTGCACCGATGGCATCGTGCGTATCGCCGGAATTGCCGCACCCGACACAATGAATCCCTTTGCCACTTGGAGTTCGTCCTGGCCCATGTACTTCACCTATGACGCCCTGGTCGGCGTGGACGCCCAGCGCCACGACGATCGGAGGGGATTTGCCAAATCATGGTCCGTTGCCAAAGACAACCTCACGTGGACATTCAAGATTTGGCCTAGCATGAAGTGGTCTGACGGCCAGCCTGCGACGGCGCGGGACGCTGCGTTCACTTATAACTATTTGCGGGGATCCATCGGCAAGCCGGACGAACTGAACGTTGGCTACAATAATACGGGTGGCTTGGAGAACATCGAGTCCATTACGGCACTGGATGACGAGACTCTGCAAATCGTGACCAAGAGCCCCACTCGTTGGCCTGTCGACAACTACACATTGATGGTTCCCGAGCACATCTGGAAGGACGTATCTTACGCCGAAGCTCGCAGCACCTTCCAAAACAAGCCGCCGCTGGTGGGAACCGGGCCTATGTTCGTTTCAGAATTTCAACCCGGACAGTTTGCCAGTCTCACGCCTAACAAGTACTTCCGCGCGGGGCGACCGGCGACTGCCGGCATGACCTACCGCTTCTTCAATACTGCCGATCCTATCGCTCAGGGGTTGAAGAGCGGCGATCTCGATTACGGAATGAGCTTAACTGCTGCCCAGTGGGCCGATCTCTCGAAGGATTCCAAGATTGTGGTGGGTGAATCGCGTGTCGAGCAACGGAATTACCTAGCCTTCAACACAGCATCCGGCCAGGGAAAGGGCAGTACAAAGGCGCTGCAAGATCCAGCGTTTCGCGATGCGATCGGCTTCGCGATCGATCAGAAGACCATTGTCGATCGGGCCTTCCGCGGGCACGCCGACCCGGGGGTTGGAGTCGCAATGCCGGTGGCGGCCGATTACTATTCGGATCTGAGCGATATCAGGCGTCGCTTCGACCTTGCTGAGGCAGGGCGGCGGCTTGATGCCGCCGGCTATCGGGATACCAATGGCGACGGTCTCCGTGAGGATCAGGAGGGAAACCCGTTCCAGCTGCAGCTGATCACAGGGACCTCGTCGGGTGTCCTTGAAATACCGACCGCGGCCATACAGCTTATCGCGGGCTGGCTTGAGCAAGTTGGAATACCTGTCACCGTGACTCAGATCGATTCCGGCGCGCTCGCGGCTCGCACTGCAGCTCCCGCGGATGGCGGCGGCGGGTGGGATCTGCTCGTCAGCGCAGGCTGGCTGGGTCCATCGGCTCACGACCTGCTCAGCTTGGGCAATAGTAAGCTCATCGGCACCAGCAACACATCTTACTGGAAGAACGACAAGTTCGATAAGCTGCTGTCGGAAGCCGACGTAACCGTTGACCTCAAGAACAGTCGGGAATTAGTCGATCAGGCCTCGCGCTTGATTTACATCGAAGCGCCCTACATCATCCTATGTTACCCCTTCCTGCTCGAAGCCCATCGAAAGGACTGCTTCCAAGGTTGGGGGACGAACGACGCGGTGTCGATGTGGGGCTATTTCCCGTTTGATCGCCTGAAGCCGGTCCCAACGCCGTGAACGGAGGCGGGACGAGCCGGCATATCGGACGCATCATCATTAGGGCGATTGTGACGCTTCTGATGGTGGCGATCCTTAACTTCATCCTGTTCCGAGTCATTCCAGGTGATCCTGCCAAGCTTCTGCTTGGCGGTGCGCGTACCAGCGTGACCGCTGAGCAGATCGAGGCGCAGCGCCAGAACTGGGGCCTTAATCGGCCGCTGTTTCCGGACCAGTTGGTCGACTACCTGTCGGCAACTGTCCGGGGCGATCTGGGCTACAGCTTTAAATTCAGGGGCAGGCATGTCGCCGACCTGATTTTGGAGCGCTTGCCAGCCACTATCATCTTGGTCGGGATTGCTCAGTTAACAGCAATTGTTATTGGGGTGATGGTTGGCATCTATGCGGGCTGGCGCCGAGGAGGAACACTAGACAATCTTGCCACCGGCAGCTCTCTGCTGCTCTATTCGACACCTTCCTTCTGGATGGCCATGATCCTGGTGGTGATCTTCAGCACGTCGTTGGGTTGGTTTCCGGGTTATGGTGCATACTCGCCCGGAGCGATCACGGGCTTCCTTGGTTCGTTCCTCGATTACCTGCGGCATCTCACGCTCCCGGTCACCGCGGTCGCCCTTGGACTTATCGGTCAATACGTGGTGGTCGCTCGCGCTGCGATGAGCGACGTTGTCACCGAGGACTACATGGTGACTGCACGGGCAAAGGGACTGACCGGCGGTCAGATGCTGATGCGTCATGCATTTCGTAATGCAATGCTGCCGGTCGTTACCTTGATTACCCTCAATCTTGGCTATGTGGTGGCAGGTGCCATCACCGTCGAAGCCGTATTCGCCTGGCCGGGCATCGGCGGCCTGACGGTGGAGGCGCTCAATGCACGGGACTATCCAGTCCTTCAAGGCATATTCCTGTTGCTTGGTGCCTCGATTGTTGTCGCAAACCTCGTAGCCGATCTTGCCTACGGCCTTCTTGATCCGAGGGTCCGACAATGAGTGAAAGTACAGTTCGTTATTCCCAGCGAGGCGGCGCGCGCGCGATGAAAGGCTTTCTGCGTCAATTTCTCAGCTACGGCGGCGCTCAGGTGGGCCTCGTGTGTCTGGTATTCTTTCTTGTTGTGGCACCGATCCCAAATATTCTGGTGGGGCCGCTTCAGACTGCGATCAATGCAACCGGCGATTTCCTCGCACCTCCATCAGGCGAACATCTGCTCGGCACGGACGAAGTCGGGCGAGACGTGCTCAATCTGGTCGTCCATGGTGCCCGGATATCGCTCACGATCGCGCTGCTGGCGACCGTGATCAGCCTCATCGTTGGCACTACGGTTGGTATCACCGCTGGCTACTATGGTGGCAGGGTTGATGTCTGGCTGATGCGCCTGACGGACTTCTTTTTCGTCATGCCGTCTTTCGTGCTGGCACTGGTCATCACACCCGTGGTTCTCGAGGTGATGGGGCGCGGCGGAGAAATCCTCGGCTTCCGTCCTTCTCCTTTCGTGATCCTTGTCGTTATCGGCCTGACAAGCTGGGCGTTCGTCGCGCGCATCGTTCGCAGTCAGACCCTTTCGCTTAAGGAGCGAACATTCATTGATCGTGCCCGCGTTGCAGGTAGCAGTAATTTCAGCATTATGGTGCGGCACATCCTGCCCAATCTCGTGCCGCAAATCGCAGCCAACGGGGCTCTGGTCGTCGCCGGCGCGATCTATGTCGAGACGTCGCTCTCGTTCCTCGGGCTTGGCGATCCGTTGCAGCCCTCATGGGGGACTTTGCTTTCGCTCGCTCAACGGGCCGGTGCGGCCAGTGCTGGAGCCTGGTGGTATCTCGGTGCCCCCGGAGTGTGCGTCCTCACGGTTTCCCTTAGCTTCGTCCTGATTGGCAATGCCCTCGACGACACATTCAACCCACGGCGGCGGGTGATCCCATGACAAGCTCCTCCCAGGAGAAGCCCCCGCTTCTGGACGTTAAGGGCCTCTCTGTTGACTATGGGCTCAAGGGCGTTCCATCGCGTGCGATCGACAGCGTAAGCTTCGCGCTCCGGGCCGGAGAGGCCGTTGGCCTCGTCGGAGAATCGGGCAGTGGCAAGACCACGACTGCAATGGCGATTGCGGGTCTGCTATCACCCAACGCGCGGGTCAGCAAGGGCGAGGTACGCTATCGCGGAGAGCAACTGCCGATCGATGACGATGCGTCGATGCGGCCACATCGCTGGAGCGAAACGTCCGTTGTCTTTCAGGGCGCGATGAATGCGCTCAACCCAGTACACCGCATCATCAAGCAGATCGCCGAGCCGTGTATGCTGAAGCTCGGCATGTCGCGTGGCGAGGCGACCGCGCGGGCAAGGGAACTGCTCGAACTCGTCGGCATCCCGGCGGATCGCGGTTCCGCCTATCCTCACGAATTGTCGGGCGGAATGCGACAAAGGGTGATGATTGCCATGGCGCTCGCGTGTCGCCCCTCAATCATAATCGGCGACGAGCCGACCACGGCGCTCGACGTCATAACACAGGCCCAAATTCTGAAGCTGCTGGGTGAATTGCGGTCGAGGCTTGGCCTTGCCCTCATTTTGATCACCCACGATCTTTCTGTGGTGGCCGAGTGTTGTGATCGCGTGATGATCATGTATGCGGGCCGGATCGTCGAAGATGGCACGGTCGCCGAGATCTTCGCCCAGCCCAAACATCCCTACACCCGCCTGCTGATCGAATCGATCCCAAACCCGGCGAGCGGCAAAAAGATGATCCGGCCAATACCCGGTGATCCTCCCAACCTGGTGAACCGACCGTCGGGCTGCGCCTTCCACCCACGTTGCCCGTCAGTGATGGCGGTTTGTGCCACCGAAGTCCCTAGCCTCGATCAGTTCGGGCGGGGACGCGTCGCCTGTCATCTTTACCGGTCCTCGCAAGAAGACAAGGTTGCAGTCCATGCCTGACACCGCCGATATCCTGCGACTTGAGAGCCTGCAGGTCCATTTTCCTATCCAGGGCGGGCTTTTCGACCATGTCCTGGGCCGACCCGCCGGCGCCGTGCGCGCGGTGGACGGGATCGACCTCAACATCGGGCGCGGCGAGATCGTCGCCCTGGTCGGGGAATCGGGAAGCGGCAAGACGACGGTGGGCCGCGTCATCACCAAGCTTGCCCAGCCAACGGGTGGCAGAATGCTGTTCGAAGGCCGCGACATGACGTCGGTTCAAGGCTCCTCGGCCTTGCGTCCTTACCGGCATCGCGTGCAGATGATCTTCCAGGACGCTTATCAGGCGCTCAACCCGCGACACACCGTGTTCGATGTCGTGGCGGAGCCGTTGCGGTCACTGCGGCTGGTCGGCAACGCCAGCCAACTCACGGAGCGGGTCAGCGAAGCTCTCGCGTCGGCCGGGCTCAATCCTCCCGGAGATTTCTTCGCCCGTTTCCCACATGAGCTGTCCGGTGGGCAGCGTCAGCGCGTCGTCATTGCCGGAGCACTTGCCGTTAGGCCGGGGCTCATCGTTGCTGACGAACCTGTGTCGATGCTCGATGTCTCGATACGCGCACAGATCCTTCAGGTCCTGGTTGCTCTACGTGACAAGCACAATATGGCGCTGCTTTTCATCACCCACGACCTACCGCTCGCCTGGTTGATCGCCGACAAGATTGCCGTCTTGTATCTTGGAAAATTGGTTGAGATCGGCAGCGCCGACGACATCACATTCAACCCGCGCCATCCCTATACCGTCGCCTTGCGTAACGCCACACCGCAGGTTGGCGCCAATGCAGGTCGCGCCGAGTTGCGGGGCCTGCAGGGCGAGGTTCCAAGTGCCGCCCGAGTGCCGAAAGGCTGTCGTTTCCATCCTCGCTGCCCCCTGGCCTTCGATCGCTGTAAGCAAGAGGAACCGCCGGCCATCGAAGTCGGGCCGCAGCACATGTCTGCATGCTGGTTGGCAGCGTGAACGCCGGCGCAGCACTTTCAGACTTGCTCCGTCGTCGAGCGTAGGCTGCACAGTAGGAGTGGGTGTAATGATCAAGATGGCCGACTACAGCATAATTCATTGCAATATCCGGAAACGGCCCTGCAACTGCGATAATTTGCAGTCGGCTGCTACGTTTCGTGCGCGTGTCGATTGTCCAGAGCTGCAGTCAACACATCTCGCTCTCCCAGATGGGTACGATAAATCCCGTGGGAATCGTCGCAAGTAAACCATCGGTTGTGACAGCAAGTTTATCCTGAACCCGGAGCAGTAGTAAAGCGGGCTGCTCTCTTCGATATTGTGAGGAGACACGATTTTGAAAAGACCACACTATACCGATCCATCATTCCAGACGGATCCATCCGCGGCTTCATCGTTTGTAGAAGTTCAGGAGGAACCATCTTTCATCGAGAAATATCTAACCCCGCGCGTTTTCGAAGTCCAAATGTCGCAAGGAAGGACTGTCCGAGCCTATGAGGTTGGGCCGCCTGACGTTCCAGTCGTGGTCGGGATCCATGGGACCCCCAGCACCGGGCTTGGCCAGGTTGTGAACTACATAGCCAGCGGCGCAATCTTCTGCCGCCTCGTTGCGTTCGATCGTCAAGGCTACGGGGGCTCAACCCCGGAGCCCGGGCGTAAGGTCCGCGACATCGCCCCGGTCGTGGAGGCCATCCTTGATGACTTATCAGTCGACACGGCAGCGGTGTACGGCCATTCTGGGGGTGGAATGCTCGCGCTTGCTACCGCAGCGCTGCTGCCCAAGCGCATTTCGCGGGCTGTGTGTAATGCCGGCAATGGCCCGAACTATGGTTCGGGGGGGTTCGACTACGCCGACGGTCCTTCGCCCCTTATGCGCGAGGAGATCCTTGAGGCGCGAAAAGGTCCACAGGCATCCCGCGAATTCTACCGCCGCGTACGCGATCCTGAAGTTGAGAAACAGTTGCATTCTGAAAATGATCGTCGCATTGCGCGTGTACTGGCTCCCTTAAGAGACAAGATCACTCAACAGCTGGCGTTGCCTGAATCTCGTTATTCGGAAGAAGATGCCTACGTTGATGATGTTCAATCATGGGTGCAGCCATGGGGCTTTGAACTCGCATCAATAACGGTACCTACCAGGATCTTTCATGGCCTCGAGGATCTTCAGGCGGCGCGGCGTCACTCCGAGTGGCTGCAGACGCAGATCCCGAATTCGAGCTTGGAGCTTTTTCCCCACTTCGGGCACAACTTGAGCCAACTCATGCCGCATATGTTGGCATGGCTGGTGCACGACGAGGTTCGATCCTAGTGCGCATCCACCGCTTGGCAGCAGGAGCCTGCGACCGACAGAATTGGTATCGTGGCAGGGTACAGGCTCGTCTCGGTCACACCATTCCGGCGCTGCGGGGGGCGAGGTTCCAAAGCGCCGCGCGCGTGCCAGAGGGCTGCCGTTTCCATCCGCGTTGCCTGCTGGCTGTCAACCGCTGCCGGCAAGAGGAGCCGCCGGCCATCGAAGTGAGGTCGGAACATGTGGTCGCGTGGTGGCTGGCGAAGTGCAGCATCGGGGGTTTCGTCGCAGCGGCTTTGGCGAGCACCGCACGCGGTGCCGCCATCGTTGGAGGGACAAAGATGGCAATCACATGCGCCATCGCTGGATAGAGGGTTTTCACGCTATTCTCTGGGAGGAACATTGATGCGCAAACAATATTGTTCGCAAGATGCAGCATACTCTTGTGTTCAGGGGGCGATATGATGGGAGACGAGCGCCCGCAACCACCGCTTCCTCGTGCCGAGCCACGGATCAGGGTGCTTCATGACGACGTCACGGAGGATTCGTATGGTTGGCTTCGCGACCGCGAGAATCCCGATGTCCGCGCGTATCTGGAAGCCGAGAACAGCTACGCGGAGCAAGCGACAGCTCACCTGGCAGAGCTCAAGGCCGAGCTCATCGCCGAGATCGAAGGGCGTCAGCCTAGCGAGGGCGCCCCGCCAGCGTTCCAAGTTGGACCTTTCGAGTACTTCCAAAGACCCGAACCGGGCCTGTCTCATCCGGCCTGGTGGCGCCGGCATATGGCCGGAGACTCGGCCGAGCTTGTTCTCGACCCAAACGCAATTCCCGGAGCCGAGGTCTTCTATTCGCTCGGTGTCTTCGAGCCGAGCGACGACGGGCGTTACATCGCGTTTAGCTTCGATGTCATCGGTGACGAGAACTACGAGCTTACGGTGCTGGACATGGAGACCGGCCGCGACGTCTGGCGCGACTCGCGCCGCGCCGGGCGGGCCGTCTGGGCCGCCGACAATCAAACGCTCTTTTTCACACGGGAACGGGCTGATCGGCGCCGACACGATCAGATCGTCCGGTTGGACATTAAGGTCGGGCACTCCGAGGTGGTGTTCGAGGAGGCCAACGAGAGACTGGAGGTACTGGTCCGGCGTTCTGATAGCGGCGCCTGGTTGTTCCTCGACCTACTTACGACCTCGGACATTTCCGCTTCCGTTCAGCGAGGCGCCGCAGAGGTGTGGTGCCTTCCTGCAGGCGATCCGGGGGGACAGTGGCGCCGGATCTTGGCGCGTGAACTCGGATACGAAAGTTTTGTAGAACACTGGGAGGACACGTTCCTGTTCCGCGTGAACGACAATGGACCGTACTGGCGTCTCGTACGTGCGCCGATAGGTGACCCGTCACGGTCGCGCTGGGAGGAAGTCGTTCCACATCGAGCCGGGGTGACCCTCGAGGAGGTTCACGTCCTCGAGCAGCACTTGGTTGTCCTGGAGCGAGAAGGCCTCCGTCCTCGCCTGGTCTCGCGTGACGGGGGCGGGCGGGTTGGAGCAACGATCGCTCCTGATGAGCCGAGTTGCACTCTCACGGTAGGCCTGTCAGCAGGCGGTCGTCACTATTCGGTCGCACGGCATCCGTTCCGAGGCTCGAAGTTGACCTACTCAGTTAGCTCATTTGTGACGCCCGACACCTTCGTCGAGCATGATCTCGTCCACGATTGCTCGGTTGTCCTGCATCAGGTCCGGATTCCCGGATATGACGCGACTAAGTACGTCGCGACGGTCGTCATGGCGGAGGCAGAAGACGGGGTGCAGGTCCCGATCTCGTTGGTCGCGCGGCGCGATCGAGCTGGCCCCGGGCCGGTGTTATTGAATGTGTACGGCTGTTACGGAATAACGAGATGGCCCTCTTTCTTCAGTTGGCCCTCATACATGGCCAAGCGTTTAAGCCTGCTCGATCGCGGAGTTGCGTTCGGCATCGTGCACGTACGAGGTGGTGGTGAGCTCGGACGCCCATGGCACGAAGCGGCTACCCGAGATCGGAAACTTGTTACCCACACAGATCTGATCGTCGCTGCGGAGGGGCTCGTTGAACGGGGGATCGCTACCCGAGACGGCCTCGTCATTGAGGGGCAGAGCGCTGGTGGAGGTGTGGTGCTGGCTACGGCCGCCTTGCGGCCCGACTTGTTCCGCGCCGTGCTCGCCGAGGTTCCGCTCGCCGACATCCTGGATACTGAGATGGACTTCACGATGCCCTATGCCATACAGGAAACGGCGGAGTACGGAGACCCCCACATCGCCGACGAGTATCGGTACCTGCGCAGCTACGACCCCTATTACAACCTCAGCGCCGATCGCCCGCTTCCGCCGACCTACGTCGACAACGCGATCGATGATGGCCAGGTGCTCCACTACCAGCCCGCTCGCTACGTGGCGGAGCGTCGGTCCTGCGCCGCCGATCGCGACCCTGAGCTTGTGTTCCGCACCCGGACGGTAGGCGGCCACAGCGGCGCTTCACATGGGCCTGGGGTCGCCGAGGAATCAGCATTTCGCATGGCTTGGGCGCTCGATCAGCTTCGACGCGCGAGCTGTTGAGCGAAATTCTGTCCGGTTCCCGACGGTTCTGTTGCAATTTTCTTACCTGGGTCGGCATCTTCAAAGACAGGCCTGTACTGCAGTCATCGGCGTTGCGGAATTGGTGCAAACCGCGAACTCGGCGCTTCGACGCTTGCGCTCGCCGCAAACTCGGGATGACCTGATGGAGGGAAACAGAAGACCTTTCGCAATACCCGCTGGACCTAACCGGCGAGAACATTCCGATGGTGCGCTTTAAGAAAGTCGCCAAGCGTTACGGCTCCCTGACTTTTCTCGAACACCCCGATCTCGGCGCTCGATCCTCAGGTCATCGGCGAAGTGACGAACGTCATCCGCCGGCTGGTGTCGGATTACAATCTGACCATGCTGATGGTCACTCATCAAATGGGATTTGCGAGCGATATTTCAGACCTAGTCTGCTTTTTCTACAGGGGTAGAATTGAAGAACAGGTGCCCCCAAGCGAATTGTTTGTTAATCCAAAGAGCGACCGCACCCGGCAGTTTCTTTCAGCCGTCAAGGAAGCGGTGGAGGCATTAAAGGGCGGCAGGTCAACGATTTCGGCTAGGCCATCTTAAAAAGTGATGGCTATGATCGGGCCATTATATTGGCGGCTTCAATTGCAGATGTTGCATACTTTGCGTGACGCAATTCGTTGACCTCGCCAGCCACTGATAAGCTGGCCAATCTCGGCGGCAGAAACGTGCGAATCAAAGACGTTCTTTTAACGCCCGGCAACGGCGCCTTTTTCTACGATGATCAAGCGGCCATTAGGGCAGGGGCCGGACAGGACGGCTTCATCTACGTGGGAGAGCCGCTGTTGCCTGGCTTCCGCTCCATCCGCATTCCCGCAGCATCTGTCAGCATTGGCCTGGTCCTTCAAGATGATACGGTCGTCTGGGGCGATATGATGGGCGTCCAGTACTCCGGCGCTGGCGGTCGCGCCCCTTTGTTCGAGACCGCATCGATCATTGACCTCGTCTCAAGAGTCGTTGTTCCCCGGCTGCGCGAAATCGATTCTTCGCACTTTTTGGATGCCTGTAGCGAGGCGTTCGCTTTTGTGGAGGGCGAGCGCCTGCCCCTCTCAGTCGAGTATGGGGTAAGCCAGGCTCTTCTCGGCGCAGCCGCCCACGCTGCGCGCACGACCATGGCCGAGATCGTTTGTGCCGAACTTGGCCTGCCGCTTCCCAACCGAAGGGTACCGCTTTACGCCCAGAGCGGCGATGCCCGCGAAATCAACGTCGATAAAATGATCTTGAAGGCGGTGGATATACTCCCTCACGGCCTCATCAATTCGCGCAGCAAATTCGGCGTTGGTGGGAAAACTTTTCTGGATTTCGTCAAATGGGTGGCACACCGCGTCAAGCAAATCGGCCAAGCAGGCTATCATCCTGTTCTGCATTTCGATGTGTACGGTTGGATCGGGATGGAGATCGGGCTCGACGTTCAGCGCATCGCCGATTTCATCAGTAAGGTTGCCGACGCGGTTCCGGAGTTCACGGTGAATATCGAATCGCCAGCCGACTTCGGGTCTACCCCGGCGCAGGTCGAAAACTACGCCCAAATCGTCAGCATTCTGGATGCGCGCGCGTCACGTGCGCGCATCGTTGTCGATGAACGCTGCAACACGCTTGAGGATGTGCGTCTGTTTGCGGAGGCGAAGGCCACCCATCTCGTGCAGATCAAGACGCCGGACGTGGGCTCGATCGCCGACAGCGCCCGAGCGGTGCTTGTCTGCAAAGAAAACGACGTGGGCGCCTATGTGGGAGGCAGCTGCAGCGAGACAGATCTCTCCGCGCGAGCGACGGTTCACATCTCGGTGGCAACGCAAGCGGACATGATGCTCGCCAAGCCTGGCATGGGCGTCGACGAAGGCCTTTCCATTGTCGGCAATGAACAAAATCGGTTGCTAGCGATGCTTGATCGGCGTCGGGCACAAAACCGGAAAGCCGCGTAGGAAGCGCCCTGATGCTAAACAGTCTCAAGGACATCACGGTTGTGGCGGTCGAACAAGCCGTTGCAGCACCCTACGCATCGTCTCGCCTTGCGGACGCCGGCGCCCGGGTGATCAAGGTCGAAAGGCCCGAAGGGGACTTTGCGCGAAACTACGACAAGTTGGTGCGGGGACAGAGCGCTTACTTCGTCTGGCTCAACCGGGGTAAGGAGTCGGTCTGTCTGGACCTGAGGTTGGAGGCGGATCGCGCTGTCCTCGACACGCTCATTGCCAGTGCTGATGTCTTTATCCAGAACCTGAAACCGGGCAGTATCGAAAAACTGGGTTTCGCGGCTGCTGATCTGCGTCGACGTTTTCCGCGGCTGATCACCTGCGACATCTCTGGATTCGGGGACACAGGGCCGTATTCCCATTTGAAGGCCTATGATCTCATCGTCCAGGCCGAAACAGGTCTATGTGCGATCACCGGCAACCAACAAGGGCCCGCGCGTGTAGGGGTTTCGGTTTGCGACATTTCGGCGGGCATGACAGCACATAGCGCCATTCTTCAGGCGCTGTATCACCGCGAGGTCACCGGTGAAGGCGCCAGCATCCAGGTGTCACTGTTCGATGCCGTCGCCGACTGGATGAATGTTCCGGTTTTGCAAAACGACTATAGCGGCTATCACACGGTACGCGCTGGCGTGAAACACCCGTCGCTGGCGCCGTATGGCGCCTATCGTTGTGCCGATGGCAAAGAGGTCATCTTTTCGGTTCAGAATGACCGCGAATGGGTGAATTTTTGCGAGAAGTTCCTGAAGCAGCCCGGGCTTACACGCGCATCTGGCTTTGCTGATAATATGGAGCGTCTCAGTCACCGTGCGCAACTTGATGAGATCATTGAACGGCGGTTTTCCGAACTATCCTGCCACCAAGCGATGCAGGAGCTTGAGGCGGCCGGCCTTGCATATGGCCGACTGAACGAAGTGGTGGATCTTTCAAGGCATCCACACATTCGCAGGGTTGAGGTTGGCACACCCGAAGGAACCGTCGAGACGATAGCGCCGGCAGCGATTTTCAACTCGGAGCACCCCGCGCTGCGCCCAGTTCCGGCTCTTGGCGCTCATACCGAGGCTGTCCGCGAGGAGGTTCTGGGGCTTTTGCGCGAAAGAGCCGCGTCAGCGTGAGCGCGCGTCTGAGTAGGGGGAGTGCGCTCGCGGTTTGCGAAAAGCCTGAGTACCTCGGATCATCTCAGCGCATCGGCCATCCAGCAAGCCCACTACCGTCACGCTCGCTAAGATTGATTGCAGAGGCGACTGCATGATCAAGGACACCTTTCCGGCCGTCGAAAGCGCGATGTCTGTACCTCGCTGGAGATCCCTGCTCTTCGTACCCACTCACGTACCGCGCTTTGTGGAGACGGCCCATGAGCGGGGTGCGGATGGCGTCATACTCGACCTCGAGGATTCCGTTCCCCAGGATCAGAAGGGAGAAGCACGGCGGCAGCTTCCTGAATGCGTGGCCAAGGTGGGCCGGAAAGGCGCATCTGTCTTAGTCCGGGTTAATCATGGTTTGCGCGCTTTGGCGGGCGATCTTGATGCAGCAGTGATAGCGGGTGTTGACGCGCTTGTTCTTCCGAAGACGGATTCGGCAGAGTGGGTACTGGAGATCGCCAATGCAGTTTCAGAATTTGAACGGGAAAGAAGTCTTCCGCTGGGACGCATCCGGTTCCTTGCCCAAATCGAGACCCCGGGCGCCTTGCAAAGGCTCGGGGCCATTGCGTTGGCACATCCCAGGATGGTCGCAATGGCGCTCGGTCCTGAAGACTTCAGTGCCGCTGTCGGCGGCTCCCCTGAGTTCGACCTTCTGTTGGCGCCGAACCTTTCTGTTTTGTTTGCCGCCCGTGCGGCAGGCTTGCTCCCGCTGGGCTTCGTCGGGAGCATCGGCGAGTTCTCCGATAGTGATAAACTTCGTGAAGCCGCGACGCGTGCGCGGCGGCTTGGCTTTGTCGGAGCCTTCGCCATCCATCCGACACAAGTGGCCATATTCAATGAGGCTTTCTCGCCAAATGCCCAGGAACTCGAGTGGGCCCATAAAGTCGTCGCGGCGGAAAATGATGCCGCCACGCGTGGACTGTCCGCATTCTCGTTGAATGGCAAAATGATCGATCCGCCAGTGGTGCGGCGCGCCCAGGAGATACTGGCCTTGGCCAGCGATAACTGAGCCTATAATCGGCCGCACAGGCGGTTTTGAAACTAGTGCGACAGTTTTGTGGCTTGCCTGCCATCTCGTTTCGAGATAGATAAATAGCACTGGGGAACATGCCCCGGTTGGATTTGTTCATCGTGGACATCAGGCAGTTAAGATACTTTGTCGGCGTCGTCGAGGCCGGCAGTTTCACGAAAGCAGCTGCGACCCTCAACGTTGCTCAAAGCGCTCTAAGCCTGCATGTGCGTCAACTGGAGGAGGGATTCGGCACCCAATTGCTGGTTCGCGATAGGACTGGTGTCAGCGTCACGGCGTCCGGAGACAAGCTGCTTGAGCGCGCGCGGATCATCCTGAAGGAAATTCAGCTCACTGAGGCGGAATTGACCAATACAGCCGCTTCCCCTGCCGGGGAGGTGACCATTGGCATTCCGTCCGGAGCCGCTCGCGTCCTTAGCGGCCCCCTGCTTGAATCAGTGAGAACCGAACTGCCGAGGGTCTCACTAAAGATGATCGAGGGTATGACGGGACCCCTGGAGGAGTGGATGGCTGCTGGACGCTTCAATCTGGCAGTTCTCTACCGCACCGCGGACAGTGTGGGGCGAATGACAGTCCTGGCGCGCGAAGACCTCTGTCTGGTGGTGCCGTCAGGTGAGCCGCCTTTCGAAGAGTCGATATCTCTGGCGGACCTGCATGCGTTCCCGTTGGCGGTTCCCATGCGCAATAACAACGTCAGGCGTTCGGTGGCTGACGTCGTCGCACAACACGGCTGCGCGCTGGATGTCAAGTTTGAAGTGGACTCGCTCTCAACTATCATCAACATGGTCATAGAGGGAAAAGCCCATTCTATTCTCGCCCCATCGGCCGTTCAGAAAGAAGCCTGTCAGGGGCTGGTCCGGACGGTCAAAATCGTCGATCCGGTGATTACCCGCGCCGTCGTACTTGCTGTAAATCCGAAAGATGAGCGTTCTGCGGCCGTGTCCGCGGTCCGCAAGCTCATCCCCAAGGTCGCCAGAGAATTAATTGAGAGCCGGGGCTGGGCAGCCGCGGCTCCTGACGCGGCCTGATAACCCTCGACCTATATGGCAATGCCATGACCTCTTGCGGCGATCAGAATCAGATCGATCTGGATTCCAGATGGATTTCGGCAATATTCGATATTTGACCTGGCGCGACACTCGCGATGAAACTGGCTCAGGCGAGTTACCGGGTTCGGTATCGAACGGCGCTCGTATGGCAAGAATTCACTTTGAGTGGAGCACGCGATGGTCGACGCCAGGAGCTACGAGCTCTTCATTAACGGCAAATGGCGAGCCGGTGGCAGCAAAGCAACATTGCCGGTGATTAACCCGGCGATGGAGAAGGTATTTGCCTCGGTGGCTTCGGCGACGGTGTCCGATCTGGATGAGGCCCTCGCTTCGGCAGAGCGCAGCCGCAAGGCGTGGTCCTCACAGCCAGCCAAATATCGTGGCGAGATCCTGGTAGCAGCCGCAAGAATTTTGGCAACGAAGATTGAAGCAGCAGCCAGGGACCTGTCGGCCGAACAGGGAAAGACGATTGCCGAAGCGACAGGTGAGTACGCACGCGCCGTCGAAACACTGGAGTGGAACGGCGAGCACGCCGAAGAGCTGTCGGCCCCTATTCCGTTGGGCCCGAACCGGATGATCGTCCCCGAGCCCCTTGGTGTCGTTGCTGCCTTCACGCCCTGGAACTATCCGGCCGTTCTCATAGCCCGCAAGCTCGCCCCCGCGCTGGCGGCAGGCTGCCCGGTGATCCTCAAAGGGGCTGAAGAGACACCGAGCGTTGCTGTCCATATCGTTGAATCGTTGCGCCAAGCAGGCATCCCCGACGGCGTGGTCAATCTGGTCTTCGGTGTTCCGGTGCATATATCGCGGCATCTCCTGAGTTCCCCAACCGTGAAGGTCTTGACTTTCACCGGTTCAACGGCGGTTGGAAAACAGCTGGCCATGCTCGCCGCGAATAACTTGCAGCGCTGCATTCTTGAACTCGGTGGGCACTCTCCGGTTATTGTGTGCGAGGATGCCGACCTGGCAAAGGCCATACCCGCGATCTCGGAATACAAGTTCGAGTGCGCGGGCCAGAGTTGCAATGCGCCCAGCAGGATTCTTGTCGCTCGGTCTCTCTATGAGCAATTCCTGTCCCGGATGACGGATGCGGCCCGCAAGATAAAGATCGGCGCACCGGACGACCCTGCAACGGACATGGGTCCGATGGCAAATGCGCGGCGAATCGAGGCCATGCAGCGTCTGACCAAGGATGCGGTCGATCGTGGCGCCCGCATCGAGACCGGTGGAACCCGCCTCGACGGACCGGGCTTTTACTGGCCGCCAACCATCCTAACGGGTGTGCCAAAGGATGCCAGAGTGCTTCATGAAGAGCCGTTCGGGCCGATCCTCACGGTGGCGCCGTTCGACACGCTTGAGGAGGCCATCGAGGAAGCCAACGCCACCGAGTACGGCCTGGCCGCCTATTTCTTCACCGGCGCTGCCGATGCGCAACAGAAGCTTATCAACAGTCTTTCAGCAGGCGCTGTCAGTGTGAATTACCTGAAAGGGGTTTCCGCGGATGCGCCCTATGGGGGCGTCAAACAGAGCGGCTATGGATATGAAGGAGGCGAGCAGGGAGTGCGGAGCTTCCAGATCTTGAAAATGGTCAACGGCCTCAGCTCATTTGGATGAAATCCGGTGGGAAATAGAACACGGACCATAGCCGGCAAGGACATCACAAGGAGCGTGGCCGACGCCCTTCAGTACATCTCGTACTACCATCCTCCAGATTATATCCGGTCTCTTTCGCAAGCATACGCGCGCGAACAGAGCCCGGCGGCGAAGAATGCCATCGGGCAGATTCTACTGAATTCCCGCATGGCGGCCTTCGGGCGGCGGCCGATCTGCCAGGACACCGGCCTTGTGGTGGTCTTTGCAAAAGTCGGCATGGAAGCCCGCATCGAATCAACGGTCAGTTTCGCAGATCTCGTGAATGAGGGCGTCCGTCAGGCATATCTCGATCCTGACAATCCTCTTCGGGCATCGATCGTTGCCGATCCGCTCGCCGGACGGGTCAACACCCGTGACAACACGCCGGCGGTCGTCCACGTTGACCTTGTGCAAGGTAACCAGATTGAGATCACCATTGCCGCAAAAGGGGGCGGGTCGGAGAACAAAGCACGTTTTACCACCTTGAACCCCAGCGCCTCCGTTTCCGACTGGGTGATTGACACAGTATCGACGCTTGGCAGTGGGTGGTGTCCGCCCGGCCTGATCTCCGTTGGCATCGGTGGTAGCGCTGAAAAGGCGATGCTGCTGGCCAAGGAGGCCATGAACCAGCCCATCGATATGGCGGAATTGATTGCCAGGGGGCCTTCAGGCGCGGAAGAGGCACTGCGGATTGAACTTTATGAACGGATTAACGCGCTGGGCATCGGCGCCCAAGGCCTTGGTGGCCTGACGACAGTCGTCGATGTCAAGGTTGCGACCTATCCTACCCATGCGGCGTCCAAGCCCGTGGCGCTCATTCCGCAATGCGCCGCCAACCGGCACTTGAAGTTTACTTTGGACGGCTCTGGACCCATCAGGCTTCAGCCGCCCGATTTGCGCGAATGGCCCGACCTTGGAACCGACGAATTGAGTCCAGCCGGCGTGCGAAGAGTCAACCTCGATGCGTTGACCAAGGAAGAGACGGCATCGTGGCGCTGTGGTGAAACGCTCCTTCTGTCCGGAAAGATGGTGACAGGCCGTGACGCTGCCCACAAGCGAATCGTCGAGTTGATTGACGCCGGCAAGCCGCTTCCGTTCGATCTGCAGGGACGCGTTATCTACTACGTTGGCCCCGTCCGCGCGGTGAGAGATGAGGTCGTCGGACCGGCTGGCCCAACAACCTCCAGCCGCTTGGACGATTTTACGGACAAGGTGCTCGCCGAAACCGGGCTTTTCGCGATGGTCGGCAAAGCGGAGAGGGGGCGGGCGGCCATCGAGTCGATTATAAGACACAAAACGCCGTATCTCATCGCAGTGGGTGGGGCTGCCTACTTGATATCAAAATCAATCAAGTCAGCGCGGCTCATTGCCTTCGAAGACCTGGGCATGGAAGCAGTCTATGAATTCGAGGTGCAGGATATGCCTGTCATCATGGCTGTCGATGTTGAGGGAAACTCCATTCACAATTCGGGGCCTCTTGAGTGGCGTAAGCGCATGGCGGCGGACAGCATCGCACGCAACATCGGCGTTTGAGCGTTCCCGGCCAGGCTCGGTTGGTTGGCGTCAGTTCCATTGTCGACAACGGCTTAAGAGCACAAGGTCATGAAGTCGAAACCCAATCCTGCGCGCCTGGACGCTTGGGACTTCCGGATTCTCTCAGAGATTCAGTCAGACGGCCGGATCTCAAAAAGCGAGCTTGCAAAACGCGTTCATCTTTCGGCGTCGGCCTGCTCGGAGCGGCTCCGTGCACTCCAGACAGCAGGGATTATTGAGGGGTTCTACGCGCGGCTGAGTCCGGCCCTCATCGGCGGCATGGTCTTTGTCATGGTGGAGGTCGTGCTGGAACGTCATCGCCTCGAGGACCAAAGACACTTCGAGACTGCGATCGGAGAATTTCCGGAAATCCTGGATTGCTGGGCTATCGGGGGACGGATCGATTATCTGATGCGCGTCGCATCTCCGTCTATGGCCGCGTATCAGGATTTCATGGAGGGACTGCTGCAGGCAGGCCTAGGGATTGATCAATATTACAGTCTTGTCGTGACCAAACCAGTCAAATCCAATTCGCCGATTCCCTTGTCCGCACTAAAGCAACAGTGACCCAAGTCTTGGTTTCCACGGCTTTTGATCCCGATTCCGCGAAATCGTCGGCTAAGGACATGCATTCCCGCGAAAGTTGAGGGGCGTTTGCGGTATGCTAATTGCTAAGGAGGCGGCTGACCGAGTGCCCTCCGCCAATCCATCGCGAGGAGAGGGACCATGCGCTTGAGCAATCTGGGGACCGAGCAACTCAGAGAGAAGGATCGAAGCTTCGTCTTTCATCCGTCTACGCATCTGGCCAAGCACAGCCGAGGCGAGACGCCAAACCGAATTATGGCCGGTGCGGAAGGCGTCTATATCTGGGACACCGAGGGCCGAAAGAGCCTCGACGGTTTCGGCGGGCTCTACTGCGTCAATATGGGATATGGCTGCACGGAAATTGCCGATGCCATTGCCCGGCAAGCACACGAATTGCCGTTCGCCCATGTCTATGCAAGTCAAGGAACAGAGCCAGTCGCCCTCTTGGCAGAGGCCGTCGTCGAATATTTTGGTCAGAACATGCGAAGGGTCTTTTTCGGCCTTTCCGGCTCCGACGCCAACGAAACCAACATCAAGCTGGTCTGGTACTACAACAACATTCTGGGCCGCCCTGAAAAGAAGAAGATCATCTCGCGACATCGTGGCTATCATGGGTCTGGCTTGGTCACCGGGAGCCTGACAGGCCTTGCCTTCTTCCATAATTTCTTCGACCTGCCGCTGGACTTGGTACGCCATACCACGACGCCGCACCACTATCGCCAGGCGCATGACGGCGAAAGTGAGGAGGCGTTCTCCCGCCGTTGTGCCGACGAACTTGAAGCCCTCATCCACGCTGAAGGCCCCGAGACCGTCGCAGCTTTTATCGGAGAGCCGGTGCTTGGGACAGGCGGTATCATTCCACCCCCAAAAGGATACTGGACCGCTGTCCAAGGCGTGCTCGACAAGTACGATATCCTGCTGATCGCCGACGAAGTGGTCTGCGGGTTTGGACGAACCGGTGAGAAATTCGGTTCCCACCTCTATGGCATGCGGCCCGACTTCGTGACCATCGCCAAGGGGTTGAGTTCCGCCTACCTGCCCATCTCCGGGTCAATCATTGGCGACCGCGTCTGGTCGGTCTTGGAACAAGGAACAGAGAAGCATGGCGCCCTCGGCCATGGCTGGACATATTCGGGTCACACGCTTTGCGCTGCGGCCGCGCTCGCCAATATTCGACTCCTGAAGGAAAGAAACATCTTGGAGCATGTCCGCGATGTCGGACCGTATTGGCACGCCCGCATGAATACCGAACTGGCCGGACACCCCATCGTCGGCGAGGTTCGTGGTGTCGGAATCCTCGCCGCAGTAGAGCTGATGCGGGATCCAAAACAAAGGATACCGTTTGAACCCGATCTTCAGGTCGGCGTTCGCGTCGCCGCTGCTCTGTTCGAGAACGGTGTCATCGGCCGCGCCATGCCGCACGGCGATATCCTCGGCTTTGCCCCGCCTTTGATTATCACCCGGAAGGAGATCGACATAGTCGTCGACGCAACCGCGAAATCAGTCGAGACGACCTATCGCGCGCTGAAGTCCGAGGGTGCGATATGAAACTTGAGAGCGCCGACGGAAGCGAGCCCCGAGTTCAACGACATCCCGGTACCCAATGTGGTGGTCACTGGGAGGAACTTTCCCACGGACCAGACGCTTTGACGCCAGCCTGTCGTTAGGACTGGTTACCATTGGTGTCCCATTGATGAGGACGGGTTGACAGCGCATTTCGCGCCGAGCCGACCGAAACTGCTAAACTTCAAGCCGTCAGATTCTAAGCATGCTTCGGATGACTTCGATCGCAACCGGTAACCAAATCAGTTCTGCCGCCGCTGTCCTGTTGCCCAACGACCAGGACGTTTGTGCGGCGCGCCCTGCCGGTGTACCTCCCCGCCGGCAGGGCGCCTTTTTTGCCCCGCTGGATCAGGATGATTGTAGCGCGTCCGCAATCGAGAGTTCGAGAAGGAGGTCATCTGCATATCCGGATGCCACATCGAGCGTCGATATTTCTATTACACCATGGCAACCGCCCACAATCGCAGTTTCCGACGCGCGGCTGACGGCAGCCGGCGTGGAGGTCGCACGCATCTCCCTTCACATGACCCAAGGTCCGGGGAGTAGTTACCGCGGTGAATTCTCTCCAGCGTCGAATATCTTGGGGGGCGAGTCTTCTCGCCGTAGCTGCCAAGAAGCCAGAAAGTCCCATGTCTAATTGAAAACAGCCGCAGGAGAAAATGCAGCTCGTCTTCGAAACTTTGCTGGAACAGTTGTCTTTGAGCGTTGATGAAGTCGACTTCCATAACGCACTGGCCAGCGCCGCCGGTGCCTTCGACATTCCCGCATTCGCCTATCTGTCTCTGGTGTCTGATCGCGTCACCAAACCCAGGCTGATATCGAACTATAATTCCGGCTGGACGTCGCACTACTTGCGCCACCAATATGAAAGGATTGATCCGGTCATAGAACGGGCACGGTGCAGCGAATGTCCCTTTCAGTGGGGACTGGGTTTCGGCCATGCCGGCATTTCAAAGCGACAGCAACAGCTTTTCGACGAGGCTGCCGAATTCGGCATCTGCTGCGGACTGACGATACCACTTGTCGACCGCCGCGGCGGTGTCGCTGCGATGACCTTCGCGGCAGACAAGCTCGATCCGACCTTCCTGCGCACCGCCGAGCAATATGAGCAAGCGCTCGAGATTATGGCAATGTGTTTTCACATTGGCGTTCGCCGCAAGCTTTCGGGTGGGCTGGCGGTGGATGGTGTTTCGCTGACGCCTCGTGAGTACGAATGCCTGCAATGGACGGCAAAGGGCAAGTCCGCCTGGGAGATCGGCTGCATCTTGGGGATCAAGGAGCGCACGGCCGCTTTCCATCTGGACAATGCCAAGAAGAAGCTCGGCGTGCGCACCAAAAATCAGGCGGTGACGCTGCTGGCCTCCTCACGATCATCAATTCCCTGAGGAACAAAATCTCTCTTTATTCCACCTGTGCAAATGCACAGGCAGTCGCGGCATGAAGGTTCGCCTCCAATGGCAGGGTCATATCTGCGAGGAGACCATCATGATTGAGCTTATTGCGCCCGGCTGGTACGGCGCCTTTGCCGACGAACTAATACACCGCCTGCGCTACCGCGTCTTCAAGGAGCGGCTCGACTGGAACGTGCGCACGACCGGGGGCTTCGAGATCGATTCAATCGATTCCCTGAAACCGCACTATCTTGTGTTGCGCGATTCGGCCAGTCGCGTCGGGGGCGGCGTACGCCTCCTGCCCTCGACGGGGCCGACGATGTTGCAAGATGTCTTTTCGAGGCTGTCGGAGGGGAGAACGGTACCCGAGGAACCGAGTGTCTGGAAAAGCAGCCGTTTCGCCCTTGATCTTCCACCGTCTGAACCGAAGGGCAGTGGGAACATTGCTGCTGCCACCTATGAACTCCTCGCCGGCATGATCGAGTTCGGTTTGTTGCGGCGGCTTACCCATACCGGTTACAGATTTGCGCATGGAGCGAATCCTGCGTCGCGCCGGATGGCCGCTGGCCCGGATCGGTCAGCCCCAGACAATCGGCACCACGCGCGCCGTTGCTGGCTGTTTGGATGTCTCAGAGGAGAGCCTTGCTGCGGTCCGCCACAATGGCAGTCTTGGCGGTCCCGTACTGTGGGCGCCGGTGCTCTGCACGGGCGCCTGACATGGCTATGATAGGTAATGACGCCGACTGGCCGGACTGGCAGGATGAGAAATCTTATCGCTATACGCGGCACCTGACGCGACGCGGCTGGGCCTGGGAATTCCTGCGGCGCAATCCGGCCTTCCAGCGTGACTGCAGGCACGCGCTTGAGCAGGCAGAATTTGCAGAAAGGTGGTTCGAGGTAGAAGTGGTGAGATCGTCGCTCGATCTCACGCAGTGGGGGCTCCTGTTTCGCAAGCTCGTTAGGGCCTGATGCGGCTGTGTTCTGGTGCTCCCGCCAATGCCCGCATGTCCTGCCGGTCATTGCGAAAAAGGCACTGTCGCCCGGAACGCTTTCGTTTGATCTCGCTACATTGCCATGTCAGGCGGCACTCATGATCACGGCGGACGGTCGACAGCACGTCATGCTGCGAAATGCTCACCGGGACCTCCAACTTGTCGTGGAGGGCGCGGAGGTTTTGCGCCCCGTTCGGCTCTCCGTCGACGCGATCTGGCCCGCCGATCGGATGAGGCAGCACCTGAATGCGCTCGAATGCCTTAATGCTCTTCACGCGACCGGACAACTTCCCGACAGGCTGTTTCCGCCCGAAGCGCGCGCTAGCCGTCTGCGCTTTGTTCTTCAGGCGCTCGACGGCTCGCTAGGCGGGGCATCGCATCGCCAAATCGCAATGGCCCTGTTGGCTCGACAACGCGTCCAGGCCGACTGGACGGATCCGCGCAACCACCTTCGCGATCGAATTCGCCGTGCCGTCCGGCGCGGTCACATGCTCATGGATCGTGGCTATCGGGATTTCCTCGTCTAAGATGATTGGAATAGCTCACCTGGAGCCGCTCAGCGCGCGAACAGTTCTTTGTATCCAGTCGTAACCATCCAGTTTGCCCGATCGAGATGGCTGCGAACCGCCATTCGAGCACGCTCAGGTTCTCGCATCGGATCGATGCCGAGGACGAGCTGCGCCATCTCGTCTTCGCTGGCGTCGTCGGCGGACGCGTCCAGGAGCCTCATATAGATGGTGAAGTGCTCATTGTCGTAAGCGGTCAGGCTGTCCGACCAGGGGACTTCGTCTTGGACTTTGCGTTTCATCGCGACCCTCTTGCCGGTTTGGGGTTTGTTGTGATCGGGCACGGCTTCTCCTCGGTCGGCTCACCATAGCGAATAGGAACGATCGTTCCTAGAACGATAGTTCCGGTTCTGGTCCCTATCTCGCCATGGACCTCACGGAAGTCATGGCGATCAACATGCGTCGTTTGCGCCATGATCAGGACCTGACGCAGGAAGAATTGGCTGCCCGCGCAGAGCTGAGCATGCGCTATGTGGGCTCGATCGAGCGTGCTCGGGTTTCGGCAAGTGTCAGTGTGCTTGGCCGGTTGGCAAAAGCGCTTGACGTTGATCCTTGTGAGTTGATTAGGCCGCCGCAGTAACAAAGGCGATCCGGCCCCATCCCGGATTGCCGAAATCGATCTGGATGGCGCGCAACCGCCGCCCATGAACTGAGCCCGCTTTTCTTCGACATGGTCTCGACCATACAGTTTGCTCCATGGTGCGGCTTGCCTTGTGGATTGCAAATATATCCTAAAATGGGATAATCCGAAACTGGGATTAGTCGATGAGCCGGTTCCCTTCTGGCCGGTTCATCTGATGCCGAAATCCCTTCGTTCGCCCCGCCAACGCCGGCTGCTGGAACAGCTGATAGCGGCGCGCAAGAACAAGGGCTTAACCCAGGCCAAGGTTGCCGAAGCGCTTCGCCGCCCACAGTCTTTCGTGGCCAAGTATGAGGGCGGTGAACGTCGCATGGACGTCATTGAGTTCCTCGACGTAGCGGAAGCGCTCGAAATCGACCCTTGCGAGGTTCTCGCACATGTGCGTCGCTTGCGTGACCGATAACTCGTGCTGTGCTTGGCTCGAGCGACCAACGTGTCAAATCGCATCCCTGGATTTACTGCCCCCCGCGGCAGATGGTTCGGGCAAATCGATGACAAGGTCCGTGATCCGCTGACCCGCGCATGGAGCGCGCAAGCTGGTCGGACGAAATGCTCGCAGGATCGGAGAGAAGACCGGCTCGACGCAGGAGCAGCTTGCCGAGATCTCTGGCTTCAGCCAGCAGTACATCAGCGGGCTGGAGAAGGGCAACAGGAACCCCACCATCGTCACGTCCTCCGTGTAGCCATATCGATCTGGTGCGACCTGACTGACCAGGATTAAGCGCTATTGGAGATGGCGCCGACGCGCCGCGGACATTTCGAGCGCATCCGCCGTGTAGATGATGCTGCGCGCACTCGGATAGGCGAAGAGGCACGACGTGCTGCCAGTCGCGCCGCCAGCTTCGAGTGATCGCCGGGTATCGCCGGCCCGGTCGCCGGCCTCGAAGTCCTCCAGACCCTCCGTGCCGGCTTGCCGTTCGCGCCACGGCAGATAGCGCTGAGCGTCGGCACGACGGCTTTGCGATCCTTCTGTGATACGAAATCAAGTAAATGGCGGATCAGGTGCACCATGCAGGTTAGCACTGCCGCCTGGGGAAAAGTGCGCCGATCGCCTCCCCCTCTTGGCCAAGCAGTTCGCCAGCTTGCCGTCTTACCAGCACCTCGCCAATCTCGTTGCGTTCTTGTTTAGGCGTTGCAACAGATCCTTCAAGGAAATTTATGGAATCTTTGCGACCGCAAATCGCTGTCAATGTTACGCTCACCACAACTTTCAAGTTCAGTGGCGGCAGAAACCTGGTGTCGTTTAATGTTCCGCCGCCGGACAGCATCTGCGGAGAGCGCGAAATGACAAAGCCGGCAGGACGAGGGTTCGGTTCTTCTATTTGGCGTCGTGCCGACCAATGAAGATACTTGTCGATCGCCTGATGACAGCAGCGCATCCTGATCGCCTTCGGATCCTGGGCCTTTGCGCACATGCCGACCTCACTGTCCGCGAACTGGCGGAGATTCTCGATCTTCGTCGGGAGCGCGTTGCGCGACACGTCCAGATGCTCGCCAGAGCTGACTTTCTTTGCCGCAATCGACAAGGTCCTTGGTGCTCATATCATCTCAATGCAGGAGGCAAGGACAGAGGGTTGGTTCAATTCCTGGTCGATCTCCTGCCCCACGACGATGGGTATCATAAGCGCGACCTGGAGCGGCTCGAGGCGGCACAAGACGCGTGATCGAAGGGGACTGCTGCTTGATCGTGGAATAGATTAAGCCAATGGAGCGCGACTACCATGGACAACTCCGCTGACGCAGCCATCGCAGAGCCCGGCACATACGGACGGTCTTCCTTGATCCACGTCGATTGCCGCGTTCACGAACTGCTTCTAAGACAGGAGCGGCAGGAACGGACAACGCTCAAACTCATCGCATCCGAGAACTTTGCCTCTTCGGCCGTACTGGAAGCGACCGGCTCTATATTCACGAACAAGTATGCCGAAGGGTACCCGGGTGCGCGCTACTACGCGGGAAACGAGATCGTCGATGAGCTTGAGACCCTCGCCATCGAGCGCCTGAAAGCGCTCTTTGGCAGTGAGCACGCCAACGTCCAGCCTTATTCGGGCTCGCCAGCCAACCAGGCTGTCTATCGTGCGCTTTTGAGCCCCGGTGACAAAGTCATGGGCTTGCCTTTACCCGAAGGCGGCCATCTGACTCATGGTTGGTCCGTCAACTTTTCCGGCACTGATTATCAACGCGTCCCATATGGGCTGCACGAACAGACGCAGCAAATTGACTATGACCGCTTGCGCGAGACCGCCAGGCGGGAACGGCCGAGACTGATTTGGGTCGGCGGAACTGCCTATCCGCGTGCCTTTGACTACGCGGCAATGGTAGAAGTCGCTCTGGAGGCAAACTCCTATCTCGTCGCCGACATTGCGCACATCAGCGGCCTGATTGTCGCTGGAGCGCATCCGAATCCCGTGCGCCATTGCGACGTCGTCACCAGCACGTCTCACAAGTCGATCCGCGGCCCCCGTGGAGGCTTTATTTTGTCGAAGAATGAAGATCGCTATCAGGCGCTCTATCATCCGACGAGCAAATATAATCTCGCCAGACGGATTGATCGCGCGGTGTTTCCTCAACTGCAAGGTGGGCCGCACATGAATGTCATCGCCGCGCTAGCTGTTGCTTTGCAGGAAGCCGCGACCCCCTCTTTCCGTACCTACGGTCAGCAGATCGTCAAAAATGCCAAGGCTCTGGCCGAGGCGCTTCTGGACCGTGGTTATGACCTGGTCACCGGCGGGACTGACAATCACATGCTGATCCTTGATCTGCGGGACCGGCCGCTATCAGGCAAAGCCTATGCCGAGCGCCTGGCCAAGGCAGGCATCATTACGAACTTCAACATGGTGCCGGGCGACCCGCGCGATCCAGCGGTTACAAGCGGGATCCGGTTAGGGTCGCCGGCAGTGACGTCCATGGGCATGCGTGAGGGGGAAATGGTGCAGATCGCCGCTTTTATTGACTCGGTCTGCCGCCAGCCCGACGACCCAGAAGTTCATGCGAGCGTACGAAGAGACGTTGCTAACTTCTGCACTGCGTTCGACGTCCCCGGCATCCCCGACCGGTAAGCCACCCCAATCCAGAAACTCCCCACCTTCCAACACTTGCAGCGAGGACATTCCATGACCAGGCAGTTCGTGTTTTCTTCCGAATCCGTCGGCGCGGGACACCCCGACAAGATGGCAGATAACATCTCCGATGCCATCCTCGATGCCATCCTCCGCACCGACCCGAAGGCGCGCGTCGCCTGTGAAACGTTGGTGAAGACAGGGATGGTCGTTCTGGCTGGCGAGATCACCAGCTACGCGGAAATCGATTACAGCCAAGTCGCCCGCGATACGATCCTCGATATTGGCTACGACGACGATGCCATCGGCTTTGATGGTCGACGTTGCGCCGTTGTTCTGGCTCTCACCGAGCAGTCGCCCGACATAAGCCAGGGCGTTGACGAAGGACGAGGGCAGGATCTCGAGCAGGGGGCGGGGGATCAGGGCCTCATGTTTGGATTCGCATGCAACGAGACCGATACATTGATGCCGTTGCCGATCCAACTCGCTCACCATTTGACGAAAAGACAGGCAGAGGTCCGGAAAACGGGACAGCTTGGCTGGCTGCGTCCGGATGTGAAGTCTCAAGTGTCCGTACGCTACGAGGGTCTCCGCCCGGTGGCGCTGGACACCATAGTCCTGTCAACGCAGCATGACGCGGCGGTCTCCCAAGATACAGTCCGCGAAGGCGTCATTGAGGAGATCATCAAGCCGCTCTTGCCGCCTGACTTGGATACTTCGGGGATCAGATTTCTGGTCAACCCAACAGGGCGGTTCGTCGTCGGTGGGCCTGCCGGCGACTGCGGCCTCACTGGACGCAAGATCATCGTCGATTCTTACGGTGGAACGGGGCGTCACGGCGGCGGCGCCTTTTCGGGCAAGGACCCATCCAAGGTTGATCGCTCGGCGGCCTATGCCGCCCGGTATGTCGCGAAGAATATCGTCGCCAGCGGCCTTGCGGAGGTCTGCGAGGTTCAGCTTGCCTACGCGATCGGCGTGGCCAGTCCGGTTTCTGTCATGGTCAACACCTTTGGAACCGCAAGGATTGAGGAAAAAAGGATCGAGTGCCTTGTTCTTGAGCTGTTCGATCTCCGACCGAAAGGCATCATCAAGATGCTTGATCTCTTACGCCCGATATACCGCAAGACTGCGACATACGGACACTTCGGCCGTGAAGAGCCTGAGTTCACCTGGGAGAAGACGGACAGAGCCGAGGACCTGCTGCGTGAAGCAGGACCGGCAGCTGCGTGAGGGCCGCTGGATCAAGCGCATGCGGCAACCCATTTCAACTCGCTAGACCCGCGCCTGGCCGGCATGGCAGAAAGCCGGTGGGTAGTTGGCGGAGACATTGATGCCGGACTATGACGTGCTTTGCATCGGCAATGCCATTGTCGACATCATCGCCCAGTGCGACGAGGACTTCCTCGAGACCAACGGCATCATCAAGGGTGCGATGAACCTCATCGATACCCAGCGCGCCGAACTGCTCTACAGCCGCATGGGCCCGGCGATCGAGGCCTCCGGCGGCAGCGCCGGCAACACAGCGGCCGGCGTCGCCAGTTTCGGCGGGCGCGCCGCCTTCTTCGGCAAGGTTTCGAACGATGCGCTCGGCGAAATCTACGCCCACGACATCCATGCGCAAGGCGTCGCCTTCGACACCAGGCCGCTCAAGGGCCTGCCGCCGACGGCGCGCTCGATGATCTTCGTCACCCCCGACGGCGAGCGCTCGATGAACACCTATCTTGGCGCCTGCGTCGAGCTCGGGCCGGAAGATGTCGAGGCCGACAAGGCTTCCGGCGCCAAGGTCACCTATTTCGAGGGCTATCTGTGGGATCCGCCGCGCGCCAAGGAAGCGATCCGGCAGACGGCGAAGCTGGCGCACGCAGCCGGCCGCGAGGTCTCGATGACACTCTCGGATTCGTTCTGCGTCGACCGCTACCGCGACGAGTTCCTCGACCTGATGCGCTCGGGCACTGTCGACATCGTCTTCGCCAACAGCCACGAGATCAAGTCGCTCTACCAGACGTCATCGTTCGACGAGGCGCTGGCGCAGATTCGCAAGGATTGCCGGATCGCCGCCGTCACCCGCTCGGAAAAAGGCTCGATCATCGTTCGCGGCGACGAGACCGTGGTCATCCAGGCAACCACGATCAAGGAACTGATCGACACGACAGGCGCCGGCGATCTCTACGCCGCCGGTTTCCTGCATGGTTACACGCAAGGCCGCGACCTCAAGGCCTGCGGCGATCTTGGCTCGCTGGCGGCCGGATTGGTGATCCAGCAGATCGGCCCCAGGCCACGGCAGAATTTGCGCCGCGAGGCTGAGCAGGCGGGGTTGATTTAGCCGGGCGATTTAATGACGAGCTGCCCGTCTGCCCTCCTGCAGGCTGTGCGGAAAAAGTGCGCGTAAATCGAAATGTCGGATGCGCATCCGCGTGAGACGGCAGCCCGCGGCATGCCGTGATCGATAGGTTGATGCCGTTGTCGCCCTCCAGTGCGAACCTTCTGCCTTGCGATGCAGGGGAGCTTTCCGTTCAGCAGCTCGATCCGTCGCATATAGTGCTCACTCGCCATCGTCGACTCGTGTGGCAACAGATCGGCCGGGATCGTGATGCGATCGAGCGGGCGAAGCGGCCAACTGGTGAATTGACATCAACGCATCGCCGATTGAGATTATCCTGCCGGGAGCGCAGTGCGTTGTTCAAGCCAGTCGGACGATCATGGGCAAATACAAAGACCATCGTGAGCCACGCCGGCATCGTCATGACAATGACGCGGTTTCTTTTTCCGAACGGTCTTCCGAGCCAAGCTACTTTCAGCGTTCGTCCACTGTAACCGCGGATCCTGTCGACGCCGAAGTGGTGTGGTTCAACACCAGCAAGGGTTTTGGCTTTGTCAAATTGCAGGAGGGCATCGAGGCCTATCTGCACATCCGGGTGCTGGAGGCGGCCGGGAGCCGCGGTGTTTCCGAGGGAACGCGTCTCAAGGTCACAACGGAAGAAAGTCCAAGAGGTCATCAGGTCGCGCAAGTGCTGGAGGTCAGCGATCAGACCGCGAGAACTCAGCTACATACGCGTCGCACTGGAGAGTCCACCGCCGGGACGAGTGCCCAGCTGGAGAGCGAGGCCACGGTCAAGTGGTACAATCCCCAAAAGGGCTTCGGCTTCATTGCTCCTGAAAACGGTGAGAAGGACATCTTCGTTCATGCCACCGCGCTGACCCGCTCAGGACTGAGCATGCTGATGGAGGGTCAGAAGGTGTTTGTCCAATACGGGCAGGGCAAGAAAGGCCTGGAAGTTCGGAGCATTCGCCTCGCTTAGAGCCAAATGCGTTGGCCCTACCGAAATCGCGCCTCAGACAAAGAAAAAGCCCGCTACCGGGAGGAGGTGGCAGCGGGCTCGATTTAGAATGAGACGCGGGAGGAGGTGCGCCCCATTCAGCGTCGGCACCACATCTGGGAGGAGTAAATGGCCGACAACATGATCATACCGATTGCCGCGGATATTGCAACGCACAAATTTTATCTCGCGAGTGCGAAAAGGATGTCTGATCCGCTTAGCCCATCCTGAAAAAGTGCGGTCAGGCTGCGGCTTTTTTGCGGGGACGCTTGGCAGGTGCCGGCGTTCCCGGTTCCTTCGGCTTGCGGCCCAGACCCATCGTCTTGGCCAATGCCGAGCGCGCCGCAGCGTAATTCGGCGCCACCATGGGATAGTCCGCCGGCAGCTCCCATTTCGCGCGATATTCGTCGGGCGTAAGGCCATAGTGGGTAGCCAGGTGACGCTTGAGCGACTTGAACTTCTTACCGTCCTCAAGGCTGAAAATGTAATCGGGTGTAACCGATTTTTTGATCGGTACGGCAGGCTTGAGAGCTTCTGACTTTTCTGGTGCGGCACCACCAGCAGTGCCTTTCAATGCGATGTGTATCTGGCCGATAAGCCCAGGCAGTTCACCGACGGGAACCGGATTGTTCGAAACATAGGCTGAGACGACATGGGCGGTGAGTTCGATGAGGTTGTCGGCTTTGCTCTCGGTTTCGTCGGTCATGAAAACGCTCCTGCGGAATTAGACTAGCCGGTTAAGAATCACTTCATAGCTTAATAGTGACGACCGCCTTTGATGGCAACCAAGCCATTGCATGATGTGTTGGCGGATCGCTGCACGCCCGGTCGCCGTCACGGATCTTCCTCTTGAACCGTCATCGCCCTGACAACACATTGTGCCAGGGTCGCCGTGTCGATGCGGCGCCTCTTCACCGCAAATTGGCTATTTAGAAAGTTGGGAGAAACCAATGAACGCTGAGGCTTTCAGCAGCCCCCTTTTTGTGAAGCGCGCAACGCACATCATCCAAGAGATTGCCGGCCTTGCGGATGCAATCGATTTTCTCAACGAATGGCCGGAAGACCGCAGAGACCTGATCCACGAAGCCGCCCTGAGGGCATGCTACGATGCATACGATGGGCGCAAGCCGGTAAGCACGGCGCGCAATGCCTTTTTCGGCTTTGCGAAGCGGGTCGCCATATTGGAAGATGCAACCACCGCGATGCAGTGGATCGCCGCCTGCAGATCGGGCAGTGGAAAAGTGCAGGTGTAGACATCGACGACATGTTTGAGACTGGCGAGGCGCGTCAAACAGTGCACTATGTCCAGGTTTCACAGCTAGACCACGCGAATGAGAAGCAGTTCCTCACCATCGACTGCACAACCGCAGATCGCACGCAAGCTGACCATGGCCGGACGCGCCTCATGGCGATCGCTTGCCCGCCAATGGCCAGGCTCAATGGCGCAGGTGCAGCGGTCGCGTTCGGCTGAGTTAAGAAATGCGACCCGGGCTGTTTGCCGCATAGTGGCTGTGGAGGAGGGGGATGACCGGGTTGATCAGATTTGAGAGGCCAGTCGTAGTTCAGCTTAGCCGCCGCAGCTCGGAGCGTGTCGTGTTCGACGTCAACGACGCGGCCGCTATCTTGATGCGGGATCTGCATCATGAGACCGATAAACGCAGGATAGCGATGGACACCTGTCTGCAGGTGTTACGCGGTAAGACCCATCCACCAGCCGCTCGACGAGCTTTCGTCGCAGCCGCACTCGAAGCACGCATTCTGCGCAGCGATTGAGATTTGGGACGCCGCTCGTGAATTTCGGCCATCTGCGCATCGCGATTGAGCGCGGTCCGAATACCTCTGCCGGCCTCGGCCAGGAGCAAGCCAACCCCGCTCTTTCCGCGACGGCTTTCCTAGTCCGGCGCCTGATCTTCCACCATCAAAACACAAGGGTCCGCCAGCCAGCTGCGGCCGCTCGGCTTCGCCGTCGCGGTGATCGTGATTGCAGCCAGAGGAGACGGAGCCATCGAGCGGGAATTGGCCCGCTGCAGATGGCAGAGCGTCGGCCGCTTCAACAGTCTCCGGAAGTGCCGTTTGAACCTTCCCCCAGCTTGGCCCTGCATCCGATTTCCCGGAACACGCTCCGCGGACCGGCGGCGCGTGATCGCCAATGCCTCTCCCGATGGTCGGGACCGGGGTTCGGCGACCAAGGTCGGGGAGATGATAGTGATGCTGGATTATCCCAATCCGGAATAATCCGAAACTGGCTGGCGGTGAGCCGTCTCGTTTCTGGCCGGCTCATTTGAGACCGAAGCCTGCTTCGATCGCCGCCAACGCCGGCCTCCGGAACAGTTGACTTCGAGGCGCCGCAACAAGGGCCTCGGCCAGGCCAAGCTTGCCGAGGCGCTTCGTCACCGGCAGCACGATTTTTTTGGGTGCGCCGGAGACGCCCCTCGATCGTCCGGTGTGGCGTTGCCGCTCACCGCCGGCGAGTGTGACCGAGCCCTACGCGGTCTGCGCTTTTTCCCGGATTGCGCGTGCCGCAGCCACCATGTTCACCAGGGCAGGGCGGACCTCCTCCCACCTGCGCGTTTTGAGACCGCAGTCGGGATTCACCCACAGTTGGCCATCCAACAATCGCTCGCGCGCAAGCATGATGAGGTTGGAAATCTCGCCCACTTCCGGGACCCTCGGCGAGTGAATGTCATAGACGCCAGGACCGATCTCGTTCGGATACTTGTAGGTTCGAAGCGTATCGAGCAGTTCCATCTGCGAGCGCGAGGTTTCAATGGAGATCACATCGGCATCCATTGCGGCAATCGCGTCCACGATATCGCCGAACTCGGAGTAGCACATATGGGTGTGGATCTGGGTCGCATCGCCGACCGCCGTTGAAGCCAGCCGGAAGCATTCGACGGCCCAGTCGAGATAGGCCTCCCAGTCGGCCTCGCGCAGCGGCAAGCCCTCGCGCAGTGCGGCTTCGTCGATCTGGATCATCCTGGCGCCGGCCTTTTCGAGGTCGCTCACTTCATCGCGAATGGCGAGCGCGACCTGGCGGCAGACGGCTGAGCGGGCAAGGTCGTCTCGGACGAAGGACCAGTTGAGGATCGTCACCGGGCCGGTAAGCATGCCCTTCACCGGCTTTAGCGTCAGCGACTGGGCATATCGCCACCAGTGTAGTGTCATCGGCTGTTGTCGCGACACATCGCCAATGATGATCGGGGGTCGCACAAAGCGCGAGCCATAGCTCTGCACCCACCCATGCTGCGTGAAGGCAAAGCCGCGGAGCTGCTCGGCGAAATACTGCACCATATCGTTGCGCTCGAATTCGCCGTGGACCAGCACGTCGAGTCCGATCTCTTCTTGCCAGCGAACGGCGGCTTCTATCTCTTTTTTCAGGAAGGCCTCATAGTCGACGTAACTCAGCTCGCCCTTGGCATGGGCTGCCCGCGCCTTGCGAACCTCGGCTGTTTGCGGAAACGAGCCGATCGTCGTGGTGGGGAAGGATGGCAAGCCAAACGTGTCGCCCTGAAGCTTGGAGCGCACGTCGAATGCGCTCTTCCGGCGCGTCATGGCGACCTTGATGCTGGCGACCCTACCTTCGACGAGCGGATCATGCACCTTAGCGGATGTCGCGCGAGCGGCGGCAGCCTCAGCCGACGCCTCTAGTTCGGCGGCGACCGCGTCCCGGCCTTCAGCCAGGGCACGGGCGAGCACGACCAGCTCGTCGGTTTTTTGCGCCGCGAAGGCGAGCCACGATTTCACGTCCGCATCGAGTGCCGTCTCCATGTCCAGGTCGATCGGCACATGCAGCATCGAGCAGGACGGGGCGATCTCCACGCGGTCCAGCGGCCAGCCGGCGACGATCGGCTTGATGCGGTCAAGTATGGCAGGCAGGTTCGCGCGCCAGACGTTGCGGCCGTCGATCAGCCCGAGCGAGAGCACAAGGTCCTTCTGCGCGAGCCGGCCGACGGTCTCCAACTGCTCTGGAGCGCGCACGAGATCGACATGCAGTCCCGCCACGGGCAGAGAAATTGCGGTCTCGAGATTGTCTCCCAGCGATCCGAAATAGGTAGCGACTATGATCTTCAACTCCGGTGCTGCTTTTGACAGCCGGCAGTAGGCGAGTTGGAGCGCATCCCGTTCGTTGGGAACCAGATCGACCACGAGCGCCGGCTCATCGATCTGCACCCAATCGGCTCCCGCGAGCTTCAGCCTCCGCAGGAGCTCCTCGTAGACGGGCAGCAGCCGTGGCAGGAGCGCGATAGGGTTGAAACCTTCCTCAGGTGACTTCGCCAACTTGAGAAAGGTAACCGGTCCAAGCAGGACCGGGCGCGTGTGGATGCCGAGCGCCTTGGCCTCGAGGAAATGATCGACCGGTTTCGCCGACGAGAGGGCAAAGCTCTGATCGTCCGTAAGTTCCGGCACAATGTAGTGATAGTTGGTGTCGAACCATTTGGTCATTTCCATCGCGGCAAGGCCATGCCCGTTGGCCGCATGCTCGTCACCGGCATGTCCACAATCAGCGGCCTGACCTTGGTTGCCGCGCGCCATGGCGAAATAGGTATCGAGTGGGACCTCGCCGTCAGTCCAGGTGTATCGTGCCGGCACGGCGCCGACCATGGCGACGGTGTCGAGCACATGGTCATAAAGCGAGAAATCGTTGGACGGGATTTTCGACACGCCGCGATCGTGCTGCTCCCTCCAGCCAGCGGCACGCAGCGCCTTCGCTGTCGCGAGCAGGTCGGCAGCGGGCGATTTTCCGGACCAGTAGCTTTCAAGCGCGAATTTCAGTTCCCGCCGTCGACCGATACGCGGCACGCCGAGCGTTGCCACAGGAATTTGTTGAGAGACAGTCATGCCATACCCCGATGGTTGGGGCGTGGGGACAAGGAACGCGCGAGCAGGCGGCACGAAGCCAGGCTACCGCGGCCACCGAGACACCCCGCCCGTGGACGTTGTTCGTCGTGGCAGGTCTCCTGGCTCGCGGGTCAAAGCCTCTGCCCGTCTTCCCGAGGCCGTTCGCCTCAGTGACACCAATGGGCTTGGCTCGCCGCTAACAGTTGCGGGGGCAGCGCCGGCATCGCACCGGCTTCCCTCTTAGCTCCGCTACGGCAGTGCCGCGCGGAGAACCATGACATGCGCACAATCACAGCAGCTTCGCTCCTTGTCAATACATATAACGAGATGTTTATGTGATGATGCGAATAGTGCCCTTGCGCTGATCGGTCTCTTTCTCCCAAGGCCGTGTACGATGCGGCCTCACATCAGTGCAGGCTCGGAGAGATCCTTGTCCCCATCGGCGACGCCGGATCAGATCGAGGTCGCCGGGCTCAAGAGCGTAAAGTGGGGCGAGGCCGTCACGGTCCGCCGCGAATCCCGGTATTTGTTCCCCGCTCGGCTTCGCTCAGCGTGCTTGCGCATTCGCCCATCAGCACGCTGATAACCATGTCCGGAAGCGGAAAGGAGAGGTGGCGCCTCGGTCGGCGGACTGGGGCTGGGCCGCCAGCGTCTCGAACAACTGCGCGGCGATCGCCTCGACCTGCTGCGCGAGCAGCTTCACCCTGCGATTGCTGAAGGCCGGCGCCACGATCGTGCGTAACCGGGCATGCTCGCCCCCGTCGTGCGAGACCAGCCACCCCGGCGAACCGGGAATCACCGAATCCGGGGTGAATGCCGCACTCTCTAAGCGACGGAAGGGCGGAAGCTGACCGGCAGGCGCTGCGGGCAGCGAATGACGTAAGACGGCATGTAGACGATGTCCTCCGCAGCGATGGTCAGGGCCAGATCCTCCAGCCGCCCGAACAGCGCGGGGAAGGCGCAGCGCAATTCCAGGCGCGCCAGCGCAGCGCCCAGGCAGGAATGCGGCCCCTCGCCGAATGACAAGTGCGGGTTGTGCCGCCGGGTGACATCGAACCTGTCGGCGCCGGGACCGAAGGCCTTTTCGTCCTGGTTCGCCGCATGGAACGCCATCAGGACGGCATCGCCGCGGCGGACCATGCATCCGTCGATCTCCACGTCCTGGGTGGCGTAGCGGAACGGCAGATTGGCCGCTGAGCTGCCCCAGCGCAGGATCTCCTCGATCGCCTGTGACCAAGGAACTTGGCCGCTGCGCACCAGGTGCAGTTGCTGCGGATGCGTCAGCAATGCCAGCACGCCATTGCCGATGACGCTGGCGGTGGTCACGAAGCCCGCAGAGAGCACCATGAACAGCATGTCGATGAGCTCGGTGTCGGAAACGAGCTCGCCTTTGTCACGGGCGACGATCAGGGCCGAAGCCAGATCATCGCCGAGCTGGCCCCGCTTGAGCGCGATAAGGCGACGGAAGAACTCCGGGATGCGCTGCCGCGTCTGTCGCACCTCTTCGGCTGTGGCGGAGGTGTTGGCCAGGCTGTAGGTGAGCGCGACGATCTCTTCACGCTGTTCGTCCGGCAAACCGAACAGTTCGGCAATCACGTTGGTGGGCAGCGGAACGGCGAACTCGCACATCAGATCGGCACTGCCGCCGCGCTGCGCCATCTCGGCCAGGAGTCGATCGACGCATTGTTCGATCCGTGGCGCCAGCAAGGCGATACGACTGGGCGCGAAGCTGCTGGACAGCAGGCCGCGCAAGCGACGGTGATCGGCGCCGTGCGCCGTGGTCATGTTGTCCACTTTGCATATCCCGATCAGCGGATGATCCTCGGGAATCTCGCCGTCCTGCAGCGCCCGCCACTGTCGCCAGTCCTTGTTGAAACGGTGGTCGGAAAGCATCTGCCTGAGCGTCTGGTGACGGCCTGCCGCCCAGGCCACCACACCGCCTGGCAGCGACACTCGCGCCATCCCCCCCTGCTGCAGAATCGCAGAAGAAAGACGATCAAGTTGCGTGGGAGCGGCCGGCACACCGATCACGTCGCAATGATCGTTTTCTACGCGCATGCCAACAACTCCTTTAAGAACCATCGCGGGTCCACTTCTCGGCACGGATGATCCGCGCGCGGACTTCGAAAAGTGCCCCTTTTGTGTGGTTCGTCCTCAGAAGCGGTAGGTGAGACCTGCGCCTATCAACCAGGGATCGAGCTTGGCCTTGCCCGTGAGCTTGGCGCCGGCGACAGTGACGTCGAAGTCGGGCTTGAGGAAAAGCTTCTTCACGTCGAAGTTGACGCCCCAGTGCTCGTCCACCATGTAGTCGAATCCGACCTGCAGCGCGGCGCCGAATGTGTTCTTGACCTTGAGATCATCGGCGCTGCCGACTTGCTGATGATAGAAGATCGTATAGTTCACGCCGGCGCCGAGATAGGGTTTGAAGGCGTCGAAATCGGTAAAATGATACTGCAATGTCACCGTTGGCGGCAGCAGCCAAACCTTGCCGACCTTGCCAAGCCCGCCGATCGCACCTTGGCCGTCGATGTTGGCATAGGTGGTGCCGAGTATGAGTTCGGCGGCGATGTTGTCCGTGAAGAAATATGAGATATCGAGTTCCGGCGTCACGGTGTTCGAATAGGAAAGACCGGAGCCGGGCACCGCATTGACATAGCCCGAATCCTCGGTGATCACCCCCAACGCACGCAGGCGGATTTGCCAGGGGCTTGGCGCTTCCGCGACGCAGGCTTCTGCCTGCGGGACGCTCGCGGCTTGCCCAACATCTGCCGCGCCGGCCTGTCCCGCAACGATGAGGACGACAGCCGCTGTCATTGCCCGCGCCACGCCAATTCGCGCTCTCGCCATACTTTTCTCTCCTTGATCTTCAGAAGCGACGCACTGCGCCTTGATTGAATCCTGCTCGCATCAATCGAGATTGACGGAGCGCTCATGCGGGATAGCCCCCGCATGTGTCGTGCCAAATGAGAAAATCGTTGCAGAACAATGCGGTCACTCCGATAGCGCTGTGTCTGATGTCCGACTTCGTCGAAGATCCGACAATGAGTGCAGCCGTAGCCGCCCCTGGTAGCCGTTCGTCAACATCGGCCGGCAGTTCGTTGGCACGCTCGTCCTCGGCTTCGAGTTTTGGCGTATTCTGCGTTCAGCGCCTTGATCGGCGCCTGCTGCTTCGCCGTCAGGCCGGGGAACGTTCCAGCCAGTTGGCGCAGTCCGTGGGCATGTCCGTAAGGCGTCTCGACCGCGACCGATATGGGCGGGAAATCCTTTGGCAGCATGCGCCAGCCGCCATCTGATCGGGCCATGTAGCGGATCGCGTTCAAGACCTCGCGCAGGTCCGTCACCACGCGCCGCCCGGTCTTGGCCGCGCCCGGCAGGAACGGTTTATCCGCGACCATTCCTCATGCGTCAGATCGGAGGGGATAGCGCTTGGTCTTCTTCTTGATATCGGCCACACGGCCACGCGTCGCTCGGGTCCACATCCCAAGCTTGAAACACGATTAATCCCGCCAATCCGCTGCCCGCCCTGCAGCAGGCCCCTCTTCGGCGGCAACTAATCCTGCTTCGGTTTGAAATTCGCGACGTGTGCACGATATCGTTGTGACGACCGACCTGGATTGATCATCAAGTGGCCGATACCGCCGTAGAATGCGACGAAAAGGCGCGTGGCCGTTCTGAACCCTCGGGGCGGCCGCCGCGCAATCGTGCGGTGATGAAGCACTCCGATGTCCTTGGCGGGCTCGATTACCTGGCGGCCGACTATCACCGGCAGGATTTTTCCAAGCATGTCCACAACGAGTATCTAATCGGGCTGATCGAGCGAGGCGTCCATGATGTCTGGTGCCGAGGTGAGGTTTGGCACGCCGGTAGCGGCACCGTCGCGACCTTCGCGCCCGGCGAACCGCATTTCGGGGGTGCTGGTGACGATCTTGGCTGGAGCCAGAAGATCTTCTACATGCCCGAAGGCCTTATCCGGCAAGTCCTTGACGACAGCGGCCAACGAACCCGGAACGATCGACTTCAAAAGCCCGTTCCAGGAGAATGCCCCAGTTGCACACGGCCTCAGCGCGTTTTGGCGCCTGCTTGAACATGGGCATAGCTCGGCACTGGAGATCGAGGAGTATCTGATCCGTTTCCTGCCCACGTCTTCGCAGAGGCCGGCGGATCGCGCGTTGCTGAGCCAAAATTCGTGCCACCGAGGTTCCGCGACGTATGTGACTTCATCCATGCCCACTTTGAAGAAGTTCTGCAACTCGCCGCCCTGGCCGCCCTTGCGGGATGCTCCAAGGCGACGTTGATCGATGGCTTTAAGGCGCATTTCGGGTTGCCCCCCACCCGCTACCTGATCCAGGTCCGCATCGACGAGGCGCGACGGCTGCTGAGGCGAGGTCAGCACGTCGCCGAGGTTGCCGTCGCGGTCGGGTTCGCGGACCAGAGCCACCTGACCCGACACTTCAAGGCGGTGTTGGGGGTGACGCCGGCACGTTACGTCTCGATTTGAATATCGTTCAATAAAGCGCGCGGCGAACCGTCTAGCTTGGACGCTCAATGGATGAAACGAGCGTCAAGACCATGAACGAAAGCAAGCAGACCCGCCCCCGCGGCTTCACCAGCGACAACATCGCCGGCGTCTCCCCCGAGGTGACCGCAGCCATCACCGCGTGCGCGTCGGGTCAGGCGCTTCCCTACGGCAACGATGAGCTGACGCATACCGTCGAGCGCCAGCTCGCCGAGCTGTTCGAGCATGCGGTCGACGTGTTCCTCGTTTCGACGGGGTCGGCGGCGAACGCGCTGGCGCTGGCGGCGATTACGCCGCCATGGGGCAGCATCCTCTCGACGCCGACGCACACATCAACCGCGACGAGTGCGGCGCGCCGGAGTTCTACACAGCCGGTGCGAAGTTGGTGCAGCTTCCAGGCGAGGCTGGCAAAATCGACATCGACGCCTTGGCGGCCAATGCAACGCGCATGGTGGGCGATATCCACTCGATCCAGCCCTCCAGCGTCAGCATCACGCAGGCGACCGAGATGGGATCGGTCTACGCGCTCGACGAAATCAAGGCGATCGGACATATCTGCCGGTCAGCGACCCTGCCGCTCCACATGGACGGTGCTCGCTTCGCCAACGCCCTCGTCACTCTCGGCTGCTCGCCGGCCGAGATGACGTGGAAGGCCGGCGTCGACCTTGTGTCGTTTGGCGCCACGAAGAATGGAACGTTTGGGGTCGATGCGGTCGTCTCGTTTCGCAGAGATCTCGCGAGCACGATCGCCTTTCGCCGCAAGCGGGCCGGCCAGTTGAGTTCCAAGATGCGCTTCATGGCGGCGCAAATGGACGGTTATCTGAGGGACGGTGTCTGGCTTCGCAACGCGACCCATGCCAATGCGATGGCATCGGCGCTCGCGCGGGGGTTGGCCCTGGTGCCAGGCGTGAAAATCCAGCAGCGTCCCGAGGCCAACATCCTGTTCTGCAGACTTCCCACGTCCCTGATCCGGGGGCTGCTCGACATGGGATTCCGCTTCTACCATGATCGCTGGGAGCCCGGGATCGTGAGGTTCGTCACCTCTTTCGCGACGACCGAGGCCGACGTGTCCGACTTGATCGGCGCGGCGACCAGCCTCTGCGCACCGGTCGGCTCGGCTCGTGTTCCGGCTGGCGCCGAATGAGTGTGGCGACCGTCGAGCGCTCTCGCCGCCCGTCATGGATGTCCTCTTTGCTCGACTGCATTGTCCGAGCGTTCCGGCCGCACGAGCATCTCAGGCTGTATCTTTTGTCTCAGGCCCTTTTAGACCTGCAACTTCATCTGACCTCGGCAAGGCGGCTTCACCGTGCGGTCACGAAGTAACCAGGTTGATTTGCAGGCCCCCTATCTGCGCAATTCACCTCAAGTCATCCGTAATCCTGCATGCTTGTAATATATATTTTGCATTCTTTTATCATATTTTTGATGAAAAATGCTGTTCACTCGTCCGAGTTACTTAAAAGAATGAGTCGGATCTGCGCGGGGTGGCAGCATCAATCGGGATTTTGACCACTAGCAGGAGAAAATATGCCTTCCATATCCACGCGCCGCGCCAACGCAACGGACGCAGGGACGGTCGTCCGTTTTATTCACGCGCTACTCGATGAACTCACTGGCGGGAAAGCGCCCGCGCCCGACGACGTGAGACAAAGCGCGGAGATAATGCTTGCCGACGCTGGCGTGGTCGCAGTGATCGCAACTGCAGATGACGAGCCGGTCGGCATCATGGTGCTGAATGAATGCACGGCGATCTATGCAGGAGGCAAGTTCGGCTATATTTCGGAGCTGTATGTTCGACCCGAAAAGCGCTCCAAAGGGATTGCCCCTCATCTGCTTGAGGTCGCCTCGCGGGAAGGCCGTGCGCGTGGTTGGAAGCGACTTGAGCTTGCAGCGCCCAGGCAACCAAAATGGAAGCGCACGCTCGATTTCTATCTGCGCAACGGCTTCGAGGAACTCGGCCCCCGGCTCTTTCGGATTATCTAGACTAGAGAGTTTGCTATGGGCTGCTCAAAGCAACCTGCGCGATCTCAGTGGATTGAGGTCCGGCGTGGTCGCTGCCTGACGCTGCAATCGTACCAGCATCGTCATCGCAAATGTGTGCCTCGGACAATGCAGCGTTCCCGTCACGCCGGCCGCCCGGAACGCATCGGCAAAAACCGCCGTTAATCGGGTCACGCTAACGGCGTTTCCTTGAGTGTTGAGGAACAGAGCCGAGGGCGGCAATTTTGCCAACCTACAGGGGCGCTGCATAGACGACCGCACCTGAGTTGCACCCGGTTACGCTGCGTATAGCCGAATGGCGGATGATTCCTATGAGGGTAGTCCTATGAAATTGTACGCGAAAGTCTTTGGTGGAGCGGCAGCCTTGCTTGCTGCCTGGCCGGCGATGGCCAGCGACGCGGTGGCGAGCGAACCGGCGCCCTACAATCCCAATTTCTCTTTCGTTGGCGGCGTCGGCGTCATCGACATCCAGGCCAACGAGCTGGTCTATCAGGCTCCCGGCAGCGGCTCGAAGCTGAGCAACCTTATCTGGGAAAGCACCTCTGCGGTCATTTCAGCCGAGATGACGGCGCGCAGCGAGGCCGGCTGGACCGCCAAGCTTTCCGGCCAGATCGCCTTCAGCGGCAACAGCTACATGGAAGACTATGACTGGACCCCGCGATTCTCGACCAATGATGGCTGGAACGACTGGAGCAACCGTTCGCGCCATTCCGACACCGATCTTGATTACTTCTATTCGGCAACCGTCGCGCTCGGCCACGATTTCCAGTTCAGCGACCAGCTGCTGATCAACGTCAACGGTGGTTTCAAGTACACCTCGGTCAAGTGGACTGCCTATGGCGGTTCCTATGTCTACAGCGTTGCCGGCTTCCGGGATTCGGTTGGCGACTTCCCAGGAGACGCAAAGGCCATCAGCTACCAGCAGAAATTGCCGGTCGCCTTCGCCGGCATCGATGCGACCTATGTCCAGGATCGCTGGAACTTCGGCTTTGCGCTGAAGGGCGGCACGACCTTCTCGGCCGGCGCTACCGATCATCACTGGATGCGTGACCTGCGCTTCGAGGATGATTTCGAATCGGCGCCGGTTCTGATGGTCGGCGGCAGCGTCGGCTACCAGTACAACGAGCGGACCAGCTTCTTCGTCTCCGGTTCCTACGAAAAGGTGTTCACCGCTCGCGGCGACTACAACACCTATGACATTGCGACCGGCGCAGAGACTGGCGGCGAAGACGACTGGATCGGCGGCGATTTTGCCGCGGCGACGGTGATGGTTGGCATCAAGACCTCGTTCTGATTGAACGAGTTCGACCGGAACGCCAAACCGATGTCCGCACGGCGCAGAAATCTGACGCGCCCGCGCGCCTGACGGCGCGTGCCGGGTGCTCGTGAACCGAGCCCGCTTTTTCTTCGCCAGGCTCAGGCGGTCTCGGCCATCCGGCTTCGCCCCCTGGCGCGGGCAGCCTGTCGGCTGCTGACGGTCGCCGCCCTGTCGGCCGGCGCGGTTTGTTCGTTGGCCGTTCCCGGCGGCGCGGGGTGGGCGGCACTCCCTTCTAGGCCCGCCGCGGCATCCCGCAACCCTTCGCTTCGCTTCGGGTCCTCCTCTTCGTTCCGGTCCTTCGGATGCGGTCCGCCTCCGACGGCGGGCCTTTCCGGTCGCGTCTCGCCGCCCACCCCACTTGCGGGGAAAGGCGCGGGATTGAAGAGCGGAGGACCAGACGATGCGTGCAAAACACCAGCGTTCCGGCAGCCGAGAGGCTGGCGCGGGCAGGGGCGGGCGCCCGGGCGCCAGCCTTTATCAGGAAATCACGGACCGCATCATTGCCGAACTGGAGCGCGGCACCGTGCCATGGGTCAAGCCATGGGGCAGCGCAAAGGCCGAACTCGGCCTGCCCAGCAACGCGGCCACCGGGCGCCGCTATTCCGGCATCAACATCCTCATCCTGTGGGGCGCCGTCATCGAGCGCAGCTATCCCGGCCAGAACTGGCTGACCTTCCGGCAGGCGCTTGCCCTTGGTGGCAATGTCAGGAAGGGCGAGCGCGGCACCACAATCGTGCATGCCGACCGCTTTGTCCCAAAGGGCGAGCAGGAGCGTGCCAAGGCCGATGGCGACGAACCGCAGGCGGTCCCTTTCCTGAAGCGCTTCACCGTCTTCAACGTCGCGCAGTGCGACGGCTTGCCCGCGCACCTTTACCGCAAGGCCGAGCCGCTGCCCGAACGCGAGATCGTCCCGCAGGCCGAGGCGCTTATTCGAGCAAGTGCCGCGGATTTCCGCATCGGCGGCGATCGCGCTTGCTACATGCCGGGCACCGACTCCATTCAGGTGCCGCCGCAGCCGGCATTCTTCCGGCAGATCGACTATTACCGCACCTGCTTCCACGAGCTTGGCCACTGGACCGGCCACCCGGCGCGGCTGGCGCGCGACCTCTCCGGCGCCTTCGGTTCCAAGACCTATGCGCGCGAGGAACTGGTTGCCGAAATCACTGCTGCCTTTGTCTGCTCGACCCTCGGCATCGAGCCGACAGTGCGCCATGCCGACTATATCGGCACATGGCTGAAGGTGCTGCGCGAGGACAATCGCGCCATCTTCCGCGCCGCCAGCCTTGCCTCCAAGGCCGCCGATTTTGTTCTGGGCTTCAACGCCGAGGCCCAAGGCGCGCAACAAGACGAGATCGCGGCATGAGCGCGCGCGATCGCCACACCCTGCAGACCGAGCCAACGCCGCAAAGGCGAGCAGACGCTCATTCCCGGTGTCCGGCCGCTCACCACGCGCGACCGACTCGCCCTTTTGGCCGACGCGCCGATGCGCCCGCGCGCGGCGCAAAAGCTGGTCGATATCGGGCTGTTCGATGACGCCCCCAGAAATCAACGCGACCTGTTTTGAGAGGAGTTTCCCATGATCCTGATCACCGACGAGCTTTGCGCCCGGCTGCTCGCCAATGGCGCAACCGACACCGACACCGACCATGTCCCGGTGGTCAAACTGTTCGATCCGACCGGGCCAGCAACCTGGCTTCTCACCGAACTCGACGCCGACGGCGACACCCTGTTCGGCCTTTGCCGTCCGGCGCGCGTTTGGAATGGCGCATGTTGAGCGCGGAAATGTTGAGCTTATTAAGCGGAATGTGGGCAAGTTGCATGGTTTGTCTCCTTCGTTTCAGGGGTGGGATTCCCCGCCGCAGAGGCTGCAAGCCGGCGCGGCGGGGCGGTTTTCGCGCCTAGCGGCGCATCTGTTCCGCCGTGTCGGGCGGAAGCTTGGAATGGGCGTTGCCAAGGGCCTCTGCCGCCTGTCGCAACAGCCGCTCGGCTTCGGTGATGTGGCCGGCGCTGCACGCTGCCTGGGCGTAGACGGAGAGCGGAAAGCGCGCCTTGAAGGCAGAGGTCGCGCTCGATGCCGAGGCCAAGCCGCCCCTTGACGCTTGCAAGCTCGGCAAGGCTGACGCTGCCGAGTTCGGGGAAGCCGAAGCCGAGGTCGTGTCGGACATTCTGCCGTCGGTTCGCGCGCGCGGCGTCCTGGTGCCGCTTCTGGTGCGGCCCAACGGCACGCCGGAAAGCTTCGAGATCGTCGCTGGCCGGCGCCGCTATTTCGCCGCGAAGTCGCTCGCCGACGAGCGCGGCGAGGACGATGCCTTGCCCTGCGCCATCATGGAGGACGGCGACGACGCCGACGCGCTCGAGGCCTCGCTGATCGAAAACTTCGCCCGGCTCGATCCCGACGAGGTGTCGCAGTGGGAGACGTTTTCGCGGCTGATCAGGGAAGGCCGCACCATTCCAGATATCGCCGCAACCTTCGGCGTCACCGAGCTTCTGGTCAAACGCATTCTGGCGCTCGGCGATCTTCTGCCCAAGATCCGCGAAGCCTATCGGCGCGAGGACATCGACGCCGAGACGGCGCGCCATCTGACCATGGCCTCCAAGGCGCAGCAGAAGGATTGGCTGGCGCTTTATGCCGACCCCGAGCAATACGCGCCGCGCGGCCACCAGTTGAAGCAATGGCTGTTCGGCGGCCAGTCGATTTCCGCCAAGGTGGCGCTGTTTGCCGTCGAGGATTATCCGGGCCTGGTCGTCTGCGACCTGTTCGGCGAGGACAGCTATTTCGCCGATGCCGACCTGTTCTGGCAAAAGCAGAACGAGGCAATTGCCGCCAAACGCGATGCCTACCTGGAAGCCGGCTGGCCCGAGGTGGCCGTGCTCGAACCGGGCCAGCATTTCCAGTCATGGGACCACAAAAGGCGCCGAGGAAGAAGGGCGGCAAGGTCTTCATCGGTCTCGCATCGCGGCGCGGTCGAGTGCCACGAGGGCTGGCTGTCGCGCAAGGAGGCCCGCCGCGCCCGCGCGCAAGGCGAGCGCGGCGCGCACGAAGAAATCCCAGCCAGGCCGTCGCGACCGGAACTCACCGGGCCGATGCAGAACTATGTCGATCTGCACCGCCACGGTGCCGTGCGTACCGCCATGCTCGACCATCCGGGGGTCGCGCTGCGCCTGATGGTGGCGCATGCCATCGCAGGTTCGGGCCTGTGGCAGGTTCGCCGCGAGCCGCAGCGCACCGCCAATGGAGCGGTGGCGGCAAGCCTCGCAGCCTGCAAGGCCGAAGCCGCATTCGCCGAAAAACGGCGCGCGGTGCTGGCGCTGCTTGGGCAGGCCGACGAGGAGGGTGCGATAGCCGGCGGCAATGGCGACGCCTTTGCGCTTGCCGCAGTCTTTGCCCGTTTGCTGGCACTTTGCGACGACGACGTCATGCGCGTTCTCGGCCTTGTCATGGCCGAGACGCTCGAAGCCGGCAGCGCCGCCGTCGAGGCGCTCGGCAACCATCTGGGCATCGACATGGGTGCGTGGTGGCAAGCGGACGACGCCTTCTTCGACCTGCTGCGCGACAGGGAGATCGCCAATTCGATGCTGGCCGACCTCGCCGGCAAGCCTGTCGCCGACGGCAATGTCGCCGAGAAGGTCAAGACGCAAAAGAAGATCATTCGCGATTGCCTCGCGGGCGAGAACGGCCGCGAGAAAATCGACAACTGGCTGCCCAACTGGATGAAATTCCCGGTCGAAAGCTACACGAAACGCGGCGGCTTCCGCACCGCCGATCAATGGGCGAGCGTCCAGCCGCTGTTCGTCCGCCAATAGCTGCCAAGCCGGGCGGCGGCTCTTTTCAAGTGCCGCCGCCCCGTTTGCCTGCCGCTGGAATATTGGCTGATGCGCACGGCGATCCGAACAGCATTTGCCACGCGCAAGGCTATTGTGCGTTGCACAAAAACCGACGCGCGCCTACACGTCCCTCCGTTGCGGGAATCGGGCTTGGACCAGCGGCGAGGCAATGAGAACCGATGCTTCGTCGATATCATATTGCATTCATAGCTGAGGACCTTCATGACCCTTTCGAGCCCTGACAAATCCGGCGCCGCCAGTCTCGAGGCCATCGCGCGAAACGGCGGCGTGCTGCGCCGCATCGCCGTGCGCATTCCGACCTATCTGTCGGACATTCGCGAGAACCCGGCATGGCTGCCGATGTTCGTGCTCGCCCGCACCATGCCGGCGCGCCGGATGCACTGGCGTGGGGCAAAGCCGGTTCGCGTGTCGCAAAAAGCCCACGACACCATGTTTGCCGGCGTCGATCGCCAGGAAATTGTCGAGGCGCTGCGGTCGGACGGGCTGTTTTGCGGGCTCGTCCTGCCGACTTCCATCCATGAAGAGATCGCCGCCTTCGCCCGCTACACGCCTTGTTTCGGCAATTTCGATCGCCGTCTCGAATTCATGGCTGAGGACCATGCCGAGGCCGAGAAGCGTTTTGGCCGCTCGCTGCTCAGCGGCCACTTTTTCGAACACATCCTCGGCTGCAAGGCAGCGGTCGCCATCCAGAACGATCCGCTGCTGCTCGACATCGCCGCGCATTATCTGGGCGCTCAGGCGAAACTGATCACCACACGCGTCTGGTGGAGCTTCCCGACCAGCGAGGCCTGCGACGCCGACAAGAACCGTGCCTCGCTCGGCAAGTATCATTTCGACCTCGATGACTGGCGGATGCTGAAATTCTTCTTCTATCTGACGCCCGTCGACGAAGGCACCGGCCCGCATGTCTATGTCCGTGGCAGTCATAACCGCCGCGCCATCAAGCATCAGCTGACGCTGCTTGTCGGCCATCCGGCGCAGGAGGTTCTCAAGGTCTATGGCGATGACAGCCCCGTCACGCTGACCAGCGAAGCCGGCCTCGGCTTTGTCGAGGATCCGTTCGGCTTCCATATGGGCACCGTGCCTTCGCGCACGCCACGGCTCATGATGGAAGTCGGCTTCGGCGTCTCGCCGCCCTCGCGCCGGCGCTTCCATGGCGAGCCGGTTATTCGCTGATCTCGAAAAAGTCCTGAAAACAGCCTTCCCCAGATCGGACGCCTGGTTCTCCCTTGGGCTGGCTGGTGCCATGGCGTGGTCATGGGACCAGCTGGCGCATGATTGGATTGGGCAGATACTTAAAGAAAATCACATATTTACGGGCCATTGTGTGCAAAAATCGCACACGAAAGTTCTGCTTCTCTCGCTTTTTCGTTCCCACGATGGAGCAACCGACAGCCCTTTTCGGACGCTCTTCTGCCGACGATATTGACCGCTTCAATGCTGCCGGCGGCGCTCGCCAGTCGGACGACGACGTTTGAATGCTCTTTCGCTAGGGTGAGCGCCCTGAGCCAATCATCATGCTGGCGGCGAACCACGTACCGGCGGCTCAAAACGACGTATTTTGGACTTTCCGCGGCGCCCTCCTAGCGTTCTCATTGACAGGAGAGACATCGAATGATGGAATGTCCTTGGTCCTAGGACAGAGGACAAGCTACAATGATTGGAATGAAAAGTCAGGATATCGTGGTGCTTCTGAAGCTCGTGAGCTTGCAGGAGCAAGGAGAGTTCGCGGGCCATGGGGAACAGCGTAGGGGCCTTGCGGGCGAGGACCCCTTCTCTGTTCGCGGGCTGGAATCCCTAACAGGTATCAGCAAGACGGAGATCAACGCCTCCTTAAAGCGCAGTCTCTCATCGGGGTTGGCCATTAAAGACCGGGATACGGGACGGGCCAATCCTCACCGCCGCAATCTCTATGAATTTATCGTCCACGGCCTGAAGTTCGTGTTTCCCGCGAAGGCAGGCGCGATGACGCGCGGTATTCCGACGGCGTTCGCCGCGCCGATGCTGAAGGGGCTATTGGTCAGCGGAGGCGAGTACATACACATATGGCCCTATGCCCAAGGGCGGGACATGGGGCAGTCGGTTGCACCTTTGTTCAAGAGTGTGCCTGAAGCAGTCCAGAAAGATGAACGGCTTTACGAATATCTTGCTCTCGTTGATGCCATCCGGCTCGGCAATCAGCGCGAAGCGGGCCTGGCTGGACAGCGGCTTTCGGAGAGGTTCCTGAAAAAATGACGGTCCGAGGCCAATTGCTCCTGATGCTGCAGACGGTGGCGGAAGCTTTGGGGGAAGACTTCCGGGAACGGCTGGTCTTTGTCGGCGGGTGCACAACCGCTCTTTTTATAACAGACGAAGTGACCCTTGAGGATGTGAGGGCGACTGACGACGTCGACCTCATCGTCGATCTTGCCGGTTATGGAGAGTGGGCGCAGTTGCGGGAAGAATTGAGGCAGCGAGGTTTCGCTGAGTCCCCCGAGGACAACGTCATCTGCCGGATGCGGCTGCGGGACCTCAAGGTCGACTTTATGCCGGACGATGCCGGCATACTCGGCTTCACTAACCACTGGTACGCAGCTGGGATCGAAACGGCAGTAACCCATGAATTGACCGATACGCTCAAGATCAAAAAGCTTTCCCCGGAGCTATTTGTCGCGACAAAGCTGGAAGCTTATCTCGGGCGCGGCGCAGGTGATCTGTTTATGAGCCGTGACATGGAAGATATCCTCCTCATCGTCGACGGGCGGCCGGAGATCGTGGACGAGATTCTTGCTGCAGAGGCCGAAGTCCACCGGTTCATCGCCGAACAGTTCACAGTCCTGCTTCAGAACGGCGACTTCGAATATTTCCTTGAGGGAAATGTCCGCGGCCCGGCAGGGCGGACCGATATAGTGCGAGACCGGTTTGTCGCCATTAGTCGTGGCGCCGGGTGAAGAGGATGGTGGCAGCCAGTGCAGGAGCACGTGTGATGATTTCGTTGAGGTCGGCAGCAAGGGCGTGACGCTCGAATACGAACCGCACTTCGGTGGCAATGCCTGGGTGACGCGGGAGCTCAAGGCGGCGGGCAAGGTGACGCTGAGCCGGGTCTTCTTCTTCCGCAGTTCCGACCTCGTGGCTGAGACGGCGCACGGTGCCGCTCACGACGACGAGGCGGACGAGGACGATCGACCGCTCTATCGGTTTCGGTTCGCGACCACAAAAGACGGATATCACCGCATTCTCGGGCGGATCCTGGGGATCGACAACGATGTGCTGATCGTCGCGGAGGGGATCGCGCCGGACCGGAAGGTCTTTGTCGCCGAGCGCAATATCAGCATCTTTCGGCGCATTGCAAAGCTGAAGCCTGGCAGCGAAATCGTCGTTGGCGGCGACCGGGTCGACAGCATCGCCGTCGAGGCCTTCGGCGAGCTGCTCGAGATACGTCGACCTGTGCGTGGTCGACGCCAACGGCAACATCGACGTCATCGAGATCAAGAAGCCTTTTGACGACATTCTGCTGAGCAGAGGAATTCATCGTGGCAACAGCGTTCCGACCAAGGAGCTGTCAGGCACCATCATGCAGGCCGAGAAATACCTGTTCCACCTCTCCAAATGGGGCGTTGAGGGGGAGCGCGAACTGTCGAAGCGATACGGGTCAGCACTTCCCGCCGGCCTCCAGATCCGGGTGACCAATCCCAGGCGCTGCTTCTGCTCGGCCGCGATCGCCGAACGGACGGCACGGGCGGGCTCACCGAGAACCAATCGTTCGACCTGGACAAGCTGGGAGACGTAGTTGTTGTCGTAGAAATAGGCCTCGAGCTCGCGGGCCACCTGCTCGACCAGCCCGCGGGCTTCGCCGGGAAACGAGAGACCAACATCGAAATGGTGCTGGGTGATGTCGACGGCGCGGCTGGCCTGCCGCGTCCACGAGGGCAAGGCAATGCCCCTCGCAGCGTGCAGTTCAGTTCTTTCGGCAGGTTGACGTCCTTGATCGCCCAGTGCGTGCGATTCATCTCCCATTTGCCGATGTCGAGCTCGAAGGCGAGGGCGTCGAAGTCGGCCGCGCTGAAGGTCGATAAACGAGCGATCTTCGCCGCCGCCGCGCACGCGCAACGCGCCGTAGACTATCTGTTGCGCTTCAGCGCCTCCGAAGCAGCCGCCGCGTGAGCGGCGGCCTTCTGGACCGAAGCGTCTACAGCATGCGACGGCTGGCCGTCGCTGCCAGGCCGAGTGTCACGTTACGCGTCGGCGTGGGTATCGGCGCGCAAGAGAACATCGTCAAAAATAACGCCGGCCTCATCGCTTATGGCTGACAGGGCGACTTGATAGCGTGCATACTCGCCGGGCGCGAATTCCACTCCGAACCGGTCGACGACATCCTTTTGGGAAAGCCTGAAGCCGTAGGTGCGTAGCGACCGGCGCCCATTAGTATCGCGCGTCGAGACCGCAACCACTTTCCAAAAGACAAGAGGATACTGCACCGGGCCGGTCCCGAAATCTTCGGATGGATCGTTCGGGTTCAAGATCGGACCCGCTATGATGCAGGCGCGCGTGTCACCTGATTGCAAGTCGCGTTGAATGTGGTTTTCGAAACCGCCCCACAAGCCTTGAACTCCCGGCCATTGCTTTCCCGGTTGGGAGCGGTTGAAGGCCGCGTGCTGCGGCGTGCAATTTGAGAAGTGAAACGTGTCGGAATTGGCAAACTCGATTTCCGTCGGCGTATCACCCCAGGCATTGTCTTCCCTACGCACGATATGACCCCGGTCGATCTGTTTGGCGGGCGCGTAGATATCGGGATCGCCCAACTGGTATTTCTGGGGAATTCGCGGGTCAAACACCCAACGATCTTGACCGAAGAAGGCGCGGCCGCTGGAGGTCCTTTTCGATGCATCGTAATCGACATTCACCGCCGACCACATCTGCATGCGCCGGGAAGCGTTCATCGCCAGGCTGAAGTGATGGTACTTGAGCACGACGATCTGGCCATTCTCCTTATACATCTCCTGGTCCCGCTCCTGCGAAATGCGAGGCAGCGGCACGGTGATATCGTTTTCGAGAAAGTCAGGGTTGTAGCCTTCTCGATCGTCGTAATTGGGGTCGAAGCGCAGTGCTTTCTCGAGCGCCTCGTCTGCCGCGACCGCGGCCGTCGCCTGTGGAAGCTGTGATGCCGGCACACCGCTACCAACGAAAATCGTCACTGGTCCGGAAAAATTCATGGTAACGCCGCCCATCACGTTTCCTTTCATGTTTGCGAAAATTTTGGAGGGATCAGGTAACACAGGACTAAGGGCTTCTGGCGCGCGAGGCGTCGCTAGCTTCGCGACCTCATCGGTAGGATCGGTCGTGTTGGCCAGCAATTCGTCCAAAAGATGCTTGGAGGCGGGCGTGGTCGGTACAAGCCCGCCGAAGGCCTTTACCAACGCACTTATGCGCACACCCTCATTCGCGATCCAGTCTATCCCGTCATCCGGCTGGCCAGGTGACCATGCCGAACCGTCCTTATTGAGAATAGTATTGCCACGCATTTTTGGAATGGAGGCGTGGTGCAAACCGACGACCTCCCACATTTCCGAATAGCAGGCCGAGCCCGACGATCCTTCCTCGGTGTCGGTCTCGTACCGGAGGAAACCGTCCTCCCGCAGCTCGAGCAGCCGGCAATTCTCCATCGCATAGCGTTTTGGCCCGCCATCAGGATATTCGATCATCCGGATAGGCATTCCGGGCAGGATCTTTGACCGCGATCCATTGATCGCCAGGAAGTTGACAGAGGAGAGAAGCTCGCCGGTGATTGCCTTCGGCTTCACCGCGACGAGCGCGAAATCGAGATCCTCCGCCGAGAAGAAAAGGGCGTCCGGATCAAACTCGAAAATGATGCCGCGGGCGACACCTGATGCCGTCTCGTCATGAAGAAAATTTGCGCCGGTTCCTCGTACCGAGCCGGGATCCGGAAACACATGCCAGTTTGTCAGAAGAACGTCAGGTGAAACCATGAACCCGGTCGCAAACCCGACCGGGTCGACCTTCGGATCGACGTTGGCCACGATGCGGGCGACCGGCCGGCCAGCGGCTCGGGCAGCATCGTCTGGCGGCAAGGTGTACCAGTCAAGGGTAGGCCCCATCTTCCGCTCGACGAACACCGGAAGACGGCCTTGTGCCTTCAGTTCACTCGCCTGATCAAAGCTCGAACGGCGAGCGTCGTAGCGCGCCTGTTCCGAAGGCGTCACTTGCGTCGTCGCGGGCGTCGGGGGTTGCGCTTTCCATCGTTTTGCGGCCGCAATCATTACCGCGCGGCGGCGCTCGTCGAACAAATTAGTCGCAACCATGGGAGATTCCTTCCTCCAAGGAAATAGGGAAAGTCTAGCGGACTCTATTTAATGATAGCGATTGAGAGATTTTACGTTAAACAATTAACCTTCAACGGGCGAATAGTTCAAACGGTTTAATATTTAAGCGGCTAACAGATTTGCAAACGCTGGTCGTTATTAACTCGCTCTTCCTCTATAAATTTCTAAAAAAATTCAAACCTCCTCTTACGTCACTATGCAACAAAGAGTAATGTGCGGTCAATGAAGAATATAGTTCTATGGCGGGATCGCTTGTTCGGTTGTCTTTGGCGGCAGGAGCTTCGGTGCCTGCCTGCGCATAGGGGGGACCTGAAGGTCATTCGATCACGTAGAGATCACAAAGCGGTGACTTTCAGTGCCGCCGCTTCAACGGGTGCAGAGCATTCTTGGGGGAGAGACGTCCATGACAGCGCGTACCAGACCGGACACGAAGTTGCGTGTCGCTCACTTTGCCGCCGCCGCTCGTCGGTTCGCTCCGGTCCTTCTCATTTTGGTTGGCGTTTCGGGCTGCGAAAAAAATCTCTTCCAGGCGCCACCCCATGGTGGCACTGCCGATGTGCCACCGGCACCCGTGTCGGACAGCGTTCTCACGCTGGTGGCGCAAATCCCGTACGAGACGCTAGTGCAAGCAGCGCAATCGAAGATACCGCAATCCGTTCCGGTGCAAGGAGATGGTCAAATCGGATGTGTCGGTATTCCTCATATTAATCCCGGACACGTGGGACATCATACTGAGTGCCGTTGGATCGGTGTCCGTGTTTGCGCTGAAGTACCAGATATTACCGCTCCGAGCCTTGGCACTACGAACCAATGCGCCGAATATCATTGGCACGCTGACATCAAAACGGATGGCCCTCTTGTCGTGGCCCAGGCGGGCAATGGCGTTCACGTCGAACAGCCGCTGTTTGTCAGCGGTCAGGCCGGCGTAGGCGGCGACCTTGCCAAACTGCTTTCGCTTTCCGGAAAGAACTTCGAGGCTCGGCTGGTCCCCGGCGTCGATCTGCAGCTCGACGTGAACGATAAGTGGTGCCCCGTGCTCACGGGAACCCCGACCGGCAGATGGGTGAGCAGTGCTTCGGTGGAAGTCGTGGGCAAAAACTGTCTCGGCTTTGATTTTGGGAGCCTAGGCCACCCAGAGGTCTGCGCAGGGCCAATCAATCTTGGACTGGCTGACGTGTTGAACGGCCAGATCAATGACCACCGCGCCAAGATACAGGATGCCATCGCCAAAGCTCTGCCTTGTGGTGCGCTTCGGTCAAAGGTTGAGGCCCAATGGCACGCCATTGCGATCAAGATCGACCGCCCGGATAGCACGCCCGTCTATCTCAACATCGTCCCCACAGCGGCGAGCTTTTCGGGCCTGGTCGGTGAAGCGCAAGGCATGAAGATGACCGTGCGTGTCGCAGCAAAGACCAGTCTTGCCGCAGAGCCAGTTGCCACACAGTCCTTGTCTCTGCCGCCATTGGGCAAAACATCAGCCGATCGAAGTCAAGCCGACATCACCGTGCAAGCAGCTGCTCCCTACGGATTGCTATTCGACGAGCTGTCAAAGAACCTTAAGGGTCGCGATTTTCAGCAGCAGACACCGGCCGGCGCCGTCGATGTGAAGGTCGAGGATGTTGACCTCTATCCCAGCGCCGGCTCTGTCGTGGTGGGCTTGAAGGTACAGGCAAAGCTGCCGGGCGAGTTCCTGAATACGACCGGCTGGGTTTACCTCTCAGGCCTACCCCGCGTCGAGAAAACTGGCACAGCGATCTCGATCAATCAATTGCATTTCGCGACCGTCCTGGACAACGCCTTCTGGAAGGCTGCACAATCCCTGTTCGAAACCCAGATCCTGGCAGATTTAGAGGCTCATTCGAAAGTCGATCTCAACAAGCAGATCAACGACGCGTCCGATGAGATCTTGAAGGCCGTTCACAATACCAACGTTCCGGGGTTGAAGATTTCCGCTGACACGCCGTCGATCGAACTTCTCGATATCACTGTCGGGCCAAAAAATCTGATTGCCAGTGCGCGCCTCAAAATGAATTTCGATATGGCGCTATCAGCTGATTTAGTAGGTCAATAGCCCGTATGCCGAATGAGTTGCAATCTCACGAGTTGACGATGCATGGGTGCAAATAGGCTGTCGCTGACCAAGGCCAGGGACGGCCCACCAAACGAAAAAGAGGTGCAAATGACGCAATCGCAACTTAGCAAGGTTTGGTTTGTGGTCAGTGCGCTGCTTCTCTACTACACCCTGAATTCTTGGGTGGTAGCGCAAGGCGGGGAAGAGATTTTCGGTGCAAAGCTGGTCATGAAGGCGAGGGTGCCTGCAGTAATGATCGCAATCCCGATATGTTCGATTTTGCTCGCACTAACCTCACTTGTTGGACGCGTCTATGCCCTACGCGGCGGCTCGCACTGGCATGCGCGGATACCGGTTGTCGGCTTCGACGCGATCGAGACGGGCTCGCGAGAAGGCCGCGTCTATCAAGGCGCGATGATTGTGGTTTTCTCCGTGCTGCCCGCGATCGCGCTGGTCTATTTCTGGTGTACGTTTCTCTCCGCGACGGTAATGCTGAACGACGGCAAGAAGGACCCAGGCGCCAGCCTTTGGGATTGGTCGGAGCTCCGGACGCTGAACGATCCCGCTCGTATCTGCACTGAATTTGACAAGGGGCTCGACAAGCCGTGTATCGGCAGCGCCACGGTGCTGCCGGGCCTTGAGCCAACAATCTTTGGCGCGCTAACCCTCGCGGGCTTTATTGCGCTCGCGATGCACTGGCGTGCTGTGGCGATGGGTCAACGGCATGAGGCCTCACCGATCACGACCCACGGCAAGTAGGAGTCAGCGGATTGAAACTGTCAGTCAGTTGCGGGCGACGAAAGAGGCTTGCGGCCAAGCAATTCCAGCAAGGCGACCTGGCCGGTAACGGCAGATCCGGCAACCCACGCCAGCATCACCCACTCGGAAAACAGTCATGCCGCCGGCGCGCGCGTAGAGCATTGCGCCTACCACGGCTGAGAACAGGCCTAACCCCACCGCCAACATCACGGCCATCTTAAACAGCGCGTGTGGCGGTTTCTGTCCGACAAACTGTCCGCAGGCGTACATGGCGGCAATGGGGATGCTCACAGCGATGAAAAGAGTCCGATTGTTGCAAAGAACACCATCTCTCTCATCCCTCCGCCTTTACGGCGTTTGCATCTGTGGCCGCTTCTTATCCAGCGCCATCAACAGAGTGTCTCGCAAGCAATTCCGTCGCCATCGCGATCCAGCTTGCCGCCCCATGGGCAGTTGCTGAGATACTATTGGGCTTCGTCGCAAGAGCTGATTTGCGAGCATGTCCGGCGCGGCTGGCACGAAAAGCTTTGCGCTACCTGTCGGCGGTTGATGATGCCGAGCGGCTGGCTCGACGGCCTCGCATCGTCAGCGTGCGCTGCCCGCCATTCCCATGGCGCCTGAAACGCTCCGACCCAAAGACCGAGCTTCCCGGCTTCCGCCTTCGCCTGTTGCGCTGAAAATGCTCCGTGGCTGTAGCGGGGCCAATCCAGAGCCTGACCGTGCTCGACCATCCACCCGGCCACGCTGACGCCATCCGCGCGCTGGCGATCACCGACAAACCGGTGATATCGGTCCCAAGTTAAGAAGGTGCAGTGCACCGGCTTGGAGGCCGCTAGAAAGATGTCCAGAGCCTCGGCTGAACGGCGTCCGCATGGATAGTCGAATCCCTTGGCGTCGCTGCAGTACTGCTTGCTCTCCGGCGCGTCGATGCCGTTGAAATGGATACGCTGACCATGGATTTCGATGGTGTCGCCATCGACGCTCACTCGGACCTGGATGCCGCCGTTGCCGGAGCCTACGGGTGGCCTACAGATATCTCTGAAGATCAAGCTCTGGCGAATCTCCTAGAACTCAATCTGGCGCGTGAGGCATTCAACGAGCACGCCAAATCCGGTCTGAAGACAAGAAAGCCACGTCGTCGTCCGACGCCGGAAGAGGTTCGACGTGCCCCGCAGATGAAGTTGCCCATTGCAGGTGGCCGCAAGTCCGTTGTCGGTCCGCAGCAATTGACCACCGAGGATCGCGAAAACCAGCTGACGTCAGCAGAGCGTCCGCGAAACACCAAACGCCGAACAAGCTGACCCAGGTCAGCCTAATTGTGCGAGACGCCCTTGCTCCAAGACCGATGATAGACCCATTCCAGTCATATCCGTTACACCTCATCAAAAGCAGATCGAAGCCGGCCGCGCCTATGACCGCCTTCTCAAGCGCGGCACCCGGCCGAAGGGGCTCAAGGCAATCGTCGCATGGTTCAAGCGCCTGTGGATCAAGTTCATCGGCTAATCAGCGTGCGGCCGACGGCATCGCCTTTGCAGGCACAGATCAGGTTGCCGACGCCTTCGGGAAAGCCGGCCTCCGCGCCGAGTGCAACCATTGCGCCTGCAACAAGCGGCGTCTGTTCGGCAGGTTTGAGGATGACCGCGCAGCGGGCCGCCAGGGCCGGCGAGCTCTTGCGCGCAACCCTCGAGGCCGAGAAAATTCCACGGCCTGATGGTGCCAACAACGCCGATCGGCTGCTTGACCGCCAGCATGCGCTGGCCCGTCTAGGGCAGGGAGATCGTCTCGCTATAGATGGCTTTGGCCTCTTCGGGCGTCCCATTGCAGATCGCAAGCAGCGTGAGAGACTTCCGAGCCGGCTTCGGCAAGCGGCTTGCCCATCTCAGCGGTGAGAATGGCAGCAAGGTCGTCCGCATGGTCGATGATCAGCTGATGCCAGTGCCAAGCCATGTCGCTGCGCTCTCGGGCGGTCATGGCTGCCCATCCAGTCTCTTGCGATACAGGCCTTGCTGCCCGCGTCTCCGTGACCCCATGTTGGGAAATTTCCGCCAACACGTCGCCAGTGGAATCAAGACCTCGAAAATTCGCTCGCCCAGGCGGCGTGCCGAGTGGCGGCATGCGGTCGAAGGCGCCGAACAGCTATGCAGATTTCAGGTGCAAGCGGTTGGCACAGAGGCACGCCTCGCGGGGGCACCGGCGTTAAGTCCTGCGAGCTGATAAAACCGCAGCGCAAGGCATGGCGTCCAGGCATCCGGCAAGCGGCAGTCTGCCGGCACTTGATGACGCCCGCGCGCCTGACGGCGCGTGCCGGGTGCTCGTGAACCGAGCCCGCTTTTTCTTCGGCAGGCTCAGGCGGCCTCGGCCATCCGGCTTCGCCGCCTCCGATAGCGCCAAGGGCGGACGGCCGCCCTTTGATACGGTGATGATGTTGAAGATCGTGGTTCTGCAGGCGCTCTACTGTCTCTCGGACGATCAAGCCGAGTTTCAGATCCAGGACCAGCTGTCGCCGGTGGGCATGGCCCGCATATCCATCCCATGGATGCATTATATCCAAACAATCAAGTTTACCCCTCCGTCATGATGCTGCATACCGCAGTATAGGAAAGCCAATGTCCCGTGCTTTCCAGCTCACGTTCACGAGCGTGGACTTTGTAGGAAGACCAAGTCGAAACCGGCGCATTCATAAGGGGCAGAGTATCCATGAACGGAATGGCGGCGGGGCAGGCCGGATCTGAACGTTTTATTGCTTTAGAGGGGTTGAGGGGGCTGGCTGCAGTTGGCGTCCTCTTGTCTCACGCCCTCTTCGCTGTCGAGCCAGGGATATTCAAAACCATGTACCCGTTGGCGCAAGCAGCGTGGCCAGAAATCGGATGGCCTGCTCAGCTTCTAACTCTCCCCCCATTCAGCATGCTTATCAACGGAAGCTTTGCGGTTTGTGTATTCTTCGTTCTAAGCGGCTTCGTCCTTACCAAGTCTTTTGCTGACACTGGAAATGCGTCGGTGCTTGTATCCAGAGCAATCCGACGGATACCCCGCCTCGGCATTCCAATCGCGGCTTCAATCGTTTTTGCCGGTACCATTTTTGCCATGGGGCTGATGAGAAATCTTGAAGTTGCTCCACTCACGGGCTCGATCTGGCTGACCTGGTATTACCCTAGCTCAATTACGGTCGCGACCATCGCCAAGGAGGCCCTATATGAGTCCTTATTTCTCGGTAAGAACCAACTCAATTCACCACTCTGGACGATGTCCATCGAGCTCGTCGGTTCATACTTAGCCTTCATGTTCGCCTTCGCTGCGAGGTGGTTCACCTTCGCCCTCGTCACAGTTTTTGCCGCGGCTCTCTCTTTTGCGGTCCATATAGCTTACCTGCCCTTCGCCTTGTCGTTCGGGGTCGGCGTCCTCCTGACTCGCGTTTCTCCAGCGAAATGGCCTCACAAAGCTAAGATCGCAATCTTTCTTGCTGCCATCTATCTTGGCGGCTTCTCAAACGACATCTTGTATGAGCCGATCATCAAACTCTCCCCAATCGACTTTAACCCCCTGAAGGACGCAATGCACTGCGTCGGTGCAACCTTCCTTGTCGCTAGCGTTCTCGCGCTTCCATCGCTTCAGCGAGCCTTCTCGTCATACTTTTTCCCACTCCTAGGTCGATTGTCGTTCTCGGTCTACCTTCTTCATTTCCCTCTCCTTTGTTCCCTCGGGTGCTCTGTCTATCTCTGGAATATCCAATGGGGGCATGCCATTGCGGCTAGTAGCACTGTCGTCATTGTACTTGTAACCACCATCATTGCTGCGGTGCCTTTTCAGCGCCTTGTAGACGTGAAGTCCATGGAAGTAGCCAAGAGGGTGGACCAATACCTGAGAGGTTTTTGCGTAAGTCTGCGGAGGCGTAGACTGGCGCTGCGCTCAACCATTTGAGCGGGACAAACATAGCTAATCATTCTGACCTCAATAAAACGAAAGGTGCCCTGCCTTGGAAGAATTCGTATCGCGCATCGCCACCGATGTCGGCGTCGACCCGGCTCTCGCAGACAAGGCCGTTGGCATGATGCTGGGTTTCCTGCAACGCGAGGCAGCCGACGGTCCCGCTGCGCGCATGATCGAGGCCATTCCCGGAGCTTCGGAATTGGTGGCGAAGCATGATGGTGAGGACGCAGAGGGCGGCAGCGTCCTCGCCGGAGGCGGCGTGGTGGGTTTCGGCCAGCAATTGATGAATGAGGGTCTCAGCCTAGGAAATATCGCCGGCCTTGCTAACGAGACGATCGCCTTCGCCAAGGAACATGCCGGCGACGAACTCGTGGACGAGGTCCTCAATTCCGTTCCCGGCCTTCCCCAGTTCGCCTGATCAGCAGCAGCCGGGTGGCGTACGATGTCGTGCGCCCGTCTCGGCCCGTTTGCTGCAGCCAGAGCAGATTCGACGTATTCCGGGTCAGAGCTGTCTGCCTCGAAATAGTGCCTGCATTCCTCGGCTGTGAAAGCTGCGAGGCAGTTGGCCACGACCGACCAGAACTCGTCGATGGTTCGGGTTGCAGCCTTTCTCAGGAGAGCCTTGAGCTTCGAGAAAGCCATCTCGATCGGGTTGAAGTCGGGCGAGTATGGCGGCAGGAACAGGAGCGCGCCAACTTCTCGATCACCTCGCGCCCGCCGCTGATCTTGTGGGCGGGCAGGTTTGTTCATGACCACGATGTCGCCTGGGAGAAGCTCGGGTGCGCGGACCTGCTGCGCATAGGCGAGCAAGGCAGAACCATGCATAGGGCCATCGAGCAATATTGGCGCCGCCAAGCCGCCCAGCCGCAGGCCGGCCGTGAATGTGGTGGTCTTCCAATGGCCGTGAGGAACGGCCGCCCGACAATCGTTCGCCGCGCAGGCTGCGGCCACGCAACCGCGCCATCTTTGTGGATGCTGCGGTCTCATCGATGAAAATCAGCCTCTCGGGGTCGAGATCGAGCTGGCCATCGAACCAGGTTCTGCGGCGGCGCAGGACATTGGGGCGCTGCTGTTCGGCGGCGTGCGCCGTCTTCTTTTGAAACGTGATGCCGCGCCGGTCGAGGCACAGCCGGACCGTGGACGACGCTACCAGCACGCCACGCTCGGCGGCAAGGCGCTCGCCGATCTCAGCAAGCGTGATGTCCGGCGCCTCCTCGATGAGGCCAAGAATGAAGGCCTCATGCGCATCGAGCTTCGAACGCGACGGCTGGCCCTGCTTGCGCGCTTCCAACTGGCCGGTCTCGCGATAGCGGCGATACCAACTCCCGGCCATCGAAATACCGATCCGGAAGCGACGCGCCGCCTCCCGCCTCGAAACCCCGACTTCAATGGCCGCAATCACGCGCCCACGAAGGTCCGCCCTTGGGCTCCTCGTCATCATCACATCCTCGTAAATCACCGGGACAGTGAATCAGACAGGATCTATCGCGTGATTCCCAAACCGACTCTGTGTTCATCAAAGATGCTCGAGGCATTCTCCGCCGAGTGTTGCGTACGGACCCTGCCAGATCACCAACCGCCGGGCGCGCGAAGCGAATGAACTTTGGAGTTCATTCGTCTACCCCAAAATCGACCTCGGGCGTACCGATGTGCATAACTTTAGGCGGCAAAGGCTTATCCTGAACGCTTTCGATGAAGCCCGCGAGATAAGCAAATATATTGTACTTCTCAAGTACCAACCGCTTCGCCTCTCGTATTGCATCGCGACGGTCCTTCCAGAGGTCCGAGTTGGTTATTTCTCGGATCTTTTGAATTACGTTCTTGTCCTCTGGATCAATCAGAACCATTGAATCCGGCGGAAAGAACCTCGTGATTGCCGGGCTGCCGTAATAGATCGGCATTGTTTCAGCAACGAAGCAGTCCATAAGCTTCTCTGTAAAATAGTAATCAGCTCTAGTATTCTCGAAAGCTATACTGTAGCGGTAAGGTGCAAGTGCGTCCCATTTATCTCCAATCAGGTGAAAACCTCGGCCGAACAGGTCGAACTCGAGCTCCTCTCTCAGCCGCTCCAAAAACGCCAGCCGATATCGATGTCCTTTAAGCAGGGCGATGTTGCTGGTAATCCATGAGAGCCGACGCGGCTTGTCAACGACTTCGCTGACCAGAAGTTGGTCATACGTCTTTCTTACAGACCAAGACCGAGTGATAGGTGGAGACAAGACGAATCGACGCCCTGCATTCTGCCGAGCTACCAGCTCTGCGTCAGACGTCAGAACGATGGTATTTTCCCCTTGCCCTAGATGGAGCGCGCGATGAGCTTTCGTCGGCGGTTCGCCGATTGCAAAAATTGTCCTGTTCGGGCTCGCCTCGATATCAACTGGAAGTCCAAAAACAGAAGGAGAGTTAAAGATTATATGCCAATCCGGCGTGAAGGATGTCTTGCGTACAAAAGCGACATTGTTCCAGATTCCACTGCCCTTTGGAGTGAGATGGTGGATGGCGTCATCCAGACCGCCCCAAGAATCGAGGCATGCAGCAACAATGGGCGCCGGACGTTCCGTCGGCAATTTGGCGCTATACAAAGCAGTTCGACTCCTTCACTTCGGTGGTGCCGGGAGTAATTTCTGCACCAGGGCCAGACCTCTCTGCGCTCCGTCGTGAGATGAAGCTAAAACGATCGGAATCGATGGCCAAACGGTCCGCAGGTAAGCCCTTCGATATCGAAAAGTTTGGGGGAACTATACAGAGGCTTGTAACCCCTCCTCCTCCATCTCGATCGGCTTCCATAATTTAGCTCTGACTATTTTTGATGAAGTTTGGGAGCTCTGTCCAGAGTCTTCTGCAAATTTGCGATCACGGTCGCCGGTGTTGGCGGGTCAGGCGCGGCGTCTTCAAGTAACCGCGGCCTTGGGCTCCTCCAGCTTGCGCAGCATCTCCTTCTTGTGCTCGGCCAGGTGCTCCATGTTCAGATTCGCATGGCCTCCGCCAGTTTTCGTGTGTTTCGACGGCGAGCGCGCGGACGAGCCGCAGGCAGCTCTCGGCGCTGGGAAAGATGCGCACCACATGGGGTGCGCCGCTTGATCTCCTGATTGAGCCGCTCCAGGATGTTGATGCTCTTCAGGCGCTTGTGATGCTGGCGTGGCAGCCGGTTGAAGGTGAGCGTCTCCTCGATGTTGTCCTCTACCCACTGGCACAGCTTGGGGCAGCGCGTCTCCCACTTGGCCAGCCATTGGGCGAGGTCGCGCCGCACTTCGGAAAGGTCGCGCCGGTCATACATCCAGCGCAGTTCCTGCAGGCAGTCATCATCGATCCATTGGGCCGGCAAGATGTCTCGCGAGCAGATCGAAGCCGGCCGTGCCTATGCCGCCTTCTCAAGCGCGGCACCCAGCCGAAGGGGCTCAAGGCCATCGTCGCATGGTTCAAGCGCCTGTGGATCAAGTTCATCGGTTGATCAGTATCAGGTTGACGACGCCTTTCGGGAAAGCCGGCCGCGCGCATTGCGCCTGCAACAAGCGGCGTCTGTTCGGCAGGTTTCAATATCACGGCGCAGCCGTCGCCAGTGCCGGTGAGATCTTGCGCGCCACCATTGAAGCCGGGAGATTCCATAGCGTGATCGTGCCAACAACGCCGATTGGCTGCTTGATCACCAGCATGCCCCGGTCAGTCGAGGGCGGGGAGATCGTCTCGCCATAGATGCGGTTGGCCTCTTCGGCATACCATTGCAGATATGCCGCCGCATGCGAGACTTCCGACTTGGCTTCGGCAAGCGGCTTGCCCATCTCAGCTGTGAGGATGGCAGCGAGGTCGTCGGCGTGGTCGATGATCAATTGATGCCAGCGCCAGAGCATGTCCCTGCGATCCCGGGCGGTCAACGCCGCCCATCCAGCCTGCGCCGTAGAGGCCTTGTCGATCGCCGTGCGCGTCTCAGCGCCCATGTCGGGTAGCGCTGCGGATTAAAGACCCTCGAACTTTCGCTCACCCAACACCGTGCCAAGCGTCGGCATGCGGTCGATAGCGCCGAACAGGTCGGGGAGTTTCAGATTCGCATCAGCGGCTGGCACAGAGGCATCCCGGCTTTCTCTTCAAAACGGCGGATGTTTTCTATTAGCTGCGTCAGGATGTGTAACCCCACTTCGCATAGGACCTCGAGCGACGGGGCCCTGGCGACCTGCCGACCGCGTTATGGAACAGGAACGACCGTTCCTGGAACGAGAATTCCTGTTCAGCGCCTTTCTCGCCCGCACGCCTGGCGGGGGCACCGAGCGCTGAGCCCTGCAACCTGATAACCGCAGCGCAAGGCATGGCATCCACGCATCCGCGGGAGGCCTAAGCTTTGACGGCGCCCGCGCGCCTGACGGCGCGTGCCGGGTGCTCGTGAACCGAGCCCGCTTTTTCTTCGCCAGGCTCAGGCGGTCTCGGCCATCCGGCTTCGCCCCCTGGCGCGGGCAGCCCTCGGCTGCTGACGGTCGCCGCCCTGTCGGCCGGCGCGGTTTGTTCGTTGGCCGTTCCCGGCGGCGCGGGATTGAAGAGCGGAGGACCAGACGATGCGTGCAAAACACAACCGTTGCGGCAGCCGAGAGGCTGGCGCGGGCAGGGGCGGGCGCCCGGGCGCCAGCCTTTATCAGGAAATCACGGACCGCATCATCGCCGAACTGGAGCGCGGCACCGTGCCATGGGTCAAGCCATGGGGCAGCGCAAGGGCCGACCTCGGCCTGCCCAGCAACGCGGCCACCGGGCGCCGCTATTCCGGCATCAACATCCTCATCCTGTGGGGCGCCGTCATCGAGCGCAGCTATCCCGGCCAGAACTGGCTGACCTTCCGGCAGGCGCTTGCCCTTGGCGGCAATGTCAGGAAGGGCGAGCGCGGCACAACAATCGTGCATGCCGACCGCTTTGTCCCAAAGGGCGAGCAGGAGCGCGCCAAGACAGACGGCGACGAGCCGCAGGCGGTGCCGTATTTGAAGCGCTTCACCGTCTTCAACGTCGCGCAGTGCAACGGCCTGCCCGAGCACCTTTATGGCAACGCCGAACCGCTGCCCGAACGCCAGATCGTCCCGCAGGCCGAGGCGCTTATTCGAGCAAGCGGCGCGGATTTCCGCATCGGCGGCGATCGCGCTTTCTACATGCCGGGCAGTGACACCATTCAGGTGCCGCCGCAGCCGGCATTCTTTCAGCAGATCGACAATTACCGCACCTGCTTCCACGAGCTTGGCCACTGGACCGGCCACCCGGCGCGGCTGGCGCGCGACCTCTCCGGCGCCTTCGGTTCCAAGACCTATGCGCGCGAGGAACTGGTTGCCGAAATCACCGCAGCCTTTGTCTGCTCGATCCTCGGCATCGAGCCGACCGTGCGCCATGCCGACTATATCGGCACATGGCTGACGGTGCTGCGCGAGGACAATCGCGCCATCTTCCGCGCCGCCAGCCTTGCCTCCAAAGCCGCCGATTTTCTGCTCGGCTTCAACGCCGCTGCCGAAGGCGCGCAACAAGACGAGATCGCGGCATGAGCGCGCGCGATCCCGACACCCTGCGGACCGAACCAACGCCGCAAGGCGAGCAGACGCTCATTCCCGATGTCCAGCCGCTCACCACGCGCGACCGCCTGCCCGTTGCGCCCGCGCGCGCGGCGCAAAAGCCGCTCGATATCGGGCTGTTCGATGACGCCAGAAACCAACGCGACCTGTTTTGAGAGGAGTTTTGCCATGATCCTGATTACCGACGACCTATGCGCCCGGCTGCTCGCCAATGGCGCAACCGACACCAAAACGACCATGTCCCGGTGGTCAACCTGTTCGATCCGACCGGGCCAGCAACCTGGCTTCTCACCGAACTCGACGCCGACGGCGACACCCTTTTCGGCCTTTGCGACCTTGGCTTCGGCTTCTATGGCGAGCCGGTTATTCGCTGATCTCGCAAAAGTCCTGAAACAGCCTTCCCCAGATCAGACGCCTGGTTCTCCCTTGGGCTGGCTAGTGCCATGGCGTCGTCATGGGACCAGCTGGCGCATGACTGGATTGGATCGATGTCATCTGACGCCGGTTCCGCCTCGACTGACCCAGATCAACGCCACGCCCTTGTCGGCGTGGTTTGATCACCAGTCCTTCACGGGAAAAGCATGGGCTGACCGACAGCCTGGTCGTCGCTCCCATCATCTTGACAATCCAGATCATACAGCAGGCAAATGACGCTTCACCAGCCAGGAACCGACGTGAGAACCGCGCTTGAGGCGATGCGGGCAATAGATCACAGCGCAATCGATGCACGACCTGCGGCTCGACTCCCCCAACATCTCACGAAGAGAACCGACGCGCTGGCGCCACGCTGATGGCCGGCTGTGACGACAGCTTCGACATTATTGTCGTGGGCGCCGGTCCGGTCGGACTTTCCTTCGCCGCATCGCTTGCCTCTAGCCAGCTCAAACTGGCGGTTGTGGAAGGGCAGGCCCTGGAAAGACTGGCAAGTCCGGCTTTCGACGGCCGCGAGATCGCGCTCACTCACGCCTCGATTGGAATCCTTCGCGAGCTCGGCGCCTGGGATGTTATCTCCGCTTCGGACAGGTCACCGCTTCAAGGCGCACGCGTCCTCAACGGATCGAGCCCGTTTGCGTTGTGTTTCGATTCCCCCGGCGGATCCGCGGAACCACTGGGCGTTCTGGTCCCGAATTGCCAGATCCGCGATGCCCTGTTCAAGATCAACCGCTTGCGGGGCCATGCCCGGCTGCTGTGCGGCCACTCGGTCGTGCGTGCAACAAACAGCCGTCAAGGAGCACTGATAACGCTCTCCAATGGCAGGCAGCTGAGCGCTCGGCTTCTCGTTGCAGCCGATTCGCGTTTTTCCGCCACCCGCAATCTGCTCGGCATCGGCGCCGATATCAATCGGCTTGGCAACTCGATGCTGATTTGCCGGGTGAGGCACGAGCGCCCCCACCGCCAGATCGCGATCGAATGGTTCGATCACCATCAGACGGTGGCGATGTTGCCTCTCGCGCAAGGCGTGTCGTCGCTGCTTTTGACTTTGCCCTCAAACGAGGCCGACGGACTGCTTGCCCTCGACGACGAGTTGTTCCTGAGGGAGTTGACAAAGCGCTGTCGAGGGCGCCTCGGCAACATGAGCCTGGCAAGCCAACGCTATATCTATCCGTTGGCCACGACCTGGGCGCACAGGTTCCGGGCGCCGAGCGCCGCATTGATCGGCGACGCTGCCATTGGCATGCACCCGGTGACCGCGCATGGCTTCAACATCGGCCTCGGCGGCCAGAAGCAGCTCGCCCGCGGTATAGAGACCGCATGGCGCGACCGTCGCGACATTGCCGACCCCGACATGCTCCACAGATATGAAAGCCGACTGCGCCTGTCGGCGGCGCCGCTCTACCATGCTACGAATATCCTCGTCGGACTCTACTCAAGCGAGAATCCGGCGGCACGGCTTGCAAGGCATGTGGGGCTGCGCCTCGGCCAACATCTTCCCTTTGTCCGTCATGGCATTGCGGCCATGCTGAGGCGGTAAACCCCAGTCACCATAGTGTCAGCATCAGCGTGCGGCGTCGTAGCAGGCGGGCGAGTGTGGTTCGATGGGAGCGGTCGCGGCTGCGCGGGATCAGCTTGATGAAGACGGGGCTGCTGAATGCCGCGAGCCTCTTCCATCGCGGATCGTCAACGTGTCAATCGCCGTGTGTGTGTGCGGAATCCACGCCCAATTCCGCCTTCGATGTGTTCAGCGCGTGGATGGTTGTCATCCAAACAATCAATTTTGCCAATCCTGCGGACCCAATTAGGAGCGTGACCGAAATCAACTGCCTCGGCCCGCAGTACACCCGACCCTACCGACATCTGACGGCATTTGCAGCGCCGGTGATTGCTGCCTTAGCTAGGTGCGAATTTGACCCATAAAATCGATCATGAACTGCTGAATCGAGAAATGGCCGCAGACGATCCATGGCGGCTCGATGGCAACCCGTTCGAGCGGGAGCGCCACACCCAAATTCTCCGGTTGTCACTTGCGCAAGGTCGAGTCGCGAATGCGCTCGAAGTCGGGTGCGCTGCCGGCGCTTTTACGGAGCGGCTAGCCCCCATTTGCCAGCGGCTCACTGTGATCGATGTCGTGGAGCCAGCGATTACGCGAGCACGTTTACGCATGAAGGAGACGCCGCACATCAGCTGGATAATTTCCGATGTTCAACAGTTTTCGAGTGACGAGCTGTTCGACCTGATCGTCGTAGCGGAGGTTCTTTACTACGTCGGAGACCTCGTTCAGATCCGCGCGGCAGTCCGCAACCTGGTAGGCCTGCTTGCGCCAGGCGGGCAGCTGGTTTTCGGGTCGGCACGTGACGCCAATTGCGAACGCTGGGGGCACGCTGCTGGTGCAGAGACCACCATCGCCATGCTGAACGAATCGTTGACCGAGATCGAGTGCATCGAGTGCCGGGGCGCGTCGATCAATGAAGACTGCCTGCTGGCTCTCTTCCGAAAGCCGATTTCCGCTTCCTGATGAAACACTGGGAGACACTGTGCGCTTCTGCGGTGTCAAGCTGACCCAATATGCGGACGTATAGAGCGCCCAATTGCAACAAGTAGCTGGATCCGGTTGATGGTAACAACTGCTGACTACATCCGGCTTCTTCATGCGGCTCGATGTTCTGCGCCGCGAGCCTCGAGGGGTTTTCGCCCGCTTCCACCTCAACGGCCCCAGACTTTTTAACCGATCTCGTCGTTGCAGTGAGTCCCGCGTCCCGGCCCTTCGGCGGGCGCAAGTGCTGACGCTCCTTAGGCTGCCTTTTCTGTTTGCGGCGATCTTTGACCCCTCGTACGGAGTGAAAACTTAAGGGCCAGCCCCTTCGCGCACTTCAGCCTGCCAAAACCTTAAACAATTCGTTCGAAGTAGCGCCATCCGGGCGCGCCCTCCTTCCCAATCTCCAGGTGCTTTCACCGACAGTCCGGTTGACTGGCAACACTCGAAAGCATTGACCAGACAATTCCTGTTGGCGAGCGCGACCATCGCGCCATTGGCATGCCGCCTTGCCGCAACTTGTCGAGCCAGAGCTTCGCGGAACCTGTTTGCCGCCGGCGATCCAGAGCTGCGCGATCGCCATGCATCATCAGCGTGCGCCAACGGTCGCCGCCTTTGCTGACGCCTAACAGTCGGGCCATCCTCCACTTGATCGCTGCTTCGGCACGGGCGCAGCCACGCGCTGGCGGCCGCTCTTGAATCAGGTTGTGTCACCGACAGCTGCCATCGGTGCCGCCGCTTATCGGGCCAATCGAGCACGACCAGATGGTTCAGATCAGGGCCTTTGAAAGGCACGGTTTTAACATCCATAGCGTGGATGCTCGCGATCTAAACAATCAATTTTACCAATCCGGGAGGGTCGTTCATAGACCCATGACATGCACCGCCATTGCTCTACCGCGTGAGGTGCACAAAAGAACCCGAAAAAGAGGAAGTCTTCGCATGCGCCCTGACGTGCAGTGGAGGTTATGCTGGGAAAATGAGTTGCAGCTTCCCGATCACCTCGAACTCTCTGAGTTCTTCCGGAAGACCTATGAGCCGACCGGAGCCTTTAATGGGAAGCAATTCGCAGGCGGTCGAAGTTGGGCCGGTGCAAGGCCGGAGCTCCGCGTAATCGGCCGTGATGTGCACGGGATAGCTGCTCACTTGGGCCTGCTGCGTCGATACATCAAAGTTGGCGACGTTGATCTGCTTGTCGCTGAACTCGGTCTATACGGCGTGCGTCCGGATCTTGAGGGGCTGGGAATCGCCCATTCGATTAGCGTGATGTATCCAGTGCTGCAGCAGCTTGGCGTTCCATTCGCTTTCGGCACGGTTCGGCAGGCGCTCCGGAACCATGTTGGGAGGTTCCGCCGCAAAGGCTTGGCGAACATTTTGACAGGCGTTCGCGTGCGTTCAACCCTCCCGGACGTGTACCCCGATCTGCCTTCCACGACGCGAGTCGACGACGACGTGCTCCTCATTGTGCTGCCAATTGGACGCTCAATGAGCGAGTGGCCGGCCGGCACTTTGATCGATCGGAACGGTCCAGAGCTATGAAGGACACCCGCAATGATATCAGTCAGCCCGATCCGGCCCTCATGGCATTGATCGATCTGACTCCAGCATTGGCCGCGGATTTACTATCCGCCCGCTTCCCTCAAATTCACTGAAAAATCTGACATCTCATGAACCTATTTGCCTCAGCCAGTACTGCTGCCGTCTGCTCTTACGCGCTGCTGTCGACCGTCTACAAAACCGCGCAGGTCTTTTATACCCTGCCTGCAAACGTACCGCCAACCTCGGGCGAACCGGCCGGCTGTGAGCTTTGGCCGAGCGTCGATGTCATTATCCCGTGCTACAACGAGGCGCCTCGCACCCTCTCGGACTGCCTGGCTTCCATTGCAAGTCAGGACTACGCCGGCAAACTGCAGGTCTATGTTGTTGATGACGGTTCTGCAAACCGCGATGCCCTCGTGGGTGTACACGAGGAATACGCGGGCGACCCGAGGTTCAACTTCATTGCGCTCCCAAAGAATGTCGGAAAGCGCAAGGCGCAGATTGCCGCCATTCGCCGCTCGTGCGGAGATTTGGTGCTGAATGTAGATTCGGACACGATACTCGCCCCGGACGTCATCACCAGGCTTGCGCTAAAGATGCAAGATCAAGCGGTCGGCGCCGCCATGGGCCAGTTGGCGGCTAGCAATCGCAGTGAAACTTGGCTGACTCGGTTGATCGACATGGAATACTGGCTCGCCTGCAACGAAGAGCGGGCAGCGCAGGCTCGGTTCGGTGCCGTCATGTGTTGCTGCGGTCCGTGTGCCATGTACCGGCGATCCGCGCTTGTTTCGCTGCTGGATCAGTACGAGACGCAGCGCTTTCGAGGGAAGCCGAGCGACTTCGGCGAGGACCGCCACCTTACGATCCTGATGCTGAAAGCAGGCTTTCGAACAGAGTATGTCCCGGAGGCCGTCGCGGCAACAGTCGTTCCCAACAGCATGGGTCCCTATCTGCGCCAACAGCTTCGCTGGGCCCGGAGCACTTTCCGTGACACGTTGCTGGCGTTCCAACTGCTGCGCGGCCTTAATATTTATCTCACATTGGACGTGATTGGCCAGAATATTGGCCCATTATTGCTATCTTTGTCGATTCTGGCGGGGCTCGCGCAATTCGTAACGACAGGTACTGTGCCTTGGACGGCATGCCTGATGATTGCAGCCATGACTATAGTTCGTTGCAGCGTTGCAGCGTTTCGTGCGCGCCAACTTCGATTTCTCGGGTTCTCGCTCCACACACTCATCAACATCTTTCTCTTGCTCCCTTTGAAAGCATACGCGCTGTGTACATTGAGCAACAGCGATTGGTTGTCGCGAAGCTCTGCGGCCAATGTGCAAGACACCGGCGGCGCCCTTCCAAAGCCAAACTTGGTGGGATCTGACGCACCTTGCGAACAGCAATAGTCACGTGATCTCAGGTGGAAGAGTTTTGAGCCAGGACCAGAAACATCAAGTGTTGAAGCGTAAGTTGGGCCCAGAGGATTTGCGGCGATTCGAGACTCCTGCGATCGAACGGGAGTCTCACGGGCAAACAAGCGCGAAAAGCTCCGTGCCTGACTCTCTGTCGACCGTGGCAGTCGATTTTGCCGGCGTAACCAAGTCGTATGGGAACAAGATCGTTGTCGACGAACTGTCGTTCTCCGTTGCGTCGGGAGAGTGTTTCGGCCTCCTCGGACCAAACGGGGCGGGCAAAAGCACGATTGCGCGTATGCTCCTCGGCATGACATGCCCTGACGCGGGCACGATCACGGTGCTCGGCGTCCCGGTGCCGGCGCGCGCTCGGCTGGCACGCAGGGGCATTGGCGTGGTCCCGCAATTCGACAATCTTGACCAGGAATTCACCGTACGCGAGAACCTGCTGGTGTTCGGACGCTACTTCGGCATGAGCACACGTCAGAGCGAAGCGGTCATCCCGTCGCTTCTCGAGTTCGCTCGCCTCGAGCGCAAGGCGGATGCGCGCGTCTCGGAACTGTCCGGCGGCATGAAGCGATGCCTGACAATGGCGCGGGCGTTGATCAACGACCCCCAGCTCATTGTGATGGACGAGCCGACCACCGGCCTCGATCCGCACGCGCGCCACCTGATCTGGGAGCGGCTGCGCGCCCTGTTGGCACGCGGCAAGACGATTATCCTAACGACGCATTTCATGGAAGAGGCTGAGCGATTATGCGATCGGCTGTGCGTGCTCGAAAAGGGCCGCAACATCGCCGAAGGCGGCCCGCAGGCGCTGATCGACGAGCATATCGGATGCCAGGTCATGGAGATTTATGGCGGCGATCCGCACGAGTTGCTTTCGCTGGTCAAGCCACATTCCCAGCGCATCGAGGTCAGCGGCGAAACCCTTTATTGCTATGCGCCAGACCCTGACCAGGTGCGCACGCAACTGCAGGGGCGAGCAGGTCTGCGTCTTCTTCTGCGTCCAGCCAATCTCGAGGATGTTTTCTTGCGGCTGACCGGGCGCGAGATGGAGGAGTGAACGATGATTGAAGGTTTTGCGGCGGCGCTGCCGGCCAATGCGTGGAACTGGGTTGCGGTATGGCGACGCAACTATCTGGCATGGAAGAAAGTCGCACTCGTGTCGCTTCTCGGTAACCTTGCCGATCCTATGATCTACCTTTTCGGCCTAGGCACCGGCCTCGGCATAATGGTCGGCCGCGTCGACGGTGCGTCGTATATCGCCTTTTTGGCGGCCGGCATGGTCGCGGTAAGTGCGATGACCGCATCTACCCTGGAAACATTGTACGCGGCTTTCGCTCGCATGCATTCTCAACGCACATGGGAAGCCATGCTGTATACGCACGTTACCCTCGGCGACATCGTTCTGGGTGAACTGGCGTGGGCAGCCACCAAGGCCTTCATGGCCGGTACGGCTATTACCATCGTCACCGCAACCTTGGGCTATGCCGCCTGGCCGTCCGTACTCTATGCGCTGCCAATCATTGCTCTGACAGGGTGCGTATTTGCGAGCCTCGCGATGATCGTCACCGCACTTTCGCCCAGCTACGATTACTTCGTGTTTTACCAGACGCTTGTCCTCACACCTATGCTGTTCCTGTCGGGCGCCGTTTTCCCATTGAACCAGCTGCCTGGCGCCTTTCAGCAGATAGCGCGATGCATGCCGCTGTCACATGCGATCGACCTCATTCGTCCGGTTATGCTTGATCGCCCGATCAGCGGCATCGCCCTGCACGTCGGTGTGCTCGGCCTGTACGCGCTGTTGCCATTCTTCCTCTCGATGGCGCTGTTGCGCCGCCGACTAATGCGCTGACGAAAGAGAGCGAGATAAACAATGCGCTACGGACTTCGTGCTGCAAATAAAAACGACATCGCCAACGCAAATCGGCATCCAACCCAGGGTCTTCGTGGCATCCACTCAATCTCTCAACGTTATGGAACGCCCGGGACCTCGATCACAGAATCTCATGTTGATCCAGGCGTAAGAGAATTTCTTTGAGGTTGGTGATGTCTGACTGGCGTTCGCGGCGGCGAACGACAACGCAGCCTGTGTTTTTGATCAAACGGCCTTGAGACAGGCCAATTCAGTCTTCCTGTACGATAAACGGAGAGCGAGATGCTGTGTCTAGGATTGAGCGGCGGATTAGACAAAGTCTATGAAAACCGATTCCAGATTGCGAATACATTCATGCACGATGGCGCTGCGGTGCTCGTCCGAGACGGACAGGTCATCGCGGCCGTAGAAGAGGAGCGCCTCAATCGGATCAAGCACTCCAACAAGCTCCCAATCAGTTCGGTTCAATACTGTCTTTCAGCCGCTGGGGTTCAGCTCAGCGAAATCGATCATGTGGCGTACTACGCTACCGAAGCCTATTGCAACGCCATGCTCGAAAACATGCTTGCTTCCGAGCCGGACGCCTCCATTCCGTTGGATGCCAAATTTTTGGTGCAGCAGCTGTTGGCGCAGGAGTTCGGTAGCGAGCTCGACCCTTCGCGTATCTCATTCGTAAGTCATCATCAGGCGCACGCCGTGAGTGCTTTTGCAATGTCGGGCTTCGAGCAAAGTCTGATTTTCGCGATTGATGGCTCTGGTGATTTCCAGTCGGGTCTTGTGGCGGTAGGATCTGGTGCTGAAATTTCGCAACTCGCGACTTTCCCAGAGAACAATTCCCTTGGGCTATTTTATCTCGAGGTGATCCGGTATCTCGGCTACGGCTTGTTCGATGAATATAAGGTAATGGGGCTTGCCCCCTACGGCGATCCCGTTCCCTATCGCGAGCTTTTCGAGCAGTTCTATGAACTGTCTGCAAACGGCGAGTATCGCGTCCACCTGGACCGCATCGGTCCGACTTTGCTTCGCACCATTCAGGTCCGGCAAAAGGGAATGCCATTCACCCAGCAGCATAAAGATGTGAGTGCGTCGTTACAGGAAGCGCTCGAACGCATCGTGTTTCACATTCTTCGGCATCATCGTGAGGCCACAGGGATGACTCGGTTGTGCCTGGCCGGCGGCGTTGCGCACAACTGCTCCATGAACGGCAAGCTGCTCTATTCAGGCCTTTTCGAAGACATCTTCGTGCAGCCCGCATCGCACGACGCTGGCTGCGCATTAGGCGCTGCACTAATCGTGTCTGGTGAGCTGGGCCGCCCCGCGCCGCGTGCGCGATTGCAGGAGGTTTATTGGGGGCCGGATCTCGCGAGCGATCATGCTGTGGAAGAGGAACTAAAGGCATGGGCGGGGCACCTGGAGTTTGAACGCACTGAGGAGGTGGCGGATAGGGCAGCCGAGTGGATGGCCGGTGGCGCCGTGATCGGCTGGGTGCAAGGTCGTTCGGAGTTCGGGCCGCGCGCGCTCGGAAATCGCAGCATTCTTGCCGACCCCAGGCCCGCCACAAACAAGGACCGGATCAACGCCATGGTCAAGAAGCGGGAAGGCTATCGCCCGTTCGCCCCATCAGTGCTGGAGGAGGATGCGCGCGAATTTTTCGACCTCCCAGGCAGTGCGTGCGAATTTCCCTTCATGAATTTCGTGGTCCGTGTGCGCGACTCCAAGCGTGGTTTGCTCGGCGCCATTACCCACGTCGACGGTACGGCTCGGCTGCAAACAGTATCGCGCAAGGCCAGTCCGGCCTACTGGGACGTCATCAATGCCTTCAAGCAGCGCACTGGCATCCCAATTCTGCTCAATACGTCCTTTAACAACAATGCCGAGCCGATCGTGGATTCAGTTGCAGACTCGATTGCCACGTTCCTGACGACAGAGTTGGATGGACTTGTGGTCGGGCCGTTCCTTGTCAAAAAACGGGCCGCAACGCTGGAGGATTGGACTGCGCTAGCGGTTTCATTGCCGCCTTATGTATCCCTGTACAAGGTCCGCGCTCACACGGCGCTGGATCGCCAGGAGACCATCTGCGAAATCCGAACGGATCACTCCAGCCGTGACGGTGTGCGTATTTCACATGACTTGTTCGATCTGCTGACGCGGATCGAAGGCGAAGCCGTGCTCGCGGATCTCCTCGATACAATTACGCTTGATCAGGCCCAGCGCGAGGCTCTCACAGGAGAACTGCGACGGTTGTGGGAGCAGCGCCGCGTTCGCATGCGTCCCTCGCAAGCTGCTCGCGTCCATCAAAACTGATGCCAATCGCTGGACGACAGATAGCAGTTGCCGAAACACCGGTCTGTCCAAGCATCTTCATATGACTGTGCCCAATCCATCGGCTGAGGCAAGGATCCTGACGATTGCATCTGCTCGCGAGCATGTCATGTTCAACCCATCTAACCGGCAGTCGAGGATCAGTAATGGATTTGCTTGCCGGTGGCCCAAAACAGCACCAATTTGTCGTTTCTCGACGGCGGAGCCGGTTCGGTGACTGCCTATGGTCTCCGGCATCAGCCTGGTGCTCCGCATAGCGGACGGGACGTGCGAGCGGGCTGCGCCGCTCGCGGGATAAGGCGGCCGCCTTACGGCGCGCCAAGCCGGCATATTCGTCGTTGAGATGCTTTTTGGCCAAATGCGTTGGTGGGGCGACGATCATGTTTTAGCGCGGCTTGACCCTTCGCCCTCCAATTATGACGCCATTGCGGATTTCGCCGGCGCTTTCTTTAGGACTCGAGATCTGTTGGTCAAGGCCACCCGCGCGGTTAGCGTTGGCGATGCCCGACATCTGCTTTCGGGCATCGCCTGATCGGGATGCGAGTCGAGGAAGGGGAGCTCACCCAGCCCACGGCCGAATGCCCGTCGCGCACCTGCGCGATCGCAAGCGCCGTGGTGCTGTGCCATTCCAGGCGAAGCGTGAGAGTCCTTTTCAGCCCGCGCAGAACCAGGAAGGCCGACATGGTCGGGAGCGCCGCGCCGGTGATGTAGCGCAAGGCCGTTTCGTACAGCGTGTGGAGGGGTTCCGCGTCGCCGAGGATTGCGCCGCCAAGGCTGCGGCCTCATTCGCCGCGACACTTTCAATCGTCGGTCGAGTTCAGGAAGGCGCGTGGTTGAACGGCATTGGGAAAACCAGCCGGATCGTAGCCGGTGATGGATCGCGCGGGTAGCGAAGCCGAATTTGGCATCGTTCGCAGATGTGCCACTTTCCGGTCTTGGATTGCGGTCTCGGGCATCGGCTTCAGACGTGCTCTTGGCTTTCGGAAGGAGTGGCTGCAAACTGGTTGATATGGAATGTCCAGTTGGCAGGAAAAGAAATGGTCCAGTCTCCAGGTCCCGGTGCTTCAACCCGCTCGCATGGCATGGGCGCGCGCCAGATCTACGAAGCGCTTCGCGAGCAGATCCTCAGAGGCGTTTACGGCACCGGCAGCCAGCTGCCGTCCTCCCGTGGTCTCGCCGAGGAACTTGGAGTCTCGCGAACGACCGTCACCGTCGCCTACGAGCAGCTGGCCGCGGAAGGTTTCATCGACATCCGTCAAGGCGCGCGCCCTCGTGTCGCATCCTCAGTGCTGGGACATGAGCTGACCGCCAATCCCCCAAAACGGTTCGGCCCGGTTCACTTGTCAAGCTATGGCGAACGGCTGCGTGGTACTCCGCGCTGGCCGGATTACCTGCCGAACACGCTGAAGGTTGATTTCCGCTATGGCGTCCTGGCGCCCTCAGATTTCCCCGCATCGGTTTGGAAGCGCGCGATGAACGCGGCGATGGCGCAGCGGCCGGCACGGCTCGCCTATGACGATCCGTGCGGTTCGAGCCGGCTCCGCCAAGCGCTTCAGGGCTATCTCTGGCGCGCCCGTACTGTGCGCTGCGACCCCGAGCAGATCGTCATCGTCAATGGTTCGCAGCAGGGCCTCGATCTCTGCGCGCGCCTGCTGCTCGACCCCGGGGACAGCTTCGTCATCGAGGACCCCTGCTACAGGATGGCGCGCCAGGTCTTTGCCAGTACAGGTGCCACGCCCGTTCCCGTCGAGGTTGACGATCACGGCATGCAAACGGAGCAACTGGCGGGGGTCGCGGCCCGGCTGGCCTATGTGACGCCCTCGCATCAGTTTCCGCTCGGCGGCGTCATGCCGATCCCGCGGCGGCATCAGCTTCTGGAATGGGCGCGGGAGCAGGGCGCCTATGTCATCGAGGACGACTACGACAGCGAATATCGCTACGATATCAGCCCCGTTCCCCCGCTGCATAGCCTCGAGGATCATGGGGCCGTCATCTACCTCGGCACCATCTCCAAGACGCTCTCGCCGATGCTGCGGATCGGTTATCTCGTCGTCCCGGCGGAATTCCTGCAGGTTTTCGAAACCGCCAAGCAGCTTGCCGACCGGCATTCTCCGATGGCGGGGCAGGAGTCATTGGCCTCTCTGATCGAGAGCGGTGGCTATGAAAGCCATGTGCGCCGCGTGCGCCGCATCAACGGCGAGCGCCGGGAGGCATTGCTGACCGCCCTGAAGCGGAGTTTTCAAGGTCGGATCGCCGTCCAGGGGGCAGAGGCTGGACTGCACGTCGTCATATGGTTCAACGACCTGCCGCGATCGCGTGAAACGGCGTTGGTCGAAGCTGCCCAATACGCGGGTCTGGGTCTGCACCCGATTTCGCCGCTTTATCATCGGCAGTCGGGAGCAGGCGAAGCCGACCGCGTCGGGCTTGTCATGGGCTATTCCGCCCTGAGCATCCGGCAGATCGAAAAAGGCGTCGAGATGCTGCGCGACGTCGTCGCTCGACTCTGAGACGCTGACGGTTCCGCACGCGGGTTAGAACGCATTCGCGGCCGCTCATCGTAAACAGTTCATCGTTGAAATAGTCGCGCGGCCGGGCGACGGCCGCGCTCATGGCCGGCTGACTAAGGTTGATGCTGCTGCCGCCGCCGTGAGGTTGCGCGATCCAAGCCTTTGTCTCATCTATCCGCAACGTGGATGCTTGTCATCGAAACAATCGATTTTGCCGATTGTACAGAACGTCCCATAGGAAGAATTCAAGGATGCAGCCCTAAGGAGATAGTCGATGCATGCGTTGGCTCCGAGGAGCATTTTCTGGTGTGTCCCTCCTGGTCTGCGCCGAACATCAAGCGAGCCGATCCCCTTTTCGACCAGGTACATCGGTGATCGGCGCAAGCTGCATCGCGTCGGCTCTTCGCGACAAGCTCCCCCCGATAGCGTAGGCCCCTACCTCAAGGATCGGGGTTATGCCGATTGCGAATGGCCGACCGGTACAACAATTGACCGCAAGGGTTCGCAGCTATGAGGCGTCTCGATGACAGATGGGAGGTGCAGAGTGAATGCGCTGACGGCACCGGGCGTCGAAGCGTTTATCTGACGTTTGACGACGGTCCCAATCCATGTTTCACACCACAGATACTCGATGTGCTGGCGCAAAATCGGGTGCCAGCGACATTCTTCGTCATTGGTGCTTACGCTGCAGAGCATCCGGATCTCATCCAGCGAATGATCGCAGAAGGGCATGAGGTAGGCAACCACACGATGTCTCATCCGGACCTGTCCAAATGCGGCTTGGGCGAAGTGCAACGTGAGGTATCTGAGGCGAACCAGGCCATCATGCTGGCATGCCCGCAGGCCTCGATCCGCTACATTCGCGCGCCATACGGCGCCTGGAGCGAAGAAGTGTTCACTGCCTCAGAGATCGCGGGGCTGGCGGCCCTTCATTGGTCGATCGACCCAAGAGACTGGTCGCGCCCCGGCACCGACGCGATCGTCGATGCAGTGCTCGCCTCGGTACGCCCCGGCGCAATCGTGCTCTTGCACGACGGATGCCCTCCCGACGAGTCGACACGGAGCACTCAAGCCAGTCTGCGCAACCAGACCGTTATGGCGCTGTCCAATCTGATTCCTGCATTAGATGCCAGGGGATATGAAATTCGCTCGCTTCCAGAACATCACTGAAATGCGAGATCCCACGGACCTGCTTTCCCAGCCAGTACCTGTGTGGTCTCGCTTATGAAGGCTTACAGGCCGCTGCGAACAAGCACTTCGTCGACATCGGACAAACTGGTCGGCTCCGACCCGTTGGCTAAGGGTAGTGTTGTCACCTGCTACAGTGAAAACCCGCGCAGGCTCTCGGCATGCCTCATCGCCGGTAGGTTCACTTTTCGACGATTGTTTGAATGTGGTTCACTTTGCGTTGGATCGATTTCATTGGGCTTGCCGCAGGCTCACATAGCGCGACCAAGCGGGATCGCTGGCTGCGTCCAAAAGGTTTGGCAAGCAATTTGCATACCGTGACCGGCACCGGGGGATTCCGGTGCTCCGATGCGGCGCGTGATGCCAACTTTCCCCAACTGGACCGCCTCAAAAGCTTCTGACTGGCTGTTTCCAATATGCCAGCTTGCCAGTATCTGACCTGATAACGCAAGGAGTTTCGCGATGTACATCCCTCCCGCTTTCCGCGACGACGACAAGGAATGCCTGCGCGCGACCATTCGCGCGGCGCTGCTGGCGAACTTCGTTACCGTCACGGCGGAAGGGCCGCTCGCAACGCCACTGCCCCTCTTCCTTGACGAGAGCGAGGGCGAGCACGGCGTGATCTACGGGCACCTGGCGAAGGCCAATCCCCAGTGCCGTGTTCCGCCGCTGGGCGACGGCTTGGCCATCTTCATGGGGCCGGACGCTTACGTGACGCCGGCATGGTATGCGACCAAGCGGGAAACCGGGAAGGTCGTCCCGACCTGGAATTACGTCGCCGTCCACGCCTATGGCCCGGTCGAGTTCTTCGAGGATGCGGGAAGACTGCTGGACGTCGTGAATCGGCTGACCGACCACCACGAGGGCGAGCGCGCCTCGCCTTGGGCCGTGTCGGACGCGCCGCCGGATTTTGTACAGGCGCAACTCCGGGGAATCGTCGGCCTGCGCATGCCAATCACGAGGCTGGAGGGCAAGCGCAAAATGAGCCAGAACCGGAACGCGGCCGACCGCGCTGGCGTGGCGGCGGGCCTTGCGGCGAGCGAGCGGGCATCTGACCGCGACGTCGCCGCTCTCATCCCAAAATAATCATGAACTTCGTCGGAATCGACCATCATGCCAGAACTGACCCCTCTCGCCCTGTACCTCGCCGCGGCCTCCGTGCTCGCCATCACCCCCGGTCCGGGCATCTTCTACGTTGCCGCGCGCACGCTCGCCGGTGGTCGTCGGGAAGGTATCGCTTCCAGCTTCGGCACGGGGTTGGGGGGCATGATCCACGTCCTCGCCGCAAGCTTAGGTATTTCCGCGATCGTGCTCGAGAGCTCGGAACTGTTCTCCGCATTAAAGCTGTTCGGCGCGGTCTACCTCGTCTGGCTCGGCTTTCGCACCTTTCAAGCCGCCCGCCTCAAGGGAGCGACTGGCGGCGATGACGGCGCCGCAGTGGGTCCAGTCGGACCCCGGCGGGCGTTTCGTGAGGGGGTACTGGTCGAGGCGCTCAACCCGAAGACGGCAGTCTTTTTCCTCGCCTTCATTCCGCAGTTCGTGAATCCGAGCGCAGGGCTCGTGGCTCTGCAATTCGTGGTGCTTGGCTCCGTGTCCATTGCGCTCAACACGCTCGCCGACATCGTGGTTGCCGTCGTGGCCAGCGGCATTCAAGACGGCGCGGCAGCGCGTCCCGGGTTGATCCGCCGCCTGAGGGAGGCGTCAGGTGGCGCGATGATCGCGCTGGGCGTCGGCCTCGCTCTGGCGAAACACCCTGCTGCCTGACTTTGAATTTGATCGATTGGGCATCTTTCAGGGTTGGCGGGTACCTTGCGGAAGCAGTTGGATGGCTGCGAGTCAGTTCGGTCATTGCACCTATTCAAGCCATGTCTCAGGAGGCGCGGCACCGCCGTTTGGGTGAACGTCGGCTCATAAATGAGAGAAAAACATAGCGTGAGAGAAACGTGAGTACGACTGCCTCGCCTCGCTCATGCCCATCATTTCGGCCCTCGCGAATCAACGCACGATAGAAGCCAGTCAGCCGAGAATGACGCCCGTTTCATGGAAGGAAAGCCAAGCCATGCGCCAAGCATCGCCCCGCTTTGCACTCGATTATATGGCGACGCCCGGACTTGACGTCAGGGCACTTTTCGCTTTTGCCCGCGACCAGGGCCTAACCGATGTCCAGATCCGCAGCCAACCGGGCAGCAATGCTATGGCACGCGGCGAGCCGGCGGCGGACGTCCGGTCTGCGGCCGCCGACACAGGCGTTGGGATTATTTCCGTCAATGCCTTGCAGCGCTTCAATGAGTGGACCCCCGCCCGCAGGGCCGAGGCGAGCAAGCTCGCCGATTATGCAGCGGCCTGCGGAGCCACGACGCTCATGCTGGTGCCGGTCAACGGCGGCTCCTGGCCCGCCAATGCCGAGCGCCGGGGCGATCTCCTCGTCGCCTTGAAGGCGCTCAAGCCGATCCTCCAGTCGCGCGGTCTGATCGGTCTCATCGAGCCGCTGGGCTTCCGGACCTGCTCGCTTCGATCGAAGAACGAAGCGGCTAAGGCCATTGCCGCCATTGATGGCCAATCCGTCTTCCGCCTCGTGCACGACACGTTCCACCACACGCTTGCCGGGGAGGCGTTCTTCTCCTCCGAGCTGACCGGTCTCGTCCACATTTCAAGCGTGAACGATCCGATCCACTGGATTTACCCCGATCGCGTCCTAGTCGGTTCCGACAATGGCAGCCAGATCCGGGCGCTGCTTGATGGCGGCTATGGGGGGCCCTTCTCATTTGCACCGTTTGTCGACGCAGCCCACCCGCTGGACGACCTCGCAGGCGCACTTGCCGCGAGCATCGCTCTCTTCCGACACGGGCTATTGACGCGAGTGCCGGCGTGAGACGCGGGAGTAAATTAGGGCTGCTTAGGGCGCCTTTTGGCGTCTCCCGGAGAAGTCATTCGAGACGCCTCCTGTAGCAATATCTCTCGCAGCCAGATGCTTGCCGGATCACTGTTGTGAAGGGCGGGCCATTGAACGGCCTCGGTGAATGCGGGAAGCGGCAGCGGAAGGTCGATGATCCGCAGGGGGAAGGTTTTTTTGAAATGCTGAACCAGCCGGAAGGGCATGGTCGCTATACGAGCTGTGCCTGAGACCATCGGCGGGATCATGCTAAAGGCCTGCACGACGATCTCGACACGTCTCTTGAGACCATGCTCAAGAAAAAACTGTTCCTCGATGGAGGGCTTCAGCGTCCGCCCGAACTTGACCGCAACGTGCCTCATCGACATGTATCTCTCGAATGTAAGCTGCCGTGGCAACTGCTTGTTCGTGGAGCAGCCCACGCACACGAGCGTGTCGTCGAACAGCGCCGCTCTTGGATGGGCGCTTGACATGAACAATTCTGGAAAAATCAGAAAATCGACGTCACCGCGCCGGAGAAGCTCATCGGGGTCGTCGTCGATAGGCAGCAATTCGAAGCTGACGGCGGGTGCTTCGCGTGCAACCCGCTCCACGACCTTTTCAAAAAACACGAGTGTGGCGAAATCGGAAAGAATGACCCTGAAGCGGCGATCGGATTGAGCCGGGTTAAATGGATCCCAAGAGATAATCGAGCACTGGATTTGCAAGAGTGCGCTGCGAACTGCGGGGGCGAGTGTTTCCGCACGCGGGGTTAGAACACGTTCGCGGCCGCTCGTCGTAAACAGTTCATCGTTGAAATAGTCGCGCAGCCGGGCGACGGCCGCGCTCATGGCCGGCTGACTAAGGTTGATGCTGCTTGCCGCCGCCGTGAGGGTCCGCTCGGTTAGCAGTGCGTCGAGCACGACGAGAAGATTCAGATCAAGGCCTTTGAAGCGCATGGCTTTCACTTATCCATAGCGTGGATGCTCGCGATCTAAACAATCGATTTTACCAAACTTCCAGGGCGCTGCATAGATGACCGCACTTGGCATGCGCCCGACCACGCCACTGCTTCTGCAGCGTGTGCTGGGAAATGACTTGCAAGTAGCCGGTCATGTCGAACTCTCCGCCTTCTTCCAAAAGGCCCATGGGCGACAGGGGCTTTCAGGCGGTAGTAGCTGGGCCGGTGCAGGGCCGAAGGTTCGCGCAATCGGCTCTGATGTGCACGGCGTAGCAGCTCACTAGGACCTGCTGCGCCATTTCTTCACGGTTGGCGAGGTTGATTTCTTGGTAGGGGAACTCGGATCGTACAGGATGCACCCGGATCTTGAGAGACTCGGAATGAGCCATTCTATCCGCGTCATGCGTCCGGTGCTGCAGCAGCGTGGCATTCCATTCGCTTTTGGCATGGTTCGGCACCCGTTGCGAAACCATCTTGAGAGGTTCTGCAGAGACGGCCAGACGACCATAGTGCCGGGCGTTCGCATCGCCACACATGATCGCGACCGCCAATGCGCTCGAGGTTTGCGATCAGGCGCTGGGATTTTGTCCGCTCGGTTGCAGCCAATCGGCCCTCCATACCACGCCGCGATCCGCGTGATTTTCGATCCTTTGCACCGCGCTCGCCGTGCCCAGAAACGGCAAGTAGCAACTGCAACAGATAGGCTGGAGTCTGATGCTTGATCACATAAGAGCCGGAGCGAAGGGACACGGCTCGTGCCCAGCAGGGACAAACAACCGAGACCTAAGCTTTGATTTCGCGAAAGGCATACTCATCACTTTGGTGATAATTGGGCATCTGCTACAATATTTTATCTATCGGGGCACCGACGCTTTCTGGCTGTCGCCGTATTTCAAGTCGATCTACATGTTTCATATGCCCCTCTTTATGGCAATAAGCGGATATCTTTCTTCTGGGGCAATTTTGCGAAAATCGTTCACCCAGGGTGCCAGTGAGCGGGCAATGCAGCTACTACTGCCAATGCTATTTTGGTGTACGTTGATTTGGACGTTAAAGTCCGCAGTTATTTTTCCTACGAAGAGTTTGACTGATACTCTGTTAGATTTGTCAACGGAAGTTATTGGAACTTACTGGTTCATATGGGCCGCATTTATTTCGTTCATTCTGATTAGAGTTCTTACAACGTTCAACCGTCTATCGATGTGGATCATAAGCGCATCTGCAATTGCGGTCGCATTCGCACCCATCACGTTATCAATAACCCCGTTGTTAAAATACACTTACCCATTTTATTGTTTAGGGTTCCTGTTTGCCCAGCCGATCGGATGGCAGAATGGCGTCATCTGGCGTTACAAATCGATTTTTGTTGTCTTATTGTCGATAGCGGCTTTCATATGCTTCCTCGGGTGGGGCAAGGAGACTTATGCCTACAACAATCTCGTTTTAATTCATGATGAACCGTCAGCTAAACAAGTTTTTCTGATGTTCTCTGGCTCTTTGGCGGCTTCTGCGGTAGCAATGCAGTCTATGTTCCAATGCTGGAGACTTGTCTATTCGACTAGAGTAGCTCGCTTTGTCGCGGTGCAGCTTGGTCAGAGCACGCTGCTGCTTTACCTGGTCCAGGGTGCCGTGTTTCGCCTCATGGATTTGATACAGTTTGGAGAAGTCTGGAATCTCACGACCAGAATCGCCTTCGCAACTGTGCTTGGAGTGGCGATTGTCGTCATAGCGATGGCAATTCGCAGTATTGCGCGCCACCTCGGATATGTGTCGCGGATCGTTGTCGGAGCGCCGCCACGCCCAAGTCTGCTCAAATCTCAATCTGTAATCAATTAGCCACGTGAAAAATTCGCATCTGTAATCGACATGTTTCATAGCTCCGGACCTATCCGATCGACTGTTGTACCGGTCGGCCATTCGCTCGTCGGCCGCGCTATCCCCATAACTACGACGAGCACGTCCTCCACGCGCGCGGGCGGCAGGTCGGGACACAACACCTCTGAGTGGGACCGTAAACGAGCGCCCATAATGGTCACGATGACAAACAACCACGTTACGGACAGATGAGGCATGCGTTTCAAAGGCCTTGATCTGAACCTTCTCGTCGTGCTCGACGCACTGCTGACCGCGCGCAACCTCACGGCGGCGGCAAGCAGCATCAACCTTAGTCAGCCGGCCATGAGCGCGGCCGTCGCCCGGCTGCGCAACTATTTCAACGATGAACTGTTTACGATGAGCGGCCGCGAACGCGTTCTAACCCCGCGTGCGGAAACACTCGCCCCCGCAGTTCGTGGCGCACTCTTGCACATCCAATGCTCGATTATTTCTTGGGATCCGTTTAATCCGGCTCAATCCGATCGCCGCTTCAGGATCATTCTTTCCGATTTCGCCACACTCGTGTTTTTTGAAAAGGTCGTGGAGCGGGTTGCACGCGAAGCACCCGCCGTCAGCTTCGAATTGCGGCCGCTCGACAACGACCCCGATGAGCTTCTCCGGCGCGGCGACGTCGATTTTGTGATTCTTCCGGAATTTTTCATGTCGAGCGCCCATCCAAGAGCGGCGCTGTTCGACGAGACATTCGTGTGCGTGGGCTGCCCCACGAACAAGCAGTTGCCACGTCAGCTTACATTCGAGAGATACGTGTCGATGAAACACATTGCGTTCAGGGTCGGCGGTGCCCAGATGCCCTCCATCGAGGAACAGTTTTTGCTTGAGCATGGTCTCAAGAGACGTGTCGAGATCGTCGTACAGGCCTTTAGCATGATCCCGCCGATGGTCTCAGGCACAGCTCGGATAGCGACCATGCCCTTCCGGCTGGTTCAGCATTTCAAAAAAACCTTCCCCTTGCGGATCATCGAACTTCCGCGGCCACTACCCACGTTCACCGAGGCCGTCCAATGGCCCACCCTCCACAACAGTGATCCGGCAAGCATCTGGATGCGGCAGATAATGTTGCAGGAGGCATCCCGCATGTGAAGTCGCGGGCACTCCTGGTCTCAGTCTCGATTTACTCAGCGCCTCATACGGGTGCGAACCGGCGTGCAAAATTGGGTCTGACGCACATTCGATGATTTTGCATGACGGCGTGCCACGTGTTTCCCCACGCTGGCAGCCGGCAACACCAAAAACATGAAGTGGAAGAAGTACTTTTACCGCAAGCTATGCGAGGCTGAAGGTTTTCGCCATGCGCCGCACCGAATTGCGGGGATCCTGAGCGTGAGATAACTCGTCTCGTCGTCCTGCCGAATTCCGGTAAGCCGCCTTGCCAAGGGCAGGCGGCGCTTGAGATTCCGCCGCTGGAAAATCCGCCGCGTGGGTCTGTCGACGTTAAATCGCGGCTGGATTACAGTTGGTGAATACAACTACGACATCGCCGAACGATCCTACTATTTCGGGCCGAATCAGAAGCCGCGGGGCATGTTCGGCCCCGAGCTTCATGTAAGAGACCAGGCGCGCGATCCGCCCGATGCTCGCCGCAAGACAAAGCCGCATAGACCGCACGTTCTAACGGTTAGCGGCGGCCTTTGTGGCCACGTAGCGTGTTCTCGCCTGTTGGAGGATCTTTCAAAATTCAGGTGGTTATAACCACACTGCAGCGGCATTGTCGCCATGCCAGAGCGGTCGACGGCGAGGCGGTCCGGTTCGGTCCGGCACTCTTAGCTTCTCTCGTCGGCACCATCATTCGAAACGCCCCCGCCGGTCGAAATCGACCGGACTACAGCGTCCGATCACCCGGAGACGAGGCCTGCAACCGCCAAAAATCGTGCGTAGGATCGCACCGCGCGGCTGATGATTGCATCTTTCCCGCGCTGCACTGATGGCCTCTCTGTCAGGTGGTCTGGGGTTCGCGCTTCGGGCCGAGCAAGAACACTGTCAGGGCGCCGAGGAATGAGGCAACGGCGCTGTAGGCAAGGGCACTGGCGACGCCGGCATTGTCCATCAGTAGTCCGCCGAAAATCGCGCCCGCTGCGATGGCCACCTGGAACGTTGCGGCCATCAGCCCACCGGCGCTTTCGGCCTGCTCGGGAGCAGCGTGCAGCACCATCCATGTCTGCAGTCCCACGGGCACCGCGCCGAAGGCAAAGCCCCATACGGTAACCGCAATCGCCGTGGCCCAAGCCGATGCTCCCAGCGTCAGCAGCGAGACAGTGGCCATCGCAATGAGCAGGGGCGGCAGCGCCGCGGCTGCCTTGAGGCTGTGCTCGGCCAGGAATCCGCCGGCCAAATTGCCGAAGAAGCCGCCGATGCCAAAGACGAGCAACACGAGCGAGATCGTCTCGATATCAAGCGCGGGAAACTTCTCAAGGAAGGCGCGGATATAGGTGAAGCCGGCGAAGTGCCCGGAAGCGACCAGCAGGACGACCAACATCGCGACTTTGATCATCGGATTCTTGGCCACATCCAGCAGACTGCGGAAGCTGGCCACTCCAATCGGAGGCAGCCTCGGAATGGTTATGAGTTGCACTACCAGCGTAACGGCGCCGACGACCGCAGCGATAATGAAGGCGGTTCGCCATCCCCAGATATCGCCGACATAGGCGCCGATTGGAGCCGCGCAAACGGTAGCGCAGGTAACGCCGGTGAGGATGATCGACATGGCGCGCCGCAGGAGGTGACTTGGAACGAGCCGCATCGCCAGCGCTGCCGAAATCGACCAAAACCCTCCGAGTGCTATGCCGAGCACGACGCGGGCGGCCAGGAGAACCGGGAGCGACCCCGCGACGGCCGATAGAACGTTCGACAGGATCAGCAGCAGCGTCATCGCCCATATGACGATCCTGCGGTCCAGGGGCCTTGTGATGACGGCCATCGTCGGCGCCGAGATCGCCCCCACGATGGCGGTCGTTGTCAGCGCCTGTCCAACTGCACCCTCGGTGATAGAGAGATCATGCGCGAGCGGCGTCAGCACGCTGGCAGGCAGAAACTCTGCCGTCACAAGCCCAAAGGTGCCTAAGGCAAGCGAAATGACTGCACCCCATGCGGGACCAGACCGTTGATCTGGCTGTTTTGGGTCATGCAGAACTCCGTCCATGAAGCCCGTAGCGGATTCGGTCATCAACAGGGTCTCCAGTTTGGATGTGCTGCAAACTCGGGTTGCTGCGTTGACCCGCATTAACGCCAGAAGCGCCATTCCCTGCGGCATTGCACGGACGAGGGGATGTTCATCGCTTCGCGATATTTTGTGACGGTGCGGCGCGCAAATCGATGGCCCTTTCCTTGGGCCGGACGACGATGTCGTCGTCGGAAAGCACGTCATCTTGCGATTCGTCGGCGATTGTCGCCTTGATCCGATGGCGGACAGCTTCGGGGGGGACCGCGCGTCGCCACCTTGGGAGGACGCGCTCGCGACGGTGAAAAAATACTTCAGTTCGAACACTTCGCGCGGGGTCTGCATGTATGTGTTCGACGTCACCCGGCTTACCGTCGCCTGATGCACGTTGATCGCGTCGACGACAGTCCTGGGCCCGAGAGGCCGCACTTGGTCGATGCCGTGTTCCAAAAAAGGCATCCTCCTGGCGGAGGCGGGTAAGCGACAATTGGGCGAGCGCCACGGCTCCGTCAGTCTCGAACCAGCCATAGCAAATCAGATACCGGAGGAGGGACGTCTGGAGGGGACGTTCGGCGCCAATGTGCACGGTCTCCTTGGGCGCTTGTATGGAACTTCGCGTTTTTGCCATGGTTCTGTTCATAGCTTTCTACGTGCTTTGGTGGGCTCTAACGGATAACAGCAAGCGCTATGCCATTTCACTTGGGGGCACCGAATCGGACTATCTTTTGCCGAAGCCCTGTCGGCTTGAGCAGGGGCGCCGTGCCTTGACCGAGACCGAGCGCGCCGCACAATCGCGTGGTCACCCGGACCGAGCAAAGGTGCTGTACTGTCGGAGTAGTCAGAACTTCCGCACCGGCTAGGGAAGGCGAAAACCGTTCCGGACGGGCCGAGCCGATGCATTGCCGCACGCCGGCGGGCACTGCATCGACCGCGTAAGGCTTTGTCTCTAGCGTGTAATTGCGTGCGCAGGCTGCGATCTGCGAAGACGCGGCCGTCGCGCCTACGGTCGCGCTGTTGCTGCTCCCCCTGTCGAGGAAGGCCTTTGACACCTTCGAGCTCTTCAGCACGGCGCGCCGGTCTCCACGCCGTGAGGATCGAGTCCGGCTGGGCGTCACGGCGTTTGCATGATTGAGATTCCTTGATTTGCTCCCTCGTGCGCGCCTATCCGAAAACATTGTTGTGTCCCGAAGGCTGACAAGAATGTCGCAAGCGCGACCAAAAGATCGCCACGGCCCACAGGGGCAATTGCGACCAGTGGCCTTCTTCGGAAATCGGTGGAGCAATACCCTTTCCTCGTCGACTTCGGATGCGGGCTCAGCTGTGCCCGCCGCGCCGCTACGAACAACGCTAACCATGGCGCATGGCGGCTGGGCTTGGCCGAGGAGGTCGACCCGGTCCGCTGGCGCCTGGATGATGAGCTGGAAGCCACGCTGCGCCGCACCGGCGAACGCGGCGACATCATCAAGACCATGCACCGCGAGCTGACTGGCAAGGGGCTCGCTCGCAGTGCCGCCGATTACCTTGTCCACGATCGACGTGAAGAGCCCTCCCCACCGGTCGTCGGCCGCCTCTTCGCGCGCGGGCTCGCCGACGAAATCAACGATCGGCATTACCTCATCGTCGACGGCGTTGACGGCAAAAGCCATTGGATAGACATCGGCAAAGGCGAGTTGACGGAACCGACGCCCGACGGCTGCATCGTGCGTGTCACGTCGAGGGATACCAAGCCCAGGCAAGACGACCGTACAATCGCCGACATCGCTACCGCACACGGCGGCCGTTACAGCGTCGATATGCACCTCAAGCATGATGCGTTCGCCACCGAAAGCTTTGCCGAGACGCATATCCGCCGGCTGGAGGCGATCCGGCGCTCTACCGGCGGCGTGGAGCGCGAGCCGAATGGCACCTGGATCATCGCGCCGGATCATCTTGATCGTGTCGCGGAATACGAGCGCCTGCGGGCCAGGGTCGAGCCGGTGATAGTCGAGAAGCTCTCATCAATGCCGCTGGAACGCCAAGTCAGCTTCGAAGGCGCCACCTGGCTCGACCGGAACCTGGTTGCCGAGAGACCGGAGCCGTTGCGCAACTCAGGCTTCGGGCATGAGGTGCGGGAGGCGCATGCCCGTCGGCGGCAGTGGCTGACCGCGCAAGGCCTCGCGCACGAAGAACAGGACCGGGTCGTCTATCGTGCCAACATGATTTCGATCCTGCGCCAGCGCGATCTGAACCGTGTCGCCGGCCAGCTGTCGGATCAGCTCGGTCTCTCGTATGCCGAAGCGCAGCCTGGAGAACGAATAGAAGGCACGCTGCGCCGATCGGTCGAGCTTGCCAGCGGCAAATATGCCGTGATCGAGAAGTCGCGCGAGTTCACGCTCGTGCCGTGGAGGCCGGTGCTTGATCGGTACATCGGAAAGGAGGTTTCCGGTGTGGCGCGTGGGGAGGCTATCTCATGGACCCTCGGACGGCAGAGGAGCGGACATAACGTTTCGTAGTGGCGCGCACATCGCCGCCCGGCGGCAACGGAGACATTCGCGCGTCTGCTTAGGCGGCGGAGACATCGCTTAGCTGTACGACGCTCTTGCCGTATTTGCGCCTGTAAGCTGCAATGAAATCGTCATCGCTACAGATGCAGCGGCCGCTGGAATCCTTGGCCTTTGGATCGTGCAAGTGGGAGCCAAGTGGGCGCAGAAGATTCACCCGAGTGCTCGTCGTCGGGCCCACGGGAAAACCCGCGCTATGTTTGACGAGCTCGGCGGCAAGCATAATCCCGGCAAGCGCTGACTGGAAGGCCATCGGAACCACGGTTCGACCGCGGCGACTTCCATCACTGAGCTGGAACACCAGACCGCCGCAGATAGCCTGCTGATAAAAGGAACGCAGGGGCTGGCCAACAAACGGGGCTAGCGGTTCAAACGGCACAGCCATCGCTGTAGCCACCCGAACTACAAAGTCGTTGGGAACTCCGGCATTGGTCTGCAGGAGCGTTTTCACCTGCTCGTGTGCTTCCGGTATTCCGAGTTCCTCGGCAATCAGCTGGTGCTCGTCCTTGGATTTCCCGGACGGCAGGTACATGCAACAAAGGCAAGCTTGGCCGTCATCGAACCCGTGCCGCGAGATGCCGAGGTCGTGCTCCTGCGTCCAGGCATTCGCGATCCATCGGGGCAGAGCACCTTGGACCGCCAGACGGTCGGCGGCGGTGTCAAGCGCCACACCCACTCGGTCGAAGACCCAGTCGCCCTGGCGCGCAACATATTCTGCCCACGTCAGCGGGTGCGCCTCGACCCCAAGGGCCGTCGATCTAAGGGCGGTGGCTGCAAGAACCGCCTTGGACATGCCAATCTCCGCCTGGCCGGCCAAGGCATAGCGCTGCAGGTTTGAGAGTTCGATTGCTTCGTGATCGATTACATGCAGACGTCCCGTGAGACCGGGTTGTCTCGCTAGCGCCCAAAGCGAGCCATGGCCTATCGCACCGAGCCCAACGAGGTGCGTTTCGCCAAGGTCGACAGGTATGTCGATCGGGCCTGCCTCGCCGGCTTTGGTCTTGTCGTAGCTGTATAACGAGAGGTCGATGGTTTCGTCTAACTCGGCGCCGGTCAGCTGAGCGGCGAAGATGGTTCGAAAGACGTTGGCGGCGCCGAAGCAACTGGCGGCGCCAGCTCCATAGGGCAGCAAACTCGAGCCGGAGCCCACCGGGTCCGTACGCGACAGCTTTGCCGCCCAACCTTCCGATCCCATGAAAAAGGTCGGGCACCGGAGTGGTGGGCGCGTCACCCCTGCAGCTACGCAGATGGTGGCAGACTTGCCGGAACGCCGGATGCCAACTTTTGGATTTATCGACTTTGCCAAGCGCTCCAGCGCTTGGGCTTGAGAGCTTGCCGCGGTGCCCAGCGGGAGTATCGCCAGAACTGGATAGAGCCTGGCGAGCAACCTCACCGCAAGATCTAGTGTCGCCTGGCCTTCGGCGCAGGAAGCGGCTTGATCGTCAAAGGCGACGGCCACGACCTGCTTTTCAAGAGCTGCTTTAAAGTCCTCCAGATGAAAATCGGCTAGGACCTGAGATGCCGCCGTGGCGGCGCGGTCGATGAAGTTAGCGAGTGCCATTGTTCAACTCGTTATTGTGATCATTCGCGACAGTGCCGCGGAAGGGAGCGCATTCCAGTTGGCTTTTCCGTCGAGCCGATAGGCGGCGACTCGAGCAAAATCGAAAGGCTCGCGGGCGAAATTCGGCACTACCAGCGACAGACACCCAACAGTGGTAGCAACCGCATAAGCATCGTCGGTCGTCGAATGGTAGGCTCGGCCCGGATGGCTATGGATCTGGGCCAAGAGTTTCAGGCCGCTATTGTAGAGCCAGACATTAAGCCGGTGCAGTTCCTCGGCCGGAACCATCACGCAAACACCATCGCCCGTCCGAATGTGACGCTGCGCCGGGATAACGGTCTCTGTTACGGCAAAATGCTGGTCTTGCTGAACGCCGACCCAGAGCGCCATCCCCTCATTGCCTTCGCGACCAACCGAGCGCAGATGCGCATGCACAGTCGAGATGCAGTGGCGCGGGAGCGTCACGGTCGTTACATCCATCAAAACGCTCATTCCGGGATGGCGGATGGGGGTACTACCATCGCTCCCACTGAGATTTGGAACTGATACTGTATCTGCTCCACGGGGCCGGTCCCGTACTTGATGATCTTGTCCAGGATAAAGGCCAAACAGCCTTCGCCAGAACCCCGGTGGAGAAGCCATGAGTCACCTGAATGGGCTGGATTGTCGTGGTATTCCCGGACGCCTGCCATGCACAGGAATGGCGTATGTTCCGCACTGTTGGCCTGGAGGAAGTCCGATAGCGACAGAGCTTTCTGCTGCATGAGGACCGAAATCATATCCGGTGGGGTTCCGGGTAGATGCGGTCGTCTGAGCATACTTAGCAGTAAATCCTTGCGGGCAACCGGCCGGCGGGTAAAGGGGTCGACGAAGACTACCGACGGAGGTCGGAGGTCGTAATTGGAGAAGTCGATCTCGACAGCTGCACCGATTATCTGTGGCCTTATCTTGGGCGGTGCGAAGATGAAGAAGGCAGTAGGGAATCTCGCCTCGATCAGGAAACAACCCTGAGCCCGGTAAGCGCCCGCTTGTGTTTGGAACCAGCCGATCTGCCGATCGAATTTCGCTCGCGAGACCGCAGGGTCCACAGTCTGGATTTCAGGCACCTGCTACACCCGCCTTCAGGCTGAGGAACAGGGTCACAATGTTCGCGAAACCGAAATCGCCAACTTTTTTGTCAACGTCGAGCAGGTTGCCGGCCTCATCCTTGAATTCCCAATTCTCGGCCGGCTGGGCGACGTTCTGCGTGTTCTCAAGGGCTTTGGCACGAACGACGTGAAGCGGCTGGTTGGGATTGGCTTCGACTTGCGTGGGCTGGCCGTTCACCACCACCGTGATCTCAATCTTGCCTGGCCCGCCGCCGTGATCGCCCTTACCCGAATCCTTCGACATTTGTCCTACTCCTGTGGCTTGCCAACCGGCCCCAGGCGCTTGTGCCCACCTGCTAGTGAGACCGGCGATCTTCAATCGTCCACTCGGCGCCACGGGCCGCGAGTACGCAAAAGACAGGGGATAAGCTACCGAATCGGTGCTACCTTCTTTTATGCGTGACTTGAGCGGCAAGTAAACGGGCTGAAATTGCGCTTCACAACTATAATCGATTAGAGCAATACGAAAATATTGGCGACACGCCTATTCATTTGCTCTTTCACGCGCTGCTCCACTGGCCGCGTGCAAAATTGACCCCCCCCCGCGCAAGTCCCGCCGAGCCGTGATAACCAGTTACAAATATGAAGTGTCGATTAGACGAACCGTGCTATATGCAAGCGATAAGGTAGGGGCCCCCCGACCAGAGGTTCACCCGGGGTGTTGACAAAGAGAGTGTCAATACCCATACTTTGGACGTGAGCATCGCTCCGGGGTTGGCGCTAGGCGCCAGCCGAACTTTTCAAAACGAAGGCCCGGCTAGTCCGGGTCTTTGTTTTTTATCCGTTCAAAGCAGCTGTATTTGATGCCGCAGGATGCCAGGTCCTCGGGCTGCAGGTGCGCGTCGATGAGACGCTTGTGGTCCATCAGGGCCCTGTAGGGCCGGCAGGACGGGTCATAGCCGCCCTTGGCCATCGGATAAAGGTAGAGATCGGCGATCTGCAACATCGGTGTGGTTTTGGTTCTGCCGCGCGGCTCCCCGCGCACGATGTCCCTGAACTCCTCGGCGGTTAACGACCCGTAGCTGGCGGAGTTGGCACCGTCGAACGGCATCCCCTGCGTCTTCAGGATCCGCGTGTAGGCCACCAGGTCGCGGTCCTCGGCTTTGCCGGCTCTCTCGAAGAACACGCGCAGCTTGCGGTCCTGGCTGCGGGCATATTTGGCGGCGCGCTCGATCAGGATGCAGTAGGCGGTCTTGCACATGAACCAGAGCTGGTCCCGGTACCGGTCGCGGTAGCGGGCAACATAGCCCGGTCGGTCGATGACCGCGGCGATGCCGATCACGGGCAGCGCAAGCAGCATTCCCTGCAAATCTCCCAGGAATTCAAAAGCGGTCTCCGGCTTCTTCAGCCAGCCGAAGTCGCCACGGCCGCCCCGGATCGCCCAGGAGTGAAGCGGGTAGGTGATGCCGTGGTTCTGGCAGAACACCTTGTGGCGGGCATAGAGCTCGTCGACGTCTTCCTCGTTGATGAGGATGCCGCCGAGGGCGAAATAATCCATTTCGTCCCGGCGCTTCTCTTTGGGCTCTCGGTCTGGCTCGCGGCTGCCGCTGTCGTCGAGGTACAGGTGGATTTCGCGATCTGTCACGGGCAGGCTTTCATATCCGCACCAGCTTGGCTCAAAAACCGGAACCTGTACAGCTTTGCGACGCTCGCGCGCCACACTCGCGCGTTGAAACTCAGGCCGATTTCATCTGTACGATCAAAGCTTCGCAGCTGAGCGTGAGCTGGCGAGCGTATGCCTTGGAGGCGTCAAGCACGGCGCGCCGGGTGACGCCGAAGATCAGGTAGCCCGCATGGACGGCTGCGAGGATGCCGAGTGCGACGAGCTTGCCGTGGGTCAGCTCGGCGAAATCGGGCTTGTAGTAGATGATCGCGGCTGCGGCCGCGATGGTCAACAGATTGAGCATGATGCCGTAGGGCTTCAGCGCCAGGAGATTGCGGTAATAGCCGTAGGCGATGTTCTCGTTGAAAAGGATCCGGAATTTCTCGGTGTCGCGGGTGTTTTCGCGCAGCCAGTTGTAGCACTGCACGTAGAACGCGGCCGCTTCGTCGGGATCCTCGACCTCCATGTCGCGCGTCGGCGCCGGCTGATCGAGCTGCCGGGCAAGGAATTTGCGGTAACGGTCCTTGGTCCTATCGTCCAACGTCTTGTCCAGATAGCTGAGTTCGCGGTTTTCCGGCCGCCCGCCGGTCGTCGCGAACAGCTGCCGCTCCTTCCTCTTGCCCAGCCGGCGGGCCACATTCGACGCGGCGAAGAACAGAACCATGACGGCGAGACTGATGATGGCCTCGGGGAGGCTTGGCTGGGCCCAGTTGAAGGCCAGCACGATCAGCACGATGACCGGGGCAATCGCCAGGGCTGCGGGCGCGAGGCGCGCCTTGATGGCGTAGGGGTCGAGATATTCGTTCATCGTGCCTCCTGATGCATGATCGCATGGTAGGTGGTCGGGGTGGCGATCAGCAGGATCGCCGGCGGAGAGCGTTCGGCCGCCACCTGCCTGGCCGTCTTGCGGTCGGTGGGCGAGGGGCCCTGTTCGGCGAGGTGGCTGTGCCAGGTGCCCACGTCGAGCAGCGAGCGGCCGCTGTCTTCGAAACGGGCGTCGATCCGCCGCTTCATGCCCTTGGTACCGAGCACGAACAGCGTGGGTGTCCGCCGGCTGTCTTCCGGGGCCTCAATCAAGTCGACCACCGTCACCGTCTTCATGAGCGAACTGCACGAACCGACCAGGAGCCCGCCGGTTTCAACGCCCGGGTAGTTGGCAATGTCGTCTCGAATCATGCCCGCAACGCGTGCGACCAGGCGCAACGTCCAGTCGCCGCCGTCCACGGGGATTTCGATGAACGGCGGTACCTTGAGCCGCCGCCAGGTGGTCGAGGGGCCGTCGGGCGACGTCATCCCGACGGCGATGTCTCCGTCGGCCGCGTTGTTCGCGGCCAGCCGCACCAGTTCTTCGGTGGCCATCGCGGTCATGGCCGAGAGCCGTGCATCGGTCATCGGCATGGTCAGCGAACCGCAGCCTTCTCCGATCTGGATCTGCGCGAGGCCGAACTCGGGATCGAAGAGCAGTTGGCGTTCCTCCACCGTGACGTTGGCACAGAGCACGGCATGCAGGTCGGCGAGGCTTGGATTGCGGCCGATCCCTTCATGATACACGAACGCGCCACGGCCACGGCCGAACAACGCGACTTCGGCGACGCGCGCCGGGAGGTCGGCCGGCGCCACCATCGAAAGG